>DAOTNF010000003.1:0-138251 GCA_035450685.1 Candidatus Cloacimonadota bacterium | reverse complement strand
AACGTCGTGAGACAGTTCGGTCCCTATCCTTCGTGGGCGTAGGAAATTTGAGGAGCTCTGCATTTAGTACGAGAGGACCGGTGTGGACGAACCTCTGGTGTACCGGTTGTGATGCCAATTGCATTGCCGGGTAGCCACGTTCGGTGAGGATAACCGCTGAAAGCATCTAAGCGGGAAGCCAACTCCAAGATAAGATTTCCCTACAGACAGGTTGGAGACTACAACCTTGATAGGTCACAGGTGTAAGCGCGGCAACGCGTTCAGCCGAGTGATACTAATCAGTCGATTGGCTTTCACCATATATTTTTTTGTGTGTTACGATTGCTCGTACCGCGGATAGCTCATTGCCGACAGGCTTGTTTTTTTAGCGAGGCGTTGGCGATGGTGGTTATAGCAGCGGGGCAACACCTGTTCCCATCCCGAACACAGAAGTTAAGCCTGCTTGCGCCGATGGTACTGCATGGGCAACTGTGTGGGAGAGTAGGTCGCCGCCATCGCCGACGCCTTGTTTGTTTGTATCCGTCAAAATGGGGAAGACCGTGGCTTGGTTTGCCTACTGTCCCTCATACGTTGATCACTGACTGACCGCCCACTGACCGCTGAGCAATCGCCAGACAGAAAATCAACCGGACATCAACAGATCATCAGATAACTGCCTGAAAATGAGGAAGATGTTAAAGCGAAATGATTATGAAATCACCCAGATGTTTCACCAGACAAAGACAAATTAGACTTGTGTTTGGAGACAATCGCTTTAGAATGTATAAAAGAGGGCGGATGGAGTAAAAATGCAAAACAAACTTAACCAGATTTACGAGAAAATAAAGAAGAAATCTCAATGTAGCCTTGGTCCCCGGGCTTACCGGGATACAGACGCGATACGAAAGAAAGATGAAGTCGCGGATGAGATGCGCACAAAATTTGCCGTGGACCGCGATCGTATCCTCTACAGCGGTTCCTACCGCCGCTACCATGGCAAGACACAGGTATTCTCATTCACAAACCTGATCGATGAGGAAATGACCAACCGTAATCTGCACATCGCCTATGTGTCGCAGATTTCACGAACTATCGGCAAATACCTGGGCCTCAATACCGAACTGATCGAAGCTATAGCCCTGGGACACGATCTGGGTCACGCTCCCTTTGGGCACGACGGTGAAGTGGCGCTTTCCAAAGCCTGCGTAGAACATGGCATTGGCAAGTTTCACCACAACATTGAATCCCTGCATATCGTGGACCACATATCCCGCAAGGGAAGGGGACTCAATCTCACATTTCCAGTGCGTGACGGCATCATATCCCACGATGGCGAAGTGCATAACACCCTGCTCATGCCAGAAAAAGATAAGACTGAACAGCGCATCACTGAATACATCCGCGAAAAGAAAGCGGGCAGAAATATGGACTGGATGCCCGCGACCCTGGAGGGATGCGTAGTCCGCATCACCGACACCATCGCATACATCGGCCAGGACATAGAGGACGCTATCCGCTTCAACATACTAAAGCGGGAAGACCTACCCCAAGACGTGACTGCCAAACTGGGCAATACCAACAGCCAGATCATAGAAACACTGATTAAAAGTGTGATTGTGAACAGTTTTGACCAGGATTGGATCGCATTCGATGAGGAGACCAGCCACTATCTTCTGGAACTCAAGAAGTTCAACTACAAGCATATTTACACCGATGAAGAGGTAAAAAAATCCAACCGCATTATCCACCGCACAATGGGAATCATGTTTGAAAAATATCTGCGAGATATCAAAGAGGACAACCGTTCATCCAAAGTGTTCAAGCATTTCCTGGATCACAAGCATTCAGATTATCTGGAGCAATTCTCTCCCGCCGAGCAAGTGCGCGACTTCATCGCCACCATGACAGACCGCTACTACAACGAGGAGATCAAGGACTACCTGCTGCCCTGGAAATGGTAGCCGGTTCTACATATCCTCGTATTCATCGATCTTTTTATACTGCCAGGCCAGGATCAGGCGGTCGAGCAGATACACCACTCCAAAAAGAAGCAGTGAGAGCAAAACGATCGTAATGATGGCAGCAAATACATGCGCAGTGCGGAACGATTTGGTGGCTCTGGTCAGATAGATTCCCATTCCCGCGTTGCCACCCAGCCATTCTCCAAAGACGGCTCCCATCACACTGTAAGTGGCTCCCAGCTTCAGACCGGTGAAGAAGTTCGGTAGCGCTGCGGGGACGCGCAGGAGGCGGTATATCTTCCACTGGCTGGCGCCCATCGACTGGAGCAGCCTCACCTGCTCGATGGAAACCTGCCTCAGACCATCGAACAGACCCAAAGCAATAGGGAAGAAGCAGACCAGCACCACCACAAAGATCTTGGCGGAAATGCCATAGCCAAACCAGAGGATGATCAGAGGAGCCACAGCTATAACTGGAACTGTCTGGGACACGATGAGATAGGGGTAGAAGATTTGCTTGAACAACTTGGAGCCGTGCATCAGCAAAGCAGTGATGATGCCGATAACGGTGGCTAATGCCAGCCCGGCGACGCTTTCCCACAACGTGGGTTTGAGATGGTTCCAGATCAGGTTGGGATACTCGATAAAGACCTTGAGCACATCCAGGGGAGAAGGCAAAACCCAGAAGGAGACCACTACCCTCGCAGCCAGGAACTGCCAGAGAGCAAGCAGAGCCAACAGGAACAGTGCCGGCAGCCAGAACTGCGATCTCTTGAGGTTCATAACTTGCCGACGAGGCGAATCTCAGTCTCCAAGCGCACTCCGAAGCGCTCAAACACGGTGGTTTGCACGTGCCTGATCACAGCCATAACATCTGCTGCGGTCGCGCCGCCCAGATTTACTATGAACCCGCAATGCTTATTGGAGACAGCCGCTCCGCCAATCTGGAAGCCCCGCAGACCGCAATCCTCCACCAATTTCCCCGCGAAGTGCCCGACCGGCCTTTTGAAGACCGAACCGGCGCTGGGCAGATCCATAGGTTGTTTGTCCCAGCGCTGCTTGTTTAACGCATCCATGCGTTGTTTGATCTTGTCCGGATCGTCGGGAGTTAGTTTGAATACGCTGTTGAGGTGGATGTATCCCAAATCCTGCAGGACACTGCGCCGATAGGAAAACTGGTGTTCGGCGGCTTTCAGATGAAGGATCGGAGTCTTGGAGCGTAGTTTTTCCAGATTGGGAACGAGGCAATTGCTGCAATACAATACATCCTTGATCTCGCTATCATAGGCTCCGGCGTTCATAAATACTGCTCCACCCACCGATCCGGGAATCCCGGAGGCAAATTCCAATCCAGACAGGCCAAGCTCCATGGCTTTGAGGCAGAGGTCTTTCAAACTTGCTCCACACCTTGCGCTGAGGTAGTTTTCATCGTTTTCGATGCTGTCAAGTCTACCCGTGTGGATCACAAGAGAGTCAAGTCCGGCGTCGCTGATGAGCAGATTGGATCCCTTGCCCAAAATAAAGTAGGGTAGGGCATGTTCCAGCGCGAAAGCAAGCAGTTCAATCAATTGGGAGTAACTTTGGGGCTGGCAAAAAACTTCCGCCGGACCTCCAATCTTGAAGCTGCTGTGCTCTTTCAGCGGTTCGTCAAAGCGGATGACCTGACTGTCCACCAGGTCAGCAAATCTATTAGTTATCAGTTTTCTCATCATATCTTTCCTGTTTGGTACGGTTGAAAAAGCGTGTGATAGCGCTGATCAGATCAAGTTCACTGCGCATTTCCAGACATTTGGCGGGGAGTACCTGCTTGAAATATACGCCATAATGTTTTTTGGAAACACGTGAATCCATAATCAACACCACACCCCGGTCCTTCCGGCTGCGGATCAGGCGTCCGAAACCCTGACGTAGCTTGAGCAGAGCGTTGGGAAGCATGAAGTGCATGAAAGAATCCTTCTTCTCGCGGTCAAGCTTGTCTATCAATGCTTCCACGACGGGTTCGGATGGCACCTGGAAGGGTAACTTGAAGAGGATTAGAAGCGAGAGCGAATCACCCTGAATATCCACCCCTTCCCAGAAAGAGTTTGTGCCCAAGAGCACAGCGTTGGTGTGGGATTTGAATTCTTCCAGGATCGAGCTTCGGCTGCCTACCATTCCCTGCGCAAAGAAGGGGCGTTTACTGTGATATAGTTTCTCGCTGATGTGGTCATAGACACTGTTAAGGTCTTTGTAACTGGTAAAGAGGATCATGGTGCCCACATCTGTGGCTTCCACAATCTGATCCAAGCAACCGAGGGCCTGGTTGATAAAGAACATGTCCTTTGGTTCTGGCAAAAAGCTGCTAACCATCAGGCTGGCTTGGTTTTCATAGTCGAAGGGCGAATCAACTATGCAGGCCTTTATCTTGTCCTGCGGCACCAGACTCAACCCGCTTTGGGAAAAGAAATACTTGAACGAGCCACGCAGAGCAAGGGTTGCGGAGGTGAAGATGATACTGGGCACGGTTTCGTAGAGCAGCTCGTTGAGATTGGTGGAGACATCGATGGGGGCATAACAGAGCGAGGAGGCTGGGTTTTTACTGTCAGAACGCAGGCTATTTTCGATCCACAGGGCGTTGTTTTCCAAGTCCGGATACTGCAGGGTCAGAATGGTGCCCTCCATCTCGGAAACCCTCAATAACAGCGAGGCCATGCTCTCGCTGAGGTTGTCATAGTTGGGAAAAAGCTTGCTGTTGAAGGATGACAGCACATTGGAGGCTGCCTTCAGATCTTTTACGAAGGATTTCCAGCCGCTGGTAAGGTCGCCCAGCAGATCGAAAAGCAGGGGTTGATCATCCGGGTCCTTAATGCGCAGCTTTCCATAACTATCTGAGGCTGAACAGCGCGCGGCTGCTTCAGTAAAGACCGCCGTGACAGTCTTGCGCAGGCTGTTGCTTTGTTCGCTGATATTTCGGATCAGAGCTTCCAGATGTTCCTTGCCCGCCTGGGGAACAAGGCTTTTGCCAAGGGCACCCTCCAGCTGTGACATCAGGCCTACGCCGCGCCGTTTTTGCGCTGAGGATATCTGGTTAATCAGATTATTCACATCAGCGAAGCTGAATTCAAAGCCTAAAAGACGCACCGCAGTGGAGGTCAGATTGTGTGCCTCATCTATCACCAGATACTGATACTCGCCCAAGGTGCTGTTTTCCATGCGCAGGTCTGCCAGGAGCAATGAATGATTGGCCACTACGATACTTGAGGTCTCGATGTGTTTACGAAGGTTCATCACGTAGCAATTTTTACTGTGTGGGCATTTGCGACCCATGCAGGCATACCAATCAGAATACACCCTGCGCCAGGCGACGTTAAAGCGGTTGCGGTCAAAAGATGAGTTTTCGGATACATCTCCAGATTTGGTGAGATATTTCCAGATGAAGAGGTAGAGCAAGGCCTGGGCTTCATAAGGGCTGATGCCGCGGGTTTGCTCCATCATCATTTCCTGCCAGCGTCTTTCGCAAACATAGTTCTCACGCCCCTTCACCAGTGTGGCTTTGAAAGGCAGGGGCAATATATCGCGCAACTGGGGCAGATCTTTGAAAAATAGCTGTTCCTGGAGGTTCTTGGTGTTGGTTGATACCACCACCCGTGCTTTTTGCTGTTCCGCAAATGCTATGGCAGGCATCAGATAGGCGAAGGACTTTCCTACTCCCGTGCCGGCCTCAACAGCCAAATGCCTTTGGGCGCGGAAGCTTTCATCCATCTCCCTGGCCATTTCCAGTTGTCCCTCCCTAAACTCGAAATTTGGGAATTTCTGGGAAAACAACCCCTGCTCTGCAAATACTTCCTCTATCCCCAACCGCGGATCGCCATTTCCATGATGTTCCAATACGTTGGGCTTCATTGCCTGGGGCGGTTTTGGCTTAGGGCCAGAGAGCGCGAAACGACGTTGATACTCCACCAGCTTGTAGATATAGCTGTAGAGCGAATCATCCAACCTGGCCTGTTTGCTCAAATCAAGCAGGCGGGCATTCACCAAAAGGGGATAGTGGGCAAGGATGTGCTCGCTCAGCCTAATCAGAAGTTCTCCTGTGGCGGTGGCGTCTGCGTCTGCCCGATGAGCGTTTTCCAGTATTATGCCAAAATGTTTTATCAGCGTTGTCAATTTATGGTCGGAGGTGTAAGGTAACCATACCCGCGAGATTTCGGCAGTGTCCCAGCTCCGGTTAGCCAGAGCGATGCCACCATGCAAAGCCCAATGGTGGTTGATAAAGCTCAGGTCAAAGCCCACGTTGTGCCCCACAAGAATATCCTCTCCCACAAAGTCCACAAAATCCTTCAGAGCGTCCTTTGGCTGTGGAGCTCCTTTCAAATCCTGGGGTGAAATGTTGGTGAGAAACTCGATGAACTTTGGTATTCCCCGTTTTGGCCTTACCAAGGTGTTGAAGCGTGCAACTTCCTCGCCGCTGCGGAAACGGATTGCCGCCAATTCAATGATTTCAGCCCGTTCCGGTTTCAGGCCAGTGCTTTCGATGTCGATGGCGCAAAAATCAAGGCTGTTGCGGAACCCTTTGTTAGTTTCCAAGCCCTATACCTCCCTATTCGCCAGCTTCCTCTTTGTAGAGGTTGTAGCGCTTGAGCTTCTGGATCAGTCCCTGGCGCGAGATGCCAAGTTCCCGGGCGGCGTGGCTCTGATTCCAATCCAGCCGCTCCATTGTTTCCGCTATCATCTTGCGCTCCAGGTCTTCCAATGCGTCTTTGAGTGTCTTCTTGGTGGACAGGAGGCTGATCGTCTTCTTGTTTTCCATGAAGCGACACACCTGATCCGAAAAATCGGAACTCTTGATGAAGGAACCATCCTCCACCAACGTTACCGCCCGCTCTATCTCGTTTTCCAGCTGGCGCACATTGCCCGGCCACTCATATTGTTCAAGGGTCTTCATCGCGTCGTCAGAGATTCCGAGTATGTTCTTTTCCATGCGCTTGTTATATTTGTCCAAAAAGTGGATGGCTAATAGAGGAACGTCACCAGTGCGGTCTTTGAGAGGGGGTACTTCGATGCGGATTACGTTGAGCCGGTAGTAGAGATCAAGGCGGAACTCTCCGGATTGGACTTTGTCATATAGGGACACGTTGGTGGCGCAGACTACTCTCACATTCACCTTTCCGGTCTTGGTGGCGCCCACACGCTTGATTTCGCCTTCCTGCAAGAATCTGAGCAGCTTAGCCTGTGTGCTCTGGCTAATATCCGCAATCTCGTCCAGAAAGAAGGTACCTCCGTCCGCGATCTCAAACAGTCCTTTCTTGTCATAGGCGGCTCCGGTGAATGATCCTTTCACATGGCCGAAAAGCTCGCTTTCCAACAAAGTTTCGGGTAGTGCGCCGCAATACTGTGCCACAAATGCTTTGTTGCGCCTGTTGCTGCTGTAATGCAGTGCTCTGGCGATCAGTTCCTTGCCCGTTCCGCTGGGGCCTTCCAAAAGCACCGTGGTGGGAGTGTCCTTCACTTTATCGATCACATCAAAGATCTTGAGCATGCTCGGGCTTTTACCGATAATATTGGCATAGATGTTCTTTTCGCTTAGTTGCTCGCGGATAATGGCATGGGTCTTTTCCATGTTTGCCGAGCGGATGTTTTCGATGATCACGATCACCTGGTTGCTCAGCGCGTTCAGCAGGTTGATGATGCGTTCAGAAAAATAGTGCGTTCCACTCTTACAGAAGAGCAACACCACTCCCAGAACGTCTTTGCGGATGGAGAGCGGGATCACGAGGACATTGTTGTAAGTGGGCGCAAAATGTGGTTGTTTGTAGTCTTTCAGCTCATTGGCCTGATAAATCTGCGCGCAGATGCCCATAAAGTCGTCATAGGCTTTGTCGTCGGGAGAGAAATTGTTGTAGATTTTATAGTCCCATGAGTCCGGAACCGTGCCATGGCTATGCAGACAGAGGATGCCGCCGTCCGCTTCCGATATCTCCACCAGGCTGGCAAGCGATTGCTCGATCAGCACATCCAGATCCGAGATTGTGTTCAGCTTCTGGGTGATCTCGTAGAATTGGTTGAGCAGGTTTTCCTCAAACTTCACATCCTTCATTTCAGCGGAATACTCGCGGGTAATCTTCTGCATCAGGATGTCATTGCGTTCCAAAAGCTTGATGGAACCATATTCCTGGATGATCCGCTTGTTGTTCTTGAGGATTTGCAGGGCGTTTTCCCACTCGCGCAGTTCGAAGAGCACCTCCGCCAATTCGTAATTTGCCAGCGAAAGCTCATAGTTATTAGCAGTTTCCACAAACAGCTCGATTGCTTTGTAGAGATGCTGTTTAGCGGCTTCCAGGTTCTTGCGTTCCAACAGTGCCCGCAAATAGTGCGCTTTACCGATCTCGAAGGTCTGGTTGTGTTCGACCGCCATCTTGAGCGCCTGGCCGATATAGTAGTCTGCGCTATCGTGGTTGCGGGTGAGGATAAAGTATTCCGCCTGTTTCTGGAATCCTTCGATGATCTTGTCCCAGGAATTAATGGATTTAAAATAATCCAGGCTGTCCACCAGATAGGGATATGCTTCCTTGAACTTGTGGAGTTTGGTGAGTACGCTGCCTAGATTGCCGTAAAGCTCAGCCTTGATATAGTCGTCGGACACCAGTGGAAGCAGCTCCAATCCTTTGAAACAGAGGTCGTAAGCCAGGTTCAGTTCACCTTGTTTCTCATACACTTCGCCTAAGTTTGTAAAAGAGCGCAACATCCCCTCGGTAAAGTTGTTCTCCTCGCTTTTTTGGATGGCCTGCTCATATAGGTCTATCGATTGGTTCCAGTCGCCTTTCTTGAAATAGAGCGCGCCCAGGTTGTTCAGAGAAGCCACCATATTGCGGAAGAAGCCAAAATCCTGGGCTGTCTGCAGTGATTTCTTAAGCGCGTCCTCAGCTTTGGCGAACTCGTTGTGGTCCATCAAAGTGACGCCGATATTGTTGTAGATATTGGTGATATTGTAAGGCTCGTTGAGCATCTTTTGCAGCCTGAGCGCTTCTTCCAGATAGTAGATAGAGCGTTGGGTGTCGCCCTTGTCATCCATCAGGCTGCCCAGATTGTTGTAACACACCGAAATGCCGTTCAGGTTGTAGTTTTCCTTTTCCAGCTTGAGGCTGCGCAGAAAGAGCTGCTCACTTTTTTCCCAATCACCCTGAAACATGTAGAGCACGGCCTGGTTGTTATAAATTGCCGCCAGGCCTTGATGGTCGTTTGCCAGTTCATAGAGCGTTTCAGCTTCCGAAAAGGCAGATTGCGATTCATCGTATGCGTTCACGTAATAATGGATTTTTCCCTTGATTTTTTTAGCCTCGCCTTGCACCAGTTGGCGTTGATTTGCATCAGGAATCGCCGAGTAAAGCTTCATGCATTGCTCCAACACCCTCAGCGCTTCCGTAAACTCTTCCGATTCCGTGAGGATTTCCGCCTTTAGCAGTTGGATCTTGACTTTCCAATATGGATCCATCCCTTCTGGAGAGTACTTTTTAATGATCTCCAGAGCAAAGGCGATTGAATTGACCTGATAGAGGTTGTTGGCAAGAAGATACACTGTTTCTTCCGCCGGAAGGTTGTTTTCAGTACAGATGTGGAGGCACTCGCGGAAATGGTCCACTGCCTCGTCCTTACGGTTGAGAATCGCCAGAGTATTACCCAGCTTTTTGTGCAGATCCAGCAGAAGGGTGGCTTTTTTGGTGTGTTTGAGCTGCTGTTCATAGAGTTGGAGCAGGTTTTCGCCGTCGTTTAGTATTTCCAGTTGGTTGCTAACATCAGCAACCGCTTTAGCGTCATATTTCTTATTGAGAAGCAGGAGTTGGATCAGCGTCTGGGTTTGTTGTTTACGCGAAGCGAGCAGCTCCGTTAGCTTTTGGAACAGCGCTGGCTGACACAGATCAGGATTTTGCCTCATCCATTGATGCAGGGAGCGTTTCTTCTGCAACACGTAGCCATCTCCCAATACACGCACCAAACCTCGTTTCAGTAGCGTTTCCAGGTCTTTTTTGAGTGTCTTGCCCAAGCCCAGGTCTTTACCCAGTTCAAGCGACCATTCGGAATCCAACACAAACATGGCGATCAGCAATTCCAGTTGTGAGGTGCTTAGAGAGGCAAGCTCCTCCTGATAGATCATCACAGGGTCAAACGACTTGTCCAGGAACGGGCTCAGGTCAAATACCGCCTTGGGCTTGCTGGCAGCCATTTCGGAGAGGATCTTTTCCACGATCATCAGGTTGCCGTCACTGATCTTTTGCAGGATTTCGCTTTCTTTGGAAAAATCCAAATCTGCTTCCGGAAAAGCTTGGTGCAGTAGTTTTTGCAAATCGTCCACATTGAAGGCGGGGATCAACTCCACACTGGAAAAGCTGAACAGCCGCTTTTGGGATAATACAAGAATCTGGATGCCGCTGTCCTCCGCGTATTGCACCAGATATTGCAGGAAATCACGCGTGTACTGGTCCAGAACGTCCCCATCGTCGATCATCAGCGCCACCGGCTGAAGAAGCTTCAGCTTGTTGAGCTGCTCCGTGATGAAGTTGAACAGGTCATATTTACGACCCGTGTCAAACTTTTGCCTATGCAATTCCAGAAGCTCATCCAGCTTTTTGTCGGGGATGTCCACCAACAGCTTGATTACCTGCCTAAACTGATTGTATTGCATCGGATGGGGAGAGAAAAAACGCACCTGCTTAAAACTCTGTTTCAGCCCCTCCAAAAGAGGCTCCACCAGATATGATTTGCCCGCTCCGGATTTGCCGATGATCTCTATCAGGTGACTGTCAGAACTGTCCCGAACCACACCCAGGACTTTGCCGATCGCGAAGCGTTCCAAAACAAAACCGCGCATCAACTGGTATAAGTTATCCGTCATTTTTTCACCTATCCTGTCCTTGCTTTACAAATGAACTGTTAATTTAATTGACACCATGCTGTCAAGTTCTATCTTGCGCCTCTCATAATTGTCAACGCGACAAATAGATGAAACAACAGAATCTGAGTTAGGACTTATGTGTTTTCCTGTTTCTTTCGTTCAGCTTGTCAATCAATGATTTTATCGATGATTGCTAAAAATCCAGAAGCATTGTTTGGGGAAGTGCCTTTTGAAATAATAGAAAGGGCGACTGAAGCATTACAGATAGCTCTGTATGAGCTGTTAGATTGAACGACGGCATTACACTGAAACGTATCCAGTTTGATCACCAGCCCAACAGGTGCTATTACATCCCCTTTTATGCTGATTTCCGTGTCTGGGTTGGCGATTAAATGTAGGTAGATGATATCTAGCCGATCGTGACAACGGTCATGCGGTTGAGGTTGAGTGTGGTTCATGGTTGACAGAAAAGGTATTACTATTATCCTGATCATCAGGCAAACCGACTGACATAAATAGCAAAGGAGTATTGATGGATAAGACCAACATCGATATAGCAGTACAGAATCTTAGCAAAAGCTTCCAAGCGGTGAAAGCCGTTAATGATATAAGTTTTGAAGTAAGAACCGGCGAGCTTTTTGGCTTTTTGGGACCCAATGGAGCGGGTAAAACCACCACGATCAAGATGTTGACAGGGCTTGCCAAGCCAGATTCCGGCTCTATCAAAACCGCAGGCATAGACTGCTCCAGGAATCCCAAAGCTGCACAACATTTGATCGGGGTTGTTCCAGACGAGAGTAATCTGTATCCGGAGCTGACGGGTTATCAAAACTTGTGTTTCTGTGCTTCATTGTATGGCATTGGCAAGGCAGAGCGAGAGCAGGAAGCCAGAAGATTACTGGCAGCTTTTAATCTCAACGAGGCAGCCAACCGAAAATTCGGTGGCTATTCCAAAGGGATGAAGCGTAAGCTTACCATAGCAGCAGGCATTATCCACAAACCTCGGGTCCTCTTTCTCGATGAACCAACCACGGGAATTGATGTAGCAAGTGCAAGAGCTTTAAGAGTTATGATCGAAGAGCTGCATAAGCAAGGCACCACGATTCTTCTAACCACCCATTATATAGAAGAGGCACAACGTCTTTGCGATCGCATCGCTTTTATCGTTTCGGGAAAGATCGTGGTTGTGGACACAGTTCACAATCTCTTGAAACATAACGAGGGGAAACACTATCTTCATGTAACTCATAAAGGCAAAAACCCAGACATTGCCGAGAGACTAAATGCCAAGTTTGGCACTATGAGTTTTTCTTATTTGAAATATAACACATTCCGGGTGGAGTCATCAGAACCCATCAACATAACTCCCATTGTAATGTGTTTGGAGGAATGGGGTGTTGATGTTACTGAAGCAAAACGTATCACTCCCAGTCTGGAGGATGTTTTCGTTAGAATTACCGGTTTGGAAGCTGATACTATGCGAAAAGACAAAGAGAAAAAAGGGGGAGCAAAATGAAAAAGTGGATAGCCTTTTGGAACATTTTGCTCAAAGATATGCGCACCTATTATCTGAAACCTCCCAATATCAGTTGGGGAATCATCTTTCCTTTGGCTTGGACGGGAATGTTTCTCATCCGTTCTGGGAGTGGATTGGACAGCATTCCTGCCTTGCTGCCGGGTTTAATGGCAATCTCGATTCTGTTTGGCACCACTTCTATGCTAGCGGTGACGGTCACCTTCGAGAAAAAGAACAGTTCTTTCGACCGCTTGCTGCTGGCTCCGATCTCATTTGACCTGCTAATGTTTGCCAAGACTAGCGGCGCGATCTTGTTTGGGATAGTCAATGCGATGATCCCGATCCTCATGGCTTCGTTCATCGCAGATATCTATGTTTCCAGTTGGCCTTTGCTGATCCTTGCTGTCTTCCTGGTCACAGTGGTTTCCACTTTTCTGGGTTTGCTCATTGCCGTGGCTGTAAGTGAGGTCTTCGAAGCTCAAACCTTTTCCAATTTCTTCCGTTTTCCGATGATCTTCCTTTGCGGCTTGTTTTTGCCTGTTTCCAAACTGCCTGTTCTCATCAGACCTCTATCCTATGCTTTGCCTTTAACATACGGCGTGGACATCATGCGTGGCTTGATAAGGGGCGGAAACTTCATGTCCATTCCCATGTCGTTTGCTGTGCTGACCGCTTTTTGTATCCTCATCTTCAGCCTGAGCAAACACTTCATCAAAAAACGCTGGATATCATAACCTTTAGGAGTTAACATGAACCATGCTTACGTAACACTCATCATCATAGTCTTAGTTTCACTAAGCTCCGTCCTGTTAGCCATTGAAACTGGAAAACCTATCATTAATGTCTTTTACAAGAACAGGGGGCCATCTCAAAATGCTCTGGTAAAGATCAATGAAGCACTGGATAGATTTCGTGACTTGTATGATATCCGATACCACGATATCGAAGATGAAGCTAACCTTGAACTAATCCATAGTTTTGGGCTTCCCTCTACGCATTTCCCTGTCGCAGTGGTTATCGACGGAAAATTCACAGTTCAAATTGGTGATAGGATTGCCTCCTTTGTGCATTTCCCCGATTTTATGTATGGCATCGGCAGGCATGAGGGTAACTGGTCTATCTCCGATCTGGAAGCAGCCCTTCAAGACAATTCCCTGCTGCTTGAAGAAAACATCCTGCCTGAACTGGAAGACGACGAAACTGAAGGAGAATGCGAATAACATATTAATGTGGACCTAAATCACCTTACATTAGACTACTTTCAGAAAACAACCAAATGCGTCAGCGGAATCCTTCAACTTGCACTGCAAGTCTTACTAACTGGTCAATTTCGTTGAGATTTAGCCAGTTCCGAAGCCAGTCTGAAAAGAGTCTGTATTTGACACAAAGCTGTCACAAGCCAGTCCAAAGAAGTCCAAAACCACTGTGACAGATTTCCGAAAGCAGTCCTAAGCATATCTGCACCGGATAAAGGTTTATGTCTCTTTGTCACAGTGATGGCTATATGACATTTGGGGTGTCACTTCATAACTCACCTGCCGATGGCTCCCCTTTGCAACTGCCACTCAACATGGGGTCAACCTGGGGTCATCCTTAACTTCGCAACCGCATACCTAAGGATGATACCCCCAAAGCCAGTAGCAGCAAAGGAGGGCGGTATGAAGCAATATGAGGATGGTTGATGGCAATATCTGGAGGGAATAAATAACCCGATGGCAGTAAAGCGAAGGCTGCTGCTGAATCTCAGCCCTATATGATACAACTGTTCTTTCCGGATTTACCCATGTTTCGCGAGCGATGGCCACAAAAATGTGGGGGAAGAGGTTGTCAGCGGAGTATATAGAACAGGAAAAGGAGAGACAATGCGATTTGGATATATGTTGCTGGTAGCGGCCCTGCTGCTTGGAATGGTTTTGGGTGCCTGTTCGGTGAATAGTGTGCGTGAAGAGTCACGGGAAATATTGTGGACTCTGTTCATTTCCCCAAAAGATCCCTGGGCGGGCGATGGTTGGCAAAACCTGGTGCTGAGCTGGAACGGGGAGGAAAACGATTATCCGGATCCGGACTCAGTTTACATCCAGTTTGGAGATCGTTCCTACTGGCTGGAAAACTGGGGTAGCCACTGGTTTGGACGTGCCAACCTGACCCCTGGGATGAACTATGAGTTTTGGATTGTCGCCGACGGAATCTTGTTGACTCACGCCTCCTTGCAAACCGTTATGGAAGCCAGAGCGGACTTCCCTGCTGACTTTTCGCCACATAGCGAGGCTACCCTGTTTTGGGATCTGGAGGGAGACAATCAGGGGCAGGTGCTCAGATTAAGCGCGGAAAACGAGGAAGGGACGAGGGATGAGTATGTGCTGGCGCTTGATCCCGGGGAGCGGGGATTCACGATTCCCGCCAACGCGGTGCGTGATCTGGGCTGGCAGGCAAGTTACAGCCTGGAGTTGACCCAGATGAACCAACTGATCAGCAACCGGGTGTTGATCCAGTCCTCCCAAACCTTGGGCTGCAACTATCCTCTGGAGTGAAACGGCTCAGGAATCCCGATGCCACAAACCGGTCTCAAAGGAACTGAGAGACTGGCGCAGGGCTGATTCCGCGATGGCAAAATCCGTTTTGGAACGTACCCAGATCTGCTGCTTGTAGCGCACTTTGATACGCGAGAAGGGAAGCGGAAAACGGAAACGGTCCCAGGAATTGAACACCCACTCACGATTCACATCCACCGCGACGGGAATGATGGGAATGCGTGCCAGCAGGGCCAATTCAAACAAGCCTGGATGAACGGTTTCGGCAGGACCTTTGGGACCGTCAGGGGTGATGGCCAGGCTGTGGTCTTGCGCCAGGCGCAGCATCTGCCTGAGCGCCAGTGAGCCTCCCCGGGTGCTCGAACCGCGCACGGTGTGATAGCCCAGGCGGTTCAGTGGTCCGGCGATCAGCTCTCCATCCCGCGAGGAGGAAACAAGCACCACGGGGTTGGTATCCACCCGTTGCAGGGTCATCAGCAACAAATTGCGGTGCCAAAAGATATACACGCAGGGGTAGTCATTGGGTGGTTGAGCCTTGACGTCGAAGCGGATGCTCAGGCGCAGCAAGCGCAATAACCATGCCCCCAGACGGGCTTCCAGTTTGAACAGCAGCTTAGACTTCAATTCCCAACAAATTCTTTACAAGGCTCAGCATTTGCTCGCTGGTGCGCTTCTCCGCCAAGATTGAGCGCAGGCGTGAAAGCTGTTGTTTGATTTCAGCCAGGCGGACAGGATCGTCCAGGATGCCCAGGACGGCATCTTTCACCGCTGTGGGGGTGAGTCCGGACTGGATAAGCTCAGGCAGGATGTCATCATCCAAAATGATGTTGGGCAGCCCGATGTGCCTTACGCGGATAAAATGCTTACCCAGTTGATAGGAAATGGGTGACGCTTTGTAACAGATCACCAGCGGGGTTCCAATGAAGGCGGTCTCCAGGGTGGCGGTGCCGGAGGTGCTCACGATAAAATCGCAGTATTTCATCATCTCGTAGTGATAGCCGTCGATGATGCAGGGACGTTGCAGGCTGGAGCTGTGCAAAAGGTCCATATAGAGGAAGTGGTTCACCGTGCGGGCTTTGGAAAAGAGAAACTCGAAGCGGTCGGGATCGAAAAGACGGGCGGCTTCCAAAAAGATAGGGAGCATACGCCTTATCTCCACATCGCGGCTGCCGGGCAAGAAGCCCAGCCATTGCTTGGCAGGATCCAGTCCATAGAAAGCCGCGAACTCCTCCCGGGAAAGTTCGAAGCTAACCTCTTCCGCGATGGGGTGTCCCACGTAGGTGGCGGACACATTGTGGATATCCAGCAGTTCCTTTTCGAAGGGAAGAATGCAGGCCACATGCTTGACGCTGGCACGCAGTTTGTGCACCCTTTCGTGCTTCCATGCCCAAAACTGGGGGCAGATGAAGTAGAGCACGGGAACGCGCAGTTCATCGGCCAGGGCAGCTATCCGCAGGTTGAGGCCGGGATAGTCCACCAGGATGGCCAGATCGGGGCGCTCATCCTTGAGCAGCTTTTTGACCCGATTCTGCACCTTGAGGAAAAAGCCCAGATGCCGCAGCACCTCCACAAAACCCATCACATTGAAACGGGCGAAGGGGAAGAGGGGTTTAAGGCCTTCCGCCTGCATGCGCGTGCCTCCGATGCCGATATGTTGCAGTCCGGGAAGCTCAGCGTTGAGGGCGCGCATCACCAGGCTGGCATGCAGGTCTCCGGAAGCTTCGCCCACCAACCAGAAGATCTTTTTGCCTTCCATCTCAGGTCACTACCAGCAATCCCAGTAACGTGAGCGCGGTCACCGCGGCGGCGGCAATCAGCACACCAATGAAAATCCACAACAACGAGCTCCAGAAGGGCAGCTTGAACAGCTTGGCGACCAAAGCGCCGGTCCAGGCGCCGGTACCAGGCAAAGGAATGCCCACAAAGATGGCGAGGCCCAGTTCCTGATAGCGTTCCACCACCGCGCTGCGTTTGTTGGCTCGCTCAGTGATCCAGTCTGTGAAGCGGACTCCCCAGCGGAACACACGCAAACGGTCAAAGAACCAATCTATGAAAAGCAGGATGAAAGGGATGGGCAGCATGTTGCCCAGGATGGAAAGCAACACAGCTTGGGGCCAGGGCATCCCGAGCACGGCCATTGCCACTGGGATGGCACCGCGCAGTTCGACGATGGGTAGCATCGAGATGAGGATCACGATTAGCCAGGGTTGGATGCCCCTGTCTTTGAGGCTTTGGGCGGTGCGCTCACCGAAGGACGTAGCGCAGAGCTGGCCGGCGCAGAGCAGTAGGACTAACGCGAGCAGCAGGGCTTTAATTCCGATATTCAAATTCACTCCAGAACTACTGTATTAATCTTGTGAAGTCCTTTTAAGAAGGGCTGGATTTTTGGCAAGGGAAATCAGCTTGAGGAGTAAATGGAGCTATGGAAAGAATGAAGTTTATTGCAATGTCGATTATTTATGGAGGAAAGCAGGTCTAATCCCTGGCAGGAGGGTAAAACTGTTCCAGAACCTGCAGGCTTTTCAGCTTGAGGGGATAGTTGAAGTGGGCAAAGAAGAAATCGGCGAAAAGCTGGTTAAGCTCTTTCACCTCCTCTCGTAATGGGCGCAATTCGTCAAGATGGTTGCCTATGGATGGTAACAGGTGCAACAGCTTTGAGCTTGCCGATGAGAGGCGATCACGAGAATCGCTGTTTTCAGAGGCTGCAAAACAGTTGTGGCAGAGCAAGGCCCCTGTGCCGCGATCACAAGCGGCGATGCTTTCTTCCGTGGCTTGGCAAAGGCTGCAAGCAAGGGGGTCAAAAGGAGTGCCAAAAAAGTTGAACACCCTTAGTAAAAACCTCCACCAGAGCAGGATGGCACTGCCTTTGCAGGTCTGTAAATAATCCAGATATGAATCCAGCAATGCGTAATAGACAGGGCTTTCATCAGTTGGGATAATAAGGCTGGAAAGTAGTTCCAAAGCGCAATCTGCGGCAGCCCAGTGTTGAGGGCTGGCAGAAAGGTCGCGTTCTTTAACAGATGAGATTTCTCCCAGCAGATAGAGCCCTGACTCCGTGGGCGGATACAGATTCAACTCGTATTCTCCCAAGGCCATTAGCTGATTTCGGGTCTGGGCTCGGCGGATGCCTTTGGCCAACACCGATACGGCCCCCAGGTCGCGGGTGAAGAAACGGAGGATCAGGCTGCTCTCGCTGTATTCGCTCAGCCTGGCAAGGCAGCCCAGACTGCGGACACGCTGTTTCACAAGCCCAGCTCCGTCCTTACCGCGCGCAAATCTTTGGGTTGTGCGAATACGGTGCTGTGCTTGCTGTATGTCACATAGCCGGGAGCGCTGCGGCGGGGTTTGCGCACAAAACGTATTTGGGTGTAGTCCACAGGAACGTTGGAGGAAAACTTGGCCTTGCTGTACCAGGCCGCCAAACTGCAACAGAGTGACATCAGGGTGTCATCGGGAGTGCTTTTCTTGAAACAGCGCAGCAGCACGTGGGCTCCCCGGTAAACGCGGGTGTGAAACCACCAATCATGGGGCTGGGCCAATTGAGTCGTAACATAGTCGTTTTCTGTGGCTTTGCGGCCGATCACGATCTCAAATTCATCATTTACGCGCAGACGCAAAAGACGATCCAGCAAGGCAAGCTTTTTGCCCAGAGAGGCAACCCCGTTTTTGGCAGGAAGCTCGGTGAAGCTGCCCTCTTCCACTCTGGCGATGATGTTTCGCAGGTGTTCAAGCTCCTTGCGGGTGGCAGCAAGGTTGGAGGCGATGATTTCGGCTCCCCTTTTGGCTTTCTGGTATTTCTTTAGATAATATTGCAAATTCTGATGGGGGCTGCGTTCAGCCTGCAGGGGAATCTCAATCTCCGCCAGATCGGGATCGAAGTAGTTCACTGCCTTCAGGCTGGTCTGGCCTGTTTTGAGCGCAGAGAGATTGTGTTTGATGGTCTCGGCGCAAATCCTCCAGTGTTCCTGCCTGCCCGCGTCCTCCAGTTCAGCTTCCTGCTTGGCGAGTTTGGAGGCAGCTTTGCTTAGCTCGCGGTTCCAGGCGCCAATTAGCCGTTTTTTGTGCTCCTGCTCCATCCTCTCCTGTAAAACATGGGTGAAATACCCCTGGAAATAGGCGTTGAAGCTCGGACAGATGAGGGTTTCGCCAGTAGCCAGACTGGTCAGGCTCAGGGGCAGGGAAAGTTCCTGTTCCCGCGGCCGGAACGATGTCTGAGGAGGCTGATAGGGCAGACGGGGTAGTATCTGGCGCTGTGGGTTATCCGCGTAGCCATATTTATTGAGGGCGTCCACGATCATCAGTTCCCGTTCCTGGCGTGCCAGGATCAGGTTCGGATGAGGAGGGGCCAGTTCAGCAACCAGTTGCCAGAGGCTATCCTCTCCGTAAATATCCGACTGCTGGAAGCAGAAACGGATGATCCTGTCAGCGGGGTCGATGGAAATCGAAGACAGCTCCGCGTGGGTGAGTTGGTTCCAGACCTTCCCGCCGGGAGGGCTGTTCGGCCTGCTGGGTTCGAAGAACGGAAAGGCATCCTCGCGGCTGATCACCAGGACCAAATCCTCCTTTTCCTTGAAGCGGAGGCGCAGGCCGGGAGAACCGATCCAGACGCTTTCCACCCGCAGCCTCCGGGAGGAGGCTTCCAAACACCAGGCTTTGAGAAGAGAGTAATGCATAAGAGGCCGTTTTCTTTTGGTCTTGACAGGATCATGGCCTGTCTGATCTTTGTACCATGCAATAAATTGCACGCAAGGAGTCAAGCATGAAAACAAGTTCATGGATAATTCTGGCGATTTTGGCCATAGCCGCTATCATTTTTGGCGCGATGTGGATGAATTCAGCCAATAAAGCCAAGACCCTGATGAAGAGCAATGAGGAGCTGCAAGCACTGTATGAAAGCTCCACCTCCACCCTGAACGAGATCCAGAGCAGTCTGGACTCCATGGATGCCGATCTGTTTGGCAGCATTGGCGTGGTGGGCGAAGCTCCGGGAAGCACACCGGAAGAACGCAGATCACAACTGATGAGCACCATCACCAAGATGCGCTCTCAGATCGAAGCCGACAAGAAGAGGATTGCCAGTCTGGAATCGCAACTGGCGAACAGTAAAAACCAACTGGCAAGCATCCAAAACATCGTGAACAAATTAAAAGCTTCTGTGGCCGACAAAGAGAAGATCGTGGCAGAACTGGAAGGCAGACTGGGAGAAATGAGCGCCACCCTGGACAGCGAACGACAGCAATCCCAGGCCGAGATAGCAAAGCGCGAAAGCCTGATCAAGGACAAGGAAGGCGTCATTTCCAACCAGACCTATGAAAGCAACAGGCAGTTCTACGTTGTTGGCACCCGCAAGGAACTGATAAACAAAGGTATCATCAACCGCAAGGGCGGAATCCTGGGCATCGGCAGAGTATCGGTGGTGACCAAGGAAATCGATACCAGCAAATTTACGGAGTTTAACCTGTTGGATCAGCAGACCATCAGCTTCCCCGTTACTAAAAAGGGTTACGCTGTGCTCTCCAACCATGTTGCTGCATCCTACAAGGTGGAAAAAGTGGGCAACGAATATGTGCTGACAGTCACCGATCCGGACCACTTCCGCAAACAAAAGTTCCTGGTTATAGAACTGTTGTAATACTTCATCAGAAATGATATAGGCCGCCTTGCATAAGGCGGCTTTTTCATTCCCGGTTTTCGGATACAATGACCGGGGGCTTTCTTTACTCGATTCGAGTGGCATTTGGGACAGCTCTTTTTAGGTGTGTTGAAAGCTGTCCTGATTCCCTCCTGTTCCCATGCTCCATTGAGCGCCTGTTGAACGCCAGGTAATTTCCGGTGCAGCGATTGCTCTGCGATCAATGAGCGATCAATTAGCGATCAAGGTATGAAGGCGGGAACAGGCAGATACTCCATCCTTATTGATAATCTGTTCGAATCCGCTACCCAGTATTTCTTTTCTCTATCACTACCTGCAAAACTGCATGAAATAAAACGATCAGGCTCAGATGGTTAGTCTATGTGGTTATTATCAGAATGAGAAAAAGAATTCCACGCCTCAAGAAAAAGCTCAAAGTCGTTTTCCAGCTTGAGGTCAAAATATACATCCAGCTTGTCCGGGTTGGCGTTAACACTTCTGCTTGCCAGGCCTTCAATTGAGTCGAGCAGATGGTTGAAAAGGCACTGCTTGCCAGCCTTGACTTCAATCTCGATATGGAGGTAAGCTCTGTCGGCAGGCAGTAAAGGGTTCAACTCCGCTTACTCCTCTAACAGCAGCTCATCATCTTCATTGTAATGAGGTTCGGGGCCCCTGCTGAGATACAGCCTCACCGACTTTCCCTGTTCCAGCATCTTGTTGGCGGAAGGCGAACTGCGCACGACCGTATTCACAGGGTAGCTTTCCGAATAGACCGAGTCGGCAACAATTGCTTTGAAACCACTGTTTCTGAGGCTCATATACGCCTCGGTATAAGTGGCGCCAATCAGGGATGGGACGGGTCTCATCCTGGAACCTATGGAAACCACGACCTGAACCACTCCCTCTGGTTTAAGCTTCTTCCCCGGTTCGGGAAATTGCTCCAGGATGGTATCGATCTTTTTATCTTCCGACCAGACTGAATCCCTCACAATCACATGCAGTCCCAATTGTTTTAGATCGTTTCTGGCAACTGAGATGGTGGAGCCTACCAGGTTTGGCACCTCAATATTTTTTGCTCTGCCAAAAAGGACGGGGAAGATGATCTGGCTGGTCACAAAAGCGCTCAGGAATATTATGCCCAGACCGATGCCGATGATGTAAAGCGCTTTTTTGGACTTTTTCTTTTTCATATCGGTTCCTAAGTTGATTTGGCCATCCTGGCGGCAAATGCGCCATCGATATTGTGCTTGAAAGGAAGCGTCCGGTAAAAAGACGAATCCACATAGAGTGGGTCAAGATAGGATGCGGCATCCACCAAAGTGAAGTTCTTATTGCGGGCCAGGAAATTCTTGATTTGTTCGTCATTCTCGGCGGGGTTCAAGGTGCAGGTGGAATAAACCAGGGTTCCCCCTTTGGCGACGAAATTGGCGGCGTATTCCAGGGCCTTGGCCTGCAGTTTTACCAGTTCGTTAAGATTCTGATGAGCCTGCCAGCGGAGGTCGGCTTTGCGGCCAAAAACTCCCCAGCCTGAGCAGGGGGCGTCCACCAAAACCCTGTGATAAGCGGGCGCCACCGGGCCATACTTGAAAGCGTCGGTTACGATCTGCTTGATGTTGGTGAGCTGAAGCCGGTCAGCAGCCTGCTTGAGCAGCTTCATTTTGCTGGGAATTTTGTCCACGGCCACGACCTCGCCGGTGTTTTCCATCTTTTCCGCAATGTAGGTGCATTTCCCGCCCGGAGCGGCAAAAAGATCGAGTATGTTTTCATCAGGTTGCGGATCCAGCAGATCAACCACCATCGCCGAGGAACAGTCCTGAATCGAGAAATACCCTTCCGAAAAAGCGACATCATCCAACACATCGGCGTTGTCCGTAATGAGCATCTGCGAACATGCTGGAGCTTTTTCCACGACAATCTCCCGCTTGGCGAAATACTGGATCAGCTTTTCCGGGGTGGTGGCAGTGGAATTGACACGCAGATGCAGCTTGGGATTCTCATTGTAATAGATTGCCAGGTACTCGGTATTTTCCTCGCCCCAGATGGATATCCACTTTTCTATCAGTTCGGGAGGGTAGGAATGCTCGCAGGCGATCCGGTGGACGGGGTCAGAAGGATATTCGATCTCAGGGTTTCTTTGCCAGGCCCTGAGCACCGCGTTGACAAAATCCGCCACCTTGTCTCCGAGGGTGGTTTTCGCCAGTTCCACTGTTTCATTAACCGCCGCATGCGCCGGAATGGAATCCATATACATCAGTTGGTAGAGCCCGATGTATAGCATGATCTTGATCTTGATATCGGTGGCCTCAAACTTCTTGTCATCCGTGTAGTGGGAGAGGATAAAGTCGAGTTTGAGGCGTTGCTTGACCACGCCTTTGACCAGGGTGTAAAACAGCGGAATGTTGGACGGCTCGCCGTGAATCTTGGCCGCCCTCTGGCGCAATACGGCGTCGGAAAACTCCAGATTCTTGAAGACCTTGAGAATCGTTTGGTATGCTATGGCGCGGAACATTATTTTGTCTTCTGGTAAAGCCGTTTGATCATTTCTTTAATCAACTGTTCGCTGCTCATGCTCCTGGCATCCGACGGCAGCAAGCTAAGCTCTCTTTTGATCTCGCGCAGATTGAAGCCCAGGGATTCCAGCGCCGTCTCTACTTCCAGAGCGGCCATGCCATCCATGGACTTGCCCGCGGAGGGCAGATCATCGAGCAGATGAGCAACCCTGCCTTTCAACTCAATCACCAGGCGTTGAGCCGACTTGAGTCCTATCCCGGGCACCCTCCTCAAGAGGGCAGTCTCCTCGCTTTCGATGGCTTTTACAAAAGCCTGGATCGACAAAGTGGACAGGATCGAGAGGGCTATTTTGGGGCCCACCCCGGAAATGCGCACCAACTGCTGGTACAATTCCTTCTCTAGCTTGGTGGCAAATCCAAACAGGCGCACATCGTCCTGGCTGATGTGCAGATGGGTGTAAAGCAGGCAGCTCATGCCCTCGTCGGGCAACGCTTCAAAGGTGCTCACCGGGATGCCCAGCTCGAAAGCTATCCCCATTTTTGTTTCCACCACCGCCGTCACAGGGTGTTTGCTGACAAGGGTGCCTTGGATATAGCTGATCATAATTCGTATTTTATCCTGTGATAATGGCACAAAGCGATTCCCAGGGCGTCATAGGCGTCATCCCGCTTGGGCGCGGATTTGAGGTTTAGCAATTTGCTCACCATGTAGCGCACCTGCTGTTTGGACGCGTTTCCATTGCCGACCACGGCTTTCTTTATCTCCCGGGGGCTGTATTCCAGCATCTGCAGATTGTGCCTGGCTATCGAAAGCAGGATAACCCCCCGGGCATGCCCCAGGGTGAAGATGCTGCGCACGTGTCTTTGCAAGAACATGCTTTCCACGGTCGCCACATCCGGATTATACTCGTCCAATATGGCATCAATTGCGCTATAGAGCATGTTCAGGCGCTTGAGGATATCCTTTTCGCGGGATACATCAATTACATCGCAACCCGCAGCGACGATCCGCTTCTTTTGGATCTCAAGCAATCCATAGCCGCAGTAGCGGCTGCCGGGATCAATGCCGATGATCAGCACTATTCCTGGCTGAGAGCCGCCATAATAGAGTCGGATACTTCAAAGTTGGAATAAACTTTCTGAACGTCGTCCAACTCTTCCAATACCTCAATCAGCTTGAACAGCTTGGGAGCCACATCATCGGCGTTTACGGTGTTTTTAGGCACTCTGGTGAGCTCGGCGTTCTCCACAGGGAACCCCATGTTTTCCATATTTGCCAGAACGGTATGGAATTCGGTGGGGGCTGTGTATATCTCGTAAAAATCGTCACTCAGCTCCACATCTTCCGCGCCGGCTTCCAGCGCCTGCATCATAAACTCATCTTCGTCAAGCCCCGCGGCGGGAACGGTGAAATAACCTTTTTGCTCAAAGTTCCAGGCCACCGCACCCGATTCCGCCAGGTTTCCTCCATATTTGGAAAAAGCGTGTCTCAGATCAGCCACGGTGCGGTTCTTGTTATCGGTCATCACATCGACCACGATACCCACTCCGTTGTGCCCGTAGCCTTCGTAGGTGATCTCTTCGTATGCAGCGCCCTCAATCTCGCCAGTGCCTCTCTTGATGGCTCTTTCGATGTTTTCCCTGGGCATATTGGCCGCTTTTGCGGTTAGCACAGCGGTTCTGAGGCGGGGATTCATTTCGGGGTCACCTCCGCCGTTCTTTGCTGCCAGAATTATCTCTTTCACGATGCGGGTAAAAAGCTGCCCTCGTTTGGCGTCAGCCGCGCCTTTTTTGTGTTTGATGGAACTCCACTTATTGTGTCCGGACATATGAACCTCTTTATAGTTGTTTGATCATTGTCACTGTTATGCCAGTCTGCATAACAGGCTATATAATGTCAAGAAAGAAAAAAGGGGGCAGGCTATATCTCATAGCCTCCCCCAGGAATCTGTCTATTATCGGGAATCGTTTAGGCTTCCGAATCCTGCCAGGCGGCTATGACTTTGGCCGCTATTTCGTCCGGAACCTTCTCGTAATGTGAGAATTTCTGGGTAAATCTGCCCCTTCCCTGGGTGAACGATTTTAAGGCGGGGAAATACTGATAAATCTCCGCCACGGGCATCTGGGCATTCAGATACTGCTTCTTGCCGCGCTGTTCCATCCCCATGATGCGTCCCCTGCGGGTGCTGATGTCGCCCATCACGTCGCCCATATATTCGCTGGGAACAATGATCACCAGGTCGTGGATGGGCTCGAGGAGGATCGGTTTGCACTTCTTGAAGCCTTCCTTGAGCGCCATTGATGAGGCGATCTTGAAAGCCATTTCAGAGCTGTCAACGTCGTGGTAGCTGCCATAATAGACCTCAACGCTCACGTCAACCACCTGATAACCTGCAATGATACCCTTTTCCATGGTTTCCACCAGGCCTTTTTCGATCGCCGGGATGAAGTTTGAGGGGATCACGCCGCCAACGATCGCGTTGATGAACTGGAAGCCTTCTCCGCGCTCGGTGGGTTTGATGCGGAAATACACTTCGCCATACTGGCCGCGTCCGCCGGATTGCTTTTTGTGGCGGTATTGGGATTCCGCCGCGCCCATGATGGTCTCTTTGTAAGGGATGCGGGGGTCTTTCATTATCGCTTCCACTTTATAGCGGTTTTTCAGCTTTTTCAGAACCAGTTGAAGCTGCTGTTCCCCCATTCCGGAGATCACGTTTTCATGTGTTTCCTGGTTGAGTTCATAGCGGATGGTTGGGTCTTCGGCGATTACGCGCTGCAGGGACTGGCCGATCTTGTCTTCGTCGGATTGCTGCGCTGCGCGGATCATCTGCCAGTAGGTTGGTGTGGGCAGTTCAGGCAGGGGAAGCGACAGCTTGGAACCCACCGCCGTAACGCTGTTCAAGGCTTTTGCGTATTTCAGCTTGACCAGGGCTCCGATCTCACCCGCTCTGATCTCTTGGGTGTCGTTCCTGGTTTTGCCAAGCATATAATACATGTTACCAGCTTTGTCCTTTGCCTCTTTTTCCGGGATGTAAAACTCCGTTCCGGTCTTGAGGGTTCCGGAGAAGATCCTCAGATAGGCATAGTCGCCCATGTTGGGGTCGGCATAAAGCTTGAACACATAGCCCAAAAGCTCGCCGTCGGCCTTGACCACCATTTCCTTGGGATTGTTGTTTTCCAATACTTGCAGGGGATTAGCATCCTCCGGAGAAGGCAGATACTGTGTGACGGCATCTAAAAAGGCCAACACACCAACGCCTGTGTGCGCAGAGCATACGAAAGCAGGACAGATGTCTCCTTTGGCCACGGCTTTCTTCAGTCCGCCTATCAACTGGGTGTCATTGAGCTCCATGTTTTCCAGGAAGGCATTCAGAAGCTCCTCGTCAGTCTCGGCGACCGCTTCCATCAGATTCATGCGTGCTTCTTCCACGGCAGACTGCATGTCCGCGGGGACATCGCTTTCACCGGAGGGGCGCAGGGCTTTTTGGCGGATTATATCCACCACGCCTTCAAACGCGCCTTCCTTGCCGATGGGAATATGGATAGGGGTGGGGTTTAAGTCGGAGTTTTCGCGGATGCTGTCCAGTGTCTTGAAATAATCTGCATGTTCGTTATCCATGCGGTTGACCACGATCACTTTACCGACTTTCTTGTGGTCGAGCTGTTCAACGGCCAATTCCATGCCCACTTCAAAGCCACCGGTCGCGTTGGCAACCACCACCGCGTTTTCCACTGCTGGAATGGCGGCGATCACTTCGCCGATGAATTCCGGATTGCCGGGGGTGTCGATGATGTTGATCTTATGGTCTTTGTGGTTCACAAATCCGAGGCTCAGGTTCAGAGTCATGCGTCTGCTGACTTCTTCAGCGTCAAAATCCATGACCGTGTTGCCTTCGTCTATTTTACCCAACCTTGTGGTGGTGTGCGTAAGATAGAAAATCTGCTCTGCCAGGGTGGTCTTTCCTGCACCGCTGGAGCCCATGAAGAGAAGATTGCGTAACTTCTTTAAGTCATATTCTTTCATTGTGTCCTCATACACTGTATCTCTTATTAATTATGTATAAATCCTATCTGTGTTTGTCGTTCATTTGTTCAGAATATACCACTCTTTTTTACTGGCTTCTGTTGTCAATTGCTTTTTCCGCGAGCCTGATTTTCAGGCTTTCTATCAAACTGAGTGGAATGGTTTCATCAGCAGATAACTGGCTTGTTCAAAACAACCCACTCCCATATTTGCAAAAAAGATAGAATAGAGTGCAAGCAAATTAGTGTTACATTCGCCAAACACAACAGCAACCATCATCATAATCCTTCATAGCGCCCTCCTTTGCTGCTACTGGCTTTGGGGTCATCATCCTTAGGTCATCCTTATAAATTATAAGGTTGACCCCAGAAAGACCCACGCCGGAGAGGGGGATGCAAATGAGGGCAATCCTCCTCATAATATATAGGTGCTACGGCAAGCGCCTTAATAACTGAAAGTAAAGATCGATAAGGCATTTGCCGACAAGCTCGTGGGAATAGTTTTCCAAACATCGTTGCCTGATCTTTTCTTGCGAATACTCGCTATATTTCTGGCTCATACGCGATATCGCCTTGGCCAGAGCGAGGGGATTCTGCTTTGGCACCAGGATGCCGCACTCATTACAGAGCAGGTCCCGTGGCCCGCCGCAATTGGTAGCGATGATGGGCTTTCCGCAAGCCATTGCCTCCAAAACCACCATGCTAAACGATTCCAGGCGGCTCGGCATCACAAAGCAATCGCAGCCTTGATAGTAGCTGACAGTACTTTCGGGTTTCAGCCCACCTAAAAGCGTTACCCTGCCTTCCAGTCCGTATTGTTCCAGCAGGCGCGGCATATCTTTCTGCAGCTTGCCCTGCCCACCCCAGTTGAGATGAAAATCTATATTCATTTGTAAGGCGATCTTCAAGGCTTGCAGAAGGTCGGTGGCGCCCTTTTCCACATTCAAACCGGAGAGGCAAAATAGCCTGAACTTACCATCTGAAGAGGCGGGGTTGCCAGGCTGGAACAAACTGGTATCAAGAGAATTAGGGATGACAAGGGAATCCAAGCCGGTTTTGCTTTTGATCTCCTGCCGGAGAAAATTGCTCACTGAAACTATTTGAGCCGCCTCGCGCAGCGGCTCGAAGACCAAGGGGGAGACGCCCCGGGAACTTACAAACTCCGGGAAAGGGAAAGGGCCGCTGTGCTCCGTGATGACATAGGGCACTCCCAGCTTTTGGGAAAGCAGCATGGCCAGATAGCCTGCAGGGAAAGCGACATGGGCATGAATAATATCAGGCGTGAAGTCGAGATTGACCTTGTTCGCCAGTCTCTCGATGTTACCCTTCAGAAAACGGCTTGTCCAGGTGAGGTGGGGGATACACAGTTCGGTGAGTCCAGACTCCAATATCCGGGTGTCCCGTCTGGAGAAAACGCGTCCCTTCAGTGCGCCCAGGGAGTGCAAGGGATCGCGAATCCTTAGCTGGAACTGGTTCTGTCCCCAGTTGAGGAGGGTGACATCCGCTTCTCCTGTTCTGGCAAGGGCTGTGGCCTGACTGAGGATAAAAATCCCAGCGGAGGGATTCCGCTTATAGCGGTACCAGGAGGGAAGCATCAGGACTTTTATCATTGCGGGACTTCCGCGTCAGTAGATTTGCCTGAAACGACCCGATAGATCAGTCCTGCAAGTTTGGCAGCAAGTTTCTCCCTGGTGAAGGTGGCCACATAGTCTGTATCCGGGGCAAGTTCCTTCAGAGTGTCTGTTTCCCACATATCATAGAGCTTTTTCAGGTTGGCAGCGATGCCCGAGATATCCATGTAGTCAGCCACCAAGCCTGTTTTTGCACGCAAGACAGTTTGGGCGGCTATTCCCTGCGGGGGCACAATGGCCAATATCGGCTTGCCCGAACCAAGATATTCAAAGATCTTTCCGGTAAAGACGGAATCGGTGTTTTGACCCGAGGGGATGTAGAGTAGCAGGGCATCCGCGGCAAGCATTTCGCTCAAGGCCTGTTTTTGTGAGACAAAGCCATGAAAGTTGACAATGTTTCTGATGCTCTGGTCGGATTGGAATTTCCCCAAAACAAAGGATTTTGTGTTCTTGCCAAAGATATCCACGCGAATCTTATGGGGCGGAATCGCCCCTGACTTCAGCAGCGAAGAGATTGCAGACCACAGCGAGTCGGGCTGGCGGCGGTCATAAAAGCTGCCAAAATATGCCAGATGAAAGGCGTCGTCCTTCTTTTTGGAAGACAAACTGGAAAAGTCCGACGGATCAAAGCCATTAGGAAGGATGGCCGAGGGGACTTCCGTGAGGAAGGGATATCTGGACTGGAAGTTGCCTTGCATGGCTTCGGTAAGGTAAGCCACTCCCGAACACTCTGTTAGAACTTTGAGTTCCTGCTTCATTTCGAGCTTTTGGGTTCTGCGGGGGAACTTGATGTTCAGGCGTTCGGGATTGTTGGTCCATTCATCGCGAAAGTCGATGATAAAGGGTATCTGATACCTGCGTTTCAAATACAGGCCAAGAAACAGGGAAGAAGGCGGGCCGGAGGATACTACCGCTGCGGAGAAAGGCACCTGTCCTCGCAGCAGTCGCCTCAAAGAGGCCTTGGCAAAGGGAAGCCACAGCACTTCTGGATCGGGAATAAAAAGGTTCTGGCGCAGAAAGGTGACCAAGCGTGGGCACTTTAACCCATACAGAACCTTGAATATCCAGTTTACATCGGGACAAAATGCGCGATGGACTTTGATGGACACCGGTATTCCTGCCAAAAGCAAGGGGTCTTTCTGATATTTGATCAGAAAAGGAGAAACTGTCAGAACCTGAATGTCATAGCCAGCTTTGTGCAGATAGACCACATTCTTTTGAGCACGGATGGAGGCAATGCCGCCCAGAGGGGGGAAATGATATGAGATATACAATATCTTTCCGGGATTCGGTTTGGCCAAAGGGAAAGTATCCATTCTAAGCAATTGTCTTGTTCTTGCGCAGAGCATTGAGGAACAGTTCTTTAAGCAGTTGAAAATCATAGGGCAATATGGCCTTCAGCAGGTATCCGAAAACCACATAAGCGATGAAAAAGACAAGTAATCCCAAGGCAGAGAACAGATACCCCGGGTTCGCCCTGACAGTGAAATAGGCAAACGCCCCGGCAATAACCACTGCCAAAGCCGTTCGCAAAATCGCCGCGCATGGGAACAGGGCTGCCAGGGAAAACCCCAGTTTGTTTCTGATCCAATAAAGATACCCACCTGCTGAGATCCAAGTCACCAAAACAGTTGCCAGGGCTGCGCCGATCATGCCTATCTGCCTGACCAGGATGAGGTTCAGAACCAGGTTGAGCAGGAGGGTCAGGATCGCATTATACATCACATATCTGGTTTTTCCCAAAGCCATGAATATGATGCCGAAAGTTGCTATGCGCAAAGGGAGAATCAGCAGATATACTCTGAAAATTGGAACGGATGCCTCATATTGGCTGGTGTATAAAAGAGTGATCAATGGCTTGGCCAGGATAAAGAAAATGACGCACAAAGGCAAAACAATAAGGGCATTTTTCCGCACCGCAGCCCGATAGGTGGTTGCCAAGGTGTCAGTATCGGAACTTATATGGGGCAGCAGGACAGAATTTACGGAATTGGAAAGGATGGAGACGAAAGGCAGTTCCATGGCACCAATCGAAAAGACAGCAAAATCGGCAGGACGGAAGAATCCGGAAATGACGAACTTGTCCAGTTGGATAGACAGCATTCCTATGATGGATGAAAGCCCCAGGGGGAGGGAGTATTGGAGCAGGTCGCGCAGAAACTCCACATCAAAACCCACCTTGGTCCTGTAATAGACAAGATGGTAATGGGCGAAGCCCCACTGCAATAAAGCGGAAAGCATCACTCCCAAAACGGTATAAGCGAGGTTCTTTGTCAGGATGGCCAGACCCAGGATCAGAACTGTATCCGTGACAACGCTGAAGATGGTGAACCAGGCTGTTTTCTGTGGTTGCTTGAGACCCAGCATCAGTGTTGAATAGATCTGGGTGATAAACATGAACAGGGGATAAACCGCAAAAAGCACCAGCAATTGGCTCATGCCGGGATTGTGGAATTTGTCGGCGATCAGATGCCTGAAAGCAAATATCCCCAAGCTAAAGACAAAAGCCAGGATCGTGATCAGGTTTACTACTTTGCTTATGTATTCGCGCTTGGAGTCGATGTGGCGGAGCTTGGGCAGCAAGACCATCACGCTCTGTGGTATTCCCAGCAGCAGGAGGGTGGAAAAGGTTGTGTAGATAAGAAAGAGCTGCCGGTACGAACCCAGGTCTGCGGGGGTTAAAATGCGGGCCAGGATCACACCGACCAAAGACTTGAATCCAAAGCGGATGAACTCGGCGGTGGTGAGAATCCCGGCTTGTTTGCTGCGCTGGTAGCTCAATTGGAAAGCTCCTCGATAGTCACGGGAGTCAAAATCTCAAACCTGTCTTGCCTGCTATGGAGGCTGGCGGCGTAAAGCCCCGGAGCGATCAGCTCTCCGTTTGACATAATCCCATTCCAATGGTCAGAATTCACCCCTTGTTGATATAACGACTCCCGGGTATAGATTGTGTTTAGCGAAGCGTCACGAAGCTCCAGGATCCATGTGCCTGATTCTCTCACCTTGGGATACAATCGGTATCCATGGTTGACTCCCGAAATCCTGATATCTTCTCCATTAGAATCAAGTTCCACCGCGGTTGAACGCAACAGTTCGTTGTCGAGACTTGCGACAGCCTGGTCGGCGAATGAGATGTCAGCCAGAACATCCAGCGCCCGGTCTATGGACAAACCATCATAACTGAACAGGGAGATTCCGCCAAAGCCTTTTGACCTGACTTTTTCGATGCGGGATGCGAGTTCGTTTATGTTGTAAGAAGAGTTGTCTTTGCCCGGTAAAAGAGATTTGTTCCCATTTTTCCAGGCGCGCAGCCCAACCACAATCCGGTCATTCAGATGCATGGCTTCCATCTGCCTCAGCTGTCTGTCAAACTCGCCTCTGTCGAGGCTGTAAGCCATGGGGAACGCGTAATCGATGTAACCCCGTTGCAGCCAGTCCAGCCAGTCCTGGGCGTAAAGGTTTATGGCATTGGTGTAATTCGCCATGACTGCTGCGCTCAGGATGATATTGGGAGCCAGGGTATCCAACAAGTCTCTGGTGCGCTGCACAAAGCTTGTAACCTGAAGCTGTCTCCACTGGTTGAAGCTCATGGAGGAATGAGCCGCTTCTTCCTGGTAACGTTGCACAGATATTGGATGATAGCCCAGATCGGCTTCCGGATACCTGATGTAATCCAGATGAACCCCATCAAGTTCCGGATATCCGCAAACGATGTCACCGATCACATTCAGCAAGTAATCCTGCACCTGGGGTATGCCGGGATCGATGAAATAGCCAAATTGAGAGGTAGATCGCTGGCGTTTGTTTTTGCTGTCGTAGGTTATCCAGTCCGGATGCTGGGTGTAGATATAGTTTTGCCGGATTCTGAGCGAGTCCGTGGGAGTAGCGTTGAAAACCACAATCCAGGCATGCAAGCGCAGGTTATTTTTATGGGCTTCCTCCAGAGCGTAGGCCAAAGGGTCGAAGTCCGAACCATTCAGGATATAGCTTGGAGGTTCCGGATTGGGATAGGGGTTGGGAGTCCTGTTGGTCTGGTAAAGCGCGTCCGAGCGATAACGCACTTCTAACATGACATCGGTTTGCCGCGCGGAAACAGCATCGGCGATGAACTTGTCTATCTTCTGAGGCGTATTCGTGCTCCAGGGAAGAACCCAAATTGCCCTGATCTCTGCCTGAAGCAGACAGGAAAAACTGAGACAAACCACAATCAGCAAAAGGAGTCTGATACTATTTCTCATCATCAGCAAGACCACGGGGATGGACATTTGTTACTTTAACATCCGAAGAACCGTCTTTGAACAGCAGCTTAAGCATGTCTTCAGGACTTATTTGCTCAATTGAGGAAACGGGTTTACCATCCTTGGAGACAAAGCAGCAGCCCCGGTCGAGAAATCTATGCGGGGAATAGCCTTCCAGGCGTAATCTCAGCTGTTCAAGGTGGTTTTTGTTTTCAAGCATTGCCAGGGAGATGGCGTATCTCAGGGACATTTGCATCTCTTTCAGGCGTTGGCTTGTTATGAGCTTGTATTGAGCATGGTGGCTTTTCAGCTTGTTCTCCGCCATGCTTTTTCGCAATTCCAACTGATGCAGCCTGCTTTTCAGGGATGACTGTATCTGGAGCAGCGCCAGATTCGCCATATCCACCCTCTGATTCATGCTAAGCCATAATCTTTCAGGATTCAAGCGGGCAAAGGCCAATTTGCTTTCACTTAATACGCTCCTGCAGCGGTCAACATTGCTGGAGGCCATAATCTTCATGCGCGACTCAAGCGAAGCCAGGTAAGCCAGCAGGTCAGCCTTGTCGGGGACAGCTATCTCGGCGGCGGCGGATGGAGTGGGCGCGCGCAGGTCAGCCACAAAGTCTGCAATGGTAAAATCTATCTCGTGTCCAACGGCCGAGATTACAGGCAGCCGGGAGGCGAAAATTTCCCGGGCAAGCTTTTCATCATTGAAGCAAAAGAGGTCTTCCTGCGAGCCACCTCCCCTGGTGAGGATGATCAGATCAACATCCTTGGCCCTGTTGAAGTATTTTATGCCCGCTATAAGCTGAGCGGGAGCGCCAGTTCCCTGAACTTGGGCTGGGAAAACGTCAACCTCCACGGGGAAACGCCTTGTGAGTACATTGCGGATATCCTGCAAAGCGGCTCCGGTGGGAGAAGTAACGATCCCGATTCTCCTCGGGTAACGGGGAAGGGCTTGTTTGGCTGCTGGGTCGAAAAGGCCTTCCTCCTGCAGTTTCTTCTTCAGAAGCTCAAAGCGAAGGGCTAGCTCTCCCTTTCCTGCCAGGCTCATGGATTGCACGTTCAGGCTGTAGGTGCCGCCTTTTTCATACACGGTCAGTTTCCCAAAGCAGATAACCTCCATCCCGTTTTCCGGCTCAAAATCCAGTGTCAGGTTGGCGTAACGGAAAAAGGTGCAGCGCAAGGTGGAGTTGTCGTCCTTGAGATTGAAATAGAGGTGCCCAGAGCTGTGCCGGGTGTAGTTGCTGACCTCGCCCCTGATATACAGAGGCTCTATCTGCGTTTCGATGACCTGCTTGAGGTGGCTGGTAATCTCGAAAACACTAAATACTATCAGTTCGTCTGTCATTATCAAATCACTCTGTCCACTTGCCTGCAAACCTAATGTATCAGCACTATCTTGCGTGTTTCCCGTTTGGTTCCATTCGTATCTATCTTCAGATCTCTGGCAAAGAGTGGGGGAGCGCCCCTTTAAGAGGCGCTCCCATATTTGTTTATGCTTCGATGCCAGCCTTCAGGGCTCGCAGGTTTGCTTCGATGATCAGTTCACCTTTACTGGCAAAGATGGTTTTGATTGCTTCTTCGATCTCTTGCGCGGTGAAGCCCAGATGCTTGATCGCCGCGCCCAGGACAACGATGTTCATGGCCCGGTTGGCCTTCACCTCTTTGGCGATGGCGTCCGCGTCAATCAACACATGGTTGGCATACTTCTTTATCTCAGCGTAGATCTTTTCCTCATCGGGATAGGCGGGGATGTTCTTGAAAGGGGTTTTGTTCGCGATCAGCCAACCGTCGGAAGCCAGATATGGCAGATAGCGCAAAGCTTCCATAGGTTCCACTGCCAGGATCATGTCCGCCTGGCCAAAGGGGATCAGGTCGCTCCAAATCGGGCTGTCGGAAAGGCGCAAATGGGACTGCACGTCCCCGCCCCGCTGGCTCATGCCGTGCACCTCGGCCTGCTTGAGATTCCAGCCGCGTTTGAGGGCCGCCGTGCCAATAATCGTCGCGATGGTCAGGATGCCTTGTCCGCCCACGCCACCCAGGATTATATCTTTCTTCATGATGGTATCTCCATTTTGTTTTTCTTTTTCAGCGTTTGCACGCACTCACGCCGGGGGATGATCACAGATACTCCCTCGTAGGCCAGTTCTTCCTTATAGACGGCTACCATTTCGTCCCAGTTTGCTTTGAGGGGCTTGAACACCCTGATGTGTTCCCTGGCAACGCCCAGGCCGGCGCAGATATCTTCCAGCTTGCCAAAGGCGGTGTAGTCCTGTCCTCCGGTCATGCCTGTGGTGGAGTTGTCCAAAATCACGATCACGACATTGGCGTTTTCGTAGATACAATCCAGGAGGCCGGTCATACCAGAGTGGGAGAAGGTGGAGTCACCGATCACGGCGACGGCGGGATACAGGCCGGCGTCAGAGGCGCCTTTGGCCATGGTGATGCTGGCTCCCATGTCCACGCAGGAATTGATGGCGTTGTAGGGGGGCATGAAGCCAAGGGTGTAGCAGCCGATGTCGCTGAAAACGTGTCCCCTTCCGTATTCCTTGAGGGCTTCGCTCAGGGCCAGGAAGCTGTCGGCATGGGGGCATCCCACGCACAGAGCAGGCGGACGGGGGCTGACCACTTCAGGGATGGGTTGGCCCATGGTGTCGGGCAGGCCCAAAGCCTGGGCGACCTTGTTGGGATTGAGTTCTCCATCCCTCTGGATGCTGCCGTCCAGCCTTCCCTTGATCGGTTTGCTGCCTTTCCACGCCAGGCCTTTGAGCATATCCTCCACCAGAGGCATGCCCTCTTCCAGCACCAGCAGGCTGTCGCAACTGTCATAGAGCTCGCGCAATTCCTTAACAGGCAGGGGATACTGGCAAATCTTGACCACGGGGTGGGGTATCGGCTTGCCCTGATACGCTTCGCGCAGATAGTTGTAGGCCAGGCCGGTGGCCACAATGCCCAGGGATTTGTCGCTTCCGCTAAAGTCGCACGAATTGAAGGGGCTGCTTTTGGATTCCTGTTCGAAGTCCTTTTGCAGTTCGATCAGGTGTTTGTATTTTTTGCGCGCCACGGCTGGGAGCAGCATGAACTGAAACAGGTCATCCGGTTTCTTCATCTGATTCTGCGGCAATGCCTGCCTGGTTTTCACGCCTGCCCGGGAATGCGAAAGGCGGGTCGTCAGGCGGATCAATACAGGAACCTTGTATTTTTCTGAAAGCTCGAAGCCGTGAAAGGCCATATCGTAGCATTCCTGTTGGTTGGAAGGCTCCAATACCGGGATCATGGCAAACTTGCCGTAAAAACGGGAATCCTGCTCGTTCTGCGATGAGTGCATGCTGGGGTCATCCGCGACCACAACCAGCAGGCCGCCGTTCGCGCCTGTGAAGGCTGAGTTCATAAAGGGGTCTGCCGCGACGTTCAGACCCACGTGTTTCATTGTCACCAGCGCCCGTTTTCCGGTGTAACTCATTCCGATGGCTGTTTCCAGCGCGGTCTTTTCATTGGAAGACCAGGTGCGGTGGACGTTGTTAGCTTCCGCTTGTTTGCTGCGCTGGGCGTATTCGATGATCTCGGTGGAAGGTGTGCCCGGATAACCGTAGAATCCAGAGATTCCCGCGTCCAGAGCGCCCTGTGCCAAGGCTTCGTCGCCCAGTAACATCATGTTTTCCATAATGGTGCTCCTTTATTTGTTTATATGTTAGTTAGTTTCTGCCGCGCAAATGCTTAGCTTGTCCATGCGGAGGGCAAAACTAAACATTTTGCGCATTTTTACAGTCTCTGGATAGCTCCAAAAAAGTCAAGAACAAAGTGCTGAAAATGCCTCGCTTAATCAATGAGCCTTTTCGTTTTTGAAGATTTGCGAATGCCGGTGGAAGACCAGATAGGTATATCGCAACTGATAACAGCTCATGCAGATACTTGCCCTGTGTCCCTGATACTTTGATCTCTTCCTGACCTCCCACTGATGCCTGGGCTAAAGACAGCCCAGCGATTGGTCAGCGGTCAATCAGCGATCAATGAGCGATGAGCGTATGGGAGCGCAGAGACGAGGCTGGTCTGAGGAGATATAACAACTCAGGGGCTACTTTCCACCTTTCCACGACCTTTCCAAAAGACTGGATCCCGGGTCAAGCAAGCTTGCCCGGGATGACACGGTATATAGTTTGGTTTGTTTCGTGGTCGGGCTGCCGAAGTCTGTTCGGCAGAGGCGACGGAGTTGCCTGTTGGGGAGAGACCTCCGGTCTCTGTGGCAAACAGACTTTGCCATCCCCTCGTGATGACACTGTATATAGTCGGGTCACTTACCACCCTTTCAACAATGTTCTTTTCCAATCTATATCCTGCTGATCCAGTCGATCCTGTCATCCGCGTTCTATTGTCCATTCCACCTTTCCACCTATCGTAGCACCTATATATTATAGAGGGATGGGCTTCATTTGCATGACCCTCTCCGACGTGAGTCTTCCGGCAGTCATCCTTAACCCGGTGAGGGATGACCTAAGGATGATGGTACCAAAGCCAGTCGCAGCAAGGGAGGGCGGTATGAAGGATTATGAAGAAGGTTGTGATTATTATGTGGAAAGGTGAAATAATGGAAAGGAGCCTCCGAAACAGACCCTGCCAGACCACAAAGCCGTGTCATCCCGGCCTGTCGGGGTCCCCGCCAAAGCGCTCAGTGGTTTGGTGGGGTGACTTGAGCCGGGATCCAGTCTTTTGGAAAGGATCGCGGAATGCTGGAATAGTCAACCCGACAGACAATATGTTAAAGAATAAAACAAGTCGCCAGACTTATTCATTCGGCCATCAGCATAAGCTTGCAAGGACATTTTGAAAATTGTGCTTGACACTGAAACTATGATAAGCAATAATCGTATAGTAAGTTGCCATACCTGTAAAAGGAGACCTTATGAAACTGCGCCTGCTAATATCATTAGCCTTGCTACCCGTGGCGGTATTCGGTATCACCCGCCACGTATCCCTGGATGGGACTCAAGCCTATAGCTCCATTCAGGCAGCCATAGATGACGCGGTAAGCGGGGACCTTGTATTGGTTCATCCCGGCAGGTATATGGAAAACATCGATTTAAGCGGAAAAAGCAACGTCACATTGGCTTCCTTTGAATACACAACGGCGGATACCAGCTACATCAGCAATACGATCATCGATGGCAGCAATGGCGACACATCAACTATCCTCATTTATGAGAATGCCGTCAACTGCACCATAAGAGGATTCTCCATCACTGGTGGTAAGGGATATGATTTTTGGTCTGGTCAGGTTGCATATCAGGTTAGCGGGGGAGGAATCCTGATATTACGCAACAACTCTGTGACACTTACGCACTTAGAGATATATGGAAACCATGCCGCTGGCGGAGGAGGTATTACAGTAAGTGCTCCCAACACAGTGGTTTTATCTGGAGTCAACATATACAACAATTATGCCACATACTTGGGCGGGGGCATGTGTATTGGCAGCCATCCGTATCATGGCGGACCCGGAATTGTTTTCAATCCGACTGATCGATGCAGTATCTACAACAATTACGCGCCTTGGGGCATGGACATCCATTGGCACTATACACACGCGGTGACAATGGACGTGTATCTGAAAAAGTTCACGGTCCCGCAATGGGAGAAGTACTATGCGGATTATTTTGATTACCGCGATCTTAACAGCCCTTACAGCACCTTTGATATCCAGGAAGCTTATCTGCAACCCCTGGACGCGGATCTTTATGTAAGCCCCGGCGGAGATGACGGCAACGACGGCCTGAGCCCCGCTTCCCCCCTCAAAACGCCCTCGCTGGCCATGCAGCGCATAGCCTCCAATCCCCAAAACCCCAATACGGTGCACCTGATGCCCGGCGAGCACCACAACATCATTGGCGGCGATTACATCTCCATCGCCATCAAGGATCACTGCATATTAAAGGGCGCGTCCGAAGAGCAGACCCGCATTTATGGCTCAAACCTGCTTTCAGGCACGGGGGCGGTAACCATGGGCATAAGCAGATACGGCATGACCCTGAGGGACCTTTCCATCACCACGGTTAACTCCAGCGCCATTTTTTCCTGGGACGTGTTTGATTCCCTGATCGAGAATGTCTGCATCGAAAACAGCACGGTGGAGCATGCCATGGTCTTTTTCGGGTTGGGCGAGAGTACATACACCATGCGTAATCTGACCATGCGCAACAACTGCAGTACCTGTTCAGATTTCGGTTTGAGGATAGCCGGGCGCATAATCACTCTGGACAACATCGTTATGACCGATAACCAGACCCTGGGACTACCGGAAGAAAACGAACGGGAAGGCGGGGCTTTTGACATTGATGTAATAGAGAAGCTGACGATCCGCAACAGCAAGTTCGTGAACAATACACACTATTCTGTGAACGGATGGGCGAACTTTCGAATAATCGGGTGGGGGACTGATATATATGATTATGCAGGAATAGTTGAAATTGACAATTGCCTGTTTGCCGACAATCATACTTATGGTGGGGCGAGAAATATAGATTTATACAGGGTAGAAGAAGCTCGTTTTACAAACTGCACTTTTGCCAATAATGTAGGTACATACTCCGATTTTCTTCAAGTCTCGGCAGAATCAACCAAGATTATTAACAGTATCTTTAGTAACAATGTCGCGGATTATGAGATCAAAGCAAAAAACGCACTGATTGAAAACTGCCTTTTCACGAGAACCAATAACATCTACAGAACGTATGACAACCAGCCCGTTGAATGGGGTGTAAACAACCTTGTCGGCACAGATCCACTGTTCAGCGGCAGTGATCCAGCCCTGCCGTGTTCTTATTATCTGTATGCCGATGCTGTAAATGGTTTCTCGCCAGCCATAGACGCCGGGACAATGGATTCCGCGATCTTGCCTGCGGGCTATGTTATTCCTGAATATGACGCTTTTGGTTTCAACCGGGTTTATGGGCCCGGGATCGATATCGGCTGTTTCGAATCCCAAGGCCATACCGGAAATGAAGATGTGATCAATCCCCCCGCGAACGCCCTGCAACTGGCAAACTATCCCAATCCCTTCAACCCCAGCACCACAATCAGCTACAGCGTTCCCGCCGGTGGAAATGTAAACGTCAGCATCTACAACGTTAAAGGTCAGTTGGTAAACACTCTGGTGAGTGAGTACAAGAGCAAAGGAAACTATCAAATTGTCTGGCAGGGAAAGGACTCCAACGGCCGAACTGTCGCTTCCGGCCTTTACTTCGCCCGCTTAGTATCGGGTGGAAAATCAATCAGCGGTAAAATGCTGCTGATGAAGTAGAAGCAAATGTTGTTAAAAACAAGCCTGGGGCAACCCGGGCTTTTTTGTTTGAACGACTTTATAAACTCAAACTCGCCAGGTTAATGAAGCGTGATATCTGCCGCATGGGTTTTCAGAAAGGGATGCGCCACTTACAAATTGCTTGACGTGGACAGGCTTTCCAAAAGAAGAGTCATTCATAGAAAAATTATCCTGTTTGAGGTACCAATGAATTATGACGTGGTGATAATCGGAGGCGGGCCGGCTGGCCTTAGCGCGGCAATTTATAGCGCCAGAGGCGGCTTGAAGACCGCGGTGATAGAAAAGGCGCTGGTCGGCGGACAGATCAACGTGACCGATGAAGTGGAAAATTATCCTGGCTTTGAAGAGCCGCTTTCCGGCTTTGACCTCACCGACCGCATGAGAAAACAAGCAGAGCGTTTCAAGGCGCAATTCATAGATGAAGAGGTGACCTCCATCGGCATGGACGGGTTTTACAAAATTGTGGAAACCAGTGACAACAAGTATCGCGCTAAAAGCCTGATCATCTGCACAGGCGCCCATCCGCGCAAACTGGATGTTCCCGGCGAAGATGAATTCACAGGCCGGGGCGTGTCCTATTGCGCCACCTGCGATGGAGCCCTCTACCGCGACAAGGTTGTGGCTGTGGTCGGCGGCGGGGATTCCGCCGTACAGGAAGCGTTGTTCCTGACCCGCTTTGCCAGTAAGGTGTATATAATCCACAGAAGGGATGAGCTGCGCGCGCAAAAGATCATCCAGGAGCGGGCTTTCAGGAATCCCAAGGTCGAATTCATCTGGGATACTGTGGTTCTCTCAATCAAGGGTGAAAAAAAGATAGAGAAACTGGAGTTGTTCAACCGCAAAACAGAAAAAGCCAGTTTCGTGGATGTGGACGGCGTCTTCATCTATGTCGGCATACTGCCCAATAATGAACTGTTTGAATCAATGCTCAAACTTGATAGCTCGGGATTTGTAATTACAGATGATAACATGCACACTAACCTGCCCGGCATCTATGCCGCGGGAGATATCCGCCACACGGTACTGCGCCAGGTGGTTACGGCCACCAGCGATGGTGCAGTGGCGGCATGGAGCGCGGAGAATTGGATTATGGAAAACTTCGAGACCGTAGAAGGGAACAAGGACTGAATCAGTGTTTAGCAGCAAAGATATCCGTCAGAGTTTTCTGGACTTTTTCCAGGCCAGAGGCCATACATTTATAGCTTCCTCTCCGGTGGTTCCGGAGGGGGATCCAACCCTGCTGTTTACCAACGCGGGAATGAACCAGTTTAAAAACATCTTCCTCGGCTTGCATGAGCCATCCGTGCCGCGGGCAGTCAACAGCCAGAAATGCATCCGCGCGGGAGGCAAACACAACGATCTGGAAGAGGTCGGAAAAGACGGTTACCATCACACCTTCTTTGAAATGTTGGGCAACTGGTCTTTTGGGGATTATTACAAAAAAGAAGCCATCGAATGGGCATGGGAACTGCTCACCGAAGTCTGGAAGCTACCCAAAGACAAGCTATATGCCACTGTCCACGACTCCGACCAGGAAGCCTATGAACTGTGGAAAAAACAGACGGATATCGATTCGGAGCGTATTTCTTATCATGGCGATAAAGACAATTTTTGGGAAATGGGGGAGACCGGGCCCTGCGGGCCTTGCAGCGAAATCCATATCGACAGGGGCGAAGCTTTCTGCAGCAAAAAAGGCGTTGAAGGCCACGTCTGCGCGGTGAACGGAGATTGTGGACGCTACATCGAGCTTTGGAACCTGGTTTTCATCCAATACAACCGGGAAAAAGACCGCTCGCTGACACCCCTGAAACACAAGTATGTGGATACCGGGGCTGGCCTGGAAAGAGTCGCTCAGGTGCTGCAAAACAAGAGCAGCAACTATGAGACCGACCTGTTTATGCCTATCATAGACAAGATCTCGCAGTTGAGCGGCAAAGAGTATAAGCCGGAAACGGGTGTTTCCCACAGGGTGATAGCTGACCACATCCGCTGCCTCTGTTTTGCCCTTGCCGACGGTGGGTTCCCCTCAAACGAAGGCAGGGGTTACGTGTTGCGCAGGATATTGCGCCGGGCCGCCCGGCATGGCAGGCTCCTGGGCTTCGCCGAGCCTTTCATGTTTCATCTGGTAGAGACCGTGACGGAGATCATGGGCCACCATTTTCTGGAGCTGTCAGGTAAAGAAGCATATATCAAGATGGTGATCCAGTCTGAGGAAGAGCGGTTCAATCACACACTGGATACTGGCTTGCAACGCTTTGACGAAATCTGCTCCCGCCTGGAGGGCGACCTTATCCCCGGAAAAGAAGCTTTCGCGCTCTACGATACCTATGGCTTCCCTCTTGACCTGACATTGCTGCTGGCGGAAGAAAAGCATTTGCGTGTGGATACCAAAGGCTTTGAGGAAGAGATGGAGCTTCAGCGCAAAAAAGCCAGGGAAGGCTCCAAATTTGCCCTCGACGCGGTCAATTCCGATTGGATAGAGTTGGAACCTTCTACTCCGACAGTTTTTATCGGGTATGACCAGCAATGCGCTGAATGCCGCATCCAACGCTATCTGATTGCCGATGACGGACAACTTCATCTGCAACTTAACCAGACCCCGTTCTACGCTGAGTCTGGCGGACAGGTGGGAGATACCGGAAAGATCCACAATGACGACTTTGAGATGGAAGTGAGCAACGTGGTCAAGAGCGGGGATTTCTTTGTCCATATCGGAACACTAACCCGCGGACAGGTCTTGCCGGGTCAGGTGATTGCCGAGATTGATGTTTCCCGCCGGAAGGACACAGCCCGCAACCATACAGCCACCCATCTGCTGCACAAAGCCCTGCGTTCCGTATTGGGTGAGCATGTGCAGCAAAAGGGTTCGCTGGTGAGCCCCCATCATCTGCGCTTTGATTTCACCCATGTGAAAGGACTGAATAGAAATCAGGTCACCTCCATCGAGAACATCGTCAACCAGGCTGTGCGTGAAAACCGCCCGGTCAGCATTGCCATCAAACCAATCGCCGAGGCCAGGGCTGAAGGAGCCATAGCCTTGTTTGGCGAGAAATACTCTGAACAGGTGAGGGTGGTTAACGTGCAAGGGTTTTCCCAGGAGCTCTGCGGCGGCACCCACGTCCACGCCACAGGTGAGATCGGCTTTTTCAAGATTATTTCTGAAAGCTCTTCGGCTGCGGGCATTCGCAGGATCGAGGCGGTAACCGGCACTGCTGCAGATGAGTTTGTCCTGGCTATCCAGGATTCACAAACGCGCTTGTCTGAAAAACTGCACGTTCCGGAAAAGATGCTGGAAAGCAAAGTGGAAGCCTTGCTCACCCAGCTTCATGAACAGGAAACGAAGATCAAACAATTGGAGGCCCTGGAAAGCGGCAATGAAGCGGAAAAGCTGATGCAATCTGCAAAGCAGCTTGAAGGCTTTCGATTGCTGGCGACTGAGGTCAATTCTGACCCTGCCAGGCTGAGAGAAATGGGCGACTATCTGAAAAGCAAATACAACGATACGATAGCTGTGATTTTCAGCCCCACGGAAGACAAGGTATCGATTCTGGCAATTGTGGGGCAGAGCCTGCTGTCAAAGTATCATGCCGGTAAAATTGTCTCAGCAGTTGCTTCCCGCATGGGAGGAAAAGGCGGTGGTAGGGCTGATTCCGCGATGGCAGGAGGCAAGGATAGAACGCAGATACCAGCCATTATCAAGGACCTGCCTGAAATCATAGCCCAATCTGCCCAATGAAGATACTGCTGCTCAGGCTGAGTTCGATGGGAGATATCATCCTCACTCAGTCCGTTGTGGCAGAATTGAGGCAGTTGTATCCCCAGGCGCAAATCCACTACTGCAGCAAGAGCCAGTACGCGGATTTGGTAAAGATGCTGGATGATGAACTGGTCTTTGTGCCCTATGGCAAAACGCTTGGCTGGCATCTTTTGCTACTCAAGGAACAATACGATATCATGATCGATCTGCACGGAAAGTTTTCCACCTGGCTGATCAGATGTATAGTCCATGCCCGCAGAAAAGCCACCTATAGCAAACAAAGGCGGTTGAGGAAATCCATTGTAAACAAGACAACTGATACTGCCATTGAATCCACCGTCCGTTTGTACTATTCCGCTCTGGATAAATTGTTTAAAAACGCGTCCTATCTGCATAAACCATTGCTGCATCCCAAACTGAGCTTCCGCGAATCCTCCTGCGACGGTTTGCCAGAGCGGATGGATGGTAAAAAGCTTATCGCCATATTTGTGGGTGCCGCGCATCCGACAAAGACGTATCCAATCCAATTGTATCGGGAGCTGTTGTCTATTCTGGGCGACAGATATCAGGTCTGGCTGCTGGGAGACAATCAGGACAGAGAACCCGCCAGTATTCTTGCGCGGGAGTTTTCCGCATCACACAATCTTTGTGGCAGGTTTGGATTTGCGGAACTGGCACAGGTGGTGGCGCAGACCGATCTGGTGATTAGCGGCGACACTGGCCCCATGCACATGGCAGCGGCTTTGGGAAAGAAACAGATAGCGATCTTTGGAGGCACCCACCCCAAACTGGGTTTTGCACCTTTGAACGAATCTGCCAAAATACTATGTGCCAATCTGCCCTGTCAGCCATGTTCTTTGCACGGCTTGGAACGTTGTCCCCTAAAGCACTTCAGGTGTATGCTGGATATCTCGCCTCAGAGGATAGTGGAATCGATAGAAGAGCTGATAGGCAGATAAATACGAGGTTTATACTATTTCGTTTACGTTATTACAATGGGCTCTCATTTTCAAAGACTGGATCGTGGCTCAAGCCACCCCAAAGGGCCTCGTCTGTCCGGGATGACGCAGTGTATAGCTTGCTGGTGCTTGTTCCAGGAAAACTTTCCACCTGTCGTAGCACCTATATATTATGAGGGGGGATGATCCTCATTTGAATCCCCCTCTCTGGCGTGGGTCTTCCTGGGGTCAACCTTATAATTTATAAGGATGACCTAAGGATGATGGCACAAAAGCCTGGAGCAGCAAAGGAGGGCACTATGAAGAATATTGCGGATTATATAGGGTTATTTATGCAGTTGTCAAGGAATTGATGCCGGTTGTTTTTAGGCTGGGTGGTTGTTTCCAGAAGACTGGATCACGGGCCAAGTCACCCTACCAAACCGCTACGCGCTTCGGCGGGGACCCCGATTGCACGTGATGACGCAGCTTTGGTGTCTGGTGGGACTTGTTTCGTAAAAATGCAAATAATAGCTTGATGAAAGCGAATTGGTATTAGATCCGAAAAGCTTCGCTCTGAATGAGCAATTCCTTTATGACAGTGGTGTTTTCCGCGTGATTGATCTTTTGCCTTAAATCTGCGCCGCCGGGCAATCCCTTGGTGTAATGGCAAAGCTGGGAGCGCAGTTCTTTGGTGACTACTCTTTCTGGTTTATAGGCAAGGGCAAGGTCGATCTGGCTAAAAATGGTTTCCAGCATCTGGGTTTTGGTGACCGGAGAATAATCCCCTGTAAGTGACAACTCACGAATCTGGTTGAAGATCCAAGGCCTTCCCAAAGCGCCTCTTCCAATCATAACAGAGTCGCAGCCCGTGGTGGAGTACATTCGCGCCGCATCTTCGGGAGACTTGATATCTCCGTTTCCAATCAAAGGAATGCTTAGCTTTTGTTTGAGGTTGCGGATATGCTCCCAATCTGATTGGCCTGAAAACATTTGAGACTGAGTGCGAGGATGCAGGCAAAGAAAATCGATGCCCGCTTCCTGCAAGCTGAGTCCCATTTCCAGGTAGTTGACAGAGCGAGAGTCCCATCCGCTGCGAATCTTGGCTCCCAAAGGCACAAGTCCTGCAAGAGCAGCTTTAACTTCCCTTACTATTGCCGCAGCACGCTGGGGGTCTTTCATCAACGCTGATCCAGCCCCACGCTTCACCACTTTCTTCACCGGACATCCCATATTCAGATCGATAAAATCAGGCTTGTATTGAAGGCAGAACTCCGCCGCCCTGGCCATCACCACTGGATCTGAGCCAAATATCTGAATACCCAAGGGTCTTTCGGTTTCGGAAAACTTTATATACTGCACTGTCTTAACCGAGTCCCGGATCAGTCCGTCAGCGCTTACCATCTCGCTTACCAGAACGTCTGCGCCGTTGGCTTTGCAAAGTTGCCTGAATGCCTGATCTGTAAAACCAGCCAGTGGAGCAAGCCATAATTTATTATCAATTATATGAGTTAACTTACTCATTCAGATGTGATAGATACTCTTGATCTGGTTAATGTCTATATTGTCAATCAATTCTGCTTCAAGTGAGTCTCTGGCATACTCCATATACAAACCGGAATCCAGAAAGATATCCATCAAATCGCCATCCAATTCACCCTTGCGAACGGCTTTGGCAAGTATAATCAGAGACTCAGACAGGGTGTGAGGAGTTTTATATGGGCGATCAGAAGCAGTGATGGCCTCAAATATATCTGCCATGGCCAGGATGCGAGACTGTATTGACAACTGCTCTGCTTTCAAGCCACGCGGATAACCGGTGCCCAGCAAATTCTCGTGGTGCGAGGCTGCTATGTTCGCTACATTTTGATACTTTTTGGGAAAGCTAAGCTGAGAAAGCAGTTCCAAAGTTATCCAGACATGTTCCCGCATCAGCTTTTTTTCTTCTGGATTCAGGGTGCCTTGCCGCACTTTGAGGTTGAGCTTTTCATCCGGGCTTAGCAGATAGTATTCTTCACCATCATACGTGATGTGGATATCAGCCAGTGTTTGCACCCTGTCCAACACTTCTTCCGAAAGATACTCCTCAGTTTCGTTAATCTGCCGCAGCCATTCAAACTGCTTATCCAGCCAATTCTCTAATCCTTTCACAGGAACCTGGGTGCCAAAGCTGGCTTGGATAAAATCAGCGAAATCCTCTGTGTTCATGCTTTCTTTCAATAAGCGGCACAACAGCTTCATGCGTGAAAAACGAAGTTGGACCAGGTCGATTTTGTCTAAAACACAAAATAAACGAGTGCTTTTATCGATAATGTATTTGGGGGTTACGATTTTACCGAGGTCATGGGTCAAAGCCGCCATAGAGAGTTCACGCAACTGATCAGCAGTAAAGGAAATATCTTTATACACACCGCTTTGCGCCTTGTTTATCTCTTGGGCCAGCATTTCAGTGAGCTTCACCACTCTGGATATATGACGGGATGAATAGGTTGATTTACGCTCGATGGCTGTTGCAATCACCCGCATAAACTGCATCAATAGTGTTTCCATCCCTTCCAGCAAATTTCTGTGGGACACCGCAAGCGCTGCCTGTGAGGCCAATGACTTCAGCAATTCTTTGTCCCTATCGTCAAAGGAAACAATCATGCCATCCGCATCGATGGCGTTGATCACCTGGATCAGCCCCAATACATTATTTTCATGATCCAACAAGGGTATTGTGAGCATCGATTTACAGCGGTAACCATGCGATATATCAGAGATCACAACCCCGTTTTTGTATTGGTTTGCAGATTCATAGACATCGTCCAGATCCAGTGTTATTTTGTTGTGAAACACATAAGCTTCCAGGCTGTCCGTTCTTGGGCTGCCATCAGGATTGAAAAGTGGGATTGACGGCCATTCATTGTCTTGCTGACGGTCAAGCTGATCAATACCCAGGCTTTTGTTGTAAATCAGCTTGAAATCAAGCTTCTTGCCATCTTTTGAAACCATATAGATCGTTGCTCCATCCGCATTTGTGTAGTTGATTGCCATGCTTAGGATCAGGTCAAAAACATTGGTTAAATCAACATCCGCGGACAGAGCGTTGCCAATCTTATTCAGGCTTTCGATGTGCTGCTGATACTCGCAGTCATCAGTCTCCGGAGCTCTGATCAGGCGTTTAATGATATTGGATACGGAAATATCTCCGTTGAACTTATTCACAACTTGCCTTAGATTCTTTTATACAGCATGAAGTTGGGTTCAAAGCCTTGTCGGCGCTGATCCTTTTCATACCAGGTGGTGACATGGTCTGCCAGGCTGGGGGTTTTCTGGATCGGCTGATCATGCAAAGAAAGGAAATTGGCGTTTTTAAGAAATTCCTCCGCGATCCAGTTCGCATATTCTTCATGATCGGTGGAGATATGCAACTGGGCATCTGGCATTAGAATAGACGCCAGGGCGTTAAGGAAATCCTGTTGTATAAGCCGTCGCTTATGATGTCTTTTTTTAGGCCAGGGATCGGGATGCTGTATGAAAGCACCTTGGATGGACTGTGGTGGAAGCACTTGAGCAATGTTGCTGTCGATCATCAGGCACAACAAGCGCACATTGGGGTTGTTAGCTGGCGATACTTTTTTCAGTATATTGCGGATACGTTTTTCCCTGCCTTCGAAACCCAGGAAATTCCACTCGGGATGGAGCATGGAATACTGGGAAATAAACTCGCCCTTGCCACAGCCTATTTCAATATACACTGGATTGTCGTTACCGAATATTGCCCGATAGTCCAGCAGATCATCGCTGTGCTCCAGAAGGAAGAAATCTCGGTCAGTCAGCATTGTTGTCGTCTTCGTCTGCCAGAGCTCTGCGTCTCGCTTCCTTGTTCGCATCTGATATTTCCTTGCGCAGAATTATAAGGTCTGCCATAGACAATCCAAAGGTGATAAATATCATAGCTATCAACGAGTTTGTCGCCACACTCGACCACCAGGACTGAACACATTCCTGGCTTGTAACCCAAAAAATGCCCCGGTAGTATAGAGTAAGCAAAGCTGCTCCGACTATCGAACAAAGAACCATCCTGAAGCGCAGGATAGAGGGCCAGAAAAAGAGATAGCGGACCAAAAGGGCGAACAAGACGGCAAACAATAAGGACACTAAATAGAATGGAATAATGCTTATGCCCAGAGTGATTGCCGCCCAAAGTGAAAAGAATATGGGTATCGAAATAATTGCCACCCAGACGAGGCTGGAGCGTAGATAAAACCAAAGAAATGCCACGCATCCCAAAAGTAAAGACAGATAGAGTGAAATCTCTCCAATCCCGAATCCCTTTTCCGGCTCTTGGGTACTGGAATCGGGTTCATCTATCATCTTGTAGGCGAAGATCGAGTCCTGAACATCGGTAAAAGACTCTGCAACGTTTTGTGATTTAGAGCCTGTGTTGGCGAACATCAGATAATACCCAACGCTTGTAATCAGCAATGGTATGAGAATCGCCAAGAGCATCACTGGACGAAAGTGGCTTGTATGCATCAATTCCTCGGAATGTTTTTTTAGTTGACTGATAGCCAATATTCCATTTTATGGCAGGCGCATGGATGTCAATAGTAAAAGTGATTCAGACATATTGCACATTACATGAATTAATTAATTTGGAGCTAAGATGCTTAATATAGTGAGTAGTTTGCGTAAAAAGCTTGCACGGACAAAAAGTGGTTTTTTGGGTAAGATAGCCGAGACGGTGCATTTGCGGGGCAAAGTTGACGACGAGTTGATGGAGCAGATTGAAGAAGTGCTCCTGAAGTGCGACACCGGCGTTGAAATGACGGATCAGATTATGGAAGCGCTGGCAACGCGAATCAGGGAAGAAAAGATTGTTGATCCCGACGCGGCGCTGGAAGCTTTACAGGAGATTATGAAGAATATTCTGCTCAATGATTACAATGAGACTGTCAGCATCTATGACGAAATCAACCGCAGGCCTTACGTAATCGTGTTTGTAGGTGTGAACGGCGTAGGAAAAACCACCAGCATAGGAAAAATTGCCCATCGCCTGGTCAGGGCGGGAGAGTCGGTGATGATTATAGCAGGTGACACTTTCCGGGCGGCTGCCATCGAACAGCTTTCCATCTGGGCAGACAGGGCTGGCGCAACCCTGATCAAATCCCAACAGGATGCCGATCCTGCCTCCGTTATCTATGACGGTATTGCAGCTGCCATCGCCAGATCCTACGACGTGGTTTTGATAGACACAGCCGGGCGTCAGCATACCAAGGATAATCTAATGAAAGAGTTGAGCAAGATTGACCGGACTATCAAAAAACTCCTTCCCGAAGCCCCCCATCAGACCCTGCTGGTAGTAGATGCCACGACAGGCCAAAACGCGATTTCACAGGCGGTGAGTTTTGATCAGGCTATCCAGCTTTCTGGCATAGTGCTCAGCAAATACGACGGAACTTCGAAAGGAGGCATCATCTTTAATCTGAAGCATAAACTGCAACTTCCGGTTCGCATGATAGGAGTGGGAGAGGGCATTGAGGATCTGGAAGATTTCAATGTCAATGAGTTCATACAGGCATTTTTCTCCAATAACGACAGTAAAGGGGATCAGGAATGAAGCAGGCGTCTCTCAGATTCCTGGATTCCGTTCCGTTTGACCTTCTAAAGAAACGTAACTGATGCCTCTTTTGGAGAACTCCGAAACCCAGGCGCTGCTCCAGCGTCTTAGGGAAATTGTTCAGGCGGAAACTGATCCAAAGACCAGTCTTCTCTATGTCCGCCAACTGCTTGAGGCAATCTACAAAGCGCTCAGCGAGGACAGCAAAACAAGCTTTTCAGGTCTGTTCGCGCGGATTCAATATGTAAACTCTGTTCTGGAAGTACCAAGGGATCTCGGGCAGCAGGTAAACCAGATACGGATTCTATGTAATAAAGTGGCTCATGAGGATGATTTCATACCCCGCACAGAGTCTTTTACTTCATCCATTCACGCACTCTACTCCTTGTTGAAGTGGTTGAATCCAGAGCAATGCGATCCCGAGACAGAACTCTTTTTGAAAAACACCAATGCCAAACCGTTTCCTGCTTTCAAACCCAGCAAGAAGCTTAGCTTTGGCTGTGTGGTGACTTCCTGGAAACTGCTTAGGAAAGAAGGCATAAACTGTGGTATTCAGCTCAAGGTGAGCACTGAAGACGGAATGGAGTACGATGTCATCCTCAACGACCGGGATGAGCCAGGCAGGCGGTGGAGTCTTTTGAGCAAATCACTGTGGAAGTATTGCTGCCTTAATTGTTTCGATCTCAGTGAAGTGCGGGGCAGGCAGGATCAATTGCAGAGCAACCCCTCCACCATGGTGGTACTGGAACCGGATTTTCTACTTGATGCCACAGCCATTGCCAGTTGTTTTACCCAAGAGGACTCCCATCCAGAGTTGTTTATAGTCAGACAGATGCTCAAGGAGGCATCCAAAAGCAGCATGGCCCAAGGTACCATGGTGAACAATATACTTGATGAACTGATCATAGACCCAAATTTGGAGTATGAACAGTTGTTCAGGCACGGTTTGGCCTGCCAGTCAATCCAGATGGTTAGCTTGGGTGAAAAGACCGCCCTGGAAATCTACAATACCAGCCGCAATAACCATCTGTCCCAGATGCAGAAATTTGCCAACATGGTCCAGGATAATCCCCTGCAACTGGAGCCATCCTTTATTAATCCGGATTATGGATTGCAAGGCCGGTTGGATATCCTGTGGTTCCTGAAAGGAATTCCACATATTGTGGAGCTGAAGAGCGGGAAAGCGCCCCGTTTTGACGTTTACAAAGAACATCAGATGCAGGTCATAGCCTACAATATGATTATCAGAAACTGTTTCGAGAACTCTTCAAGGGGCACCAGCAGCATCCTCTACTCGGCAGCGGAAGAAAACAGCCTCAGGAGCGTTTCCAACACGATTCAACTGGAGCAGGAGCTGCTGCTTTGCCGAAACAGGATTGTGGGCATCATGCACCGGCTGGCGGAAGATTCTTCCATTTTTTTCAACTGGCTGCCTTCTGCAGATACTGGTGCTTATCCGCCTTATATTGCAGACAGTATAAAGCTAATCGTCAGCACTTTGAAGTCGCTTGAAGACTATGAACGTGAATGGTTTTTGGAGCAATGCAGGCTTGCGGTACGGGAAATATGGCAAGTCAAGATTGGCGGATTGAGTAGCGAGTCGGTATATGGCCACAACGCCTTATGGAGGATGGGGGCAGAGCAAAAACGGCAAAGATATCGGCTGCTGAGCCCTCTGGAGGTAGATTCCGCGGAATTCGATGTAATTCGTTTTGTGGCTCCTAAAGACGACTATATATCCAACTTCCGGGTGGGGGATGTGGTTGTACTCTACAAAAACAATCTTCCCATCCAAAAGCAGCAGATTGTACGTGGCCAGATAAGCGATTTCAATGACGATACAGTGGAGGTGTCCATCCGCGGTGGACTTAGATTGCCCCCCGGACAATTGCATGAGTGCACCTGGTCCATGGAAAATGATATTATGGAAGCATCACTTTATTCTCCCCTGTCGTCTTTGTTCAGCTTTCTGCAAAGCCTGCCTTCCACCAGAGAGCTGTGGCTGGGATTACGTGAACCGCAAACTGACAAGAATTTAGAAAAGCCGGATGAAAACCTGGAATCCACGCTTGCCCGCTTGTGTGCTTCACAGGAATACCATATTGTCCAGGGGCCGCCTGGCACGGGGAAAACTTCCGGGTTGTTAAAAGAATACATTGCCCGCCAATATCGTGATAGCGATGACAGGATTCTGATCCTGAGCTTCACCAACAGGGCAGTTGATGAAATCTGCGGATGCCTGAAAAAAGCTGAAATACCCTACATCCGCACTGGTAATTCGCAAGATGTGGATGAAGAACTGCTCAGCAATATAATACACGGAAAGAGCTACCGGCAAATCGATGAGGCCTTGCGAGGCAACAGGATATGGGTGGCGACCGTTTCCAGTTGTGCTGGCTGGCTGCCGGATATGTTGAGGCTGGTCAGTTTTGACCAGTTGATTATAGACGAAGCTTCGCAGATTGTGGAAAACAGCATTCTGGGCATTGTGTCAAAAGTTAAAAAGACCATCTTGATCGGAGACCAGAATCAGTTGCCGCCGATAACAGCCATGTCAGGCCACGGATTTCGGTTTTCCCATCCCCGCCTGAAAGAACTTTGCTATGGCCATTACAGCCAGTCGCTGTTGGAACGTCTGACGCGGGTGTGTATGCGGAATGGATGGCAGCACACCAATTCACTGTTAAGGCATCACTACCGCATGCATGAAGAGATTGCCGCTTTGATCCAGCACTACTATCAGGACAGGTTGATATCCAGTTTGCCCAAACAAAAGGAAAACCTGCCCCCTCACGGCAACGCACTTCTGGCTTCCCGCGTGATCTGGATCGATTGCCCGCGCACAACCACGCCCTACTATGATACCTTTCAGGTAAAGCTGCTATGCCATTTACTGGATCTTTTTCAGAAAGAAGCGATAATACAGGATTACTCCACAGATATAGGGATCGTGGCTCCATACAGGGCGATGATCCACGCCATTTTCCAGGAGCTGAAAGAAGAACAGAAGGCGATTACCGTGGATACAGTGGAACGCTTTCAAGGTTCCGAAAGGAAAAATATGATCCTGACCCTTCCGATCCATGACAACAGCGCGTTAAGTAGCCTGATGTCGCTTTCACCGGATGGATCGGTGGATCGGAAACTCAACGTGGCCCTCAGCAGGGCTCAAGAGCGGGTGCTTATCCTGGGTAACCGGGAAATGTGCCTTGGCTCGCAGCATTTCGCTTTTTTATTGGACAAAATACAAGCTGCCGGAAACTTAATCCCAGCTAAGCAAATTATGCCAGAATAAAGGAGAATACCAATGGCTCAACCTCAACCACAGCAACAATTAAACATCAAGATCGACGAAAAGGTCGGGGAAGGCACTTACGCAAATTTCTTCATGATCACAAACTCCCCTTCTGAGTTCGTCATTGATTTTGGCCGCATCCTGCCCGGCATTCCTGACGCCAGGATCTATACCCGGGTTGTTTGCACGCCCCAGCACGCGAAGCAGCTTTTGCAAATCCTGCAAAAGAACATCGAAGGTTTTGAAAACCAGTTTGGCGAGATCAAAGTGCAGGGAGTTACCGAAAACAAACCTGTGGGCTTCAAGCAGGATAAATAGCCGGTCAGGAAGGACTGCTATTTGCAGACTGACTTTATTACCCGCTAACGCCAACGCTCAAGCCGGGGCAATAATTCACTTGACGTCAAGAGCATTCTCATTTGATTGGCTCAAATACGTCAAAAATCGTTATAAATTCATGAAATAGGGAGCATAAGCCAATGAAAAAATACTCCTGGCTAAGTCCGGTGCTCATACTCATATTTGTATTGGGTACGTTAATATTCCTTTCTCCCCTGTTCGTTCCAGATAGTGTGACCAACTGGCCTATCAAGAAAAAACTAAATCTGGGATTGGACCTCAGGGGAGGCATTCAGATCGTTTTGGGTCTGGACACCAAAGGCTTGACGGCTGCGGAGATTCCCGATGCCGTCGATAGCAACATCGAGATCATCCGCAATCGTATCGACCAGTTTGGAGTGGCTGAGCCCACCATCCAGAAGATCGGCGAAGACCGGATCGTGGTTCAGCTTCCAGGCGCGAAAGACCGCACTGGGGCTGAAGACTTGGTCAAAAGAACAGCCATGCTGAACTTCAAGCTTGTCGCAACCGCCGATGAAGCTCAGTCCGTGGTCACCCAGATCGATGACATCATCAAGACAAATCCTTCCATGTTTCCCGAGCTTATAGAGTTGGAACGCCGGGAAAACGCTGAGCTAAAAAAACGTGGCATCGAAGCGGATTCCATGGCTTCTCAGAACGGCATGTTCAAACGCTTGCTGGTTTCGGCAGACAACACCTTTTCCGTTAGCAAAAACGATGTGCCCGTCCTGCAAAACCTATTTGCCGATTCACTCTTCGCGTCACTGGTTCCCAAGGGTTACGAATTTGCCTTTGGCAGCACCGGAAGGAATGTCAAGGAAGCGGTGGATAACCGGCAGCTTTATGTGCTCAAATCCGCGGTTCAGGTTTCCGGATCTGATTTGGAAAAGGCCAAAATGATGATCGGATCCTCCCAAGACCCTAATCCGCAGACAGCCAATAAACCCTATATCTCATTGGAATTCAATCGCACCGGCGCACGGCTCTTTGAACGTGTGACAGCCGACAACACTGGCAAACAGCTTGCCATAGTGGTGGACAGCCTGGTATATTCCGCCCCGAATATCCAAGACCGCATTCCCGATGGCAAGGCCATTATCACCGGTATCTTTACGCGCGAGGAAGCCCGTTCTCTGGCGATCCTGCTCGATCAGGGCAGCCTGAAAGCCCCCCTGATTGTGGAATCGACCTCGGCGGTAGGCGCCAGCCTGGGCGCGGACAGCATTAGGAAAGGACTGCAGGCTGGATTGATTGGTATCATCATTGTGGTCTTAATCATGCTGTTTTACTACAAACTTTCCGGTTTGATCGCGGACTTTGTGCTGATATTCAACGTCGGATTTATCCTGGCGGCCATGACCCTGTTTGGAGGCACACTTACGCTACCTGGAATTGCGGGAATAATCCTGACCATTGGTATGGCGGTTGACGCCAACGTGCTGATCTTTGAAAGAATCCGCGAAGAACTTGATGCCGGAAAAACTCCGCGCTCCGCAGTGGCAACCGGCTTTGACAGGGCTTCGGTGACCATTTGGGACTCCCAGATCACCACCCTGATCGCCGCCTTCGTGCTCTATCAGTTTGGAACGGGAGCCGTTAGAGGATTTGCCCTCACCCTTACGATTGGCGTCATCGGCTCTATTTTTTGCGCCATTGTCTTTGTCCGCTACATCATGGAAAAAACTATGCTGGGCGGAGATAAGAAAACCTTGAGTATTTGAGGGGGTCAAAGATGAGATTATTCAAAAACGCAAACTTCCAGTTCATCAAAAACCGCAAGATCGCCTATGTGATCGCCATTATTATGTTGCTGATATCGGTCGGCGGACTGGTTTTCAAAGGCTTGAACTGGAGTATCGACTTTACAGGCGGAATTGCCGCCACACTTAATATGAATCCAAAAAGCCCGAACGTAAAGCCTCTGGCCATAGATAAACTGCGCTCCGTTATGAGCGAAAATGGATTTGATGATGCCGAAATCCAGTTTGTGGGTCCGGAAAGCAATGCCATTTTCCAACTCAAGATGAAATCGACCAAGAATCTGGAAGATACCAAAGCTGAGCTTGCGGAAATAGTGAGCAGGGAACTGCAGGAATACACCGCCGGCAGAGACATCGAAAGCGAAGTGATCCTGGAAGTGAACACCGTGGGTCAAAAGGCCGGTTCCGAAATGAGGGCCAACTCGATCCTGGCGGTGGTTATCGCCCTGATTCTGATGATCATTTACATCTGGATCCGTTTCGAGTTCACCTTCGGCTTGATGGCCATCCTGGCCCTTGCTTTTGACGTTATCTTCGTCCTGGGAGTGTTCGCGCTGACCGGAAAAGAAATTACCATGCAGATCATCGCTGCCCTGCTGACCATTGTGGGTTATTGTATCAACGATACGATAGTGGTCTTCGACCGCATCCGCGAAGATCTCAAGATCTACCGTAAAGACCCTGTGAAGGAAGTGTTCAACCGCGCCATCAACACAACCCTGAGCAGAACAATTCTCACGGCTGGCACAACTCTTATCACCGCGCTTTCGCTCTATTTCTTTGGCGGAGCGGTGTTGCACGACTTTGCCCTGGCCATCTCCCTCGGTATCATCGTTGGCACCCTGGGTTCCATTTTCCTCGCTTCCGGCCTGGTGGTGGATACCTACAAGGTAACCGCAGTGGAAGAGAAGAAAGCCGTTCAGAAGCTCACCAGAAAGAAATAACATTATTCAAATGTTAAACGATGAAGCCATCCTTTCGGGGATGGCTTTTATATTTCCCTCTCATTTGCATGCTGAGGTTAAGTCTATATCTTCCTTAGGTCATCCTTAACCCGGTGAGGGATGACCTAAGGATGATGGCACCAAAGCCAGTAGCAGCGAAGGACGGAGCTATGAAGCATTTTGCGGATTATATAGGATTATTTATGCGATTGTCAAGCAAATGATGCCGATTGTTTTTAGACTGAGGTGCTTGTTTCGGGGGAACCTTACCACCTTTCCACGTCAATATTTCCAATACATTAAGAAGATTTTCGTCATGTTCTCCTCATTCCCTGACTATGTATTGAACGCCCATTGATGTCCGAACGATAATCGGTTGGGCGATTGGTCAGCGATCAATTAGTGATCAATGAGTCATGAGCGTATGAGGCCATTTGAATCAGAATAGATAGGTTTAGCTGTTCGATCTGTAAAAAGGCTTTTGATAAAGGAGTTTGTCCTTCCCTGCCTGGGGTAGCCGCGGGTGAATCAGAACTTTGTTTCATCAGAAGCTCTCTCCCTGTTGTAAAATATCCACCGATATCGGGGCTTAACACAGAATTGCATTGACACTGAGGGGCGTGTTTTCAATATGGTTAATTAGAAGAGTATTAGGTGCATCGATATGAAAAATAGATTAATAACCATAATTCTGGCCTTGCTGTTTGCACTCACGCTAAACGCGGATGAGTTGAGCGACAAGATGAAGCAGCTCGATAAACTGAAGAAAGATCTCCAGTCTGCGGAGAAAAAGGTGCAGCAGAGTGAGAAAAAGAAAACCCAGAATCAGTCACGCATACAAAGCGCGCAAAGCACAAAGAAAAAGACAGACGCAGAACTGAAGGTTTCTCAACGGCAGGAAAAAGAAAAGAGAGACATGCTGAACCTGGTTTCCAGCGAATTGCGCACGGTCGAGGAGCAGATCAGGGATTTGAACAGCCTGCAAAACAATCAGATTTCCGCGCTGATCCGGCGTGACCTGGCCAGCAGAACAAACAAATTGCGCCATCGCGATCAGCATTATCTGGCGCTGATGAGCACTCAGACCAGAAACAAACTGGATAATCTGGGCGTGGTTCAGGGAAACCTGACCATTGAAAAAGAGCGGAAAAGCACCGAACACAAGCTCGTGTTGCAGGATGTGCGCAGCAAAACCACAACAATCCAAAGACTTGATCGCGATGTGAGAAACCTGGAAAGCGAAAACAAAAGGTTGACCAGAGAACAGCAAAAGATGCGCGATCAAATAGCTCGCCTTAGAAAGGACGCGGCAGAGCTCGAGTCTTTGATCAGCAGACTGACATCCAGGACAGACGACAGTGAACCGGCATCCTACAAATTCAGCGCCAGAACCATAGCCTGGCCTCTGAAAGGCAGGATTATCAGACAATTTGGCGAGGAAACCCGCTCATATGGCACTTCCGTGGTCTGTAACGGCATAGAGATAGCTGCTCCGGAATGGACACCGGTTGTTGCCGCCGACAAAGGGGAGGTGGTTTTTTCAGGCAGTTACGGCGGTCAGGGGAAACTGGTGATCATTGACCACAAAAACGGGTTCTTTACGGTTTACGCCTATAATAACGAGCTTTTGGTAAGCAAGGGCGCAAGTGTGAAAAAAGGCCAGCAAATTGCCAAGTCCGGGGCTACCGGCTCGGCATCCCAGCCGTCATTGCATTTTGAATTGCGCAAAGATGGCAAGGCTGTCAACCCCCTTTCATATCTTGAATAGAATCTGAGGAACACGCGATGATATTGATTAAGAATCCGTCAGTTCGCAAGCTGGACAGGACCTTTCGCAAAGAAAACTTTGCAGACAAGACGATTCTGCACTACACGGGGGGAATGTTTGGCATTGGCTGCCGCCTGTCTTCTCGTGATGCCATACAGCGCATTCTGAAGCAGAAACAACGTAGCGATAACAAGGGACTGATTGTGCTGCTGCCTCACATAGACTGGTTTAAGGTGCACAGTATCTATATCCCTGAACGCTTGCATCCCCTGTTGGAGCAATATTGGCCAGGAAATCTGACCGTTGTCTTCAAATGTGGCGATCCAAGGTTTGAGCATGTGGCAGTGGATGGCAAAGTGGCGTTCAGGGTGCCTCATGATGGTCTGTTGCGCTACTTTTTGGAACAGCTTGATGAACCTATGATAAGCACCAGCATCAATATCGCCAGTCTGCCACCGGAGTCTGATCTGAAAAGGATAATCGGCATTTTTGGTGACTGGTTCGATTATGGGGTCATACCCTCTCCCGACATTTATGACAAAGAATGGCAGGCATCAACGATCGTGGAATATGTGGACAGCCACGAAGAAAAGAATCAGAGTGGGCTGGATGAGCTCAAATGCCTGCGGGAAAAGTCCATTCCCTTTTACGAGGTCAAAAAAGCCTTCGAAAAACCCACCATACTCTTTGTGTGCACGGCCAATATCTGTCGCAGCCCCATTGCAGAAAAGCTGTTCAACCATTATGTATTACAAGAAGAGCTTAGCTATGCCGGAGATTCCTGCGGTCTGATTGAAGGCGGCCATCCTATCTCGGAAAGCTCCAAGCAACTGTTGCTGGACATGGGCATTGAAGAGGCGCGGGATCACGTTTCCAAGCAGGTCACGGCGCAAATGGTCAATGGATGCAGGTTGATCCTGACCATGGAAGAACGGCAACGCGATTATATGATAAAACAACAACCGGAAGCTGCACGCAAGATTTTCACTCTCAACGAAATCGTGGGGGAAACGGGCGATATTGCCGACCCCTATGGATCAGAGTTTAACAACTATCGAAAAACCTTCGCCATGATCGAAGACCGCATCAAGCGCCTGATCGTAAAGATCAAAAAAAGAGAACTAACGTTCAATTAATTAAAGGACTATGCAAAAGATACCGATTACACCAGAACTCATTGCCGAACACAATTTGTCCGCGGAAGAATACGATATGATCCTCAATATCCTGGGCCGGGAGCCCAGCTATGTGGAACTGGGTATCTTCAGCGTTATGTGGAGTGAGCATGCAAGCTATAAAAATTCCATCCGGCTGCTCAAGACGCTTCCCAAAGAAGGAAAATTCATGCTTGCCAAGGCTGGCGAGGAAAATGCCGGTGTGGTGGATATCGGCGACGGTCTGGCTATCTGCTTCAAGATCGAAAGCCACAACCATCCTTCGGCGTTGGAACCCTATCATGGCGCCGCCACAGGAGTGGGTGGAATTCTGCGCGATATCTTCACGATGGGTGCGAGGCCGATTGCCGCACTGAACTCCCTGCGTTTTGGAGACCCCAACAATCCCCAGGTCAGGCATCTGATCAAAGAAGTGGTGAGGGGAATCGCGGATTACGGCAATTGTTTCGGAGTTCCCACAGTTGGCGGGGAAGTGTTTTTTGACGCCTCCTATGAGGGAAATCCCCTGGTAAACGCAATGGCTGTGGGTGTGTTGAAACATGATCAGATCGCTAAATCCGCCGCCAAAGGAGTTGGCAATCTGGTGGTTTATGTGGGGGCAAAGACAGGCAGAGACGGAATTCACGGCGCCACCTTCGCGTCAGTCGATCTAAGCGATGAATCTGCCTCCATGCGAACGGCTGTCCAGGTGGGTGATCCTTTTTATGAGAAACTCCTGCTGGAAGCCACTTTGGAAGTGATACATGCCGGGCTTGTCGTGGGCATCCAGGATATGGGCGCGGCCGGCCTTACCTGCTCAAGTTCTGAAATGGCTGGCAAGGGTGGAGTGGGAATAGAACTCGATATTGAAAAGGTTCCCCAACGGGAAGTGGGCATTACCCCCTATGAGATCATGCTCTCGGAATCGCAGGAACGCATGCTTTTGATTGTGGAACCGCAGAATTTTGATTTGATCCAGTCCATCTTTCATAAATGGGATCTGGATGCCGCCATCATCGGTCGGGTGACCGAGGATAAAATGCTCCGCGTGCGCATGGATGGCGAAGTCCTTGCTGAGATACCAGCCGAGACACTGGTCTTGGGAGGTTCTGCACCTGTCTATACCAGGGAAACGAAAATCCCTGAATATATAGGCAAAGCAAAGCAATTCGATCCCGCGTCCTTGCCAGAGCCAGACTCCTATCAGGAAGCCTTGCTCAAGCTAATGGCTGAACCCAATATAGCTTCCAAGCGGGAGGTATATCGCCAGTATGACCACATGGTGCTGGTTGGCACGACGGTGGAACCGGGCAGCGACGCCGCCGTGGTCAAGATCGAAGGCACGGAAAAAGCCATAGCCCTGGCAACAGACTGCAACGCCCGTCATTGTTACCTTGATCCTTTTGAGGGTACCAAGGCCGCAGTGGTCGAGGCGGCCAGGAATGTAGCCTGCAGCGGTGCCAAACCTGTGGCCATCACCAACTGCCTGAACTTCGGCAACCCATACAAACCGGAAGTGTATTGGACCTTTGCCGAGGCTATACGTGGCATGTCTGCCGCCTGCATTGCTTTGGAGACTCCCGTCACCGGCGGCAATGTCTCTTTCTACAATGAAAGTCCCAAGGCTGCGGTTTGGCCAACCCCCGTAATCGGAATGCTTGGCTTGATCGAGGATGCCAGCCGTGTGAGCAACCAGTTCTTTAAACAGAGCGGAGACCTGATTGCCTTGCTGGGTGAGCCTTGTTGTTCAACGGGAGCGTCTCAATATCTGCAAACAATGCATGGTCTCGTCTCCGGTCAGGTTCCAAGAATTGATTTGGAAAAGGAAAAACGTCTGATTGATCTCATTTTGCAATTACAGGAAAAGGGATTGATCAACTCCGCGCACGATGTTTCCGAAGGAGGTCTGCTTGTAGCCGTTGCTGAATCGTGTTTTGGGACTGATCCCCTGGGCGTGGAGCTTGGTTTTGAACTTGGATGTCGCCCAAGTTGCGAATACTTTGGAGAATCCGGAGGCCGGATCGTTATCAGTTTTAATCAGGATAAACAGAATGAGATTGAAGCTTTATGCGCGCTACACGACACTCCTGTATCTTTGCTGGGTGTGGTAAGCGACAGTGGAGCCTTCAAGGTCAACGATCATATCGATCTGCCCGTTCACAGTCTCATGAAAGCCTGGGAACAGGCTCTAACAATAAACTAAGGAGAAGGAGATGAAAATGAATTTCCTGTTTGGACCAGCCTTTTGGGGGATATTAATCGTCCTGCTTGGCCTTTCGATAATTCTAAAACAGGTTGGAGTGAACCTGCCTCTGGTGAAGATGTTTATTGCCATTGTTATTATCCTGTTTGGCGTCAGGCTTCTGGTCGGAGGTTCATGCAGCATCCGCACGCGCTCAACAAGATCTGGGGTGTACACCACAGGCAGCACGGAACACTCTGTGGTGTTTTCCTCGCAAACTATCGACCTCACGGGTATCAGCGTTGATTCAAGACCTTTGGAACTGACGGCTGTTTTTGGCTCTGCTTACGTGTTATTGCCAGAAGATATTGAGTTTGATTTCGAATCCACTTCGGTGTTTGGTTCGGTAGAAGTGCCCCGCAAGCCGGATTCAACACAGGTCTATCCCAAAGGAAGGGTTTCCATCGAAGCAAGCGCCGTTTTTGGTAAAATTGAATTTGCCTATAAGCAAGCCACCAGAAAGGAAACAGCCCAGGCGGACACCACTTATGTCAATCCGGGAGATCCAAGCGAATAGAGTCAGATTTGACAAAACTGCCTGTCTAATTGCTCTGTTTGTTTTCCTGCTTTTGGCTTTGCCCAGGCTTGAAGCAAAGAAGCTCGGCTATGCCCTGAGTGGAGGAGGAGCGCGGGGATTTGCTCAGATCGGGATTCTGAAAGTCTTGGAGGAGAATGGCATCTATCCCGATTACATCTCCGGAACCAGCATTGGGGCAATGATAGGCGGTTTATATGCTCTGGGTTACTCTGCCCAGGAGATTGAAGACCACCTGGTTAATATCGATGTCTCAGAACTCCTCAATGTCCGTTTCACGCGCCACGACCTTTACATAGGAGAGAAACGCTGGGCACCCTATGGTAATCTTGTTTTGGAGATGGACGACCGCTGGTATCCACGTCTGCCGTCCGGAATCTACGGAAGTAACAAAATAAATCTGGAGTTTGCCAGGTTCTTTCTGGCAGCCGCCGAATACCCTGATTTTGATTCTTTTCCCATACCCTTTGTCTGCATAGCCACGGATTTGGTGACAGGGGAACCGGTTGTCTTTCGGGATGGTTCCCTGATGCAGGCTATCAGAGCTTCAATATCTGTCCCCAGCCTGATCGAACCGCTTTCTGTGGGGTCGCGCTTCTATATCGACGGAGGAATATCTCAGAACCTGCCTGCCCCCATTTTGCGAGAATCTGGCGTGGACAGGGTCTTGGGAATCAAAGTCAATTCAGCCCTAAGATCCAGAGAGCAGTTGGTTGATCTGGTGGATGTGATTGATCAGACCATCAATATCGGCATTACCCGGAATCTGGATGAGGGACAGAGCGATTGCGACCTGTTGATCGATCCCTTGATGGAAGAGTATTCCTCCACGGACTTTAAGAAAATCAGAAAGATCATAGACTTCGGCGAAACGTATGCCAGAGAGCATCTTGACCAGATTCTCAGCTTTAAGCAGGTCCTTATCTCAGAGGGATATGTATTTAACAAACCACCAGAACATCAATTTGAAAAGAATTATAAGATAGTTAATATCGAAAGCCGGGGCAACCAGCACGTAAGCTCTGCCAAGGTACGAGATTATCTTGGTCTGGAGAGAAACGAGAAGTACTCTGTTGAAGAGTTGATCGCAGCCAGCGAAACAGCCTGGAATTCCCAGGTTTTTAAAGTATTATATCCAGTTCTGAATAGGACAGAGAAGGGTTACCGCCTGATCATCCACCAGCAGGAGAATCCAAGAAAGCATCTGCTGCTAAATACCAGCTACACCACAGAGGAAAAACTTAATGTGGGGGCTGTGTTGCAGCTTAACAACATGCTGCTGAAAAACTCCAAATTGCAGGCAGGCCTCACCCTGGGTGGGCGCACTGAAGTAAATCTGGATGTTGTAAAGAACTTTGGCGACCTTTGGGGTGCATATTTCCGGCTCTTTCCCTACCTGAGCGAGCATCGGATCTATTTCTACGATGACAATGGCGACAAACAATCCAGCGTCAAATCCCTGGAATTCGGTTTCACCCCGGGCGTAGGTCTGTTTGCCAGGGATATTGCCATCGCGGAAGGCTTTTTCTATACTTACAGAACCAAGCAATACCGCGATGTATCGACCGTTGCTCCGGACAGTCTGCTCTATCTGGTTTCAGGTTTGGGCATCAAAGCATATCACGAGAGCCTGGACGACTTTTACTTTCCCATGCGGGGAACGATGGCTTTTGCCAAATGCAACTTTGCCCGCTGGTCGTCCATCAGCCATAAGATCTACAGCCGTTTTGAAAGCGACTTTAAGGTTTATTCGCCAATCACAAGCTATGCGTCTCTCAGGCTGGGATTCAGTTGTGGAAGCTATTTTGGCACAGCGGAGCAGGATTATGGCGACCCCTTCTATTTCAGCGGCTCGCATGGCTACAATGGTTATGAACGCTATGAAAAATACTCGCCCCAATATTCATATTTTACCTTGGGCACTGTAATCTGCCCCTACAAAAATGTGTATCTACAAACTGGATTACAGGGGCTTGATCTGCAAAGGGGAGGTATTTGGAAGCATTATGATGATCTGGAATATTGTTTTTACGCTGAAGTGGGCTTGAACACCATTGCGGCTCCGATTCGTCTGTTGGCATCCTGGAGGCATAACAGCAAACCGAACCTCTATCTGAATGTTGGTTATGACATAGACCATTTTTGGTTTTCCAGAAAATGAACCCTTCCTGCAAGAGATGCCATTCTACGCTATTATACCACAAGGTTCGGCCAGAATAATATCTTGACAGAAAAAGCCCCCCGAAAGTTCATGCTCTATAACGCGTGGCGAGATAGCTCAGCAGGTAGAGCAGCGGCCTGAAAAGCCGTGTGTCCCCAGTTCGATTCTGGGTTTCGCCACCATTTTTTTGGCGTTCCTTTCTGGACGCCATTTCTATTTTCCCGCTTCCAGAGGCACCATGCTAAACGTGGTACGCAATCTACGAAGTGGTTTCTATAGAGGGCAAACCTGATTGACTCTATCAACAGCAACTGTCTGCCGCTGGATCAATGGTGGATTATAGCAACACACTGGTTTCAGCCCATGCAATTACCTGGGCTCCAGCCTTGGTCATCCTTAACCTGATGAAGGATGACTAAAGGATGATAGCCTCAAAGCCTTTAGCAGCAAAGGAAAGAGGGGTGAAGGAAAAGCAAGACATTTGCCAAGGAATCCAGAATAATTATAAAGATAAACTGACCGATATATACCGGAGGTAGAGCAATACCATATTTGGATTCATGGCATAAAAATCAAAGATGGCAGAGGATTTAGCAATCCCCTGCCCAATATTATGCGTTTTTAAGAATTCTACAGTGCGCCGCTGATCAGGAAACAGGCTGCAAAAGCGATGATCGCGTACAACTCAGGATAAACGGCCAGAATCAATGTATTGGAAAACACATTGTTTCCGTTACCTATGCTTTCTATGCCGTTTGCCACGATGCGCGACTGCCAGTAGGCGGAAATCAGATTGGTGAATCCGGAGATGAGTCCGGCACCAAATATCGCGGCAGCAGTGATCATGGTCATATCCGGCGTGATAAAATCTTTCAGGATGAAAAAGGCGCCAAATCCGTAAAGACCCTGCGTGCCAGGCAGCGCGGAAAGGATCATGCAGTTGGCGAAGATATCATCCCTTTTTTTCATGGCCGCGATTGTCGCGCTACCGCCGATCACCGTTCCCCATGCAGAACCGATGCCGGAAAGAGCCACCATCAAGAAGATACCGATCCACGCAATGATATAGGCGGCATTTCCACCGGAAATGGTCTGCATCACGTCAGTACCGGCTGTTAAAAGAATGTAAGGCATGTAACCTCCAGGTGTTGTTATTTCTTATATCCAAAGGGTTTATATTCCATGCCGGGACCACTAAAGCCGGCATTATTGAAAAACTCGACAAAGGTCAACCTGAGCGGATGGACAAAACCGCTTAACGCTCCCAAAGCTATATTCAAGGCATGACCTGCAAGCATGAAAACAATAAAGATCACCGGTCCAACGATCTTAATGGAAAGAAACTGCTGACCGATGGAATTGATTACAAATCCCAGTATGGCGCTGGAGACCCCTAATGCAAACAGGCGGATGTAGGAGAGGATGTCTCCGAAAAAGCCCGTAATAACGCCATAGAGAACCCATAAACCACCCAGGATGTTCATCATGATGTTCTTTTGCGGGTTGTTGAAAAGCAATAGCAGAAGCAAGCCGGTTACCAGGGGATATTTGACGTAGGGCTGGAACTTGGAGATGTCAACTTTGAGCAAACCCGCTCCCAGCACTGACAGCGACAATAGAAAAAGGAATGTCCCCAGGGGAGCAAGGAAGTAGCGGAATCCCGATTGACGGGCTTGCTTGAATGCATTCACCAAAACCCCAAAGAGAATCTGGATGGCTCCCAATAACAGCGCGAAATTGAAGATCTGGTCATTGTTTCTGATCAGGATAGTGGGATTCATGAAGGTTTTTTTGAGGTCAAAACCAAGGGCAGAGCCCATGACCCAGCCCATGATAATGGATGCTATGCCAAAGATGACAACCAGCATCATGATACTCTTCATGGCGGGATTCTTTAATTTATGACGCAGAAACAATCCCAGTAAGACAACCACAATCCCATAGGCCATATCGGCATTGCAGAAGCCATAGAATAGCATAAAGAATGGCGCGAAGAAGGGGGTGAGGTCAAGATCGTCATAAAAGGGCAGCATATACATTCTGCTGATTGGTTCAAAGAGTCTGGCAAACCAGTTGTTTCTAAGACTGACAGGAGGATTATCCTCACCCCGGGCATCGGAAGCAAAGTGAATGACACCTTTATTTTGCAGGAATGCCTGCAACTCAGGTTCCTTGCGGACGGGAATCCAGCCGCTTAGCACACGCAGATGATCATCGGCTTCGCTCACGCCCTGCAAGGTGGCTTCCTCATATTCGCAGACCCTGCTTAGGTCGCTCATTTCCTGGGTAAACATCTCAATGGCAGTCGGAGCGATTCCATGCAGGTATTCGTCTATTGAGGCAATCTGGCCGTTGACCTCATCCAATTGAGATTCCAGTTCTTGCAGGGTATGATGGTGAAAACTGAATACATCGGCATCGATGGCTGGCCTGTCTTCCTCGTAAAAGAGGACAAAGTATGTGATACCTCCCACTTCGTTGATTACCCGGATGCTGTGATCCTCCGGCCATTCTGGCTTGAAGTGGTTCTTGAGGCAGGTGCGGAATTCAACCTTGATGCCTTTCGCGGCTATAGAGTCCACCAACTTGTAATCGAAATGACCCCAGGGGGCAAGGTCTTTTACTTGTTTCCTGAGTATTTCAGCCTTACGGTTCAAGGCTTCTTTCTCTTCCCTGGCGGCTTCGATTTTATCATACAAGGCTATGGCAGGCATATTGACCGAGACTTTGGCCGCATCGGAAGCTAACTTGGTCAAATACTTCAGATTCTCTGAGTATTCCTTGATCAATTCAAGGTTTTTGCTCAGGGATTCGGTTTGGATATCGGTGGTCTTGATAAGATGCACCATACCCAGTTTCTGCAGTTCTTTCAAAAACTCGTTGTAGTCAAGGTGATAAAGGACAAAGGAATACTTGCGCATTTTCTCAATCATGCGTATTCCTCCTTTGACAAACGCTCTTTCAGGATCTTCTGGGCTGCTTTTGACAGGTTTTCCTCATCTTCCAGGAAGCGCTTGATCTTCAGGATCGAGGTCTCGAAAGTGGGAATCTGCACCTTTTCGTAGAGGTTCACCTTTTGCGTGGTTTTCTTTCGAACCCTTTCCAGAATATGCATCTTGCGGATGAAAAACTCCCTCTCGATTTGAAGCGTTGCCAGTTCCTTGACCATCCCGATGCCATCCAGATACCACGATGGGGCACTGAACAGGTCGTAATCCCGAATCTCAAAATCAATGTCTCCCATAACCGGGATTTGCACTCCCGCTATCTTGCGGGTGAGAATCTCCACATTATGAACCTGCACCAGAGATGGGTCAAACTCCACCCAAAGCTTCATGAACTGGTCAAGCTCATTGATGCCGGCCTGGATCCTTTGATCGAGCTCAAGGGCTTTATACCTGGCTTTTTTAACCTCCAATCGCAGGGCAGACTCCTTGTTTTTCAAGGTTGGAAGCGCTCTCAGCCTTACCTTTAGCTGTTCTTCCAGATGGAGTTGGGATATTTTGTTGTATTGAAACTTGCTGATCATCCCTATTTCCAGTGTAGTTCCATGAATTCGTCTTTGATGCCCACTTCTTCCTTTTTAAAGTGCTTCTTGAAGAGGGCCCAAGTTGTATCCAGCATTTCATCGGTGCCGATATTGACATCAATCGCCAGGATCTGTTCAGCATAGTCCCTAGCAAAAGCAAGGGTGCGAACATCATAGTCGGAAAGATCGAAACCGTTTTCCATCTTGGTCTTGGCATTGGCAGCGTCAGAATTCAGGCGCACGGACGCAGACATAACCTGCGGGTGATCCTCCCTCGTGCGTTTTCCCATAACCTTGGTTTTGAGCCTGGAAAGTGATCTGGCAGGATCGATGATGACCTTACCGATGTCGGTGTCGCGGCGCAGATAAAGCTGTCCTTCAGTGATGTATCCAGTATTATCCGGTATGGCGTGGGTGATGTCGCCACCAGAGATAGTGGTGACCGCGATGATGGTGATTGACCCTCCTTCAGGGAACTGCACAGCTTTCTCATAAATCTTGGCCAGGTCAGAGTAAAGCGAGCCGGGCATTGAGTCTTTGGAGGGAATCTGATCCATGCGGTTTGAAACGATACTCAGAGCATCGCAATACAGGGTAAGATCAGTAAGCAGCACCAGCACCGATTCGTTCTTTTGGATGGCAAAGTATTCAGCCGCAGTGAGGGCCATATCCGGCACCAGCAGGCGTTCCACCGGAGGGTCGTCTGTGGTGTTGACAAAGGAAATGATTTTGTCAATCACGCCAGCGTTTTCAAAGGTGTTCTTATAGTAGAGGTAATCGTCGTTGGAAAGCCCCATTCCACCAAGGATGATCTTGTCGGCCTTGGTACGCAGCGCCACGGTGGCCATCACCTGGTTGTAGGGTTGGTCAGGATCGGCAAAGAAGGGAATCTTTTGTCCGGTAACCAGGGTGTTGTTGAGGTCGATACCTGCAATTCCCGTGGCTATAAGCTCGGAAGGTTCTTTGCGCCGCACCGGGTTCACAGAGGGGCCGCCAATTTCCACTTCTTCCCCTTCAATTTCAGGACCGCCGTCGATGGGATTGCCATAGGCATTAAAGAATCTTCCCGCAAGCTGGTCGCTGACTTTCAGGGTGGGCGGTTTGCCAAAGAAAATCACTTCGGCATCTGTCCCGATACCTTCTGTGCCAGAGAAGATCTGCAGCGTTACAGAATTGCCCATGATCTTGACAACCTGGGCCATGCGGCCACCGACCGTGGCCAGTTCCTCGTTGCCAACACCTGTCGCGTTTACAGTGCAAGTGGCTTTGGTTATCTGACTCAGTTTGGTGTATATCTTCTGAAAAGCTTTGCCGGCCATTATTTAACTCTCCTTTCATCAAGTATCGTATCCAGTTGGGCTTCATACTTGCGGAAGTCATCACTCTGGAAGGGCTGATAATTCATCTGTCCCAGCGTATTGATCAGTTTTGTATAGTAAGGCTGAAGCTCTTCGTAAGATTCGAAGGACAGATCAGTGTCGCATACTTTCAAAACCAGATTCAGCATGTAGGCCTGCCGTTTCATAGGAGTGGATTTATCCACATTGTCAAAACCGTCCTGCACCAGGATAATTCTGTCCACCAGTTCGCTTTTCCAGAAGCTGGAGTGATAGTCCAACGGAACGCCGTCATCGCCCAGGATGTTGATCTGGTCTTTGGCTTCCTTGCCTCTCAGAAGCAGGTCTTTAGCTGCAAGCACACTGTTGACCCATCCGGGAGCAATGTTATTGTTGAGATAATCCTGCACTTCTTCATACTCCAGATATTTGGAATAGGAATCGATGGGATCCACAGCCGGGTAGCGTTTGCTGTCGGCCCTATCCTGAGAAAGGGAATAGAAGCAACGCGCTGTCTTTTTTGTGGCTTCGGTGACAGGTTCCTTCAGGTTACCGCCAGAAGGAGAAACTGCGCCGATGAAGGTTATTGATCCGGCTGATCCATTGTTCAGATACACGTAACCGGCACGGGAATAGAAGTTGGAAATGATAGCGGGCAAATCCATGGGGAAGGCGTCCGGTCCGGGCAGCTCTTCCATGCGGTTGCTCATTTCACGCAAAGCCTGGGCCCAGCGCGAAGTAGAGTCTGCCAGCAGAAGCACTTTCAAGCCCATGGAGCGGTAGTATTCGGCTATCGACATGGCCGTATAAACAGAAGCCTCGCGAGCGGCAACCGGCATATTTGAGGTGTTGCAGATAATAATAGTGCGCTCGATCAGTTTGCGGCCTGTGCGGGGATCGTCAAGTTTGGGAAACTCTGAAAACAGCTCCACAACCTCATTGGCGCGCTCTCCGCAGGCTGCCACGATGATCAGGTCGGCTTCGGCATTTTGAGAGATGCTGTGTTGCAATACGGTCTTTCCAGTTCCGAAAGGACCGGGTGTAAAGCCTGTGCCGCCCTCGGCAATTGGATTCAGGGTATCGATGGTGCGCACGCCAGTCTCCATCATCTTGAAGGGTCTTGGCTTGGAGGCGTAAGCCCGGATGGGGAGCTTTACAGGCCAGTATTGGACCATGGTGACCACATGCTCGTTGCCTTCGGAATCGGTTAGAACCGCGATAGTGTCGCTGATCTTATAATCTCCGGCAATAGCGATGGTTTTGACTGTGTATTTGCCTTCCAGGCGGAAGGGAACCATGATCTTATGATTGATCCAGTTTTCCTGCACTGAACCCAGCCAGTCGCCAGCGCTAACCGAGTCTCCGGCCTTGACCAGAGGTGTGAAGCTCCAGATGCTGTTCTCGTCCAGAGGATCGGTATATTCACCGCGAGTGAGAAACAAACCGGACATCTCATTCAAGTCGTCCTGCAAACCATCATAGTTTTTGGAGAGCATTCCCGGCCCCAACTTCACTTCCAGCATTCTTTCGGTAAACTCTACCGGGCACCCCGTTGTAAGTCCCCTGGTGCTTTCGAAGACCTGGGTGTAAGCGATATCACCTGTAACTTTGATAACCTCAGCCATTAGTTTCACGCCATTCAGGTCGATGTAGCAGATCTCGTTCTGTGAGACCGGCCCATCCACCTTGACATGCACCAGGTTGCTGATTATCCCGTAAACAGTGCCTTTGGTCATATTGGCTACCTTCTATTTCTTAATAATCAATTTTACATTGAATTGTTCGGGGAACTTGAAGCTGTTCACAAGGCTGTCCATAGTGTCATGGAACACTTCTTTTCCCAAGGTTGGTTCCATACCCTGCCAGCGTTCAAGAATCCGCAGCTGGGCATAGTATCCCAGGATGCGGTCAATATTGAAGTAGTTGAAAAAGTTCTGGCTATCGATCCATTTCCAGCGGAGGAGATCATAACCCCTTTCCCGGTAGAGGATATTGTTCTGTTCCCAAATCCTGTAAACACTCTCAAAAAGTTCGTGTTCCTTACCCAGGCCAAAATCTGTGGCATGGCTCTGCGCCAGCCTGGAAACCAAATCACCCGTTCCAATCAGGTATTTAGCAAAGGGGATATTATGCTCGCGTCCGTTGATTGCGGTAAGAATGTTCCGGATATCCCGGTTGAGTTCAAACCAGTGTTTCAGAAACTTATTCGGCAGGCTTGAGCAGTAATCATATACTGTTTCCAGGAGCTTGTGTTGGGAATCCAAATAGGAAGGCATTTCTTCAGCTTGAAATATCTCCAACACAGTGGCATGAAAGATATCGGGATAGGCACGATATTCTTTGGGAAGTGCCACACCGGGATCAGCTGCCTTCTTTTTCATCAATTCCACATAGTTCTGCCAGAATGTAAGCGAACATTCGTCTGGCGGGACGTTTTCATTTACGCTGCCATAGATGATCCGCAACAGGAGGTCAGAATCTTCCGGCAAACAGAGCAAGGTCAGCAGCCTGAAATCTCCGGCGCTCAGGTGTTGGTGCGCCTGCATCAGGAAGTCGCTGGTGTTTATCTGGACCTTGTTGTCGTCGATATTCAGAGCCGGCAGTCCGGTCACAAAATAGTAGTATTGATTGCGCATGCCTGTTTGCTTATTTAAACAACAACTGGTTGCTGCGGGGACGGAGATAGGATTTGAACAGGTTGGCAAAATCCTCATCCGTGAAGCTCAGTTTATAGCTGCCGTCAGCGGGGGAGACGGAGAAGCCGCTTTTCATCTGGGGAGAAAAGTCGATGCTCAATCCCTTGGCGGTATCAGATTTAATGGATTTAAGGAAGAATTCGTCCAGTTTCCCTTCCATGCTTTTTGAGATGGTGATTTTCCCGCCGGATTCCTTCCAGGTGGAAACAATCTCCATTATTATCTGCTGTACGAATTTGACTTCACCGAGGCTTTCTTTCAGGGGTTGGTCAAAAGCATTGCTTAAAAAAACGTCAGTGAGTTTCTGTTTGACCGCGCTTATCGTGTGTTGGGCAGCCATCTTGAGATCAGATTCAGTGTTTGAGCCCAATTCCGCCGCGTTTTTCTGAGCCTCGGCGATTATCTTCTCTGCTTCGTCTTTTGCGTTTTGGATTATCTCTGAAGCCTGAGCCTGGGCACTATGCTTTATTTCGTCGGCTTCACTTTGAGCCTTGGATACACCCTCTTCATAGACTCGTTTCAACAGATCTTGTAACTGGTCGCTCATTGTTATCTCCAGTATGAGTTTGTCATTAGTCAATGATTTTTACCTGCCGGTTTGTGTCAATGCAAATGTGAGCATGCTCCGGACAGTAGCAGTGGAAAGTCATCGCTTGTTACCAAATGCTGTTATATGGCTTCACTGCAGGCCTTGAAGTGATTTACATTACCAGAACCAGTCCTGTGAATTCTGCAAGTTGTAATAATGCAAGTTAAACAGTATAAAACAGTCACCCAGTCAAAAAGTTACCGGCATCAATTTCTTGGCAACCGCATAAATAAACCGGTGCATTCAGCAATATCCTTCATAGCGCCCTCCTTTGCTGCGACTGGCTTTGGTGCCATCATCCTTAGGTCATCCTTATAAATTATAAGGTTGACCTAAGGATGACTAACGGCAAAGGACGGGATGCAAATGAGGGCAATCCTCCTCCATAATATATAGGTGCTACGATCACGCCGTGGAAAGGTGGATAGGTGAAATGGTGATCCATTAGTAATAATACAAGCAACATAGCATTGTTTCAGGGCAGCAGATTATACAGTTTCAAGGGTTTGGTATCGGCTTCACTTGATCAGGGAGGCAAGTCTTTGCACGCCTGTCTCAATCTGCTCCATAGTCGAGAAAGTATAGTTCAGGCGCAGGGTATTGAACTTCTCCTGTCCCTCGGGATAAAACTTTGATCCTGGTATGAAAGACACCTTTTTATCCCGCGCCTTGACAAACAACTCATCCGCGTTCATTCCCTCGGGCAAGGTCAGCCAGAGGAAGATACCGCCCTCTGGTTTTGTCCATGTTACGGAATCGGGCATATTAAGCTGCAGTTGTTGAAGCATCTGATTCAAATAGGGCCGATAGTGGTCGCAGATCCTGGAAATATGTGGATTCATAAGGCCTTTTTCCAAAAAGCGGCTGACAACCCTTTGCGAAACGCAATCAGGCGTGATATTCACTTTTTGCTGCCAGGACACCATTTTGGTGATGAGTTCGCGGTTTCCTTTTACATAGGCTACGCGGAGCCCCGGCCCCAGTATCTTGGAGAAGGAAACCACTTCTGTAACCACATCTGAACTATTGAATTCCCGCTGGGCAAGATGAAAGAAAGTGGGCAGCGCTTCACCGCTAAAGCGAAGCCTGGAATATGGATTGTCTTCCACGATGGCGATGTTTTGATCAATGCAATACGCAATCAATTCACGCCTTCTTTCCAGGGAATAGCTGATTCCGCCGGGATTGTGGAAATCAGGTATCACATAGATAAACTTGATTCTTTTGTTAGCGCGGCGAAGTTCTTCCACTTTTGCTTGCAGCAATTCCATTTGGATGCCCTCGTCATCGATGGGGATGCTGTGGATATCAGCCTCTAAAGCGTCAAACACCACCAGGGTTCCCAAAAATGTGGGAGCCTCGCACAAAACTACGTCGCCCGGTTCGATCAGAGCACGTCCGTAGAGATACAGCCCATTGGTGGCGCCCACTGTTGTCAACATCTGTCCGGGATCAAGTTCCAATTCCTCCCATTTTATCAGTTCGCGTTTGAGGATACTGTCGCCTTCGCTGGCGCCATACTGTAAGACATCCGAACCTTCGGTGGAAACCACTTCCTGGAATATCTTGGCAAGCTCTTCCTTGGGAAAGGTTGCGGGAGCGGGAAAACCGCCTGCGAATGAGATCAGATCGGGGATATTTTTGGTGGAAGCCACCAGTTCTCTGATCAGAGACGATTTCATTTTGTTTGTTACCGGCGAAAATGCGCTTGGGTAATGCATGAGATACCTCTATGTTATTTTATTTGAAAATCAACAAAGGGAGGACTGTTGCCAATCCTCCGCAAAGGTCAGGGATAGATTCGATAGATCATCCTCGGGAATGGTATTGTTTCGCGGATGTGATGTGTGCCGCTCATCCATGCCACCAGGCGTTCGAGACCTACGCCAAAGCCACTGTGGGGGACAGAGCCATATTTGCGCAGGTCGAGAAACCACTGGTAGTCTTCCAGGGGCATCTTTTCGGCTTTCATGCGCTCCAGAAGCAAATCGTGGTCGTCTTCACGCTGGGAACCGCCAATGATCTCACCAAAGCCATCCGGGGCGATCAAATCGCTTCCCAATACGAAATCCGGATTGTCTGGATCCCGCTTCATGTAAAAGGCTTTGATCTCTTTGGGCCACTTTTCGATGAAGATAGGAACCGGGGAACCCTCGGTCAGCAGAACCTCGTCAGCCGCTCCAAGGTCACTGCCGTGAGTGATTTCGGAACCTTTTGAGCGCAGATAATCTATAGCTTCGCGATGGGTTATAATCTTAAAAGGCGCGTCGGATGCAGCCAAAGCCGCTTTGTCGCGTTCCAGAATCGTAAGTTCGGTATCGCATTTAGCAAGCACATCGCGGATCACGTAACGGATCAAATCTTCTTGAATCTGCATACTCTCAGCATGTTCCACGAAGGCGGCTTCGGCATCCATCATCCAGAACTCGGTTAGATGCTTGCGGGTTTTGGAGCGCTCTGCCCTGAATACGGGTCCAAAATCATAGACACGTCCCAGGCTCATGATACCGGTCTCAAGATAGAGCTGTCCGGATTGGGAAAGATAAGCCTTGCCCTCATCGAAATATTCAAGCTCAAAGAGGGTGGTGCTGCCTTCGCAGGCGTTCGGTGTGAGGATCGGCGAGTCAAAACGGATAAAATCGTTCTTGTTCAGCCAGTCACAGATCGCGTAATATACTGTATGGCGGATGCGAAGCACAGCCCACTGTTTGGGTGAGCGGATCCAGAGATGGCGGTTTGAGAGCAGGAAATCGGGTCCGTGTTCTTTTTTCCCGATCGGATACTCTTCAGCGATCTGGACCGGTTTAACGCTTTTCACGGAGAGCTCAAAAGTGCCCGCCAGTTTCTGATGGGGTTTTGGGATGCCGGTTATGATAAGCGACGATTCCATGGTCAGTCGTTTGGCAGCATCAAACATTTCCTCGCCAAGCTCCGGTTGGAAAGCGACGCACTGGATCTCTCCAGTTCCATCGCGCAGGATAATGAAGAGCAGCTTTCCGCTGTGCCTGATGTTGCGCACCCAACCGCGGAGGGTGACCTCTTCGCCAAGATGGGCAGCAATGTCTTTAATAACAATAAGTTTCATTCAACTGTCCTTGTTGTAAGCGTTCAAACAGCTTACGGATTAAATATGGGTACTGGGCTGGCTTTTGATGCGTTGCATAATATCCAGCGCCACTTTCAGTGCTCTAAGTCCGGCTTCTCCATCCACCAGGGGAGGTGTATTGTCAATCACTGCAGCCGCAAAAGATTCCAGTTCGAGGGTCAGCGCGTCCTTGGGGAAGTCAGTCAGGTCGATATTCTGCACATCCACCAGGTTTTCTGCTTTAATGTCGGCATTTCCCATCAGGATTTGAGGCAGATATCTCATTATATCGGCGCTTTTCTTTACCACGGTAACGTGTTTGGCGCTGAAATCCAGAGAGAAATACGCATCCCTTTGGAAGAACCTGATTTTGCGTTCCTGTTTGAGAGAAGCCCTTGAAGATGTAACGTTGGCGATGGCTCCGTTGTCGAATTCCAGGCGCGCGTTGGCAATGTCGATGCTGGGGGTGAGGATTCCCACGCCGCTGGCGCGGATGTCGCTTACGTTTCCACGCACAAAGTCCAGGATCAAATCGATATCGTGGATCATCAGATCCAAGACCACAGGCACGTCAGTGCCGCGCCTTTGGAACATGGACAGCCGGTGTGACTCGATAAACACTGGGTCCTTGATGCTTTCTTCCACTCTCAGGATAACCGGGTTGAAGCGCTCGATGTGGCCGACCTGGATCTTTAGTCCCTTTCTCCTGGCCAGGGCTACCAGTTCCTCCGCCTGCCACAGTTCGGACGTAATCGGTTTTTCGATGAAGACGTGTTTTCCCGCCTCCAACGCCTGTTTTGCCAATTCATAATGGGCTGTGGTGGTGCTTGCAATATCAACGGCGTCCACCTCTTCCAGGAGGGTATCATAATCCTGAAATGCTTTTACACAAAGCTTATCAGCGATCTGACGGGCTCTTGCGGTGTCGATATCATAAACACCAGTCAGCTTCACATTGCCGATGGAGGCGAATTTCTCCGCGTGAAACTGGCCCAGGTGTCCGACGCCGGCTACAGCAACTCTTAGCATTAGCCCAATAGTCTTTTGCTAAGGATATTGAGCATATCGGCTGTCATGGATTTCAAGTCATACTCTGGCTTCCAGCCCCATTCCTCCTGGGCGGCGCTGTGATCCATAGAGTTAGGCCAGCTGTTCGCTATGGCTTGCTTCACAGGATCCACCTGATATTCCATCTTAAAGTCAGGCATGTGTACGCGGATGGCGGCAGCTATCATTTCGGGGTCGAAACTCATCGCTGATACGTTGAAGCAATTGCGGTGTTTAAGTTTGGAAGGATCGGCCTCCATCAGTTCCACCAATGCTCTCAGGGCATCTGGCATATACATCATATCCAAGAAGGTTCCGGCGCCCAGATTGCAGGTGTAACTGCGGTTTTTTACTGCTTCATAGTAGATTTCCACCGCATAGTCGGTTGTTCCGCCGCCGGGCAGTGTCACGTTCGAAATAATGCCCGGATAACGCAATCCACGGGTGTCAACTCCGAACTTTATATGGTAATAATCGCCAAGCAACTCCGCGGCAACCTTGGAGATGCCATACACAGTGGTGGGGCGCATCAGAGTGTCCTGGGGGGTGTTATCCATTGGGGTCGAGGGTCCGAAAGCGCCAATCGATGAGGGTGTAAAAACCGCTCCCTTGACTTCCTTCATTATCTCGAGGGAGTTCAGCATGCTGTCCATATTTATCTTCCACGCCAGGGGGGGATTAGCTTCTCCCTTGGCTGACAGCACGGCAACCAGGTTGATGATGGTGTCGATATTGTATTTCTTCACCACCGCATACATTTTCTCGGCTTCCATGGCGTCCATTTTTTCGCAGGGACCGCCTTGCATGATCTCATCGGTCAGGGGAGTGCTGCGATATGCCGCAACGACTGAAGATGGATTGTAAATCTTTCTGAGATAAGGAACAAGCTCTGATCCAATCTGACCAGCAGCTCCGATAACCAGGATGTTTTTCATTAACTACTCCAGTGTCTTATATATTTTTTCACTCTAATTATAAAGGTGCTAAGCCTGTCAATGCTTTTGCTACTTCACGTAGTTTCGCACTTTGTCAACGATGGAATCACTCAGCGACATCAAGGCTGTGTTCACCATTTCAATTTCCGAGGGAGGCATTGGTTCAGTTTTTTTGATCAGAGCCTTGGTGGCGGGTGTCAATGCTTTTTCATCGCCGCTTTTTAATCTGGCCCAGATGTCGGACCAGGGGAATTCTGCAGTAACGGTGTCCTGCATTTTAACCCTGCCGGTGGATACCTCTACCAGTGAAAACGAGGCAATGATCTTCACCGCGGCGGTCTTGGTGAACTTGGTGTATTCGCAAGAGATTTCAGTGGTTACATCTTGCTTTTTCTTTTTGCCTTTTTCATTGACCACCTCTTGTTTAGTTGTGATCTTGTCAGTTTCCTTCAAGTCCTGACTAATGGTCTGGGGAGCGATGTAGTTTATCTGCAGGATCTTGCCCGTCATGATCTCATGCGCACCCAACATGCTGCCAATATTTGAGGCGTAGGCGGCGTCTGTTTCTGCCGGAGCGCTTAGCTGCCGTTCAGCCAAAACCTGCTCTATCTGGCTGCGGGTCACAATTTTCATAAACTCACCCGCTTCTTTATCCTGTACCAGCTTGCCAATGATGCTCTCGGTCAACATGTCGAAGATACCGCCATATCTATTGTCAGAGCCGGTTTTATCATCGAAGGTAAGGATGGCGATCCTCTTTACTGCGAGTTTCCTCGCTTCTCCCAGACGCGCTGCGCTGTCTTTGTAATTGGGAACAAAGCTTTGGACTGCCACAAGCTCCCTCACGGCTTCCTTTTGGGTGTCTGGCATAGTTCCCTTTTGAATCAGGGCCATGGCTTTGGAATAGTGGTATTCAGCAGCATTTTCTTTGCTGGCGGCCAAATCCTTGCTGTAATCTTTAAGCTGAAAGTCGTAAGGCATTCCGGTCTTGGGATTGTAGAGCGGATTGAACGGTTCCACCAGCTTTTGCAGCGATATCAATTCCGTATATTCAGTCACCAGCTTGTCCCAGGCGTCAGGGCTTCCTGATCTTTTAAGGGATTCAATTCTTTTTTCCCGGGAGCTTACAATGCCGCTGAAGTTCTTTTTTAACAGCTCCTGGGCTTTTATGTGGGTTCTCTTCAGTTTCAGGGATTCAGTGTTTGAGCGCAGAGACTCCTCATAGAGCCCTTGCTTATATTCTTTCTCCGCTTTTCTGTAGAGTTTTACATTTTGGCTGCAGGCGCTCAATAATAGTGCAAGCAATAGTGTGGCTATAAGGTAGGTTTTCTTTGAAATACTGAACATGCTGTCATCTCCCTGTTCAAATTACAAGCTTGACTTGAATAATTCCTTCTGGATTTTACCCCTTAGATTGTCAAGCGAAAACCTGATTTTACTTCCTGCCAGAACATGTTTGTTGTTGCACACAAGCGGTGTTGAGGCCACAGGGGGCGAGGCACTGTTGTTTGCCCTCGCGCGCGTGAGGCAGCTAAGACTATGTCTTCCTGGGGTCAACCTTATAATTTATAAGGATGACCTAAGGTTGATGGCATCAAAGCCAGTAGCAGCAAAGGAGGGCGGTATGAAGGAAAATCGTGATTGTTGGCGATTTATGTTTAATGAAGCAAACATGGCAAGCTGCCCTGACTCCCTCCTGCCTTCATGTCCCATTGACCGCCTGTTGAACGCCAATTGATTTCCAGTTCAGCGATTACTCAGCGTTCAGTTAGTGATCAATCAGCGATCAATGTATGAGGGCGGAAACAGGAAGTATGCTGTCTTCTGATTTTAACTTTAGTCTGTGTGCCGATCCCTAAAATGCTGATTTGGGAAAACCCCTTATCTGTTTAACAACAAACTATATGCATGATTGAAGCGAAGGAAAGAATCACCATGCTAAACAGATTTATAAATTCGGAACGCTTCTTGCATGATAATCTGATACAACACTTAGAAGTGTTGGCTGTATTCCATAAACAATTATATATGGAGGAAACTCAATGCCCAGGAAGATAGCTATCCTGATGATTATGGTGGTGATACTGCTTTTGGCTGCCTGTGCCAAGCGTAATACCGAGTATCAGCCTGACGAAGCGGTGACCCTTGTGAAGCAGATTCCCGTGGTGGGTAATCCGCTTGATCTCAGCCATGATGACAGCAGCATCTACGTTGCTCTGGATCAAGGGGGAATAGCGGTCATCAACAGAAACAACTATAACCAGAAATGGTTTACAAACCTGTTCGCGGAAGATGGTTCCATGACCACCCTGGGCAGGATCAAGAAAATTACCGCCTTACCTCAGTTTAACCGCTTGTTCATAAATGAAATCACAGCAACCGACAGGATAACGATACTGGATATCTCCGACCCTGATACACTTGTTTACAAGTTTAACATTATCGGAGGCACTGGAGGTATCAGGGCTATGGACAGCTTTCCCCTGGATACGCCCAGCGACAACTTCCTGATGGCGGTTGGCTACAGCTCTGGGGATGGGTTCAAGTATGACCGTTACGATGGGAATCATTACAGTGAAAACCAGTTCAGAATACTAACCCCCGCCACAGCTTCCGGATTTTTCCTTACCACAGATAAAGTATATATTGCCTGCGAACAGCGCGGATTACTTATCTACGACAGAGCTACCCTCCAATTACTGGGAGAGCTTGCTGTTCCCGGAGAAGCCCTCAAGGTCAAGGTTGAAGGCAACTACGCCTTCATAGCGAGCCGCCAGGCAGGACTCAATGTGGTGGATGTATCCAACCCCGCTGCGCCTGTGAGAGTAGGCGGTTTTGACACTACAGGATATGCAAATTCCATCGACATTTCCGGCAATCTCGCTGCGGTCAGTTCCGGAAGTGGCGGTGTATATATTTTCGACATCACCCATCCCAGGAGCTTCTTCCTGGTTCAGCAATTGAATACCATTGGCTATACAAATAACGCCAGATTCGTTGGCGATAAACTTGTGGTGGCCGCCCGTGATCAAGGGCTGCTGATTTATGAAATCCATTGATTGTTACAATAACCAAACACCAAAACCTGAAGCCTGGCTTCAGGTTTTTTGGCTTACAGCATAAAGGAAACTGTATGAAACAAATCACTTTAATCCTTCTTTGCACTCTGATGCTGTTCGCTGGCGTTCTGTATGCCAGCAACGAAAATGCTGAGCCCCGTTTTTCCGTTATGAGATCTGACCAGCGGCAGATTAGCCTCTCGCTGTCAACTCCACAACCGATGATACAGGAGCTTGTCAAAGCCGGCAAAGCCGTGAAAGACATATCTATTGCAAACACCTGCTCCACCGCCGACGCCGGACAACCCCAACTGCCCATCATCAGCACGCTGATTGCCATCCCGCCCCGTGGCGGAGTCGCTTTCAACTTCTCTTATGGCAGCGTGGAGAGCGTTCCTATATCGAATCCATTACTTTACGAACAGGAAGATCAATTGATCGCTTCCGGTATCTTTGCAGGTGATGACGGCATCTACCCCTCCCAGTTGGTCCAGGTTTCTGAGCCCGCAATTATCAGGGATTTCCGGGTTGTTCAGATTAATGCCTATCCCTATCGCTATGATCATCAGAACAGGCAACTGCTCATATATCATAACCTGCAGGTTGATCTCAGTTTCAATGACGAACCAAGCCTAAATGAACTGCCGGACTACAGCACTTACAGCTATGCTTTCAGGAATATTTACGAAGCCCAAATCAGCAATTTTGATGAATACCGGGAACTGATAGTAGTGCCTGCCCATGCCAGGATCCTGCTGATCCACGGCAATAACTCGGATCCAAACTTCCTGGCCAAACTAAATGAGTTTGTTGCCTGGAAACGCCAGAAAGGCTTTGATGTGAATGTGGTCAGCACCCAGGTTACCGGCACATCCAACACCAACATTAAGAACTATATTCAAAGTCAATACAACAACGATTCCACCCGTCCTGATTATATTATCCTTCTGGGCGACACAACCGGCAGCTATGCCATTCCCACCTGGATGGAAAACATGAGTAACTACCATGGAGCCGGAGACTATCCATATACCCATCTGGCTGGAAATGACCTGCTTGGTGATGTAATGATCGGCAGGATTTCCGCGGAAAATCTTTCGCAACTGGCCACCATATTAAGCAAAATATATGTTTATGAAAAGAACATCAACACCGCCCCGGAGGCAGCCGCGTGGCTCAACCGTATATTGTTGATTGGGGATCCCGCCCAATCGGGCATCTCTACAATTTACAATAACAAATACATTCGCGAGATGTCCAAAAAAGTGAATCCGGATTACAGCTATATTGAGAACTACACCGGCGGATATAGCAGTACGATCAATTCAGGCATTAACCAGGGCGTGAGTTTTTTCAATTACCGCGGCTGGATCAATATGAGCGGCTGGGATCCTACCAACAGCCTCAGTAATGGCCCCCGTTTGCCACACGCGGTGATCCTGACCTGCAGCACTGGATCATTCAACAGCACCAGCACCTCCGAAGAATTCATCCGCCTGGGTACGGAAGCCCAACCCAAGGGGGCACTCACCGCGATCGGAATGGCTACCAGCGGAACCCATACCATGTTCAACAACGCTTTGTGCACCGGTATCTTTGACGGCATCTTCCTTTACAATATGCGCAACATGGGCGAGGCACTGCTCAATGGCCGCCTCTACATTTGGAATATCTATGGCGCTTCCCACGCCAATCAGACCAACTATTTCGCTCATTGGTGCAACCTGATGGGTGACCCTACCGTGGAAACTTTCATCGGGATTCCCGGCAACCTCAACATCACCGCTCCGGCCTCGGTTCCTGTCGGCACTTCGCTGGTTGATATAACTGTCACAGACGACAGTTGCTCGCCACTGGAAAACGTGAGCGTTACCTTATATAACGACGGCTACGGCAACGTTGTTTCCAAAGGTTTCACCGATGCCCAGGGCGTGGTTACCCTGAACATACCCAACTTTGTGAATTCCCAGATCTTGGTGACTGCATCCAAACACGACTGTAAACCTGCTCAGCAGTTTATCGAAATGGATCCACAGGGAGCGCTGGTTTATTTCGATAAGATTACCGTGGACGACGGTAGCTCAGGCTCTCAGGGCAACTCGGATTCTTTCATCAACCCAGGCGAAACTATCGCCCTCAACGTAATGGTGAAGAATACAACCGCTCAGACCATTACCGGGATTACGGGCCAACTGAGCACTGCTGACCCCTATATCACAGTCGTGAATGGACAAAGCGCCTACGCAAGCACGGCTCCGGATTGCATCAATGCCAATACCACCCCCTTCCTGTTTACGGTGGCGGATAACATTCCCTCCTATCACGATTTCAGGCTAACACTGGATCTGGAGGACGACTTGGGGACAGATTATCAGGTGATCTTCCACCTTGGCGCTTTCAACGGCAATCTGAGTGTGGCCAGCTATAGCATCAATGCTGGAGGTAACAATGTGTTGGATCCCTCGGAAAACGGAGTATTGAATATCAGCGTGATCAACAGTTCGGTATTTGGCCTGCAGGATATATATGGAGAGTTGAAGTCGCTAAACTATCTGGTTCTGGTGACCGATTCCCTTTCCTGGTTTGGAAACTTCCCCGCCGGGATGACTGTTCCCTCTGTCGATGGTTTCAGTGTTTTTGCCCGGCCCCTGCTGATCCCCGGGATGACTGCTCCCTTCAGGCTACGCCTGTTCAATGCGAATGGCTTTGAGCAGTACGCCTATTTCAATATTCCCATCGGAACGGTGGCGCAGAATACGCCACTGGGCCCTGATGAATATGGCTACTTTATCTACGACGTATCGGATGTTAATTATCCAGATTGCCCCAGCTACGAATGGATTGAAATCGTACCCAGCCTGGGAGGAAACGGAACCAAGATCAATGGGCTCAGCGATTCCGGAGACCCAGATGATGAGGGAGACCAGACGGGCAGCGATGTCCTGGAGGTGGTGGATCTGCCCTTCCCCTTTACCTTCTATGGTGTGCAATACAATCAGATCACGGTTTGCGTGAACGGTTTCATCGCCATGGGAGTTACCGAGGATGGTGAATTCCGCAATGGCAGAATGCCGGGAGGGCAGGGTCCTTCCCCCATGATAGCGCCGTTCTGGGACGACTTGATCATCATTGGCGGAGGTGGCATCTATCGCTATTACGACTCCGCCAACCATCTCTTCATCATCCAATACCAAGGCTTGAAAAATGGCTACAACCGATCTTCTGAAGAGACATTCCAGGTGATCTTCTACGATCCGGTTTACCATCCCACCAGTATGGACGATGGCAAGATCAAAATCCAGTATAAAGTATTTAACAACGTGGATGTCGGAAGCAGCGGATATTCGCCTTGGCATGGCAACTACGCAACCGTGGGTATTCGTGACCACACCAATAAAAGAGGGCTGGAATACACCTTTAACAACCAATACCCCCCTGCGGCGCAGCCACTGGGCCATAACAAGGCCCTCCTGATCACCACTGTTCCCGTGCTTTACCAGACTCCGCACCTGGTGGTGGGCGAGCTGATTGTCAACGATGCCAATGCAGACAATGTTTTGGAACCGGGAGAAAGCGCAAACCTGGGCCTCAAGCTGAACAACCTTGGCCTGGATACCGCGACCTCAGTAACAGTGACTGCCTCCACCCTGAGCCCCTACCTGACAATATCCCACTCCTCAAGCAGCTATCCCAATATCAGCGGCAGCGGTTCAGGGGTCAACATCGAACCCATCGCGATAACTGTCAGTCCGGACTGTACAGATGGCATGTCCATCCCGATCCAGTTTGATGTGGCAATTGATGGCAACAGTTGGACATATCAGCAGAGCGTTCAGGTATTCCGTGCGCAACTTAGCGTTGCTTCGCTGTTCATTAATGATGCCCAGGGCAACTGCAATGGGCTGGCTGAACCCGGCGAAACATTCAAGCTGGTGGTGAACTATGAAAACACATCCGACGTTGCTACCTATAATCTCACCAGCAACATCATGAGCCTCAGTGAAGAGGTTTTCATCGCCAATCCCCAGCAACTGATCAATCAGATACCCGCCCGTAGCACCTCTCAGGTCGTGTATGACATAAGCCTCTCCAACAATGTGATTGTCGGCAACAACATAACCTTTTATCTCACCTATCTGGGCGACCAGATCCCCGCGCATAATGAGCAATTATTGCTCAGCGTTGGCACTACAGGCATGATGAACGACTTCGAAAGCAGTGATGGTGGTTTCATACCCACTCCTGCCAACAACGCCTGGCAGTGGGGTGAGGACACTGTGGCCGGATCACACTCCGGAACCAAGGTCTGGGGCACTGGCATAAACACCCAGTATGCTGGCAACGCAAACTGGACACTCAACTCTCCCAATGTCTTTGTGGGAATGAACTTCATCCTGGAATTCTGGCACTGGTACAATATGGAAAATAACTATGACGGCGGCAATGTGAAAATATCCACAAACAACGGCGGAACCTGGACTCTGCTCACTCCGCTGGAAGGATACACGCATTCCAATGTTTCCGTCCTCAGCGGGCCCGGATTCTCAGGCGTCAGCCAGGGCTGGGTGCAATCAAGATACGATCTTAGCGCATATCAAAACCAGAATGTGAGATTCCGCTGGACTTTTGCCTCGGATTCCTCTGTGCAGGCTCGGGGCTGGTACATCGATGACGTCCAGACCACAGGGTTTATCCCCTTTGCAGGAGAGATAAGTGGTATGGTGGCAAGCCCAAACAGTGAGCTTGACCTCAGCCTTGTGATGATCAAAAACGCCGATGGTTTTACAACCCAACCCGATAACAGCGGCCAATATGCCCTCTATTTACCCACGGGACTCCACAGCGTGGAGGCTTCCGCGCCAGGATACAAGGCCGAAACACTCTATCCTGTGGATTTGGGCGTGACCTCCCCGGTGGTGAACCACAACTTCGATCTGGAGTGGCTGGCTCCCGCCGTCTCACAGGGATGGAGCGTGTTGCGGGACACCCTGAGAATCGCCTGGAATGCCCCTCAGGAACCACAGTATCCCATCAATGGCTACGAAGTGTACCGCAGGCTGAACTCTGGACGCTATGAACTGATGGAGATGTGCACCGGTACCGAATACGTGGAAGCTCTGGCTATATTGGGCTCCTATTCCTATTACGTTGTCACCGTCTATTCGGTTGGAACCAGCCAGCCAATGGGGCCCATCGAATTCTCATTTCCCATCACCGCAAGCGAGGATCCGGAAACCCCTGTTCTGGTCACACGGTTACTGCAGAACTATCCCAATCCATTCAATCCGAGCACCACGATCTCCTTTGACCTGGCGAAAAACACCAAGGTGAAACTGAGCGTTTACAACCTGCGTGGACAACTGGTGAAGACCCTCGCCAGCGGAGAATTGGCTGCCGGACACCACCAGCTAATCTGGAACGGGACCGATTCACGAAACAGAAACGTGGCCTCGGGCGTGTACCTGTTCAGACTGGAAGCGGGCAACTATATTTCCACCCGTAAAATGATGCTCATCAAGTAGCGTAAAAGATATTCCCCACAACGTAGCAAAGGGATGGACGTTCCATCCCTTTGTTGTTATTGTTTCCTCCCAAGCTAATGCGGCAGGTAATACTATTTCGCATGTGTTATTACAACTGGCTCTCATTTTCAAAGACTGGATCGCAACTCAAGCTACCCCACCAAACCGCTACGTGCTTTGGCGGGGACCCCGACAGCCCGTGATGACGCAGTTTTGTGGCTGGGAATGCTTGTTTCAGGGAACCTTTTGACCATTCCGCGAGCTTTTCATAGCACCTATATATTATGAGGGGGTAGTCCTCATTTGCATCACCCTCTCCAGCCTGGGTCTTCCTGGGGTCAACCTTATAATTAATAAGGATGACCTAAGGATGATGGCCCCGAAGCAAGTAGCAGCAAAGGAGGGCGCTATGAAGGTTATTGCGGATTATATAGGATTATTTATGCGATTTCAAGGAAATGCCTTGAAACTGGGATGTCGCAGGCTTGTTGAATTAAATCACCGAAACTATGACAGGGTTATTGCAATCTTAAGATCATTTTTTGGATAGTTGTAGTAATTTGTAAATATCCAAAGCACATGTGATTAGAAAATAATAGATCCAAGCTTAATACTTCTTGTAGTTAACCACTCACCATACTTATAACCGAAATAGCCAGAGAGATAATACTTATTAGTAAAACGAGATTAATGCTTAGCTTCATTTTTCTTGTTGTCTGGTCGAGATCGGTGAAGTTGTATTTGTAAGAATCCAACAATGTCTTACTCTGTTCTATTACACCCAAGAGAGCCTTGTCGTTTGATTTATTGATTTCCTCAATAGTTGTCTCAACTTTTTTTAGGAGGTATACATCGATAAGCTCTCGCAACTCACCTTTCATTTGATTGTAGAGCTTTTCAGATTTTAAATAGTTCTCTCCAATCAGAGTTTTAAGATCCGATACAAACAACTCATTGAAAAGGTTTTCCAACTCTTTTTTTGCTCTGTCTTCATCATATTCTGTCATTTTATTTACTTCTCCGCTGTTTTTAATGATGCGCTGTAATCCTTACGAACTTGGGCATATTTTAAGAGATTCAGGAGGATATTTGAGCCGCTACTTTCTAAAAGACCTCTATTATAGATGTCAAGATAGTGATCATTCGCTGTCTTTATAGAATCTGATACTCGCGCTGCCTTTTCTGCATCAGCATCCAAAATATCAATATTGCCTCTGATTTCGCTCACTAGTCTGTTATGATCATCAAACCTGTTTTGCTTAGATCTTTCAAGATCAATTCGTGTTTGTTCTGATTTGGATAATCTTGTCTCATATCTATTACAGACGCGTCCCAAATAATCATATATCTGGCCAATGTGAGGCATGACAACCTCATTGTGAAGTTCATCCCTCAAATATTGATTTAGTAATGTAGTCGCCTTGTCTAGCATATCAACGTGGTATTGTTGAGGGCCCCATCGAATTAAGCCACATAGAATCGAATCCCTTTTGTTGTGTTTTATATATTTCAACTCATTTTTTACTTCAGCGAATAGCTCAGCTACATTATCTCCTAGTGTTTTCTGTATTATTTCTACGTTATCGTGGATTACAGTGTCTATTTCGTCATCAACTACATTCTTGATCTTGAGAATATCCGTTATCATCTTAATCTCTCTTTCGAAGTTGTCTACATGTTCTCTTGAGTACCTTTTAATATCCTCAATGCGACTTAGGAGTTTATTTCTTTCGTATGAATCATTCCCATTTATCTCATAGTAATAGAAACCTGCAGTTTCTATTCGGGGTTTCTTTAAGTCTTCGTATGATTGATGAATCAAAGTGACCCTTTCTCGTAATTCTTCTATGATTTGCTTTATCTCATTAAGTTGAGTATCTAACTGAAGTTTATCTTGCTCATACTTAGCATCAACCGCTTTTAATTCTTTTTCAAATTCTTTAATTCTAAGTTTGAAAGCAATCCTAAGTTTTAACAACATGGATATCTGATTGAGTTCCGTTGCAGATTCCTTGATGTCTTGCTTCAATATGTTGAAGAATTGATGGTTAACTTCCTTAACGTTCCCCAATGATTTGTTTTCGGCATTATCATTACAAAATTTGATCCAGGAATCACCATACTCGAGGGGATAGACAATTAGATTCTCACACTCATCACTTGAAAGACTTCGTTTGATTTCCTGCCTATAATGATTAAGAATACCTTCAGAACTTACATCACTGCTATGCTCAAACATTTTTAGCACGGACTCAGCACTATAAGAATACGTTGTAATCACTCGGTATTTTTCTGGAAAATACTTCCAATTCGTGATTCTATTTAGCTCATCATCCTCAAATAGATCCAGAAATCCAGCTACTTGATTTCCACGATCAAGAACAAGCACAATATTAGCAGCAGGCAAGAATTGTTTAATTAGAGTCTTAGTCCAAGACTTTTCGTGGACGTTCGTGCTGTTCAAACCAGGGAGATCAATGATATTAATATCAATATGATCACCTTCATTGAAGTATAACTTGGGAATCCCAATTTTAATGGCGTTTAAATCACTGAATTGATTGGATTCAATCTTCTGACGGATATGTTTTAACATGCCATCAATCCCTTTGAAATCCAGTGACATTGGCATCTCTGGGGAACTATTCTCAGTAGAATGCAAAGCTATTTTGAATTCTTGATCATCCGAGTAGCAGTAAATCATAGCAGTGGGAGTAGCTGAATAACCAATTTCACTTCCACAGCGCAATAGAGTGGAGATTATATCAAAACACTCGTCTTTTATTTCCATCAGTTTAAGAATTAAAGTGGTTTTCCCAACCTGTGTCTTTCCAAAAAGGGCTACATTCACATTGTTACTGGATTCTGAAGAAACGAGCTGCCTTGTAAAAGGATGCTCGAATTGATCTCGAATTCTCCTTTTGGCTTCAGTTATCCAATCAAATCTATTGTATATAAACCAGTTAGCCCATTTAGCAAGGAATGACACGAATCTCTTCCCTTGCTGAGTTACTTACTACTCTTAGATTGTATAGAGCTTGTTCGAGATTCCATAACATACTCAGATTTTTCGATATACCAAGCTTATCCCTGACAGCATCTACAGTGTATTCAGAGAATATTCTTACAGCTCTGTCATACTTATGTATAAACTCATTCTCTATGTGTTTTCTAATATCGGCTACTATCGCATGAGCTGTTTCAAGTTCTCTGATTTGAGTTCGGTTTACAAGGTTGGATAGGTAATCATAAGAGTGAAATACAATCATTGCTACGCCAATCGCTGCTGTAACGGACTCCGCCAGTTTTCCAGCGGTTTGCGGTATGAAATTTTCTAGAATATTAAATAAATCCAACTGACCGTCCATGGCCATGTCCAATCCAATGATTGCCCCAAGTGCGTTTGATAATGTGGGTTTATACTCGCTATAGATTTCCAGGGCACGCTTTGTAGTATCAGGAGTTGCTGAAATATATAGGTACTTATCCTCCACTTGGTTTTTGAAAGCGTTGGGGACCAGAAGATTCAATCTCACAAGTTCTGTAAACAGATGTGGTATTGTTTTCAGCGTATTTTCAAATGACGGGCCAACTTGCTGTATCTTTTCACTTTTGTCTGGATGATAGAGGTGAATAATATCTCTAACTAAATCGCTGTTGGAAATTGCTAAGCTCAGGTCGGTTTGGGAGTATACCAAGGCTTGAGATAACTGATCCAAAGATTTGTCAAACTGACCTATTTGATTGGCGTATAAGTGTGTTATCTGAGAACTCTCAATTGATTTCAAAAACCCTAATTCGATAAAGTGATTCTCTATCGCTTCGCCCAAACAGTCTGCTATCATCTGTTGAAATTCAATCAGACGTGTAATGTCTCTTTTGATGAAGCTATTCCATAATTCTTGCCAGAATGATTTGTCTTTTATTCTTTTTTGTATTGCGGTGTTCATACGATTTTCAAAATCATCCATATGCTTATGAAACTCATCACAAATCTCGTTACGAATCTTCTGGAACTCCGTATTAAAAGATAATAAATATCTATCTACTCTAAGATCCTCAAACTGTTTTTTAATATCAAACTTCTTCAAAAAGTTATCGAGCTCTATTCTGATGTCCTTTAGGTCAGCAAGCAATTCTTTCATATTATCACATTTGACCTTAATAGATTCTCCGGTGCTTGCTGAATATCGTTGCAGAGTTTTTTTGAACCGCTCAGGCCATTTTTCGATTAAATCATCCGAAGTACCTGAGATTACAATTCTATCTTCTTCGATGTTTAGGTCGTGCATAATCGTCTTCTTAAAACTCTCGTTTCCATCTGTTGTCTGGTCAGCCATAGTCAGCACAAAAACCGGTTCGGAGTTTTTGAAATCCTCGTTTAATCTCTGGATCAAGGTTCGTGTATCTTCTCTTGCGTAAGCATTTGAAAACATTACAATCACACAGTTAGCTGCAGTTCTTAGGGCACTCCACGTAAGATTATACATGTAGTCGTTCTTGCTCTCTATTCCCGGTAGCAGCAAAAAGTGCTTTGTGTCACAATAAAACACAGCTTCGGGGACTTCCAACTCTATAAACAAATCAGTAGTGGGATTATAATTCATAGAAAGAGATTGGACTTTTTTTCTGTCAATTTCGTCTCGCATTATCTCCAGAGAACCGTTCGGACAGGCAATTCTGTGCATGTATGCTTTTTGTTCTCCTGGCTTTCTCTCAGTAAAGAGGATTGGAATCTGCTCTCCCCTGCCTTGGTTGGTGGGAAGTACACCGTCTTCAACATTGTACAGCTTTGCTAAAAGAGTTGTTTTTCCTACTCCTTGAGTACCTGTAACTGCTATCACATACCGATCTGTCAATGTTTGCATTATAAACGATTTACGATATAACTCAGTTAGTTCAGTCTGTCGATCAGATAATTCATTGTCCCCTATATTATCCATAAGAGCAAGAATGTGTAGTATGTTGTCATTGATTGATCCAAGCTTTTGGAATGGATTTATGGCGTTGTTCATTGTTCCTCCATCAGAACCTTTATTTAATTAAAGACCATTGTTTCTGCACTCATCAGAGTAGGAATTTCCTTTAACTATTCAAATTAACAGCTCATTTGATGCTTTTACTTCTTAATTTCCTGCATATATATTTACTCCTTTACAAACGCGATTATGTAGGGCTTAAAATGTTTGTCTAAAACCAAAATTCATTGTTTACCTGATTGCTTGAGGGTTTCGATCTCCTTCTTTAATCACAATCCATGTAATGCAAAGTAGTCAATTTCAATATTTAAATCTTGTTAATTCAAGTCAACTTCTTTTTGGCTCTCTTCCAAACCAAGTGGGTAGGCAGAAAAAAAAGTTGATAGGAACTGCCAAGTGAGTAACGTAACACCAAATATCCAAACCATAGGAGCCTTATATTGTGTTAAATATCATGCCTAATAATTCCAGTCGTTAAGGGATGAAGACATTTATGTAAACTAAAATTTATCATGAACTAATGCAACATCTTGAAGATCAGATATCGGCATAAATGCGCAAGTCGGCTTTGGCCACTTCATTGTCCAGCCAGTCGTCAAACCATTCTGGATCGAGGGTGGATTTAAAGAGCCGTCTGATATCGGCAGAAGATGCTTTGGTATCTTTATCGCATATCACCCGCGTGACCCGGGGGATCAGGATGAGGTCGCCAAGCTCGTGGTATTGCTGTTTGGATTTGCTGTAATGGGCATGCATGACGTTGAAAAAGATGCTGTCCGCGTTGTGTTCGAGCAGCTTTGTCTGATATGTCATGGCCGGGAGCATGAGCTTTTGGGCGGCAGAGGCGTAGCTGCTGTTCCCTGCAATGATTTGGCTGGCTTGATGCCTTGCCATATCAGCTCTTTTGCGGAGGGTTAGGGCTTCGGTTAGTTCCTGCCTCACTTCCTCGATGGGTTTATAGGCTTCGAGGCGGGTGTCGTTCAGGCAGGCTACTATCCAGCAGCGTTGAGCTTCAGAGTAGATTGGCTTAAAGGCATAGCCGGGCTTCTTACCGGAAAGCTCCAGGTTCACCGCTTCCACTACGGATGGGTCGTCCAGCCAGGCAGCATCAGGCCTGATATTTCCGGTGCTGACATAGTTCAGGTCAAGTTCTTCCGCGGCGGCGTTAATGCCCAGGTCTTTCACCAGGGATCTGAGGTTCTGCGCTTCGGGCAGGGTGAAGTTAATGCTGGCTTCGGAAGGCAGATAGGGCACCCGGATCGAGGTGAAGCTGCTCATGCTCTTGGTGCGTTTGTCCAGGCGGTAGATGGTCACTCCATCCTGATCGCTTAGGGGGTTAAGGTAGCTGCCTTCTTCGACAAAAGAAAAACTGGCGTAGAGATCGGGGTCAAGATCGTTGTTGCGGATGTAGCCCGAGTTCTTGAGTGTCAATTGCGGAAAATAGGGGAGACGTTTTGCCACTGCGGCTTCGATGTCTTCTCCCAATACGAGTTCCTGAAACAGTGAATCCGCAAGTTCATAACTGCGGCGGATATCCGTCTTGGAAAACTTGACCGGCACCCTGAAATAATTCAGACTGTAGTACGGTTCAAGTTTATACTGGGGTAAATTCTGCTCATATTCATAACGTAGCTGCTCTTCAGTGATGACTGGCTGGATGTTTCTGGCATCCAATACCAGCCATTCGATGTCCGCCTTGCTTTGCAGGATGCGTGTGCCAAGCTTCTTTTCTTTGGAGGTGAGCAGCAGGTCGTCGATCAACTTCTCTTTCAGCTTCATCACCGGGATGTAATAATCACGGTATTGCCTGCGCAATGGCTGAAGATTGTGTGGGGTGTCAAATTCCAGCGATTGCAGATAGACGGCGCGGTCAAACTTGCTATTTATGTTGAAAAGGGGAGAGCGCAGAATGTAATCCGGGATGTTTACCCGGAGGGTATCCAATACTTCCTGGCTGGATGCGGAAATCCTGTATTTTTTGAAGTAGTCGTTGAGCACCACGTGTTTGGTGGCATTGGTCCAGGTCTGGCTTTTGAGCGCTTCCTTTTCGATTGCGTCAGGCGCGCGGTTGTTGAGGATTTGAAAGTTGTTGTAGTGTCCCCGGTAGGATTCTATGTAATCGCTGTAGAGGATGGGGGTGCCGTTGATCTTACCGGCCAGGTTTTCCTGATTTGCGGCACAGGCTGTCAATGCGGCCAGTGTGAAGGCGAGGAAGAGGATTTTGACAATAGTGTTTTTCATAGCTTTTTCTGCCATTCCTTTATTTGTTGCCAGGCTTGGATGGGTGTGAGCTCATCCAGGTTCAAATCTTTGATCTCTTCGATGATGGGATCGGTCTCTGATGCTTTGTTGGCCAAAACGTCAAATAGTTCGAGCTGGGGTGAGTGCCTGCCCAGTTTTTTGCGCAGGGTGGAGGCGAGACCCTGGGGGCTGATCTCGTGCTCTTCGAGGTTTTTCAGGATTTCCTTGGCACGCCTGATCACCCGGTCAGGGATACCCGCAAGTCTGGCCACCTGAATTCCATAACTTTGGTCTGCTCCGCCGCGTTCGATCTTGCGCAGAAAGATCATCTGGTCATTGTATTCCTTCACCAGAACATTGTAGTTTTTGATATCCGGATACAGGTTTTCCATCTCTGTCAGCTCATGGTAATGGGTGGCGAAGAGAGTAAGCGCGTGCTTGGTTTTCTGGATGTGTTCGATGATCGACCAGGCCAGACTCAAGCCATCGAAGGTGGAGGTGCCCCTCCCGATCTCATCGAGCAGGATTAGAGACTGGTCTGTGGCGGAGTGGAGGATATTGGCTGTCTCGATCATTTCGACCAGGAATGTGCTCTGTCCCTGGGCAAGGTTGTCCGAGGCGCCAACCCGGGTAAAAACGCGGTCAAAGATAGGCAGGCTCATACGTTGGGATGGTACGTAGCTGCCGATCTGGGCCATGATCACCAGCAGGCCGATCTGGCGTAAGTAGGTGGATTTACCAGCCATGTTTGGACCGGTGATGATGGCGATCGCCGTATCAGGATGTGCCAGTTCAGTATCATTGGGGATGAAGTCGCTGCCCTCAATGAGCTGCTCGATCACGGGATGCCTGCCTTCGCTGATGCTAAGTTTGCGCTCGGAATAAAAAGTGGGGCGGCAATAGTTGTTTTGCCAGGCCAGCCAGGCGAGGCTGGCAAAGACATCGATGTGGGCGATGGTATCACTCAGCTTTTGTAGGTTTTCCAGTTCTTTGGACAGTTGCTGCCTTAGTTCCTTGTATAGTTCATATTCCAGGTTTTTGATCTTTTCTTCGGAACTGAGCACCTTGGCTTCAAATTCTTTCAGGCGCGGGGAAATATAGCGCTCGGAGTTGACCAGCGTCTGCTTGGCGATGTAATAATCCGGCACCTTGTTTTTATGGGAGGCGGTCACTTCGAGGTAATAGCCAAAAACTTTATTGTATCCGATCTTTAGATTCGGTATTCCGGTCTTGCGCCGCTCATCTTCTTCCAGGCTTGCGATCCAGGATTTACCATCATGGATGATCACCAGCAGCTCGTCCAGATCCTTGTTATAACCAGAATTGAAGATACCGCCTTCCGTGATGACGGTGGGTGGATTAGGTTGGATGGCGGCATCTATGGTGGCTATCAGCGCATCGAAATTGGTCAGGCTTTCGATATAATGGTCCAGCAAGCTGCCGCGGAAGGCCTGCAGTTTTTTTCTAAGCTCCACACTGGCGGCAAGGAATGATCTGAGGGACAAAAGTTCGCGGGGGGTGATCCTCAGGGCTCCCAAGCGGGACACCAGGCGCGAGATATCGCCAATCTCCCTGAGGCAGCCACGCAAATCCTTCAGATAAGCTGTATTGCTCAAAAGAATCGCAATCATTTCCTGGCGCGTCTCTATTTGTGCCTGGTCTAAAAGCGGATGGAGCATCCATCCTTGCAGCAGCCTGGCTCCCATTGGAGTCTGTGTCTGATCTAAAATCGACAGGAGGCTGCCGTGCCTGGTGCCATAGCGGATCGATTTACTCAACTCCAGGTTGCGCCGGGTGATCTCATCCAACTGCATGAAGCTGTCCAAAGAGTAATAACCGAGGGAAGCTATATGCTGCAGGGGAACCTGATAGAGTGATTGCACGTAGGCGAGGGCGGCTCCGGCAGCGGTTGCGCCCAGGGTCTTATCATGCGCGCCGAAAGCTTCCAGCGAGTGCACGCCAAAGTGTTTTTTTAGTACCTGCGCCGCTTCAGCAGGCTTGAACTGCCAACTGTCAAAAATGGTAATTGTGGGTTGATGCTCCAGCTTCAGTTCCTTGACCGTAAGCTCGGCGGCAGTGCCGTCCACGATTATCTCGCTTGGCTTCAGGCGGAGCAGTTCATTTGCCAGATCGCCGAAATCAAGCTCTGTAAATGTAAAATCCCCTGTGGAAAGGTCGAGGCTCGCCAGACCCGCCTTGTTCCCCGATTTGGGAAAGTAAACCGCACTGAGGAAGTTGTTGGCGCTGCCATCGATGAGGGTATGGTCCAAAACCGTGCCGGGGGTTATAATTTCCACAACTTCGCGTTTGACAAGGCCGACCGCTTTTTTGGGGTCTTCCACTTGCTCGCAAATCGCCACCTTGAAACCAGCCTTGATCAGCTTGTCCAGATACTGGTCCAAAGCATGGTAGGGAAAGCCTGCCAGGGGCACCGGATCGGCGCTGTTCTTATCCCGGGTGGTGAGGGTGATGCCCAGGGTCTTTGAGGTGAGGTAGGCGTCATCGAAGAAGGTTTCGTAAAAATCGCCCATCCTGAACAGGATCAGTTTGTCGGGATGCGCTTCCTTAACCTCCCGGAACTGCCTGAGCATAGGCGTCAGCTTGGTTTCCCTGGGTTTGCCCGTGTCGCTCATGCTTGTGTCAGAACTGGGTGATAAAGCAGTTGATGTCCCTGTCCAGCAAAGCCTGCCGTATCATCTCGGCTTCGTTCTTGGTCTGATACGGGCCGCTAACCACCACCCAGGGCACAGTCCTGTTATCCTTGTCTTCATAATAGCTGGAAAGCAGGTCCATATCCCTGATACTGGCTGACATCCTGGTGGCATTGCTTTCCTGGCTGAATCTCCCCACTTGCAGGAAGAAGCCCCCGCTGGGTTTGTTATCGAGTTTTAGGGGGAGCTTGGTTCCGTTAACAGGTTTGGTGGCTGCAACCGTTTCGGGCAATTGCAGTTCGGTGTATGGATAGAGGAAGCTGAGGTCAACGCTGGCGGGATATTTGTCTTTAAGCTCAAAAAGCCTGTCCTCAATCAGAAAGGCGATATGCGACAACCTGTCGATCTCCAGGCCTGTTTTGTAACTTTCCAGGGCTTCATTGGGTTTATTAGCCAGTTGCTGCAAGTATCCCATTTTATAGTGGAAATACTGAACTGCCCTGGGGTAGCCATCCAGAGCCTGTAACTTTTTCAGGCTTGAGATGGCGCTCTGGAATTTGCCTTGGTATTGATAGGCTTCGGCGATCAGGAAATAGGCCTCTTCCACCAACTTGCCCCTGGGGGCAAGCCGTAGATAGGTTTCACAATTGGCGATGGCAAGGCTGAAATCGTTACCCGCCTCGGCGCAGACTGCCAGCCAATAATAGCGTTCCAGCAGATCTTGCGAGGTGATCTTTTGCAGATAGCTTTTTGCCTTGCTGGCATCCCGTTCCTGCAGATGGAGCTTGGCCAGCTCCAGCATGCTGAGTTGCCCATAGTGGGTGTTGGGATACTTGCGGGCGCTGTCTTCCAGCAAAGAGGCGGAATCAGTCTTGCTCTTCCTTAGCATGGCATTCAGATAGAGCAGCAGGGAAGATTCTTCGTTGTTCCTCGCTTTGACATCCATAAGCCGGGCGCCCAGTTCATTCAGGTTACCGCTCTGATACAGGGTTTCCAGGCTCCGGAATTCAGCCCTGAATTCAACTGCAAAAAGTGCCAGGGGCGTGATCACTAACGCGATCGCCACAACTATCAGGAGATTAATAGAACTGTTCAAATCTGTTCCTGTGTTTGCCGGGACAAAGCCTTGATCAGTTGCTCATGGAGTTCAACAGTTCAATATTGGTTTTAGTGCCCTGCATGCGCTTGCGCAAAGTTTCGATGCCCTGGATGGGGCTGATTGTTTTCAGATACTTGCGCAACACATACATGCGGTTGATCTCGTTTTGGGTAAGCAACAATTCTTCGCGACGGGTTCCGCTTTTCACCAGATCGATGGCGGGGTAGAGGCGCATATCGGAGATGCTGCGATCCAGAACCAGTTCCATGTTGCCGGTGCCCTTGAACTCCTCAAAGATCACCTGGTCCATCTTGGAACCGGTGTCGATCAGGGCTGTTGCAATGATGGTAAGTGATCCTGCCTCTTCGGTGTTACGGGCTGCGCCAAAAAACTTTTTGGGTTTGATGAGGCCGTTGGCGTCAATTCCGCCGCTCAACACCTTGCCGCTGGAGGGGGTGATGTTGTTGTAAGCCCTGGCCAGCCGGGTGATGCTGTCCAGCACGATCACGACATCCTGATTGAGTTCGATCATGCGCTTTGCTTTTTCCAGAACCATTTCGCTCACCGCAGTGTGATTCTTGGGAGATTCGTCGAAAGTGGAACTGATGACCTCGCGGTTCCCGGGTTTGAGGATCTTCTTCATTTCTGTCACTTCTTCAGGGCGTTCATCCACCAGTAACACAATCAGGTAAACTTCCGGGTGATTGGTGAGAATGGCGTTGGCTGTGTCCTGCAGCAGGGTGGTCTTTCCCGTGCGCGGGGCTGCCACGATCAAGCCGCGTTGTCCCTTGCCGATTGGGGTAAAAAGGTTGATGATGCGGGTGGAATAGTTATCCGGATCAAATTCCAGATTCAGCCGCTCTGTTGGATAATAAGGGGTGAGTGCGTCGTAGGTGCGAAGATCCTGCATCGCGGTAGGAGCCATGTAGTTCACGGCCTCAACCCTCAGCAGTGCATAGTATTTTTCCCCTTCCTTGGGTGAGCGCACAGGACCTGAGATCATATGCCCGGTTTTGAGGCCGAAGCGTCTGATCTGCGTCTGGGAGACATACACGTCATCGCGGCCTGGCAGATAGTTGTTTTGGGCAAAGCGAAGAAAGCCAAAGCCATCCTCCATTATTTCAAGGCATCCGGTCACAAAGGCAAGGCCTTCCTGAGCTGCCTGGAACTCCAACAGCTTGAAGACCAGATCGTTGCCTTTCATCTGAGTGTAACCGGAGATCGAGTATTTCTTTCCCAGTTTCTGCAGTTGATTTTGCGATAGCTCAAACAGGTTTTCTTCAAATAACATTTTTATGCTCCTTTATTAATATACATCTTGATCACCTCAGACCTTCACGCCAACATACATCATCCTGCTTGGGCTGGCGCAGCCAATATTCACGATGCGCTCCAAAATCGCCTTGCCTTCCTCAATTAGCTTTTCCGTGCCTTCCAGGGTTTCCAGGCGTTTGATGTTTTCCAGGCAATTCCTCTTGAGGCCTTCGCAACTGCGTCCCTCTTTGGGATTGTCCACGGGTATGTAGAAATCGCACCACTGAAGTTTTTTGAGCTTCAGTTTTTGGACAATCGCTTCAATTTCATGGCGGGCGAAAGTTTTGCCGTGATACACCCCAAAACTGGTATCGATTGCTGCCAGCCAATGGTGCAGCATGATGTGGGTCTTCTGGGCTTCGCTTTGTTCGCCGTCACGATACATCTCAACGATCAAAATACGACCGCCGCTTTTGAGCACACGCAACAGCTCCGCCAAAACCAGATCCAGCTTCTCCATATGATGAAGAGCATTCGCGATGCAAACCAGGTCAAAATAACCGTCGTCATACTGCAGCTTTTCCAGTTCCATGCGGTAGATTTCCACATTGTTCTCCGGAAAGAGTTTTTGGGCGTAGTCCACTGCGCGTTCTGAAGCATCGACGCCAATGATCTGGGTGAATGACTTCAAATTCTGCTTGAGGATGTTGATAAAATCACCTTTTCCTGTGGCAGCATCCAGCACCATATCCGCGGAGATCTGATTCAGAATGCCGTAAGCATCTTTCATAATGCTATCCCCTCATTTATTTGATTGGGATGATTTGATACAAAGGCGAGCTTTCAAAGCTACACCTGCCATATAGCATATCTGATGCAATTCTTTTCAGCCTGCTTATTCTCGTCAAGTTATTTAATCACGTTTGTGATGAATCACATGGAATAATTGTTAGGCACCTGTTGTAAAAATGCCGTGTTTTAAGTAGTTGCCATGATGCAGACACTTTATCTAAATGGATGAGCTTGTTAAAACACGGACAACAGCCAAATTATATCCCGAGTTATAACGGCCATCGGAATCCCGACTGATCGGTAACGATCCGGTGGGGTGGCTTGAGCCTTGAACGGTCTTTTAAAGCTCAAAATCAAGCACACGTCAAAAAGTAACCGGCCTCAATTCCTTCACAACCTCAAAAATAAATCGATACATTTCGCAACATCCTTCATACCGCCCTCCTTTGCTGCTACTGGCTTTGGAGCCATCATCCTTATGTCATCCTTATAAATTATAAGGTTGACCCCAGGAAGACCCACGCTGGAGAGGGGGATGCAAATGAGAACCACCTCCATAATATATAGGTGCTACGATCAGAACTTGGAGAGGCGGATTGACAGGAGAAAATACTATAGGTGTTATAGCTTTATAACCAGTAAGATATGATGAGAGACATAAAGTAACACTTCAACCATTTTGGCAGTTAAAACTTAAAGAACTTGACACCTGGGCGCATGCTGAAATTCATTCCTTACTAAGATAGCGATATAATTGACAGGGGAGATCGTATGATACAGGTTGAATCATTGGTAAAGGAGTTCAAAAAGAAAGACGGCAGCTCATTCAGGGCTGTTGACGGCGTATCGTTTGAGGCGCAAAATGGAGAGATCGTCTGTCTGTTGGGTGTAAACGGAGCAGGTAAAACAACCATCATGCGCATTCTTTCCACTGTGTTCAAGCCGCAATCTGGTTCAGCCCTGATAAACGGCTTTGATGTGGTGACCCAGGGAGACAAGGTGCGCAGCAGCCTTGGTTTCCTGTCTGGCGATACAGGTTTGTATGCCCGTTTGACACCGCGGGAATTCATCCGCTATTTTGGCAGGCTTTATGGAGTGGCGGATGAAGACATCGAGTCGCGCATGTTGGAAATGGCAACCTTGCTGGAGATGCACGACTTTCTGGATAAAAAGATCGAGTTTCTTTCCAGCGGCATGAAGCAGAAGGTATCCATCGTCCGTTCTATCATCCACGACCCGCAGGTAATGATCTTCGACGAGCCCACGGTTGGCTTGGATATACTCAGCGCGCGGCACATAGTGTCCTTTATCCGCAGTTGCAAAGACAAAGGAAAGTGTGTGTTGTTTTCCACCCACATCATGCGCGAAGCCGAGCGTCTAGCCGATAAGATCGTGCTGATCCATCGGGGGAAGGTTCTCACCCAGGGCACTCTGGAATCCTTGCGAGAGGTTTCTGGGATGATCGACCTGGATGATATTTTTGTCTATTATGTAAATCAGACCAACGAAGAGTATGAGGTGCAGGCCCATGAATTTTAAGAAATCGCTGATCGTTTTCCGCAAAGAATTCTCCGAACTGCTGAGAGACCGCCGTACTTTGTTTACCACCATCATTTTGCCCGTGATCTTGTATCCTCTGTTGTTTATCGGCTTCAGCGCCATTATGAGCAGGCAGGCTGGCGTGATTGAAAAAAGGGGTGCGACCATTGCCTACACCGACAGCCTGAACCAAAGGGATGCAGGGTCGATTGCGATGAGGGACTCGCTGTTGGCAAAGATCAAGTCCCTCGACTACGTGACCCTGATTCCCTGTCCCAAAACGGTGCAACAACTGTATGATGATAAGGAAATCCAGGCGGTGATTACTATTTCGGACTCCCTCACCTCAAGCGGCCTCAACACCTACAAGGTCGATGTGCAGCATGATGGATCCAACGAACGTGGGCAGATGATTTTTTCCAAGATCAAGACCGCGGTCAAGGATTTGGAAAAGGAGGTTGTCAAACAACGGCTGGTGGATGACAGGATCGATCCTGAAATACTTTCCCTGGTGGATGTAAACCCACGGGACACCTCTTCCTCACAGAAGAAAATGGGAATGTATCTGGGGATGTTTTTACCCTATCTTATGATCCTGATGTTAGTGGGCGGAGCTTCCACGGTAGCAGCGGATCTGGTGGCTGGAGAAAAGGAAAGGCGTACACTGGAAACGCTGCTGGTATCATCCGCTTCGCGTCAGGAGATAGTCCTGGGGAAATATCTGACCATCATCACCATGTCCATGATAAATGTAGTTATCAACCTTATCAGTCTAAGCTTTTCAGTGCGTTATCTGGTGGCTCAGTCCGGTCTTGAAACCAGCGGCGTCAAAATGCCGGTAAGCGCTTTCCTGATCCTGCTTGTGGCGATGTTGCCGCTTGCTACTCTGTTCTCCGCGATACTGCTGTCGATTTCCACTTTTTCCCGCAATATGAAGGAAGCCCGCACCTACGAGCAGCCAATCATGATGGTCTCGATGTTGCTTGGCATGGTAAGCTTCATTCCCTCCATAGAGTTTTCCAACTTGCTGGCTATGGTGCCGGTGATCAACATAGCGCTGCTTTTCAAGGCTGTGATGATAAATGAATACACTCTGGCGCAGCTTTTGATTACGATATTCTCCACAGTGTTGCTGGACGTGGTGGCCATCTGGATTACGGTGAAGCTGTTTGCCACCGAGTCTGTGCTGTTTCGCACAGAAGATGATGCCAGCCTGAAAAGCATGCGCAAGAGCGGGAAGCAGTTCTTTACAGCCCAAAATGGGATAATATATTTTGCGCTGGCGTTGGGGGCCTTGTATTATCTGGGCGGCAAATGGCAGGGCAAGGATCTCATGAGCGGTTTGCTCAAAACTCAGTTGTTGATCATCCTGCTGCCCGTGTTGGTAACGATCAGGATTTTCAAGCAAAAGCCCCTGGAAGTCTTGAGGCTAAAATTACCCAGGCTCAAGGTCATCCTGCCGGTGCCGTTCATAGCTTTGTCTGCCACGGTACTCGTGTCGATGGTGGCCCAGCTCATCAATCTGATCTATCCCTTCCCCCAAGAGTATATGGAGCAGCTTGGCGGCTTGTTTAAAATGGATACACGTCCCTGGGTGCTCTTTCTGGTGGTCGCCCTCACTCCCGGCATCTGCGAAGAAGTGCTGTTCCGGGGTTTTCTGTTCCGCTTCTTCGAACGGTATGGCGGCACCAAGGCCATCATCATCAGTGCCGCGCTGTTTGCCGTATTCCATCTTGATCCGTTCAGGCTGCTGCCTGTGTTTTTGCTTGGCCTGCTGCTTGGATATCTGACCTATCGATCCAGGAGCCTGATCAGCAGCATGCTTTCGCATACTATAAACAACGCGCTGGCTATCTTTCTTGTCACCTACAGCAGCAAGCCCTGGCTCAAGCCATTGATGTATGGAGAAGATGAAATCCGATATTGGCTTGCGATACCCGCCCTGCTGGTGCTGGTCGCTTCGCTCAGATGGTTTCACAGCGTAACAAAATCAGATATGGAGATTTCAGAATGTGCGGAATAGTTGGATACATTGGTCGGAGAAATGCTTTGCCCGTAGTGATCGAAGCGCTCAAGCGGCTTGAATACCGGGGATACGACAGTTCCGGATGCGCCTTGATCCATGAGAATGAATTGCAGGTATACAAGAAGAATGGGAAGATCATCGAGTTGGAACGCTCGCTTCCCGAACCCAGCAAATGCACCGGATCAGTTGCCATTGCCCACACCCGCTGGGCTACCCATGGCGAACCGAACGAACTGAACGCGCATCCCCACACAGATTGTGGGGGAGAGCTGGCAGTCGTTCATAATGGCATCATTGAGAACTATAAACTACTCAAGGAGCAGTTGATTGGTTTGGGGCATGTATTCCGCAGTGAGACTGATACGGAGGTGCTGGCTCACCTGATCGAGCAGTATCTCAAAACTGAGGAAAATCTGGAAGAGGCGGTCCGAGCCGCGCTCCAAAAAGTGGAAGGCACCTATGGGTTGGTTGTCCTTTCCAAAAACGAGCCTGACAAACTGATCGCGGTTCGCAAAGGCTCGCCCCTCATCATCGGCATTGGCGAAAACGAACATTTCATAGCCAGCGACGTGAGCGCAATTGTCATCCACACCAAGCGTGTGATCTATCTTCAGGATGGCGAGGTCTGTGTGGTGCAGCGAGATAACTTTGACATCACCAACCCGCTGAGGGAGGCAGTGCATCCCGAGATCTCTGTGGTGGACTGGGATATCTCTGCCATTGAAAAGGGTGAATATAAACACTTTATGCTCAAGGAGATCTATGAGCAGCCCGTTACGGTCGGCAATGCCTTCCGTGGCAGGGTTGACGAGCGGAACGGAGTTTCCAGGCTGGGAGGATTGCATCTTTCGCCCAAAGACATGCAAAAGATCAAGCAGATACACCTGATCGCCTGCGGAACTTCCTTTCACGCGGCACTGATCGGCAAATATGTCATCGAGGACATGGCACGTATCCCGGTGCACGCGGAATATGCCTCTGAGTATCGTTATCGCAACCCAATCATCCCGGAAGGCACCCTGGTATTTGTGATCAGCCAATCAGGCGAAACAGCTGATACCCTTGCCGCTTTGCGGGAAGCCAAAGCCAAGGGCGCGACTGTGTTTGGCATCACCAATGTAGTGGGCAGCACCATAGCCAGAGAAAGCGATGGAGGTTCATACATCCACGCTGGAACAGAGATTGGCGTAGCCTCCACCAAAGCCTTCACCTCGCAGGTTACCATTCTGGCGTTGTTGGCAATACTTCTTGGCAGGCAGAGGAGTCTCTCCCAACAACAAGGGATGGATTACATCCGTGAATTGCAGATGATTCCCGAAAAGATAGAAAGCATTCTCGAGCAGAACCTGATGATCAGAGAGATCGCCGCGAGCATCAAAGACAGCCGTCATGCCCTGTATCTTGGCAGGGGGCTGAACTATCCTGTCGCCCTCGAGGGCGCGTTAAAGCTCAAGGAAATCTCATATATCCACGCCGAAGGATATCCCGCCGCCGAAATGAAGCATGGGCCCATAGCTCTGATCGACGCGGATATGCCGGTTGTAGCAATCGCCACCCAAGACGCCCTCTATGATAAGGTTCAATCCAACCTGCAGGAAGTGCGTGCCAGAAAAGCCAGGTTGATCTCGATCGCCACCGAAGGTGACAGCGAGCTGAAAAAAATCTCCGAGCATGTGATCCATATCCCCGACACTCTGCCCAATCTGCAACCATTGCTGACCGTGATTCCCCTGCAGCTTTTGGCCTACCATGTGGCAGATCTCAAGGGGCTTGATGTGGATCAGCCCAGAAACCTCGCCAAGAGCGTCACTGTGGAGTGAGATGTGCAGATGCCGGTCAGTTTAGCAGAGATTCCATATTGACAGGCAGATACCTGGCGCCGGAAAGAATCTCCTGCCTGAACACTTCCAGATAAGCGGGATCGCCCTCTTTGATCTGTTCGTAGAACAAGGCGAACATCAAAAAGCGGCGATAGTTGAGAAAGGTCTCCAGCCGTGAGTATTCTTCTGGGGGAAGGTTATTCTGGCTTTGATAGCCTTGCAGAAATGGCTTCAAAAACAGTCTGGAAAGCTCCGCTTTCAGCCAGGGAGGAGCCGGATGTACATCATTTGGCATGGAGGAAAGCTATATGATACCTGCCAAAACCAGATCGTGCATGTGCAGGATGCCCACCACCTGGCGGGAGTCGTTCAACACAGGCAGCATGGTGATCTTATGCTTTTCCATCTGTCTCAATGCGCTTGCGGCAAGGTCTTCCGGATGGCAGCTTTTGGGATTCACTGTCATGCAATCTTTGGCGGGATGTGCCAGGAGCCTATCTTGCTTGAGCTGGATTTGCCTTCTCAGGTCGCCGTCAGTGATTATCCCGATAAGCACGGAATCCTCATCCACAACAGCGGTGCAGCCAAGTTTCTTGCTTGTCATAACCAGAATGGCTTCGCTCATGCTGGTATCCTTCCGGACAAGGGGAAGCCCGTCGCCTGTGTGCATCAGGTCTTTGACCTTCAATAGAAGCTGTTTGCCGATGCTGCCTCCGGGATGGAACCTGGCAAAGTCCACCAGCGAGAAATTCTTCTTTTTCAGCAGCAGGATAGCTAACGCATCTCCAACGGCAAGCTCAACCGTGGTGCTGGCAGTGGGCACCATTCCCAGCGCTTCAAAATCGGCAGGAATGGAGCAGTCCAAAATTGCGTCCGCGTTCTGAGCAAGGGGAGAATCCACATTGCCGGTGATGGCGATGATCGGGATGCCCACAAACTTCACATAGGGTATAATGGAAAGCAATTCCTGGGTGTTACCGCTGTGGGATACAGCTAAAAGCAAGTCATGTTGCTGAAGCATGCCAAGATCGCCATGGATGCCTTCCGCGGCATGCAGGAATATCGATGTGGTGCCTGTACTGGCGAGGGTCGCGGATATCTTACGCGCGATGATGCCAGCTTTGCCCATACCGGTCACCACGACCTTACCCTGGCAATCGAGCAGAAGCTGAAAGGCTTTGTTCACCTGCTTAGGATCAAGTTGCCGGGCGACGCGAAGGATAGCCTCAGCCTCTTTGTTCAGTTCTTCCTGTAGCGATCTAAATACGTCCATCCATGCTCCCGCGTGATAATGCTTTTGACAAGTTAGGATTGCCCGGGGTTGGCTACTATTCCAAGCCAAGCTTTTCCAGAGCCGCTTCCAGGCTCATGGAACCCAGGTCTCCCACAGTGTGTTCCCGCAAGGTTACAGTGCCGTTTTCCTCTTCTTTTTTACCCACTATGCACATATAGGGTATCTTTTTCAGTTCTGCGTCCCTGACCTTGTAACCGATCTTTTCGTTACGTGTGTCAACTTCGCAGCGCAAACCTCTCATTTGCAATTGCTCCTCGATTTTGCGGGCATAATCCAACTGTGCTTCAGTGATCGGCAGAATTATCAACTGGACAGGCGCCAGCCACAAGGGCAGATTGCCCCCGTGATATTCAAGCAGAGTGGCAAAGAATCTTTCCACGGAACCCAATATGGCTCGATGGATCATGTAGGGGCGGTGTTGCGCGTTGTCTGACCCAATATAGGTCATGTTGAACCGGGTCGGCTCGTTGAAGTCAAACTGGATCGTGGTGCATTGCCAGGCGCGGCCAATGGCGTCTTTGATCTTAATGTCGATTTTGGGGCCGTAAAAAGCTCCGCCTCCTTTGTCCACATCATAGGCAAGCCCCAGTTTTTCCAGAGACCGGCGCAGGCTTTCGGTGGCCACTTCCCAGTCCTTGGGATCTCCAACCGAAGCGTCAGGCTGGGTACTAAGGTAGATGAGAAACTCCTTAAAACCAAAGTGCTTCAACATATCCAGCGCGAATACGATCAGCTTTTCCACCTCGCTGTCCAGTTGTTCCGGTGTGCAGATGATATGCGCGTCATCCTGGGTGAACCCCCTTACCCGCATCAGACCATGTAACACGCCTGAACGCTCGTAGCGATAGACGGTTCCCAATTCTCCCAAACGCAGGGGAAGCTCGCGATAGCTGCGGAGGTTGGAGTTATAAATTGCCATGTGGAAAGGGCAGTTCATTGGCTTTATATAATAGTCCTGGCCTTCGACATCCATGGCGGAATACATGTTTTCCTTGTAAAAGCCCAGATGTCCACTGGTTTCCCACAGACTGGCGCGTCCCACATGGGGGGTATAGACCAGCTTGTAGCCGTGCTTGAGGTGTTCTTCCTTCCAATAGCTTTCGATAAGATGGCGGATCATGGCTCCATTGGGATGCCAGAGCACCAGGCCGGGACCCACCTCATCGTTGATGGAAAAGAGGTCGAGGTCCTTGCCGAGTTTGCGGTGGTCGCGCAAGGCTGCCTGCCTGAGAAACTCCAGATATTCATCCAACTCTTTCTTGCTGGGGAAACTGATGCCATAGATGCGATGCAGCATCTTGTTCTTTTCGTCGCCCCGCCAGTAGGCGCCCGAGGTCTTGAGCAGTTTTATGGCTTTGATCTTGCCTGTATCGAGGAGATGTGGCCCCCGGCAGAGGTCGATGAAATCTCCCTGCTGGTAGGTGCTGATCACGTCCGTATCTGGAATCTCAGCCAGGATTTCCAGCTTGTAATCTTCGCCCATGTTTTTAAAGATTTCCACCGCTTCAGCCTTGCTGAGTTCTTTGCGCTGATACACGAGATTCTGCTTGCTCAGGAAGACCATCCGTTCTTCGATCTGAGACAGTTCTTCATCGGTAAAGGGTGTGTCGCGGTCAAAATCGTAGTAAAAACCCTGTTCGATGGCTGGGCCGATGGTAACCTTTACGCTGGGGAAGAGCTGCTTCACGGCCTGGGCCATCAGATGCGAGGTGCTGTGCCAATATACTTCCTTGCCTTGTTCGGACTTGAAAGTATGCAACACCAGCGAACAGTCTTGCACTATCTCGTGATCCAGATCGACCGCCACTCCATCCACTTCGGCAAATATGGAGGCATCAGCCAGTCTGGGGCTGATATCCTGGGCTACCTGCAAAGGCTTGACGGGACTTTCATAGCTCTTGACCGAGCCATCTGGCAATGTGATATTTATACTCATTTTCACTCCAGTAACAATTTGCAATCTTATGCAATCCCCATCGTTGAAGCCATGCTTTTTGTCAAGTCTGGCTTTTCCAACCCTTCATCCTTAATGAATTGAAGATCACCAGCAGGGTGACGCCCACATCGGCAATGATGGCTTCCCACAAGCCGCTGATTCCTCCAATCCCCAGGGCCATGACCAAGACCTTGATTGGCAGCGCCAGGGTGATGTTCTGCGCCACAAATCTGCCTGTTTTGTGTGAGATTTGGAATAAGGCGGTCAGTTGCCTTGGATGGTCTTGCATCAGGATCACATCTGCGCTTTCCACCGATACCTGGCTGCCGATGCCTCCCATGGCGATACCCACATCCGCTCTGGCGATGCTGGGAGCGTCATTCATTCCGTCTCCCACAAACGCGACCCTGCCAGGGGTAGCTTGCATCAGTTGTTCCAGAATCTCCAGCTTCTGGCTGGGCAGCAACTCCGCGTGAAAGCTGTCAAAGCCAAGTTCCTCGCTCACCTTTTTCGCCTTGCTTTTTTTATCTCCCGAAAGCATGACGTTCCGCTTTACGCCAAGCTGCCGCAGTTCCTGCAGGGCTGGCTTCACGCCTTCTTTCAGTTCGTCCCCAAAGCATACGCAACCCAGATAGACGTCGTTTTTGGCAGCATGCACGACGCTGGTATATTCAACTTCCTCCAGGTTCAAAAAACCAAAGCTCTGCAAGAATTCCGCCGAGCCAACCATCAGCCTGTCCTTATCGTAAAGCACCAGAATGCCTCTGCCGGGATACTCCGAGTAGGCATTGACCAATCTGCCGTCATAATCAGCAGAGAAGCTCTTTTTGATTGCCTTGGCAAATGGATGGGAGGAGGTGTACTCGCTCAGGTAAAGCGTCTTTTCCAGTTCCGGACGGAGTGCCTCATCCCGAGCGACAATCCTTTCGATGCTCATATCACCCGTGGTCACCGTGCCTGTCTTATCGAAGACGACTGTATCCACTTCCCGCACCGCGTCCAGATACACGCTTCCTTTCAGGATTATCCCCTTTCTCGCGGCAATGCCGATTGCTATATAATAGGTAAGAGGGATGGAGATCACCAAGGCGCAGGGGCAGGATACGATGAGAAAGACCAGGGCGCGTTTGAACCACACAGCCGCGCTGAATCCAGCCAGGGTGGGGATCGTGAAGACCAGCAAGGCCAGTCCCACCACAATGGGCGTATAGTAGCGCGCAAACCTGCTGATAAACTTTTCCCGGGAAGATTTTTTGGCGGTGGCGTTGTCGATCAGTTGCATTATCTTGGAAACCGTGCTGTCCGCTTCCAGACTGCTAACCTGGATTTCGAGGAGGCTGTTGTTGTTCATAAAACCAGCATAGACTTGGGAGCCAGGGCTGACAAGATATGGCTCTGTTTCCCCGGTGAGGGTGGAGGTATCAACGGTGCTTTCTCCGCTTGTCACGCTGCCGTCCAGGGGGACACGCTCTCCCGGATACACCAAAATCAGGTCGCCAATCTGTATCTCAGACAGACGCTTGTCCACGATGTCGCCTCCGCTTTTGAGATGGGCGAGTTCCGGCTTCAGCGAAAGCAAGCCCCGCACCGACCTTCTGGAGTGCTCCACCGCCCTGTCTTCCAGCCACTGGCCAATTTGATAGAGAAGCATCACAGCCACCGCTTCCGGAAACTCGCCCAAAATGACGGCGCCGATTGTAGCCAGGGACATCAGGAGCTTTTCTGAAAACACCTGTTTCATAACAATAGAATGTGCGGCGCCCCTCAATACCCTGTATCCAACTAACAGATACGCCGCAAGGCCCAGCCAGTTTTCCCAGGGCAAAGGCAGGAACTGTGATGCGATGATAACTGCCAGACCAGCGGCGAGGGGAATCCAGGCGAAAAGCGCTTTTTTCTTCCGCGATAATTCTCCAGCCTCTGAAATCTCCACCGCAGGGTCGATGGAGGCAGCAACGCTGTTCAACATTATCAGTGGATTTTCTACTTTCTCAATGTACTCTACAGTCAGTTTTCTGGCCATGAAATCCAGGTTGGCCCTGTTTACGTTGCTTAAAGCCTGGATGCCTGCTTCTATCTTGTTTCCACAATCCGCGCAGCTGAGATTGCTGACCTCATACTCTCTAACTGTCATTATCCAATTTCCTCTATATGTTCAAGGGCGACATCGAACACCTCGCGCACATGATTGTCATTCAGGGAATAATAGATTGTGGTGCCATCCCTTCTTTGCTTTGTCAGCCTGTGTAAGCGGAGGATTTTCAATTGATGGGAAACGGCCGATTGTTCCATCTCCGATAGCCTGGCAAGGTCAGCCACGCACAATTCATATTGGGAAAGGAAGTAAATCAGTTTCAGGCGGGTCGGGTCACCGAACACTTTGAAGAATTCGCCCAAAGACTCTATGGTATCGGAGTCTGGCAATTCATCCTTAATCCGCTTTAAATCATCTTCCGGTATTGACTTGCAGGCGCACTGTTTGTTCATCTCATCCTCATGTATATGAATATATGTTCATATACTAATCAATACGCGTTCCAAACAAAGGATTTTTTACAAAATCGTGCGCCAGGGGATGAAAATCAAGATTTCATCTTAAAACCTGGTATCTGTAGTCTATCTGTCTTGTAAATAATGAGCTTAGTGATATTCTGTGAAACGATGGCAAACGCTCTCCGCTAATCCTCCCATATCGCTATCATTCTGTCCTACAACATGATAACCTGTCTTCCTTAGGTTATCCTTATAAAAGTTAAGGTTGACCTAAGGTAAAGCCAGGCAGATTATCAAGTGCGAAATGAACAAGACCTAAATCGGTAGTGCTTTATATGTTACTGTGTCCGTAATTTTATTAACTCATTTGTCCCTCATACGCTCATCGCTAACTGATCGCTGACTGAACGCTGACCAATCGCTGGGCTGGCTTTTAGCGGGAAATCAATGGATTTACGACAAGCTATCGAGGTATGGGGGCGAAGTGACTGATGGTATGAAAATATACAGGAAAAAATATAAGCTGCCATTGGATAAAATATCTTGACCCAAATTGACTACATCAACTACTGAGCTTATGAAGAAGATCATCCACATCGACATGGACGCCTATTTTGCCGCCCTTGAAATACGGGAAAACCCCGCGCTGGAGGGGAAATGTGTGATTGTGGGCGGCTCACCCAACAGCCGGGGCGTGGTCTCCACCTGTTCATATGAGGCGCGCAAGTATGGCGTTCGCAGCGGGATGAGCTCTCAACAAGCCTGGAAACTCTGTCCCCGGGGCATCTTCATTCGCCCCAATTTTCAACTCTACCGGAAGGTTTCCGAGCAGATCAGAAACGTGTTTTTCAGCTATACGGAGCTGGTGGAAACGATGTCTTTGGATGAGGCTTATCTTGATGTGAACGATAAAGCCGGCAATCTGGAGGAAGCCACTGAAATCGCCCGGAGCATCAAAAAGGAAATTCTGGCGGCCACCCGGCTTACCTGCTCGGCTGGCGTTTCTTTCAATAAGTTTCTGGCCAAGATAGGTTCCGAACTGAACAAGCCCGATGGCCTGTCTGTCATCAGGCCCCAGAACGCGCAGGAAATCCTGTTCTCGCTTCCCATAGGCAAGTTTTATGGAATCGGCAGGGTTACGGCGGCCAGAATGCAAAAGATGGGAATCAATAACGGCAAAGACCTGTATAACAAGGAGCTAAGGATTCTGCTTCGCCACTTTGGCAAGCTGGGGCAATACTATTATGATGTGGTGAGGGGGATAGATAACCGTGAGGTGGTTACAGAAACAGACCCCAAGTCCATTAGCTGCGAAAGCACCTTCCCTACGGACATTGGGGACATAGATGAGCTTATTGCAGAACTGAAGGAACTGGTGGAAAGGCTGGTCAACCGCATGACGCTCCACAAGATCCAGGGCAGGAATATAACCCTCAAGATCAAGTATGAGGATTTTGAACTGAACACCCGTTCCTGTCCGCTTCCTGAAACCACCAACGACATCAGTGTCTTGTTTGAATATGCCCAAAAGTTGTTGGTGGCAAACTGGAACGCCCAGCGCAAGATTCGCCTGTTAGGCGTGGGAGTGGGCAAGCTCGATCTGGGTGAAAAGAACGGCGACAGCCAGTTGGAAATACCTATCTGACTTTGAGCTGCGGCAGTTTCTGCAAGATGTTGCTGCCCACGATGACGCACAAGCCAAGCAAGGTGGCTGGATGGATGGCTTCTTTCAACACCAGCGAGATGAAAAGCAGTGAGACGAAAGGCGTCAGGAAGATGAGGTTGGCTATGCCCGGAGTGTTGTTTCCGCTTTGCAGGGCCTTCATCCAGAGGATGAATGTCAGCCCCATCTCAAAGATGCCCACGTATATCCCGCCAAGGATTCCGTAAAGCGCGTTGCCGCCATCCTGATTGATCATGAGGCCAAACAGTCTTCCCCCGCTGGCAAGGGCGATGATCAGCATTATTATTGTACCCACGGCAAAGTTGTACATCAGTTTGAGTTCCGGATCGCGCCTGTCTTTGAGGTTGATGATCCAATAGCTTGCCCAGATCAGCGAAGTGGACAAGGCCAGCCCAGAGCCGAGGGGATCGCTGAAATCCATGGATAGAGGTTTGCCTTGGGTAGATATTATCAAGACTCCCGCAAAACTCAGTAGCAGCGCGGCCAGATCGCTCCACCTGAACCTTTCTTTTAGGATAATGATTGATAACATGGAAAGCACTATCGCCCAAGTGTAGTTCAAGACCTGGGCTTCCTGGGCGCGCAGACGGTCATAGGCGATAAACAGAATAAGGTAGTAAACCAGAGGATTGAGGATGCCGGGCAGAAGTGACTTGACCAGGTTTTTCCCTAATGAATCGAAGGCGTTTCCTTTTTTCTTGATTAGATTCACCAGGACCAGAAAAAGCAGGGCGGTGGCGGATGAGACAAACATCAGGCCGATGGGGGTGAGGTGCCTGAGGGTAAGCTTGAATGCCGTGGAAACGGTGGACCATACCAAGACGGAGCCCAGGGCGTAGAGATAGGCTGTTCTGGTGTTCTGTGTCATCTTCTGCGCAAAGAAAAAGCCTGTCCAGATTTGGGCAGGCTTATCTAAATCTATTTAGGGTTTATTCCATCCCTTTGAGGATGTTTGAATACTGTTGCATCATGTCTTTATTGTTGGTCATCTGGGCACCCAGGATCAGCCACTGGACGGCTTCTTTGCTGGTTTCGTCATATCTGTGCCATTTGGTGGCATAGGTGATCAAATCGGTGTAATTCTCGGCTTCCCTCAGCAGAATCACGATTTCCTGATAGTCTTTGTCGTCATCGCGCTGGTTTAGCAGTTGTTTCAGATATTCCAAAGCGGCGGCATTGTCATTCTGTTTATAGGCAATGTATTTGGCATCGGACAGAGCGTCAATGTTGAGAGGGTCGATATTCAGCACCAATTGGTTGTTCACTTTGGCGGCGGCATAATCTTCCATCTCGAACTGGCAGTAGGAAAGGTTCATCAGGTTGTTGACATTGAGGGGTTCCAGTACTTTGACCTGCTCAAAAAATGTTTTGGCTTTGGCGTAGTCTTTCTGGTTCAGATAGAAGATGCCAAGCTCTTGCAGCAAGAGAACGTCGTTCGGATCCTTGGCATAGATCTTGAGCAGGATTTCCTCGGCTTTCTGGGGGTCGTTCAGATCCTTTTGATAGATGGTTTTCAGCTTGATCAAAGGCTCCACGCGGGAGGGATCCATGGCTGCGACGGTCTCGAAAATCTTCATGGCTTCGTTGGTATTGCCCTCATCCGCTTGTTTCTCACCTTCTTTGAAGATGCGAGTCCAGGCGCTGATCTTCCTTCTTTTCATGTCGCGGATGTCGGCCATGTCGCTTTCTTTTTTCTTCTCAAAGCCTTCAATTACCTGGATTGACCTATCGTAGTATTCATAAGCGGCTTTGTTGAGCTCAACAGTTTTGTCCGCGAAACGTTCCCCGTTGTAGAGACTGATGTCACCCATGCGGCGCAGGGCGTGGGCGTAGTCGGGATTGTCTTCCAATACGAGTTTGTAATACTGTTCCGCTTCCTCAACATTTTGACGCGTGTAAGCCTCGTTGGCTGTCATCAGATCGACTCTGGCCTGGGGGCTGAGTTTCTGGCGCGAGGTGGCACAGGCTGTGAGCAGCGTTGCCAAGACCATAACAAGGATTATTAATCGATTCATCTGTGATCTCCTGATTATTTATCACGTTAAAGCTCATAAAAAATATCTTGCCCAATAAGTCAAGGATTTTCCTCTTTCTAATGATTTCGCTTGCAGATCATCCGGAGAATGAGTCCGTTTATCTGCCCTTTGTTCAAAAAGCTCTTGACGAAATCATGCCACGAAGCCCAATGGGAATAAATATACCTTTAATCCGAGCCAGTGAGCCGGAAAGGAGAAGATATGGACTCAATACCCCAATTTGTAGGAAGAAATCTCTTCGACCTGGATGACTATTCCGCGGAAGAAATCATGTACATCTTGGAAGCAGCCAGGGGAATGAAAGAGATCAACCTCCGCCAGTACAAAAAAATCCCCACCCTGCGCGGAAAAACCATCTGCACCCTCTTTGTGGAAAACAGTACCCGCACGCGGATGAGCTTTGAACTGGCTGCCAGCCGCCTCAGCGCGGACGTGGTCAGCTTCCAGGCCACCGTTTCCTCCCTTCAGAAAGGCGAAAGCCTGCAAGACACGGTCTATACCCTGGACGCGATGGGCATCGACCTCTATTGCATCCGCCACAGCTCTCCCGGAAGCCCGCAACTGGTGCACAAATATTCCGGAAAACCCGTGATCAACGGAGGCGACGGCAGGCACGCCCATCCCACACAGGCCTTGTTGGATATCTTTTCCATCTGGGAAAAGCTGGGTAGCCTGGAAGGCCTCAAGATCACCATCGTGGGAGACATCCTGAACAGCCGCGTGGTGCGCTCCAATCTCATCGGCATGAAGAAGCTGGGGGCGGATGTGACCGTTTGTGGCCCGCGCACTCTGATGCCGGGAGGCATGGAAGATATCTATGGCTGCCGTGTGGAATACAACCTGCCGGAAGCCCTTAGGGACGCAGATGTGGTGATGGGCCTGCGCATGCAACTGGAACGCATGACTGAAGGCCTGTTTCCCAGCCTGGAAGAATACAGCAAACACTACGTGCTCTCCAAAGACACAATAAAATTTGCCAAGAAAGACGCTCTGATTATGCACCCCGGCCCCATGAACCGGGGGGTGGAAATCCTGCCCGAAATAGCAGACAGCGACCATAGCATCATCGTGGAACAGGTTGCCAATGGGGTGGCGGTGCGCATGGCGCTGATGTTCCTCATTCTCGGCGGAAAACTGTAAGGGAGGGAAAAATGACAACACTCATCAAAAACGGAACCGCTTACATCGACGGAGCCTTTGTAAAAAAAGACATTTTGATTGAAGACAAGTTAATCACCCGTATCGAGGACAAGATCAATGAACCTGCGGAAAAGGTGATAGACGCCAAGGGGATGCACGTATTCCCGGGCTTTGTGGACATACACGTGCATCTGCGCGACCCCGGCCAGACCTATAAGGAAGATATCGTTTCCGGAACCAGATCTGCGGCCAGGGGCGGCTTCACCTCCCTCTGCGCCATGCCAAACACAGACCCCGTGGTGGACAACATCGCCACTGTGGACTACATCCAGCGCAGGGCAAAGGATCTTGGCTCCGCCAAAGTCTATGTGATTGGCGCAATGACAAAAAAGAGCGAAGGCCTGGAGATCAGCGAGATGGCCACCATGAAGTCAGATGGGATCGTGGCTGTGTCGGACGACGGCAAATGCGTGCAAAACGCCAAACTGATGCTCAATTGCATGCGCTACGCCACCAATTTCGGGTTGCCCCTGATCGTGCACGCGGAAGACTACAACCTGAGCGGCAGCGGCCAGATCCATGCGGGGAAGATAGCGTTAAAGCTTGGCCTCACCGGCATTCCCGCCCTGGCTGAGGAAGTTATCATTTCCCGCGATATCATGTTGGCTGAAAACACAGGCTCCCGCCTTCATATCGCGCATATCAGCACCGCCCGCTCCATCGAACTGGTGAGGGAGGCCAAGCAGTTGGGCTTCAATATCACCTGCGAAGTCACGCCCCATCACCTGATCCTCACTGAGGATGCCTGCCTGGGCTTTGACACCAACACCAAGATGAAACCTCCCTTGCGCACAGAAGCAGACCGCCAGGCCTGCGTTCAAGCCCTCAAGGATGGAATCATAGACTGCATCGCGACAGATCATGCCCCCCACGCGGATTTTGAAAAGGTGAGGGAATTTGACCATGCCCCCTTTGGAGTCATCGGACTGGAAACGGCTTTCCCCGCACTTTACCACCATCTGGTGAAGCCGGGCCACATATCTTTGGAAAGGATTGTTGACGCCCTGACCAGCGTTCCTGCCTCCCTGTTGGATCTTCCCCCCAGCGCGCTCAAGATCGGATATCCAGCCGATATTTGCCTGGTGGATTTGAACCAGGAGACCAGCTTCGAGCCTGAAGAAATAGCCTCCAAGAGCAAAAACACCCCCTGGCTGAACCAAAAACTCTCCGGCAAGGTCATCTATACCATATTGGATGGAAGGATCACCTGGGAGGCTATTTGAGCGTTTGCCAGAAAACCCTGCCTGTAACTGGCGCGGATACTCCCCAACCCGGCTACCGGGTCTTGTGGATAGAGGATCACGAACTGGCTGCCCGCTGCGTTCCCGGAATGTTCTTTGAACTCAAGGCGGACCGGCGCGACCAGGCTAACAGGCTTTACAAACCCATCAGCGTATATCAGGTGAGAGAGGGCAGGATAGCTTTCATGGTCAAGGAAGTGGGGGAGGGTAGCAAGGCTCTCTGCTCGCTCCAGCCCGGCGAAGGTGTCAGGCTGATCGGCCCGTTGGGAAATGCTTTCCCCCTCCTGAATGTCCAAAACATCCTGCTGGTAAGCGGCGGAGTCGGATACCCGCCCCTGGCGTATCTCAAAAACTGCCTGCCTCCCTCGTCCCGTGTCATCCATCTGCATGGCGGAGCCAGCGCCAAAGATATTTTCCCCTGCGACATCGTTTGCACAGAAGACGGCAGCGCGGGAAGCAAAGGACGGGTGACAGACCTGGTTCCAAGCGTCATCGCGGAGAACCGGATCCAGCTTGTTTACAGTTGCGGGCCCCAACCCATGCTCAAGGCTTTGACGCGGATGGTGGAAGGGATTCCCCATTTTGTTTCCCTGGAAGCCTATATGGCCTGTGGGATAGGGGTTTGTTACGGCTGCTCGGTTCCCGTGGGAAATGAATTCAAGAGGGTATGCAAGGACGGCCCGGTGTTCAACGCGGCTGACATCGCCTGGGAGAAACTGTGAGTAGTAGCAAATCAAAACTGGGTAAGCTGGATTTCGACCCGCCGGTCACCGTGGCTTCCGGAACCTTTGGCACCGAATACTTCGATTTCTTTGACCAACGCTGGCTGGGCGCGTATGTGAGCAAGACCGTCACCTTTGAGCCCAAAGCTGGCAATCCCGTTCCGCGCCTGTATGAGACTGAGGCAGGACTGCTAAACGCGATCGGGCTTCAGAATCCTGGCTTGAAAGGCTTTATCGGCGATGAACTGCCCCGGCTGAGAGGCCAGCTTCAGATTCCTCTCATCGTAAGCTTTTCCGGCTCCACTCCCACGGAGTTTTGCCAAATGCTGGAATGCCTGGAAAAGCAGCCTGGAATCGCCGGCTACGAGGTGAATGTATCCTGCCCCAACGTAGAGAAGGAGGGGCTGCCCTTTGGCATCGACCCGGATGTGGTTTTCAATCTCACGCGGGAACTCAGCAAACTGACTGAAAAGGAATTGACCGTCAAACTCAGCCCCAACGTTTCCAGTATCGAGCAAGTCGCACAGGCCGCTGAAGCGGGAGGAGCTACCTCGCTGGCCCTGATCAACACCCTCTGGGGCATGGCCGTGGACTGGCGCACGGGCAAAAGCAGGATAGGGCGCAAGGTCTGTGGTTATAGCGGAATTGGAGTCAAACCGGTTGCCCTGGCGCTCACCTACAAAGCAGCCCAGGCCGTCAAGATACCCATTTTGGCAATGGGCGGGATCCACACTTGGCGGGACGCTCTGGAGTTCTTTTTCGCGGGAGCCTCCGTGGTGGCTGTCGGCACCGCGATGTTCAGCAACAGCCAGGCGGTGGTGGAACTGGTGCAAGGCCTGAACGGCTATCTTGAGGAGCATAACCTGCGCCTGAAGGACATTATCGGCAAAGTGAACTGAAGCGATTTCAGGCAACCCTGATTAGATGGAAAGGTGGAATGGTGGAAAGGAGACCTCACAAGTCGCACCCGACCCCAAAACAAAGCCCTTAGACTATATACCGTGTCATCACGGGCTTGACCCGTGATCCAGTCTTTTAGAATCAAGCACCAAGCCTGAAAACAACCAGCATCAACTTCTTGACAACCAAATAAATAAACCGATACATTCCGCAATATCCTTCATAGCCCCATCCTTTGCTGCTACTTGCTTCAGCGCTATCATCCTTAGGTCATCCTTATAAATTATAAGGTTGACCCCAGGAAGACCCAGGTTGGAGAGGGTGATGTAAATGAGGGCCATCATTTCCCCTTCCATAATAATAGGTGCTACGATCATGCTATGGAAAGGCGAAATGGCGAAAAGGTTCCCTTGAAATAATGCAAGCGAATAGTTTAAGAGGGAGACAAGAGAATCACCTAAAAGCTATACGCATGGAAATCCCAAACTCAGAATACAATAGTGATAGAAGCACTGAAAGAAATGGATAAATCACGTGGCTAAAGGCTGAAACCGTCATTGCTCTGTTAACTTGGCTTGACAAAAGAGTGGGGCTGATTATTTTGTCATTGTGTTCTTTTATAAGTATATAGGGGGTGACATGGTTTCGACAGGGAACCAGGGTGTGAGTGATGCATGCCGGAGACGCTGTCTGCTCCGTTATCAAGCAGCAAAACGCAAATTAACTGCAAACAACAACTACTCTTTAGCTGCATAAGCGGCTAACGTTCAACCTTTCCGAGCCGCCGGGAGAGGATTGGGCGTCGAAACAGTGCGGCTGCTCCGCGAGCGAGCGCTCATAGCTTGCGGCTAAGACCCTGAGCTTGGCTGGCATGGGTCTGATTGTCTTTTACCATGCACAGCCGCGAGCAAAGACAACTAAGCATTGTAGATTCGCTCATGTTCGGTTTTTTGGACGCGGGTTCGATACCCGCCACCTCCACCATTTTCGTTCAGGATGGGACAGTTTTTGTGGGTTTGTTTTCTTGCGCGCTTCGTCTGGAAGGAAGCGTGGACAAATAATCCTTTACAAATCCCAGCCCCTAAAAATATTGGAACAAAATTCATCTGGAGGATGAAATGCCACTAACACCTGAGGCTAAAACAGCTATCATGGCAGAGTTTAAACTCCATGAATCAGACACTGGCTCGCCGGAAGTCCAGGTTGCTCTTCTCACACGCCGGATCAACGACATCACAGTGCATTTGAAAGAGCACAGCAAGGACTTCAGCACGCGGCGTGGCCTGTTGAAACTGATCGGGCAGCGTCGGCGCCTTCTTGATTATTTGAAGCGGAAAGACATCACCCGCTACCGTGATCTGATCAAGGCGCTCAATATCAGAAAGTAAACTACGCCAGGATATTTGAGAGGAGGGGTCGACCGCTACAGGCTGATACCCTCCTTTCAAACTTTATGAACGCACCGGACAGCCGGCGCACAAACCAATAACCTCTACGGGAGTTTGAGCAATAAGCTCAGAGGGTGGCAGACCCTTTCAGCCTATTGCTTCTTCTCCCGCGGAACAAAAACAGGAGATGAAATGCACAATTTCAACATCATTAAAAGAGAAATAGAGTTTTGCGGACGCAAACTCTATGTGGAAACGGGCAGAATGGCCAAACAGGCCAACGGCAGCGTATTCATTAAATATGGGGAAACCTCAGTTCTGGTGACAGCCACCATGAGCAAGGAAGCTGCCGAGAATCAGGATTTCTTCCCCCTAACAGTTGACTACATCGAAAAGATGTATGCCAGCGGCAAGATTCCGGGTGGCTTCTTCAAACGGGAAGCCAAGCCCACCACCGACGCCACACTGTCCGCCCGTGTGATAGACCGCAGCATCAGGCCGCTGTTTCCGGACGGGTTCAGAAACCAGGTGCATGTGGTGCTCAACGTCCTTTCCTTCGACGGGATAAACGATCCCTCCGCGCTGGGCGTATTCGGCGCATCGCTGGCCCTGACCATCTCGGACATCCCCTTCAAAGGCCCCATCGCCGGAGTGACGGTTGGTTATATCGACGACCAGATCGTGGTCAACCCCGCCATGGCGGATGTGAATGAAAAATCCAAACTGAACCTTGCCGTTGCAGCCTCCGCCACCAGCGTGGTGATGATCGAATCTGCCGCCCAGGAGCTTAGCGAAGAGACAATGCTCGACGCCGTGTATGCCGGGCATGAAGAGATCAAGAAACTCTGCGCCCTGCAAAACGACTTTGCCGCAGAAGCCGCCAAGCCCAAGGTCGAAGTGGTTCTGGTTGGCATCCCCGAAGAGATCATGGCCAGGGTGGAAGCCGATTATGGCAAGACTATCGCGGAAGCTGCCGTGATCCTTGGCAAACAGGAACGGCAGGACGCCTTTGACAACGCCGAAGCCGAGATGTTGGAGAAATATCTGGCTGAAAACGAAGAGGCCTACGAAGAGAATGAGAAATGGTATAAAGCCGCTTATGAAGAGCTTATCCGCCGCTATGTGCGCGACTCCATCCTTAACAAGCACCATCGCGTGGATGGGCGTGGATTGGATGACCTGCGCGACATCACCTGCGAGATAGACGTGCTCCCCATCGTCCACGGCTCGGCTCTATTCACCCGTGGCGAAACCCAATCCCTGGGCACCCTCACCCTGGGCGGCGGAAGCGATGAACAGGTCATTGACGGCCTGGAAGTGGAGTATAAGAAAAGTTTCTATTTGCACTACAATTTCCCGCCTTTCAGCGTGGGAGAAGCCGGACGCATGGGCCCGGTCGGACGCCGCGAGCTGGGGCACGGAAACCTGGCGGAAAGAGCCCTCACCGCCGTATTGCCGGATAAGGAAAGCTTCCCCTACACCATGCGCGTCGTGGCAGACACCCTGGAATCGAACGGTTCTTCATCGATGGCTTCCATCTGTAGCGGCTGCCTGGCAATGATGGCTGCCGGCGTTCCAATCAAAGCTCCCGTGGCGGGCATCGCCAACGGCCTGATCATGGAAGGCGAAAACTATGTGGTGCTCACCGACATCATGGGCCTGGAAGACCACCTGGGCGACATGGACTTCAAGTGCGCGGGCACCAGGAAAGGCATCACCGCCATGCAGATGGACATCAAGATTGAGGGCATTACCAAAGACATCATGCGCATCGCCCTGAATAAAGCCAACGTGGCCCGCAACAGGATATTGGACCTTATGCACGACTGCATCCCGGAACCCAGGGAAGACCTGGCGCCCACAGCTCCGCGCATCGAAGCCTTCAAGGTTCCTGTGGATAAGATAGGAGAGATCATCGGGCCGAGCGGCAAAATGATCAAATCCATCATCGAAGCCTGCCAGGTTGAGATCGACATCCAGGATGACGGAACAGTCCGCATCCTCTCTCCCAACAAAGACTCGATCATGAAAGCCAAGGCCATGGTCAAGGGCATCGCCACCGACCCCGAAGTGGGCGAGGAGTTTGAAGGCCCCGTGACCCGCATCGAGCCTTACGGAGTGTTTGTGAAGATTCTGGGTGGCGTGAAAGAGGGCATGGTGCACGTTTCACAGATGCACACCAGCCGTATCGGACACCCGGAAGACATGGTCAAGCTGGGCGATATCGTCCATGTGAAGTCCCTGGGAATGGACAAAGGCAAGCTGGCGCTCACCATGAAAGGCGTGCCCGGCAATCCTGAACCCGATCCCAACGCTCCCAAACGCGAAAGGCCTTCCAACCGCAACGACAGGGGAGGCGACCGTGACCGCCGCTCCCATGGCAGAAACGACCGTTTCAACAAAAGATAAGGCTTGACATTATGACCGTAAACCTGGATGGTTAATTATAGCCATTCAGGTTTGGTCTTTTATATTATAAGAGGAAGGATAGCATGGATTACAAGATCGCCGACATCGGGCTGAAAGATTTTGGCCGCAAGGAGATAGAACTCGCCGAAGCTGAAATGCCCGGCCTGATCTCATTGCGCAACAAATACGCGAATAGCAAGCCCCTGAAGGGCGCCCGGATCATGGGAAGCCTGCATATGACCATCCAGACCGCGGTGTTGATAGAAACGCTGAAACTGCTTGGGGCGGATGTCAGGTGGGCAAGCTGCAATATATTTTCCACTCAAGACCACGCCGCTGCTGCCATCGCCGCATCCGGCACGCCAGTCTTTGCCTGGAAAGGCGAAAGCATCGAGGAATACTGGTGGTGCACCTTGCAGGCGCTAAGTTGGCCAAATGGCAAAGGGCCGGACCTCATCGTGGATGATGGCGGCGATGCCACCCTGATGGTGCACGAGGGCTACCGCCTGGAAGAGGAAATGGCACGCTTGGGCAAGAAACCTTCCGCAAATAGCAAATCTGAAGAAATGAGGATCGTGCAAAAGCTTCTGATCTCGGGTCTGGAAAAAGACCCCAAAAAATGGCACAGAATGGTCAAGAAACTCCGCGGAGTGAGTGAAGAGACCACCACCGGAGTCAACCGCCTGTATCAGATGCACGCGTCAGGCAAGCTGCTTTTCCCGGCGGTCAACGTGAACGATTCGGTCACCAAATCCAAGTTCGACAATCTCTATGGCTGCCGCGAATCACTGGCAGACGGCATCAAACGCGGAACTGACATCATGGTAGCTGGCAAGGTCGTGATGGTCTGTGGCTACGGCGATGTGGGTAAGGGCTGCGCGCAGTCGATGCGCGGTTTTGGCGCCCGGGTGATCGTGAGCGAGATCGACCCCATCTGCGCCCTGCAAGCGGCCATGGAAGGCTTTGAAGTCAACACCGTGGACAACGTTTTGGATATCGCTGATATCTATGTGACCGCCACCGGCAACTGTGACGTGATCAGGGTTGACCACATGCTCAAGATGAAGGACAACGCGATTGTTTGCAACATCGGCCATTTTGACAATGAGATACAGGTCAACCGCCTCTATTCGCTGGAAGGTGTGGTGAAAGAGAACATCAAGCCCCAGGTTGACCGCATCAGAATGCCTAATGACAAATCCATCATTCTGCTTTCGGAAGGACGTTTGGTGAACCTGGGCAACGCCACCGGGCATCCATCCTTTGTGATGAGCTGTTCTTTCACCAATCAGATTATGGCACAGCTCGACCTGTGGAAAAACAAGCACCAGATCGGGGTACACACGCTGCCCAAGATCCTCGATGAAGAAGTCGCTCGCCTGCATCTTGAGAAACTGGGTGTCAAATTGACCATGCTCACCCGACATCAATCAGAATATATCAACGTCCCCATCAAAGGCCCTTACAAGCCGGAATATTACCGCTATTAACACTTTATGGCTACCAACGCGCCTGTATTGATTGACGAGCTGTTCGGCGAACTTATAGTTCCAACCGGGGATGAGCGCTGGGCGGTGATTCACACCAAACCACGCTGCGAAAAGAAACTGGCCGATTACGCCATGCGGTCAGGCATCCATTATTATCTTCCCCAAATGGATAGCAAGAGGGTCTATAACAAGCGCACCGTATCGTTCACCAAACCTATGTTTCCCAGCTATCTGTTTTGTGTGCTCGATTTTGCCAAAAAGCAGAAACTGATGATGACTGGCTTGACGGTTGGATTCATCAGAGTTCCTGTTCAGGAAGAGCTTCTGGAAGAACTGGTTAACATCAGAATGCTGCGTCAGCCCAAGGTAGAGATTAAAAACGCGCTTTGGCTGTCCAGGGGATTGGAGGTGGAAATTGTCCGCGGGCCGCTCAAAGGTGTCACTGGAATCGTGGAAGACCACACAAAGCTAAATGAGGTGCGCCTGCAGGTGAATATACTGCGCCAGGCTGTGCTTGTGATGGTCGATCCGGCGAATGTGAAGATCTTGGGGGACTACATCCTGGAAGAGGAAAGTCTGTGAAGATACTGATCACCGGCGGAGCTGGGTTCATCGGTTCACATGTGGCGGATGCCTGTCTGGAAGCCGGGCACGAGGTGGTTGTGGTGGATGACCTTTCCACTGGAAGCATGGACAACCTCAATCCAAGAGCAAAGTTTTATCAGATCAGCATCTGTGATCCCGCCATCAGCAAGGTTTTCGAGCGGGAACGGCCTGACATCGTGAATCATCACGCCGCCCAGATAAGCGTGCCCAGATCGATAGAAGACCCCCTCGCCGATGTGGAAACCAATGTGAAAGGAACGGTGAACCTGCTGGAGAACTGTGTAAAGTATAGGGTTAAGAAAGTAGTCTTTATCTCTTCTGGCGGAGCTATTTACGGAGAAGCGGAAGAATACCCGACATCGGAAGCCTATCCGCCCAAACCTCTGTCCGTATATGCCATCAATAAGCTGGTGGGTGAGAACTACCTCCATTTTTACAACCATCAATATGGCCTGAACTACACTGTTTTGCGCTACGCGAATGTCTATGGACCGCGTCAGAATGCCTCCGGCGAAGCGGGAGTGGTCTCCATCTTTATCAACTCCCTGCTGGATGGCAAAACGCCCACCATTAATGCCTATCCTGACGCTCCGGAGGGAATGATCCGCGATTACGTGTATGTGATGGATGTCGTGCGTGCCAATCTGTTGGCATTGGACAGGGGAGACAAGGAAATCTTCAATATCGGCACCTGCGTCGAGACCACAACATCCCTTTTGTATAAGACAATCCTGTGGCATTTGGGAATGCAAAAGGAACCACTGCGCGGGGAAGCAAGGCAGGGCGATCTGCGCAGGTCAATGCTGAATTATAGCAAGGCTTTCCAGGAACTGGGCTGGAGCCCGATCTTCACCCTGGAACAAGGTATAAAGGAAACTGTGCAATACTATCTGCGAACGAGGAGTAAAAGATGAATCTGGCCATGATAGGCAGCGGTTATGTAGGCTTGGTGAGCGGCACTTGTTTTGCCAATATGGGAAACCATGTAATTTGCGTGGACAACAACCACGAAAAGATTAAACGGCTGAACAACAACGATATACCCATTTACGAGCCGGGCCTCAAAGAGCTGGTGAAGGTAAACCGCGCTGCTGGCAGGCTGAGCTTCACCACAGATCTCAAACATGCCGTGCAAGAGTGTCCGGTGATCTTCATCGCGGTAGGCACCCCTCCCGGTGAAGATGGCTCGGCTGACCTTTCCTATGTGCTGCAAGTAGCCGAAGATATCGCCACCCACATGCAGGAGCATAAGATAATCGTAAACAAATCTACTGTTCCGGTGGGAACGGCAGACATGGTGAAGGAAAAGATTGCGGGAATTCTTGACGCCATGGGCAAGAACCTGAGTTTCGATGTGGTCTCCAATCCAGAGTTTTTGAAGGAAGGGGCCGCAATCGAGGACTTCATGAAGCCAGATAGGGTGATCATCGGCGCAGATTCCGCCAGCGCTGGCGAAGTGATCAGGTCTCTCTACCTGCCCTTTAACCGCAACAACGACAGGGTCATTATGATGGGCGTGCGTTCAGCCGAGATGACCAAGTATGCCGCCAATGCCATGCTCGCCACCAAGATCTCTTTCATGAACGAGCTTTCGCGCCTTTGCGACGCCTTGGGTGTGGATATAGCGGATGTGAGGCAGGGGATAGGATCGGACAGCAGGATTGGCTACAAGTTCATCTATCCCGGTCTGGGATTTGGCGGCTCCTGTTTTCCCAAAGACCTTAAAGCGTTGATCCGCATGCACCGGGAAAATGATCTGCAGCCCAGTATATTGGAATCCGTGGAACGGGTTAACAGCGAGCAGAAAGCCTTTTTTGTGGAAAAGATTGCCCAGTATTTTGGCCACCAATTGGATGGCCTGGTATTTGCCATATGGGGGCTTGCTTTCAAGCCCCAGACAGACGATATGCGCGAAGCTCCGTCCATCGATGTTATCCGCTCTCTCCGGTCTTCCGGCGCCAAAATCCGGGCTTATGATCCGGTGGCCATCGATGAAGCTCGCAAAATATTTGGGGATGATCCCGGTATCGTGTTTTGCCCGGACGAATATGACGCCTTAGAGGGAGCTTCAGCCATGTTGTTGCTTACGGAATGGCATCAATTCCGCTATCCCGACTTCGCCCAAATCAAAAACAGACTGGCACAGCCGGTGATCTTTGACGGCCGTAACCAATACGACCTGGAACAAATGAAGGAACTTGGCTTCAAATACATCTCGGTGGGGCGGCCAGCCGTCATTTAAAGTATTCTCTCACCTTTGCCATTTCTGACGGAATGTCTATTTTCTGGGGACATTTAGAAAGGCATGTGCCGCAGTTGACGCATTTATCCGCTCTTGCCTCTTCGGGGATGAACGTCTCGTATTCCCGCTTGTGCCTTTCCTTTTCGCCAAACATCATCGATTCGTTATAAGTGCCAAATACATCGGGGATGCCGACTTTGTGGGGGCAGGGCAGGCAATATCTGCATTCTGTGCAGGGGATGGCTATGCGCCGCAGATACTCTCGCCTGGCTTTTTTGTACAGATCGAGTTCCCGAGGGCTAAGGCTGTCAGCTTCGCTGCGCTCCGCGATGGCGATGTTTTCCTCGATCTGCTTTAGACTCCCCATGCCCGAGAGCAAGACCGTGCATCCGGAAAGATTCCAGACCCAGCGCAACCCCCTTTCCACGGCAGACCAGGTTTCGCTGCTTTTCAACCACACATTTTCCACTTCCGGCGGGATGGGGGAGACCAGTTTGCCTCCTCTGAGGGGCTCCATGGAAATCACGCCCATATTCTTTTGCAGGGCAAGCTGATAACCGCGGTATCCAGCCTGATAATGGGTGTCGAGATAGTTGAGCATGAACTGGCAAAAATCCCAGTCGTAGCTTTCCACTATCTTCCTAAAAACCGGATAGCTGTCATGGAATGAAAAGCCAATGTGGCGTATCTTATTTTCGGATTTGATCTTTGAGAGCCAGTCGAGCACTCCAAAGGATTTCATCTTGTCCCACGATTTCTTGTTCAAAGCGTGCAAAAGATAATAATCGATATGATCGGTTTGCAGCCTTTCTAACTGTTTGTTCAGAAACTCATCCATATCGGCGGGCGTCTTGATCAGCCAACAGGGAAGCTTGGTGGCGATATAGAATCTGTTTCTGTCGGTTTGGGCGATGAACTTGCCCAGCAGCGGTTCGCTCGCGCCATGGTGATAGCCCCAGGCGGTGTCAAAATAGTTTATGCCATGCTCAAGGGCATAGTGAAGCATTTGCATGGATTTCTCTTCATCCAGCGATCCATCCCCGCGGGTGGGTAGCCTCATCAGCCCCAAACCCAATACTGAAAGGGCGTCCCTGGATTTTGGCATTGTCCTGTATTTCATCTTTCTGCTCCCAGAGTGATCGTTTTTGTCATTAAGTCAGCTTGCCCGCTTCTGTCAAACTCTTTTCCGCACTTCTCATTTTGTAGTGATTTCAAGGCTGCCATTTTACCCCGTCAAATGGCGGCACCTTTCCACCTTTCCACAATTCATAGCACCTATATATTATAGAGGGATGGGTCTCATTTGCATCCCGCGCTTTGAAGTGGGTCTTCCTGGGGTCAACCTTATAATTTATAAGGATGACCTAAGGATGATGGCTCCAAAGCCAGTAGCAGCAAAGGAGGGCGGTATGAAGGATATTGCGGAATGTATCAACATAATTATGTGGTTATCAAGGAATTGATGCCGGTTGTTTTAGGATTGGGTGTTTGTTTTAAGGGAACCTCACCATTTTACCTTTCCACGGGTTTTTCAAGAGAAAGTCAAATGACATATTCCATAACAAAGCTTGGTGAATGCGAATTGATATTAGCAGTTCTGAAATCTGTCCTGTTTCCAATTCAGCGATTTTTTAAATTCTTTTCGAGCAATTTATCCAGCTTGTTTTCCATGCTTTAGCCAGCATGTTCTGAATCTGCTTAGACAATCCCCCGCCCATGGCTGCGATAAGAATGTCCTTGACACAAAGATGCGATATTAGTTTTGGCTTAAGTCATAAAATCAAAATATAGGAATGGAGGAAAACAATGTCCGCTAATCTCAAATACGGGGCCATTAGCTCTGCAGAAGCCATGGAACTGGAAGAAAAATATGGAGCTCATAATTACCATCCCCTGCCGGTTGTTCTGGCCAAAGGTGAAGGTGTGTTTTTGTGGGATCCGGAAGGCAACAGATACTTTGACTTTCTGTCGGCTTATTCTGCCGTAAACCAGGGGCATTGTCACCCCAAAATCATCAAAGCCCTCACCGACCAGGCCCAGGAGCTTACCCTCACTTCCCGCGCTTTTTTCAACAACAAACTGGGTCCCTATGAAAAGTATATCACCGAGTACTTTGGCTATGACATGTTGTTGCCCATGAACACCGGAGCAGAAGCGGTGGAAACAGCCATGAAGCTTGCCCGCAAGTGGGCTTACCAGGTAAAGGGAGTGGAAAAGGACAGCGCCATCATCGTGTTTGTGGAAAACAATTTCCATGGCCGCACCCTGGCGATAGTTTCAGCTTCCACCGATCCAGATTGCTACGAAGGCTATGGGCCCTTTATCCCCGGCATCGCAAAAATTCCCTACAACGACGCGAATGCCCTGAAAACCTACCTTGAAAAGCATGGCAAGAATGTGGCTGCTTTCATCGTGGAGCCGATCCAGGGCGAAGCAGGCGTGTTTGTTCCGGACGAAGGCTATTTGAAAGCTTGCTACGAACTTTGCAAGCAACACAATGTGCTCTTTGTGGCGGATGAGATCCAGACAGGTATTGCCAGAACAGGTAAACTCCTGGCTTGCGACTATGAAAACGTGCGCCCCGACATGCTGCTCCTGGGCAAGGCTCTGGCTGGCGGCGTGCTTCCCGTTTCTGCAGTCCTTGCGGACCGCGAGGTCATGCTCACCATCAAGCCGGGCCAACACGGCTCAACCTTCGGAGGATTTCCCCTTGCCTGCACGGTAGCCACGGCCGCCCTACAGGTGGTGAAAGATGAAAACCTGGCCCAAAGAGCTTATGACTTAGGCAAGATATTCCGTGACGAACTGAAGAAAATCGACAACCCAATGCTTAAACTGGTGAGAGGAAAGGGGCTGTTGAACGCCATAGTCGTGGAACCCAAGAACAACTATGAAGCCTGGGATGTCTGCCTGAAACTGAAAGATAAAGGCATCCTCTGCAAACCCACCCACAGACACATAATCCGCCTGGCGCCACCCTTGGTGATTACAGAAGAACAACTGCTTGAATGCGTTGGCATCATCAAATCCGTCTTTGACGAACTGAAATAATAATAAATGGTATAAAAGGCTGCCTCTTCCACGCAAGGGGCAGCCATCTTATCTGATGACATCGGACACTTTCAAAAGCGGGTTTGTGGCCATCATCGGCAAACCCAACACGGGCAAATCGACCCTCATCAACCGTATTATCGGAGAGAAGCTCTCCATCACTTCCCCCAAACCCCAAACGACCCGCTACTCCATCAAAGGCATTCTCAACCGTTCTGACTGCCAGTTAATCTTCATCGACACTCCGGGCTACCTCAAACCCCGTTATGAGTTGCAACACAGGATGCAAAAGATCTGGCAGGACGCGTTCAAGGATGTTGATCTGGTGATATATGTGGCCGATCTTACCAGCTTTCCCACCGATTACGATCTTGAGGTGATGGAACACCTGAGACGGGTCAGAACGCCTCAACTGGCTGTGTTCAACAAGCTGGACAAACTCCCAGCGCCCGATAGGGAGCAGTTTTCAAAGCAGCTGCCGGATTCGATTGAGCGCCATTTCTTCGTTTCGGCTATGACCGGAGAGGGCATAGACGAACTGGTTGAATCCATCCTGCATTACATTCCCTATCATGAGCCCTACTATCAGGAAGACCAGCTTTCGGATCTGCCCATGCGCTTCTTTGCCCAGGAAATCATCCGTGAAGGCATCTTTAAGCTCTTTGAACAGGAGATTCCCTATTCTGCCGCGGTGTTGGTGGAGAGATACACTGAAGAAGCGGACAGGGTGGTGATCGACGCTGTGATCTGGCTTGAACGGCAAAGCCAGAAACCTATCCTGATCGGGAAGAACGGAACCAAACTAAAACAGATTCGCGAATATGGGGAAAAGCAATTGAGCGCCTGGCTGGAACAACCGGTGCAAATCCACCTGTGGGTGAAAATCAATCCCAAATGGCGCAAGAAAAACACCGCCCTTAAAGAGTTGGGTTTCAGCTAAGAATGTCCTCATCTCTGAATTCTGTTGACAAAATTGCGGAGTAAGCGGGAGAGTATTCCCACCTTGTCCAGAATGGTTTTTGTATTTAAAAATTGCACTCACAAAGAATGATTTATGCGTCGAGACAATAGCAAAGAAACACTGCTTGCTGTGGATATAGGCAACACCAATATCTCCTGCGGATTATATCTGGACGGGGAGATGGCTTGGTTTGGGCGTCTGTTCACTTCCACACAGCGAACCGCGGACGAATATTTTGGACTGCTCAGTCCTCTGCTGGAGCGTCTTACGGGAATGGAGATATCCCACATCGTTTTTGCCAGCGTAGTGCCCGAACTGACCCGTATCTGGCAGCAACTCTTTAAGAAATACATCCCTGTTCCCGTGACGCAAATCAACGCACTGAGCAAGCTGGGTCTGGGCTTCCACGTAGCAGACCCTTCCTTCATCGGCGCGGACTTGATCGCCAACGCGTTTGGAGCTTGGAAGAAGTATAAGACCAATTGCATAATAATAGATTTGGGAACGGCAACTAAAATACAGTTGGTAAGCGAAACAGGACAGTTTGAGGGAGCGGTGATTGCGCCGGGCTTGAAGACCAGCGCGGAACAGCTCACTTCCAAGGCAGCCCAGCTTTCCCAGATCGAGATAGCAGCCCCTTCCGCGTTGTTGGGAACCAACACCAAAGACGCCATGCTTTCCGGCATTGTCCAGGGCCATGCCTTCATGCTTGAAGCCTTCATCCGGAAAGTGAAAGAGCAGTATTGCGCGGGCAAAAATGTGGTCACTGTCATCACCGGCGGCATTTCAGAACTACTGGTTCCCCTGATGCCTTCAGTTGACATCCTGGATAAGTCGCTAACCCTGGACGGTCTGCATTTGGCTTTTCAACAGTTATCGCGCAAGTGAGTACATGCTCAAACGCCTTCTGATTCTGCTCATTCCATTTATCGTGATCGCCGCACTCACGGCTAATCCCTTTTATCCCCGGCTTTACCTGCCTGGCTATGTCCCCCAGGTAGATAACCAGATGGATGTCTATAAACTCAACAAAGGTTTGGAACTATACAAAGACCAGCCCTACCTGATCCAGGGGTTCAAGCTCGACCGTAAAGAAAAGGTGGATTTCCAAGAGCAGAAAGTGGTCATTTCCACCCAGATAGGCGACTTTAAACTGGTTCCGGACCGGACGGTGTCATTCGACAGCTACTTCACCAACCTGAAAAAGAAAAGCTTCCGGAAGTCCCTGATCGAAAACTTCAGCAGCCGGACTCAACAAACCGCGGTCACCACAACTGGTCTGATCCGTGAATTCGTGTTGGAAATTCCTTCCATCGCCATGCCAAAGGCGGTTCAAAAGGTTCTGGGCTCCTCTCCGCCAAGGCTTAATCTGGACGGAACTCAAAAGATAAGCCTGGAAGCGGGTAGCGTCAAGCGCAAGAATGTTGCCATCTACGAAGCTGACAACTCCAGCCGTTTTGAGGTCAAGATGGAGCAGGAAACCAACCTGCGCCTGTCGGGAACCATCGGCGACAAGATATCTGTGAACCTGAAGTATAACAGTAAGATGGATGAGCAGCTCTTCGATCCCAACAACGTTAGCCTGAAATACACCGGCGATGAAGACGAAATCATCAAAAGCATTGAGGCGGGTAACATCACCCTGGCCCTGGCTGGCTCCCGCTACATCAGCTATTCAACTGCCTCGCAGGGACTGTTTGGCGTAACTTCCAAGCTCAAATACGGAAATCTGGACCTTACCCTGATCGCCAGTACGGAAGAAGGTGAGAAAAACAAGCAAAGCTACATCGGAACCAGCCAGGCAGATTCAACTGTGTTCCGCAGCCGTGACTACGCCGCGCGCACCATGTATTACCTCATCGACCCCTATGAGCTGTACGATCTCTATACAGAGGCGGATGCCTCTCCCAACGTGCCTGCCGGCTGGATCAACAACGCGATCAAAACCAATCCCTATGGTCAGTGGATGATCAAGCCCGGCTCCGAGTCACTCCTGCCCAAAAATGGTTCCGTGCGGGTGTTTATAGACGACGCCAATCCCAATAACAACGTGCAAGCTGCAGTGGGGGATACCATCTTTATAAGTCCAACGGAGTATTATGTGCCCTATTACGATGAACTAATCGAGGGCACAGACTTCGTAACTGACTATAGTTCGGGTATTATTCAGATCAACCGGGCTGTGGATCGCAGAACCACGATCGCGGTAACCTATGTGGATCAGAACAACAACACGGTTCCCGCCGTGGATGCGGATGAGGAGGCCGATGGAGACCTGGATCTCAAGGTTATCCGCCGCCGCAACCAGGAATACAACCCCACAGATCCCAATAACGTATGGCATTACCAGATGCGCAATGCCTACAACATGAACAAGACCAACATCAAAAGCGACGGGTTCACCCTCAACATCTACACCGTTAATGTGGACCTGACCCGCAACTATCTGATCCCAGATTCGCTTTCCGCGTCCGGCATCCTTACCTATAATGATTATCTGCGCATGGATAGCAGTGGCGATGGCCTGATCAACGGTGACGACAACACCGTGAACCTCGCAACAGGTATCATCCTGATCCCCTTCATCGAGCCTTTCAAGCCATTGGGCGATGGCATTATCTATACCGAGGAAAACGAGAACATCAGCTATCAGAATATCAGCCTCTTCCTCTCAGTGAAGGGCAAAGTTGGCCGCGAGGCGGTGGATCTTTCCCAGGGCGGGATCCTCAAGGGCAGTGTGATTGTGAAGGTCAATGGAGTGGAGCAGAGGGAAAATGTGGATTATCTGGTGGATTACGATTTTGGCCGGATCACCTTTTTAACTTCCGCGGGCAAAGACCCTGATGCCAAGATCGAGATCGATTACGAATTCCGCAGCACTTTCAGCGTGGCCAGCAAGTCTTTGGCTGGAGCAAGGGCGGATTGGAATTTCACAGATTACGCCAAGCTGGGTGGCACCTTTATTTACCGCACTGAGAATGTGGCTGACCGGCGTCCCCGCATCGGCAACGAAAACATCCAGATGATGATGGCGGACGTGGATGGCAGCTTCACCGTCAAGCCCCGGTTCGTCACCAAGTGGCTGGATGCCCTGCCTTTCCTCAAGACCAGCGCCGAATCCCGCTTCACCCTGTCTGGCGAACTGGCCTTTACCATCCCAAATATTTACGGCGACCCCAAAACAAAGACCAAGGCCGCCTATATAGACGACATGGAGTCCATCGAAGACTCCTATCCCATGGGTGTGACAATTGGTTCCTGGTCGCATGCGAGCAAGCCCTACAACACCTCGCTGGCAAAGGGAAGGACCATCTGGTACAATCCCAAAAACATATACCGCGAGCAGTTGGAAGACCCCGCCACCCTCACCGACAACGAAAAGAAGGAAACTGTCACCGTATTGGCCCTCAAGGTATTCCCCAGCAAGCTTGGCGTCGAAGGCGGCAACGTTGAGAGCTGGGGCGGGGTGATGAAGTATCTGGGCAACCAATTGGATTTTTCGCAGAAGAAGTATCTGCAGGTTTTGGTGAAAGTGTTGCCCCATCCAGGTTCGCCAGCTCCCAATCCTACCATGCGCATAGATATCGGAGATATCAACGAGGATTTCTACACCGAGTTCGGCGGTTTGGGAGTGTTGAACAGTGAGGATAAAAACTCCGATGGAGTGCTTAGCCTTGAAGAAGATGTGGGACTGGATGGCATCCCCAACGGACAACCCGGAGACGACCCCAACGACGACGCCTCCAACGCGATCGACCAGTATGGCGACTACCCCAAGATCAATGGCACGGAAGGCAACAGGGTTTTGGACACTGAAGACCTGGACAACAATGGCGTGCTCAACACCCTCGACCGCTATTTCAGCTACGCCATTTCGCTCACCGACTCTCTGTACCTGGAAAGCGTGAACCACGATGGCTGGAGGCTCTACCGCATTCCTCTCACCGACCCCAATTCCTATGTGATAGTCAACAACTCTTCCACATCCACGCCCCCCACGCTGAAGAAGATATCCTATGGCAGGATAACCCTGGAAACAGATGAAACCGCCAAGGTTCTTATCTCAGAAGTCTCCGCCGTGGGAAACAAATGGCAGGATTTTTACGTTCGCTACGCCAACGACCTGATCGTGCCCGATGCGCTGGTCAATTCATACAATACATCCTATCTGTCCGGTATAGTAAATAACCAGAAAAACAGTAGCCACTATACATCCCCGGAAGGCACCTATTACATCGAGGACGAACGCGAAACAAGCGAATCAGCCCTCTCTCTGCAGATTCAGAACCTCCAGCCTGGCCATCAGGTCTTGCTGAGGCAAAGACTCTTCGATCCTTACAGCCTGCTTTCCTACAGCAATATAAAATACTATTTCTATCCTGAAGCCAGTGACAACAATCCATTCCATCCGGATTCCGTTGAGGTGGTGTTCCGGGTGGGTGCGGACAGCCTCAACTACTACCAGGCCAGCCAGAGAGTGGCTGTGATTCCTTATCATCAGAAGATGCAGCGTGATGACTGGACAGCCCTCAGCATCAACCTGCAGGATCTGACCTCGATGAAGGAAGCCTTTTACGGCGAAACATCCGGCTCTATAACCCTGGACAATACCCGGTACAGCTTCAAGGGGAATCCCACCCTCACCAACGTGCGCGACATCTATTTCGGAATCTACAACCCGAGCGACATCCCATCTCCAATGCCCCTGAATGGCACCATCTATTTCAATGACCTCACTGTGACCGACCCCTACGAAGACGTCGGCGTGGCCCGGAGGGTGTCGCTCAACTCCGTATTTGCCGATTTTAGCACCCTGGATGTGGATTATGAGGAAAAGAGCGAGAACTTCAACACCACCATCCAGCGCGGACGTTCCAACACATTCACCAGCCTTAGATCCCTGAACATCAGCAACAAGTATTTCCTGAACAAGTTTTTCCCCGCCTCCTGGGGTCTGGATATGCCTCTGAGCCTGATGCGCACCTACTCGCTTGGCATTCCCAGATTCAGAGCGAATTCAGACCTCCTGCGCGACAACATCGCGGATCCAGATGAAAAGCACCGCGAACGCAATGAAAACCTGGTCTATTCGGCCGATTTTGGCATCAGCCAGCGCACCGCCCCCAAGAACAAGATTCTGGCCTACACTATCTATCGGAGTTCCTTCAGCGGAAGGATAGAGAAGGCTTTCCGGCATGCTCCCACCGCAGCGGACACCACCTTCACCTGGCGCGGAACCTATAATTACAACCTCAGCTTTCCCAGCAACAGCGTCAGCTTCCCCTTGTTTAAAAACTACCTGCTGGGATTCTTTCCCACAACCTGGAACAACAGCTTTACCCTCAGCGCCACGGAACCACAAAGTTGGAACTGGGAGCGCAGGGACAACGTTTACAACTGGCATCCGCGCAGCCAGACCGTGGATACCAAACTCTTCACATCAGATACAAACGTCAACTGGGGCCTCACCTCGGACATCGCTCTCACATTACGTTTTAACAGCAAGCGCGACCTGATCCAGAAGCACTACCTCAAGAATATAAACGTCGGCAAACTAACCGAATATGTTCAGGATCTGGGGGTGAACTACAATCCCAACTACTTCAGAAAATACTTTAATCTCACCTTGAGCGGGAGCAGCCGGTTCTCGGAAAACCAGCGTAAATACTACCAGAACGTTTCCGGGGTGCAGACCGAGTTCTACCAGAGCGATGGTAACTCCAACCGCACGGTGCGCGCCAACCTCGCCCTGACAAACTCCACCTTGCTGAGCGGCTGGGCGGATGCCCTGAATGCCAGGCACGGCAACAAACAAAAGTCTGACAAGCCCGACGAATCCGACAAAGGAGACAAACCGGAAGACCTGAAACAAGAAGAACTCAAACAGGAAGAGGAAAACAAACTCAAGGAAGAGATGCTCCGCAAGCTTGAGCAACAGAAATGGGACGAGGAAGCAAAAAAGCGCGAGGATGAACGCCAGAGGCTGATCGACGAAGGTGCATCCGAGGATGAGCTCAGGAAATGGGATGAGATGAATCAGCCCCCAAAAGACTATGATCCAGGCGATCTTGATATAAATTGGGGAGACCCCAAATATAAATATGAAGAAGGGTATGATCCTAACAAAGACAAACCTGATGACGGAACCAAGGACTCCGGCAAGAAGCCTGGCACCGGTTCCGGTTTTTATCTGCCGGGTGCTTTACTGGGCTATCTGAGCAAGCTCAAAAACATTACCCTGTCTTATCAGAACGCCTACAAGATGGGCTACTCACGCAAGGACGACCGTCCTCCTTTCAGCTTCCAGCTTGGACTGCCTCACACTGTGCCGGATTCATACCTTGATTCCACCGACGACGAAAACACCTTCACCCTGGCCAGCGGGATCAGCTTCCATCGCCGCCTGGATAGCACCATCAACTATTCCTATTCGCTCAACAAACGCTATTCCACCGCGTCCAACCAGTCCAGGGCAGTCATTTTCCCCGATGTGACCCTGTCGCTGATGGAGGTTGAAAAGATAGTTGGGTTGGGTAAATTTGTGACCAGTTCACGCTTGAACAGCGGATTCCAATACACAGTCAGAAGCAGCGGCGACCTCGATTGGGAAAAGCCAAAACAGGAAAGCAAAACCATCGCCCTCAATCCGCTTCTCGGCATCACAGGCACCCTGTTCAAAAACCTGAGCGCCAACCTCAGCTATACCATCAACTCCAGCAATAACGTTACCGATATGGATACCTACGACATTATCAAGAAAGCGAACAGCAACTCACTGAACGGCAATCTGTCCTATTCATTCCGCAGCGGCAGAGGCTTCACCATCCCATTTACAAAAAAGAAAATCCATATCAAAAACGAACTTACTTCCAGCCTGGCGATCGTGTTTGAACGCAACTTTGAAGAAACCTTCGGCCGCGAGTCGTCCCAGGTTGACCGCGATGGTACCCGGATATCAATCACCCCCGGCGCCACCTATCAGTTCAACGCGGATATCAGAGGCGGGCTCACCGGAACCTGGGAAAAGACCTCCGACAAGAAAAGGGATACCGGCATGAGGACATTCCGCCTGGGCATCTGGGCAGAGGTGAACCTGTAAAGAAGCCACTTTGATAGAAAAATTGGCAGCCTGTCTTGCTCTATCACCCGCTTGACAAACCATTGTTTCGCCCTCATATTACGACCTCCATCCAAAGACCAGTTGATGTCCGGCTGAAAATCGGTCCAGCGGTCGGTCAGCGGTCAATGAGCGGTCAATTAGCGATCAAGATAAGAGGGCTTAATGACGGCCCTCTGGCTCAGCATAAGCTGGCAAGGGAGGGAAACCCGCTTTTCCCTGCACTGATTCAGTCTTTCAAGCTCTGTTTAATACTTGCGTCAGTTAACATATATCGCTTGCTATCCCGTTTTTCCTTCATAGCGCCCTCCTTCGCTGCTACAGGCTTTGGAGCCATCATCCTTAGGTCATCCTTATAAATTATAAGGTTGACCCCAGGAAGACCCACGCCGGAGAGGGTGATGCAAATGAGACCTACCCCCTCATAATATATAGGTGCTACGATGGGTGGAAAGGTGTTTTTGAGGTGGAAAGGTGGAAAGGTGAAATGGTGGAAAGGTTCCCCCGAAACAAGAACCATCAGGCTATATACTGTGTCATCCCGGGCAAGCTTGCTT
>DAOTNF010000002.1:0-190886 GCA_035450685.1 Candidatus Cloacimonadota bacterium | reverse complement strand
GGTCTCTTCCAAACAGGCAACTCCGTTGCCTCTGCCGAACGGACTTCGGCAGCCCAATACCGCGCAATCTGCGTGAACCGCTTGACCCGTGACCCATTGGGGTGGCAAAATCCGTTTGCCACAGAGACCGGAGGTCTCTTCCAAACAGGCAACTCCGTTGCCTCTGCGAACGGACTTCGGCAGCCCAATACCGCGCAATCTGCGTGAACCGCTTGACCCGTGACCCAATCTTTTGAAAAAAAAGGATGGCTTTACAAAGCCATCCTTTCGTATCTATACCAATTATGGTTTACTTGACCAACACCATTTTCTTGCTTTCGGTGTGTCCAGCCGCCGTAAGGCGGTAGAAATAGATTCCACTGGAAACGGGGCGGTTGAGGGAATCGGTTCCATCCCAGGTGAAGGAATGCCTTCCCGCGGGCTTGTTTTCGTTGGCGAGGGTTTTCACCAGTTGTCCTTTCAGGTTGTAAACAGAGAGATTGGCAGCTCCGGCAGCGGGCATATCGAACACGATGGTCGTGCTGGGGTTGAAGGGGTTGGGGTAGTTCTGGTGCAGCATGTTGCTCACTGCGGGAATACTGTTGTCGTCGTTGCTGGGATCAATGGGGGGTGGGAAGGTGATCTGCAGTTCCATAAACATCACTTCTCCGCCGTCCGGGTTGGGATGGTAGGCAGGGGAATTCACGTGTGAGCCCCAGGTGTAGTCGTTGTAAAACAGCATACCGATCTTGCCGACCTTTTGGCCGTCGGTGGTGGTGTTCACATAGATCACCTTGTCCGCGGGATAGACATACATGGGCTTGATACCCGCGAACTGGGGAGTATCCACATTGTTGATTATGATCGGTTCGCTCCAGTAGCCGCCATTGTTGGGAGAAACAGAGATCCAGATCTCCGGGGTGTTGGCATAGCTGGCATACTCGGTGTCGTTATATTGGTTATACATGCGGGCCCGCTCCGAGTCCTGCCACACGCAGACCATCATTCCCTGGTCATTTGGCTCGGAGAGCTTGACGTTATTGTAGTGGAACATCATGGCGTCGGTATGGGCTGCCTGGTCCCAATGGGGGAAAGGCCACGCAGTTGCTGTTATAGGGTAAAAGCCGCTGCTGTTGTCTCCGCCGTATTGGTCCACTTCTCCCCAGGGCGCTTCCATATCCCAGGGGGTGAAGGTGAGGTTGTAAGTGTCATTTACATCCTGCTGGGGATAGATTTCCTTGATCGTAAAGTTATGGGTGCTGGGATCATACACGAACTCTTTGACAAAATGGAAGGCGGGATAGTAGTATCCGCTGTAAGCCCTCAAACACCAGAGATTGGCCACGTGGATCCTGCCATTGGCGTCCCTCACCGCGTTCAGGTGGCCGGAATTGATGATGCCGAAAAACATCTCGCCATTGTCCCCGTAGGGGATGTCTCCCAGGTCGGGGTGGCCCCAGTATCCGGTGGTGTCGCTGGGTGCGGAGTCCGGGTTCCAGGTGGGGATGTCGCCATAGTCGCTATAGCGTGTCCAGGTGCCCTGGCCGTAGTTGGGGCACACAAAGACGTCCATATCCTGAACTCTTATGGTATTGTCTGCCCCATCCCTCGCGGTATGGTGTCCAGCCCAATAGAGGTTGCCGGCGTTATCTGCCACCAGGGTGCCGGCGGGACGGTTGAAGGATGTTGTGGTATGATTCCAGGTGTCCATTTCCGGAATTGTGGTGTGATTCCAGGACAGGGGATTGCCCAGTTCTATGTCATCTCCGTCATAATCGGCATAGGCGATATACATGTTCTCACTGGGATAGTTGTTCATGGCGTGGGTCTTGCTGTTGCGCATACCCACATAGACGCGGCGTTTGCCCGCCACGGGGGAGGGGCCGATCACCACGCAGGGCCAGATAAACTCATTGTCATCGGTGGTAATACCCTCTGGAGTGGTGATGGTGGTGGGGTTGTCCGCCACGATGTCGATATCGTTGAAGAGGCCGGCGATTCCCGCTATGAAGGCGTCACTGGTGAACTCCACTTCATTTTGTGAGTCGGAATCGGCATTGGCATGCCAGGCATACATGGGCTTGCCGGTCACCGGATCGATGGCCAGGGCTCCAAAGCCTTCATGGTTTTGCACGCTGGTAATTTCGTTGTTGTTGATCACGCTGCCAGCCGCATCCAGATAGGCATAGAACTGGCGGCGGGTGGAGGTGGCCTGTCTGCGGCAGTGGTAAGTAAGGAAATATCCGCCTCCCGCGCTTGTGGGGATCACCTTGAGGGGCAGGGAATTATACGCGCCGATCATGTAATCGTAGTAATTGATGATCAGGCTGGTGGGAAGCTTGGTGAAGGTGAACTCGGGCACCTGGCGGCTTCTCTCGATCGCCTTGCCCTGCGGAGTGGCAACAGGCCTGTACTGGGGGCCGGCTGGCATGATCTCTGCCAGGGCCAGCGCCGGCAACAAGGCCAGCACCACGGTAAATAAACAAAGTTTCTTCATAATCATCTCCATTTATATTTAGAGTCTTGGCCTGATCTTTCACGGCTTTCCAGCCATCCAGGCAGATGGAGCCGGAATCCGCGGCAAAACCATAGCAGCAAATGGGTCTGTGTCTTTCTTTATTCGCGGTTTGGAATATTGTCAAGCACAAAATCCTCTGGATCCCTTGCAGCTCCGCTACAGGTAAAAAAGAAACCCGGCAGCAAGGTACCGGGTTTCGTAGCTTATCTTGTCAGTTAATTATTTGATCAGCATCATCTTCTTGGTTTCGGTGCTGCCATTGGCGGTGAGGCGATAGAAATAGAGGCCGCTGGAAACGGGTCTGTTATCTTTATCGGTGCCATTCCAGGTGAACGTGCGCCTGCCAACGGGTTGATTGTCGTTCACAAGGGTCTTGACCAACTGGCCTTTCACGTTGTAGATGGAAAGGTTGGCATGGCCGGCGACGGGCATATCGAAATTGATGGTGGTGGTGGGGTTGAAGGGGTTGGGATAGTTCTGGAGCAGCATGTTGCTGACCGCAGGAGTGACGGGATCGTTGGTGGATTCGGAAAGCGGGAAGGTGATCTGCATTTCCATGAACATAACCTCTCCGCCGTCCGGGGTGGGATGGTAGGAGGGGGTAATGGCATTGGAGCCCCAAGTGTAGTCGTTATAGAACATAACGCCGAGCTTGCCGACTTTGTTACCTGCGGGAGTGGTGCTTACATAGATAACTTTGTCCGCCGGATAGACCCACATGGGTTTGATTCCGGCAAATTCAGGGGTCTCGACGTTGTTCAGGCAGATCGGTTCGCTCCACAGGGCACCATTGTCAGGAGACACGGAGATCCAGATCTCGGGAGTGTTGGCAAAGTTGGCAAAGTCGGTGTCGCCATAATAGTTGAACAAGCGGGCGCGCATGGCATCCTGCCAGACGGCAGCCATCATGCCCTGGTCGTTGCCTTCGGTGATCTTGTGGTTACTGTAGTGGAAGATCATGGCGTCTCCGTGGGCAGTACGATCCCAATGGGGGAAGGGCCATAACTTCACGGGGTTCAGATAGAAATTGCCATCTCCACCATCGTAGTATTCGGGGACGCCCCAGGGAGCTTCCACGTCCCAGGGGGTAAAGGCCTGGTTATGGGTGTCGTTAGGGTCTTTCTTGGGATATACTTCACGGACGGCAAATTCCTCGGTCGCCGGGTCGAAGACAAATTCTTTTACAAAATGGAAATCTATCCAGATACCGCCCTCAACGTGGCCCATACACCAGTTGGCGATGCTATGCAGTTTGCCATTGACGTCAGTTGTGGCGTTGAGGTGCGAGGAGCTCGCTATCACCCAGGCAAGTTGGTTGTCCGGATAACCAATGCTGTTTTCGTCCACAAAGTAACCATTGGTTCCACCCTGTAAGCCTGGGGGGTTCCAGGTGGGAATGTTGCTGAAGCCGCTGATGCGGGTCCAGGTGCCCTGGCCGTAGTTGTCGCATTTGAAGACATCGAGGTCGGCTTCCTGCAGGCTCTCATCATCTGCATTATAAGCAAAATGGTAACCCATATAGTAAACGTTGCCGGAGTTGTCAACGGTGATTGCATGGAAGGGACGGCGCCAGATTGCAGCGTCATGGTTCCAGCCATCCATTTCCGGGATCGTGGTATGGTTCCAGACGAGCGGAACGCCGTTTTCGATGTCATCTCCGTCAAAATCGGCATATAAGAAGTAAGGGTTCTCGGAAGGACCGGCGGTGCCATGTGAGGTGGTTGAGTTTCTCTGCACCATATAGACTCTTCTCTTGCCCGCAACGGGGGAAGGCCCGATCTGCAGGGTCGGCCAGATGAATTCGTTGTCTGAAGTGGTCTGGCCGGAAGGAGTGGTGATGGTTATGGGGTTATCCACAGCATTTTGCACGTCGTTAAACAAGCCGGCGATGCCTGCGATAAAGGCGTCGGAAGTGAATTGTACTTCATAATACGCGCTTTCATCGTCGCCATCGGCATGCCACGCGTACATGGGTTTGCCGGAAACGGGGTCAACCGCCACGGTTGAGTATCCCTCGTGGTTTTGCACGCTGGTGATTTCGTTGTTGTTGATCACGGTGCCAGCCGCATCCAGATAGGTGTAGAATATGCGGCGGGTGGCAGTGGCCTGGCGACGGCCGTGATAGTTCATGAAATATCCGCCGCCGGCGCTTTGGGGGATCACCCGCAGGGGGATGCCGTTGTAGCTGCCGATCATGTAGTCATAGTAATTTACGATTACACTGGTGGGCAGCTTTGTGAATGTGTAGGCCGGGGCAGTTCGGCTTGGCTGATAATACCGGCATTGGGCAGGGGATTCCAGGACTTTCCTCTCGGGAGCGTACTGCATTTCCCGCGCGAACGCCAGACTCAGCACAAAGCTAAGCGTCAGTACAACCAATAAGGTTTTTTTCATTATTACCTCCATTTTTAATGGCTTATAATCTATCACCGGCCTGCGAACCCACGCTTTAGGGAACAGCTTGCGATACCGCCAAGCTTTTTTTAACTTAGACCGGCACATCAATAATACATCTTATTTAGATTACGTTTATCTGTCAAACTCTTTTTTTGACTTTTGGGCTGTTTTTTCCTGACCCATATTATTCCCCGGCGGAATCGGCGGCCTGGCGCCCTTCCGCTTGTGTTATCATAACTGCCTCTCTTGCAGATAAATTGCGCTGTGTGGTTCACGCAGATATGCGCTGATAAAAGGCGCAGATTGGCGCGGATAATATAAGGGCTGCCGAAGTCCGTTCGGCAGAGGCAACGGAGTTGCCTGTTTCAAAGAGACCTCCGGTCTCTGTGGCAAACGGACTTTGCCACCCCCTGGGCACTGGATCACGGGTCTCTGCCAGTTATGACACGGTATGTAGTTTGGTTGGCTTTGTTTCAGGGCTGGGTGGTTGTTTTCAAAAGACTGGATCCCGGGTCGCTGCCCGGGATGACACAGTATATAGCCTGGTAGGGCTTGTTTCGGGGCTCCTTTTCACCATTTCACCTTTCCACCTTTCCACCTCAAAAACACCTTTCCACCTCAAAAAACACCTTTCCACGGCGTGATCGTAGCACCTATATATTATGAGGGGATGGTCCTCATTTGCATCACCCTCTCCGGCGTGGGTCTTCCTGGGGTCAACCTTATAATTTATAAGGATGACCTAAGGATGATGGCTTAACCGCCTGTGGCACTGAATGATGGCGGTATGAGGGACTATGGGGAAGGTTGTGAGGATATTGTGGAACGATACTTCGTGGTGCCGTGATGACGTGGTGGGGTGGTGATAGAACGCGGATGACAGGATCTTTGAAGGTGGAAAGGTGTTTTTGAGGTGGAAAGGTGTTTTTGAGGTGGAAAGGTGTTTTTGAGGTGGAAAGGTGGAAAGGTGAAATGGTGGAAAGGAGCCCCTGAAACACATAAGACTATATACCATGTCATCCCGGGCAGCGACCCGGGATCCAGTCTTTTAGCAACAACCAGCCAGCCCCGAAACAAAGCACCTCCAGACTACATTACCGTGTCATCCAGGCCTGTCGGGGTCCTCGCCAAAGCGCGTAGCGGTTTGGTGGGGTGAAATGAGCCGGGATCCAGTCTTTGGGGTGGCAAAGTCCGTTTGCCACAGAGACCGGAGGTCTCTTCCAAACAGGCAACTCCGTTGCCTCTGCCGAACAGACTTCGGCAGCCCAGGGGGTTCCCCATAAACCCAATCCGCGCCAATCTGCGCCTTTTATCCGCGTATATCTGCGTGAACCTCATGCCCCGGGAGCCAGTTTTGCCAAGGGCGTTTGAACTCCAAACAAAAAAGGACCCGCTGTTCAGCGGGTCCTATGTTCCATGGAGATTACTCTAAGAGTAAGTGTTATATGACGTTATTTTCTGCCTTGGGAGCCATAGCGCATTTTGATGGAAAGGCGGTGCGAGCTCTTGAGCAGGTTTTCTTTCAGCAAGCCCATATCGGTGTAGGCATAATCGATATTGAAGATGGCGAAGCGGGTGGGAACCTGATAGCCGATTCCGGCAGAAAAGCCGTTGGTATCATAGTTGATCTGATACCCGCCTCTAAGGAAGAGGTTGCCCATCTTGTATTCGGTGCCCAGGTTCCAGGTCTCTTTCCTGTCCACCACGTTGTCCAACTGCAGGGAAGCGATCCAGTGGTTGTAATCATCGCGCATGATGTCGCCACTGATTCCCAGGGAGAAGGACATGGGGATTTTGCTCTCGATCTCGGCGCCGTCTTCATCGATTAGACCGTCCCCGTCGTTGTCGATCAGGTCGAAGGGGTCTTCATCGATTCTGCCGTCTTCGTCGTCGTCCACCCGGTAGCGGATATCCGGTCCGAAGTTACGGAGCACCATGCCGATCTTTACATTTTTCCAGCCGGTATTGTACATGGAGCCGACATCGAAAGAAAAGCTGTTCACCGCAAATTCGTAGAGGTTTTCGCGCAGATACTTGGCGCCAACTCCAGCGCTGAATTTCTTGGTGAACTGCTGCCCATAGGCAGCCCCAAAGGCCATACCGCTGTTTGTGAATTGTTCTCCGGTGGGGCCAAAGGTTTCTTCATCGGTGATGTCCATATTGTCCATGTGCAAGACAGTACCATAAAGGGCTATGGTGGACACTCCGTTGGTAAGGGAAGCGGCCGCATACTCCTGCATGATACCGGCAAGCCAGTTGGTGTGTGAGAAGAAGGCCTGGTTTTGGTATGCCGGGGCCAATCCGGCAGGATTCCAATAGACGGAGGAGATGTCATCCGACACAGCGGTGTATGCTTCACCCATGCCGATGGCACGGGCATCCACTCCGAGCTTCAGGAACTGCAGGGCTGCCGTTCCCGTTTTGCCGAATGGTTTGGCGGCGAGAACCAGTGGAGCGCACAGCAAGCCAAGTGAAATCAGGGTTATGATCAGTTTTTTCACAGTTCCTCCCCCTATTTGATTATTACGAATTTGCCGACTTTGATCTTGTTATCGGCTTTGTTTTCCACGGAGTACAGATAGACTCCGGGGGCGATTATCTGGTTGTTTTTGGACAGCAGGTTCCAGTCGTGCATACCGCCGGGAGCCAAACCGAACTTGGTTGACTTGGATACGGTGATCACATCCGCCATATAGGCTCCGCGGTGTTCGATCGTATCGACCAGGTCGCCGGCCAGGGTATAGATGCGGATGGTGCAATTCTCCGGCAGGTTCACGAACCACAGCCTGCGGCTTTTGTCGCCTTTCTCGTCCTTTTCGCGGCGGCCGTCAAATTTGCTGCGGCCGATGTAAGGATTCGGCACCACGTAAATGTTGTCCATATTGGTTTGGGCCGTTGCGCCAGGGAAGAAGACCTTCATATTGGCGTCGGAGTCGCGGCCGGTTTCCAGGAAATTCAGTTTTTGCTCAGGAATACCGCGGTCATAGGCTGTGACCGCCACGTAGTATTCCACACCTTTGCGCGGGCTATGGATGGTCTGCTTGTAATAACGACTGGCCAGACGTTTGTTTTCATAGAGTGTTCTTGACTCCACACTCAACGTGTCAGGATTAGGACAGCAAAAACCAGGCAGCGTGATGATCCGGTAATCCGCCAGTTCATCGTAAACAACGTCTCTGACGTCCGAATGCTTGTAGATGCGCGCTTGCAACTTCTTGATCATCTCATCGGGCAACTCGGCATATTCTGCGGCGATGCGGTCGTATTCGGAACGTGCCCAAACCTGGTCCACGCCCGGTTGATACAGCGGGAATCCGTAGAAGAGCTTGAAATCGTGGACCGGGTGATCCGGATAGGTGTTGATGTAGTAATAGTAGTTGTCATCCAAACGCCTGTATTTGGCGAATTCAGTTTCATCATAGGGCATGCCGGTATTGGGCCCGAGCGCATTCACAAATGCGGGTGGGACGGAGAGGTTAGGCAGGCCGGCGTCTATTCCCAGATAACCGCCATAATTCTTGGCTTTTGGGTGTCCCCAGTTTACAGTGTAGTCATCTTTGTCCCGTTGTGTGTCGATCTTATCCCAGCGCTGGATCATTTCCCAATCTTCCCGGGAGCCGCTGCCGCTTCTTCCCCAGAGGGTGTAGCCCTGGAAATCGTGGCGCAGCCTGTGGGCTGTGAAGGGGTTGATGATCGCGTTGTTGTTGAAGAGAGTGGTATCGGACAAGGCGGGTACCTGGAATTGGAGCGGGAACTGTTGCCAGTCGATAACTGCCGGATCGCTGTCCATGCCTGCGTAATCCGCGGAGGCGGGAGGATATTGCCAGCCCTCATCGGCTTTATCGACGTTTTTATAGTCTTTGGTGAATTCGCTGCGGTTATCCCAGTAAACGTCGATGGAGTTGCCGTTTTCCGTGATTTCGGCGTACAGTTTGGGGATTTCCGGTGGTTCGGGTGGTTTATAGTGAGGCATTGTATCCGGCAACACCACATCGTGCAGTTCTTGGGGGTTGTCGTAGATGGTTTTTGCCCATTGGGCCGATTTCTTGAGGTCCTCCAGATTGTCGCCGGGAAACACGGCCACCACAATTTTCATAGTGCGGCCGGGTTCCAGGTTCCAGGAATTCTCCGTGGGATTGGTCATTCCTTGCTGATCGCCGTAGAAAGCGAACAGGAAACGGGTGTCGTTGGCTTCCGGTTGTTCAAATTCCATTACCGTGGGCTCTTCCGGACGCAGGGATGTATATTTGGACGGATCAGGATTTCTGTAACCTGTCGGTGTACGTGGTGTAAGCAGCCAGTATTTCTCGTTCGCGGTCAACCTGGGGGCATAGTTGAAGGACTGCGGATTATCGTCGTTAGGTCCATCTCCCACTTTCCAGTACCAGCAGGCGAATTCGAGTTTCTCGGGGTTGGGTGTGCAAACGCGCGCTCCCACCATGCCGGTGGTCAGGCCGCCGTCGCCATCCGCGTCGTAGGTGTAAGCAAATTCATAGCCTTCACCTTTGACGTAGCCGGATTTGTCATCCGCGGCTTTTTCCGGTCCCATGGTCTGGGGGCCGCAGTCGCAGTCCATATATATACCCATGGCGCAGTCGTACAGCGTGTCCGTGTTCATGTTGGTGATGTTGAATTCCACATAAACGAGGTTCTTGATGTATTCATAGCTCCACTGGTAGCTCATTTGGCGCACCCTGACCCCTATGGGGATATGGGTGCTTCTGCTGCGGGAACCGCCCAGGTCCCTGTCGCCTGGTGTGCCAAAGGGGCTGTAGTCATAGTAATAGGATATAAAATCCTGTTCTGAAACGGGCGCGCCGTCCTCGTCGATCAGGCCATCCCCGTCGTCGTCGTATGGATTTGCAAAGTCGTAGGTGACGTGGCTTTTGTCTGAGAGATCCATAAAGCCCAGGGGATACCACAGTTCAACGTTGTCTCCAGCAGTAATGGTTGCGTAGTTAAACAGGCGGGTTTCGTGGATAAACTTGCCGCTGAATTGCTCAAACACTTCAGGTAAGTGTTCATCGCGCAATCTGAAAGTGTAACCCACGAAATCCTCATCAATAATTCCATCGCCGTCGTCATCCACGCCACGCTTTTGATGGCGTGTACTGGCGGTCGCAATTTGATCGGCGGCGTCGTAAAGGCCGTAATAGTGCTGCACAAGCTCATCGGTGCTGGAGGCTTCCAGGGGGTTGTAGGCCGGCAGGAACTCATAAAGGTCGTAGTCTCCGTCGAATCCCACGGTAACCAGGGTATCAACTACCGGTTTCATCCAGGGGCGCCAGTCCGGCGAACCGTAGGGAACCGTTCCGGTGCTGTCCGCGCTGGGGTTGAGCGCTCTCCAGTAGAGCTGCTGCCCCAGATCGTTGCGGCGATACTTTTTGGCACCAAACCAGAGAGCGCCTTGGTAGAGGTAGTCGATACCGCTTCCACCGGGATACTCCAGGGATGGATACTGGGGCACCACGTCGTCGCCGGAGCCGAAGAAACCGTAGTTACTTACGCGCAGCCAGATATTTCCAACGTTGTGCCACTTGGAAAGATCCAAGGTTTTTGTTCCTGTTGAGGGACTGGCCATGGCCGCATGGGCGATACCGAAGGAAGCCATTGCCAGCAACAGGCAAAACACAATTTTATAGAACTTCATCAAATTCTCCAGATATGCTAATTTAACTTAAACTCAACGGGTATGATCACTCGGGTATCGACAGCATTGCCGCTGCTTTTTCCTGGCTGAAACCGCATGTGTTTCACGGCATTGATCGCAGCTTCATCCAGGCCTCCGGGGCCGGACTGCACAGACTTGACAACCCTGATGTTTCCAACAGTCCCATCCTTGTACACATCCACTTCGAGGGTAACGATACCCTGCACTCTGGCCCTGCGCGCGAAATCCGGATAATCCGGCTTGATGGCGCCAATGGGAACCGGGGAATCGTCCCAGGGGACGAAATCGAAGGGTCTTTCACTGTCTGAGCTTTGTAATGCCGAGGTCGTGGTCTGCTGCAGGTCGCCAAACTGCTGCAACGCCAGCGCTCTTTGCTGCTTCAGTTCGGGTGTGTCTTCGGTGGCCAGTTCTTCGCTGATCATAGGGATTTCGATATTGATCTCGCTTTCCTTGGGCGCTTCTTCTTTTTCGCGCGTGTCGGTGGGAGCGTCGATCATTTCGGCTGCCACTGTCTGAGTCTCCTTTGTGGTGGTCTCCATCCGGGGGGCAACCAGTAAGCCAAACAAGACAATCGCGGCAGCCAGGGCGACAGCTTTGCTGAACTGCGAATTGGCTATGTCTTTCCAGTCAATCAATCTATTTGTAGTCATAACTCACCTCTATTTCTTCTGGGATTCAAAGACAACATTTCTGGTGTCCGCATCCTGGAGGCGCATCATAACGTCCCGGACAATCTGATAGCGGGTGTCCTTGTCAGAACGGAAGCACACCTGCAGGTTGGGGATTTCGCTGCTTTTGGCCAGCATCGCGTCTATAATCGAATTGTCTTCCACGCTGCGCGGAAAATCATCGATCAGGATTTCCTCCTTTTCGGTGATATAGATCGTGGCTGTCTCATTGCGTGAAACCCTGTCTATATTCTTGGCGGTGGGGAATTGATCTCTGGGCACCCAGAAGACCCTTTCCTGCACGAAGACGGTGGTAACCATGAAGAAAAGCAAAAGCAGGAAAGAGATGTCGCCTGTGGAGGTCGTCGGGATCTCAACAGGCTCGCGTTTTTTCTTTTGTATCTTTGCCATCTTTCGCTCCTATATCTGTGTCGAGATTGAGATTTGGGCACGGTCGCGGTAGGGAACCAGATGGTCCACCACTCTAACCATGTCGCTATACTTGGCTTCCGGATTTGTTTTCACCAGGAACAGCATCTTCAATTCCCGTTCAGCCTGGTTAGTACTGCTTCGGCTGATCGCTTCCCTCATCTCCACCTTTTGCAGGATAATCTGGTCCAGGTCGGCATCTGAAAGAAAGCGGGGTTCTTCTGTGTTGATCTTGATCATGCCGTTTTCCACTATTTCTATTCTGGTCATTTCCTTTTCTGTGAGCTTGATCTCCGTCTGGGAGGTCATTTTCTCCGCCTGGGTCGCTTTGTTGAGCATGACCTTCACGCCTTCTTTAACGTCAAACTTGGTTGTGGACATAAAAAAGACGATCAACAGGAAGGAAATATCCCCAGTTGAAGTAGTGGGAATATTAGCTGTGGTTTTCCTTTTGCGGGGGATCTTCACAATGCACCCCCTTTAGGACTCGATCATCGCTTCAATGACCTTCTCTGACGCACGTTGCATGTCTATGACCAACCCATCTACCTGGGTCATGAAAATATTGGAAAGCAGCTGGATGGGAATAGCCACGGCCAAGCCTGCCTCTGTGGTGATCAAGGCGATCTTGATACCCGAGGCGACAATGGTGGCGTCCACCGAACGGGCTTTGGCTATGGCGTCGAAGGCCACCACCATGCCGTCCACTGTTCCGAAGAAACCAAGCATGGGAGCCAGTGTGATGGCTGTGCTGATTTCCACAAAACCTTTTTCCAGGTAAGACATCTCGATCATGGCGGCGTTTTCCATGGATTTTTCCACGGCGTCCACGCCACGGTCAGATTTCAGCAAACCTTCATATACAATGGAGGCAACAGGACCGCGGGTCTTTTTGGCGATTTCAATCGCTTCTTTATACTTCTTTTCTTTGATCAGGGGGACAACCTGGTTCAGGAATCCGTTCAAATTGATCTTGGCATACATAAGAGTTATAAACTTCCAAATAACGTAGGCAAGACCATAGATGGCCACCATCAGGATAGGCCACATCACCCATCCACCGTTGATGAAGAAGTTTACAAGACCGCGTCCGAAAAGAAATTCAGCTATTCCTTTGGCGCCGGAAGAAGTTTCCACAGCTTGCTGCTCAACTTCAGCAACAGGTTCTGCAACTTCTGCCACAGTATCGGCCGCCGCGGCAGCCGGATCAGGAGCTTGTGCGTGGGAGAGGCTCATGAGCAATGCGCTCATCACCACTATCAGCATCAGTACTTTTGAGAATCTCTTTCTCATGTTGTTATTCCTCCATGGGATTTTTTTAGAAATTGAATGAAACACCAAGGGTTACGCCCCTGAAGTTATTTACAAGGCTTGGATTTTTTATGTATTTAGAATATGCATAGGCGACCTGTGGGTAGGTGAAGGGTTCATATTCGCCTGTGTCGGGATTGTAGATCTGGATATTGGATTCATGGATTTCCGCCCCGCTTTCGTAGGGTGAACCTGTCTTAGGATACACGCTGAGAATGTTCTTGTTCTTGAAGAGATTCTCCACATCCATGTAAATCTTGAAGTTCATGTTTCTTCCAAAAGTGAAACCCTTGGTGAGCTTCAAGTTTGCCTGCTGGGTGAAGTCTTTGCGCTTGCTGTTGGTGTCCAGCATACTGCTGCTTTCCGTGGCTTGCGGTGTGTAGGGAGCTCCGGAAGCGAAGGACCAGTTGAAGTTCGCGCTGAAATCGTCCATGGGCAGTATTAAATCGGTGAAAGGTATGAAATACTCTTCGCCCCTGCCAATCCGGAACGTGTAGTTTACGCTCATATTATGGCGCACATCCCAATCCAGAGGGAATTCTCTCAGGTTGGTGGCTTCGTCCTGGATAACGGTGCTGGAGTTGTTACCCTGCGCCCAGGCCAGGGAATAGGCAATGGACCAGGTGTTGAAATTGGACAGCATTTTTTCCAATTGGATGTCGATACCTCTGGCTGAGCCATAGTCCTCGGAGATGAACTTGTACCAGTTGATGACACCCTGTCCTTCCTTGACGGTGCTGACGTAGTTATACAGGTTTTTATAATAGGCGGTCATATCCACCACATAGTCGTCTGACAATTGGTGAGAAAGGCCCACCTCGTAGGTAACTGTGATCTGGGGTTCCAGCTTGGGGTTGCCCACGGTGATGGTTGTGTCTGAGTTATTGGCATCAGCCGGGGTTTTGCTGGTGAAGATAAACTGCATCTGTGGCAACTGGTTCTGATAGTTGTAAGCAAAACGCAACACATCACGTTCGGTGATGGGGTGGGACACACCCAGTCGGGGCGACACCATAAGCTGCCAGCGATCATCTTTTTCAAAGGGCACCGTGTCGAACTTGCCGCTATCCTTCAACACCCTGTAGCTGGAGCCCAGATACCAGATATCGAAGCGCAAGCCGGCATTGACGATCATGCCTTCCCACTCCATTTTATCCTGGAGGTAATACGCGATCTGCATGGGTTCGGCTTCATAGCCATCACGCTTGCCTGAGGCTTCCTGCGCAGCCCTGAAATAGACTTCAGGCTTATAAATGGCAAGATACTTTTTCTGATCTTCGTTATACTCGAAGCTAAACACACCGTCGGGCATTTCAGCCGGCGGTACCCAGGTGGTGTCGGAAGGTACCTTGTAAACGCGTTCCAGGCTGGCGGTAAATCTGTCCTGATAAATGGTGAGGAAGTCCTGCAACTGGTTCTTTTTAATATGGTGTTTAATGACTTCCAGACCGGTTTTGGCCAGGTGTTTTTCGTTCAGTTGCCATTCAAAGTCGGCTCTGGCGTTGATCGATGTGGTTCTGTCGTCCACAAAGTAATCATAGATGGTTCCGGGTGCTACAAAACCTGGAATGCCGCGGGCGATCTCGACTCCGGGAATCCTGTAAACCCAGCGGGTGTAATCCGGGTAATAAAGCAGCTCACCTGTATCCTCGTGAACAGCATAAGGCAGGTCCATAATGCCATCCGGATAAGGGTAATAGTCGATTGTGGCATAACCGTAATCGCCCTGGGCTACCTGGTCTATATAGGCATCGTGCTGGGTGGGGCTGGTGTAGAGGCTGTCCAGATCGCCTACAGTTGAGAAAATGTAGTTGTCCCTGCTTATCCCTTTGGGTCCGGAGACGCTGTCTTTCTGGTAATAGCTGGCTTTCACCTTGAGGTTCATCGTTGAGCTGAACACATGGTCGTAGGTGCCAATGTACTGACTCTGCTTGGTTTCATCATAAGCATAGTGCTGCAGGGCATAACGCCAGGCCCAGGAGAAAGGATGGTTGAATGAGCGGTCCCCGCGGGCAGCCAAAGTGACTCTTTGGGTGGGGCTGATCACATACTTGCTTTTGAGGTTCACGTTGTATGAGTTATAGTTTCTGTTGCCGATTTCAACTCCCGCAACTTTGTCCCTGATGCTATAGGGATCGTAATAGCTCCGGTCGGGGTATGGCTTGTATTCATCAGCATAGTCCATCAGTTGCAGTGTGTCAAGCACACCAGTGTTTTCATTTTTAAACACATACAGGTAATCGCTGTAGGGATCCCCGACATAGTAGTCTTTGAGGCGGCCATCCAGCCACTCGCCGCCACCGTTCAGGTAGAAGGTGAAGTTTTCTTTGAGCTCATCGGAGCCAAAGGGCACCACCGGCCCGCCAAAGGCAAATTTGAACACATCGGTGTTACGGCCATTGTTTTCGGATAGCAAATGGTCAAAGCTGTATTCCACCTTTCCGGAATAAAAAGAATCTCCGTCCTTGGTCACGATGTTGATCACTCCGGACTGGGCGTTGCCATATTCGGCGGGGAAACCGCCTGTCATAACCTTCATGTCGCTGATGGCGTCAGTATCTACCTGCAGGGCGCTGCCACCGTCAACGGGGTCGGAAACCGACATTCCGTCCACGGTAAAATTGATCTCATTGGCGCGTCCGCCCCGGATATGCAACTCTCCGCCGATGTTTGTGACACCAGCTTGCAAGGATACGATGCCGGCGATGTCGCTAACGGCAACGTCTTCCATGCGGTCCATTTCTATCTGGCGGGATGAACCCACGCGGTCTTTCTCCACCTTGTCCTCTTGTGCCGTTACCACAACTGTGGCAAGCTTGACGCCAGCCTTGTTCATGGTGGGGGAGAGGTTTGTGGTCTGGTCGACATTGATGCGCACATCGGTGAATGTATAGGCGTCATAGCCGATCAATGAGAATTTAACGGTGTAGATGCCAGGGGGAATGTTGATGATTATCGCGGTGCCCTTGGCGTTTGTCTGGCCACCCGTGATGCGCTTGGCGCCTTGTAAAACCACGACATTGACAAACTCAACGGGTTTTCCCTGATTATCACGCACTCGCACTGCCAGGCGTCCTGTGGTGGCCGCGTCCAGTAACGCGACGCCACAAATTAATAATATTAGCAGGATCAATGCAGTCTTTCGCATCGAGAACCTCCCTTCTCTCTATGGCATTATTTCTATCTTAGTTTACGTTACTAAAGGTCAAACAGCTGTGCTGCCTACCATAATTACAGTTGGTCACGAATATATGGTTTCCCAAAAACCGTCAAGGATTTTTTCGGATTGTGTCCACCGGACGCATCTTTAAGCTGGTTTTGGAGATTGGCGAGACGCAGATTTTTCATTGAATGAACATCACTTTTTCAAAGCCTGGACGCGATTCTTCGATCTCACCCAGCACGAGGTAATTTGTATCCCTCATAAAATCTCCCACAAAGCCGGGATCGACAACAGCGATCATGCCAATTCCCAGGTTGAAGGCGCTGCGCATTTCCTCAAGACGCAGGTCGGCGCTTTCTCCCAACCACCTGAACAAAGGCGGAATCTCATCCAGGTCGTAACTCACCAGAGCGGAAAGCCCATCCGGAATTATCCGTTTCAAGTTGCCGGGGATGCCACCCCCCGTGATATGTGCCAGGCCGTGCAAGCGTCTGTCGTGGAGATGTGGTTTTATCTCCTGCAGATAGCTTTTGTGGATAGCCAGCAGAAGCTCGCCCACTGTTGCCTTGAGGTCGTTCACATAAGAGTCCACGTCCAGTTTCAGATGCTCAAAAACGATTCTACGGGCCAGTGAATAGCCGTTGGTATGCAGCCCGGTGCTGGGCATGCCGACCAGAATATCTCCACAGCGGATCCTGTTGGCTGGCAACAGTGAGCTCTGTTCCACCACGCCCACTATGGTGCCTGCCAGATCAAAGTCTTTCTCCCGATAGATTCCCGGCATCTCAGCCATCTCGCCGCCAATCAGCACGCACTGGTTTTCCCGGCAAGCCTTGACCATCCCGGCTATTACTTCCTGCACCATTGCCTGGTCAAGCTTTCCCAACCCAATGTAATCCAGAAAGAACAGGGGGAGCGCGCCCTGGACCAGAATATCGTTTACACAGTGGTTTACCAGGTCCTGGCCTACGGTATCGTATCTGCCTGCCAGAACAGCCACCATCAGCTTGGTGCCGACCCCGTCGGTGCTGGAAACCAATACCGGAGCCTGATACTGTGATGTGTCGAAGCGATACAGGCCGCCAAAGCTGCCCAGATCGCCCAATACGTTGTGGTCATAGGTTTCGCGCACCATCTGCTTGATGTTGTCCACGGCGTCTTCGCCGGCCTGGATATCCACGCCGGAAGACCTGTAGTCTATGCGTTTGTCTGTCATATCAAGACCATTCCTGCAGTTCCTTGATCATTGTATCGATCTTGTTGGTGTCCAGATCCGTTAGACCCTCCACGCTGAAGTCTCCCACGTTCAGGGCAGCCATCACGGTTCCCAGGCGTACGGCTTTGCGCACGGCAAGCTTGCTCAAATCGCTCTGGGTAGCCAGATAACTCATAAAACCCCCGGCGAACGCGTCCCCGGCTCCAGTGGGGTCTTTCACCTGCTCCACAGGGTAGGCGGGAGCAAAGAACAAATCGTTGTCGAACACGGCCACACTGCCGTATTCCCCCCGTTTGATGACCACTGCCCTGGCTCCCAGGCCGATCAACTTACGGGCTCCCGAGAAGATGTTGTGCGACTTGGTGTATTGCCTGATTTCGTCTTCGTTGATAAAAACGATATCCACTCTCCCGATCACTTCGGTCAGCAGCTCCGGGCAGAGGTCGATCCAATAGTTCATGGTGTCGCAGGCGACCCAGCGGTAACTCTCGATCTGGTTCAGCACCTGCAACTGCAACGCGGGATGAATATTGGCCAGCAGCAAGCTTTCGCAAGACCTGCAACTGGGGGGCAATTGGGGCGAGAAATCCGCAAAAACATTGAGTTCAGTGCTCAAGGTGTCTGCCTGATTGAGGTTCTGGTATCTGCCGTTCCAGCGGAATGTCTTTCCCGCTTTCGTTTCCAAGCCGTCCAGACATACCCCGTGCCTTTGCAGCAGTTCGATGCCCGGCTGGGGAAAATCCTCTCCCACCACACCTACTACTTTGGTTGGAGCAAAGTAGGATGCGGCCAGGGAGGCGTAGATAGCAGAACCACCCAGAGCGTCACACACTTTCCCGGAGGGGGTTTCGATCGTATCCAGAGCAACGGAGCCAACAACCACGAGGCTCATTGAACCGGAACCCCTTGCACTGCCGTAGTGTCGGTTGGCGTGGCTGTGGAATCTATGATCTCTATTGTAGTGCTGTTTTCACGCTGGCCAACAGTATCCAGTTTCTTGATCAGGATCAGGATTGCCGCCAGCAGCAGGAACATAAAGATCAGCCTTTTCCAGTTATAGGCGCTCTTACGCCGGTCAGTCCAGCGGTCTTTGTTTTTATCATTTAATTCGTTCATGGACTATTTGCCTCAAGCTCTCAGTTCTTCCAAAAACGCGGCAAAACGGCTCACGCCCTTGCGCAGGTTGTCCATGCTGTTGGCGTAGGAGAAGCGGACGTTGGATTCGATTCCGAAAGAACCTCCCGAAACCAGGGCCACGTGATGCTTTTCGAGCAGTTGGGTGCAGAACTCGTCGGAGCATTGGATTCCAGCCTTGTTGTTCTTCAGATACCAACTGATATTGGGCATGATGTAAAATGCGCCCTGAGGCTTGAAACAAGAGATGTGCGGAAGCTTGCTCAGCTCTTCATACAGGAAATTCCGGCGCTGTTCAAACTGTTTTCTCATCATCTCGATCGAATCGTCCTCTTCATTCAAGGCCGTTACGCAGGCTTTTTGCGTGATCGAATTAACGCAAGAAGTGGCGTGTGCCTGCACCCTTCCGGCGGCAGCGATGATATGCGCGGGACCGGCGGCGTAACCGAGGCGCCAGCCAGTCATGGCATAGGCTTTGGAAACTCCGTTGATCACAACCGTATGCTCCTGCATTTCCGGGCTGAGTGAGGCTGTGGAAACATGTTCCGTTCCATCATATACCAGGCGTTCATAGATCTCATCGGAGACCACCAGCAGGTTGTGCTTCAGGCAGACCTCCGCCAGTTTTTCCAGCTCAGGCCTGGTATATACGGCACCTGTGGGATTGCTGGGTGAATTGAGGATCAACACCTTAGCCGCGGGGTTTTCCCCGATGGCTTTGCTCAGCGCGGCTGGCGTCAGTTTGTAGCTATCCTCTTCCAGGGTGGGGATGTAAACGGGCTGGGCATCCGCCAGCATCGCCTGATAGGGGTAGCTGACCCAATATGGCATGGGCATCAGGACCTGGTCGTTAAAGTCACAGACCGCGACCAGGATGTTCACGATGGAAGCCTTTGCTCCGGGTGAGACCAGAATCTGGTTTGGCTGGTAACTTAGTTTGTTTTCCCTTAAAAGCTTTGCGCAGATGGCGTTTTTGAGCTCGGGGATGCCGGGATTGGCGGTGTAGCGGGTAAAGTTGTCGTCAATCGCTTGGTGAGCGGCTTTCTTGATATATTCAGGTGTGTTAAAATCCGGCTCTCCCACTCCAAAGTTGACCACATCGATTCCGGCGGCCGACATCTCTTTGGCCTTGGCGGACAGGGTGAGGGTGGGTGAGGGTTTGATCAGGATGGTTCGGTTTGATAGTTTGATCGCCATGTTTTCCTCCAGCTTATTTTTTTCCCATCAGAAGTACCAGAACACAGGTGTTGACAATGTCTTCCATAGAACAACCCCGGGAGAGGTCGCAGATTGGAGCGGCAAGTCCCTGGATGATCGGACCGATGGCCTCGGCTTTGGCGAAGCGTTGTGTGAGCTTGTATCCTATGTTGCCCGATTGCAGGTCTGGAAAGATCAGGGTGTTCGCTTGTCCAGCCACCGTGCTGCCTGGGGCCTTGCTTTTGGCAATGTGGGGCACGATCGCGGCGTCCAGTTGCATTTCTCCGTCGTAAGCAAAGTCCACCTTGCGCTGATCCAGTATCGCCTTGGTTTGCTGCACTTTTTCCACAAGCTCGTGTTTGGCGCTGCCCATGGTTGAAAATGAGAGCAGTGCCACGCGCGGCTCATCGCCCAGGATGGATTTGCGGGTGTGCGCTGTGCTTATCGCGATGTCCGCCAATTGCTCGGGATCCGGATTAGGCACCACGGCACAATCGGCGAAGAGGTATATGCGGTCTTCGCCCATGTAGTCATAGACCAGCATGATAAAGCTGCTGGACACTGTTTTCAATCCAGGGGCGACACCAACCACCTGGAGCGCCGAGCGCAAAACGTCGGCAGTGGTGTTCACCGCTCCGGCCACCATTCCGTCAGCCAAGCCAAACTTGACCAGCATGGCTCCAAAAAACAGCTCGTTCAACACAGTCTGCCGGGCTTGTTCCGGCGTAACGCCCTTTTCTTTTCGTTTTTCATAGAAATAATTGGCGAACTTTTCAATGTCTGGGTGCTTCGCGGGGTCAAGGATCGTAGCCCGGCTAAGATCCAGACCCATGCTTCCGGCTTTGTCCCGCACCGTTTGCGGATCGCCAACCAGGATCACTTCCGCCAAAGCTTCCGAGATCACGGCATCTGCCGCCCGCAACATCCTTTCGTCGTGGCTTTCAGGCAGCACAATGCGTCCGCCCAGGGCGGCGGCTTTGGCTTTCAAGGTTTCGATGATATTCATTTATACTCCAGATTATTCTGATTCTATCACTATTTTTGATATATCGGCCACCCGCAGGAATTCCTGCTTGACCAGATTGAGCAGCGAATGGCGGTTGGAGCGCAGTTGCAGGTCGTCGCAATTGACCAGCACCGCGTCAAAAAATCTGTCGATCAAGTCGCCGAACTGCACCAGTAGCGAGATGGCCGCCTTATGGTCAGAGCGGGCGAGACTGTCCGTCAACGCTGTTCTCAGCCCTTTCAGAGCCACAAACAGCTCTGTCTCTGGCCCGGGGCTTAACAGGTTCTCGTTTAGAGGTGGGAACTCTTTTTGATCCTCCAGGATATTGGCAACCCTCTTGAATCCGATCACCAGGCGCTTGAAGTCCTCCTCTTCCCTGAACTGCTGCAGAGCGATTGCGCGCCGTTTCAGATCCGGAATGCTCCCCAGGCTCAGGTGCATCACGCTGTCTATCACGTCATAATCCAGATTCAACTGGGTCAGCAGCCAGTTCACCCTCTGACGGAAAAAGGAACGCACCGTATCTGCGGAATTGCTTTTCAGCTCCGCGTCTTCGCCGGCGCTTTGCAGGGATTTTTCGATGAGCAGTGAAAGCTCCACTTCCCAACCCCTGTCCGCCAGAATCTGAACCACGCCATTGGCGGCGCGGCGCAGCGCGAAAGGATCTGCCGAACCCGTGGGCACCAGGCCCACGCCGATTATCCCGCAAACGCTGTCCAGCTTGTCGGCTACAGCCACCACAGCTCCGGTAACAGTTTGGGGCAGGCTGTCGTTGTTGCCGCGGGGCATGTAATGCTCATAGATTCCCTCGGCAACCGTCTCAGGTTCTCCGCTTGCCAGGGCGTAGTGCTTTCCGATGTAGCCCTGGAGCTTGGTAAACTCTTTTTCCCCAAGCATATTGGTGACCAGGTCTGCTTTGCAGAGGTGAGCCGTTCTGTCCACCAATTTGCTTTGCTCTCTATCCAGACCAAGTTCATTGCAAAGCAGGCTGCTCAGTTCCTCAATGCGTTTGGTGCGCGCCGCCATGCTGCCCAACTGCGACTGAAACACCACCTCTTCCAGGCGGGGAACATAGGTCTCAAGTGAGACGCGGGTGTCTTCTTTGAAATACCACAACGCGTCTGCCAGGCGGGCATTCACCACTTTTTCATTACCTTTCCGGATCAACCCGGCATGTGCCGCGTCTCCGTTGGAAATGAAGACAAACTTGTTGCTGAGTTTTCCCTGACCGTCGCGCACGGAAAAGCACTTCTGGTTCTGGCTGATGGTGGAGGTGATGATCTTTTCGGGTATGTCCAGATATTCTGCCTGGAACTCCGCAACCACGGCGTTGGGGTTTTCCACGAGGTCGGTCACGGTATCGATCAGCCGTTCGTCCTCTATTACGGCAAGATTGCCGGAGGGGAAGGCGTTTTGCAAGCCTTGCGATATTGTTTCCCTGCGTTCCCGGCGATCTGCCAGCACCGCGTTTTCTCTCAGGATTTCCAGATAGTCACGGGGTTCCGGGATATCCAGCCGCCTGTCCAGTCCAAGCCAGCGGTTTCCCCGGCTTTGCCTGCCGCTGCTCACTCCAGAGACCGTGAGTTCGATCACGTCCGGCCCCCACAGGACGCACAGCCAGCGCAGGGGGCGGCTGAACGCGAGGCGGGAGTCGTTCCAGATCATGCTTTTGGCAAATGGTATCTGGTGAATGATATCCAGAATCCAATCCCGCAAAATGTCCTGGGTAGCCCTGCCCGGGAGGGTGTAATCCAGGGCGATGAACTCGCCTTTATCTGTTTTTTCTATATAGATGTCCTGTTCGCTGGCCTTGTTTTTCTTCAAAAAACCCAGTGCCGCGGGAAGCAGCTTGCCGGATTCGTCGTAGGCAATTTGTTTGGCAGGCCCGGTTTTTTTGACCCGGATATCCGCCTGCATTTCCTGCACAGAGGAGGCCAGCACGAAAAAACGCCTGGGAGTGGAGCTGACGGACAGCGCGTCAAAAGAAAGCCCGCTGCTCTCCATCAGTTTGACAAATGAGCTTTTTAAAAAGTCCGTGGCTGGCCCAAGGTGCGGAGCCGGAATCTCTTCCACTCCGATTTCAAGGAGAAAATCACGCATGAACAGTATTCCGTCCCAGCTTGACTACGTGTTTAAAACTCATGTGCCAGGCTGACCTGATGGATCATTCCCAAATCCCCGTAGGAAGAAAGGCCATAATCGATCCTGTTGCTGCGCCATTTCCATCCTGCTCCCAGAGAAAGGCCGGAAGTCCAGCCCCAGAATCCTCCAACTCTTTGGTCAGCGGCGTCGCTGCGGAGGCCCATCCTCAGTTTCAAAGCTGGCTGCACGGCATATTCGATTCCCGCTTTCGCCACCAGGTTTTCTCCCTTGGCCATGCTAATGTCCAGGGCGCCCAACAGGTTTTCCGAAGCCAAATAGCTGATGCCTGCGGCAAAGGTCAGGGGCAGGCCTTCACGGTATCTGGCGTCGGTATAGTGCAAAAACTGGTAGCCCAGGTTGCGCACGCTGGCACCCACCTTGATCTTTTCATTCTCCGGGTGGTGGATCATGCCGACATCCAGGAGCACCGCGGCGGCGTATTTATCATCCAATTGGTCATAGACCACTTTAAAGCTGGCTCCCGCGTCGATCATGGGGCTTAGATACTTGGCCAGGGACGCGCTGGCGATAAAGTTATGCGCGCCAAAGCTCCGGTTCAGATCCACGGGTGACTGTTCCTCGTCCACGCCATAGGCATCGAAGCTTCCCCAGTCCATGTATTTGACGGCGAAGCCCCAAGCTGTGTATTTGTTTTTGGGAGCGAGATATTGCAGTTGCCCGCCCTGCGAGTCCAGGAAGAAGTTGGTATAGGTGCTGCCCAGTTCCTTGCGTTCCATGCGGATGATCGCGGCTGGATTGAAAAACACGCCATCCGGGTTTTTGTCTATCCCCGTCAAAGCCTGTCCCATAGCCACGGCTCTTGCGGAAAAGACGTTTTTCAACTGGTTGAATCCGGTGGTGCCCGCGTCCTGGGAAATCGCTCCCAAAGGAATGATGCCCAGGCTAATCGCGCAGAGCGCTATCAATATGCTCTTCAATGGTATGCACTTCATGGTATAGCTCCGTTTCATCTTTAACGTTTATGATACGGTCTCGGTTATCGCTCTGGCGCAGGTATTCTGAGAGAGCGCGTAAAATCTTCATATATTCACGGTTGGAGCTCTGGGGCACTGCGATCATGAACACCAACTGCACCGGCAGGTCGTCCACGCTCTGAAACTCCAGTGGACGCTTGATCAGGCAGACCGCGATCTTCATGAACGCAACTGTGAGATCTCTTGCATGGGGGATGCCCACGCCCTTGCCTATCCCGGTGCTCATGATTTCCTCCCTGCCCTTTACTGCGGCCAGGAAACGGTCCGGGAAACTCAAGGCTCCGCTATCAGCCAAAAGGTTGGTCAGATAAACCAAGCACTCTTCCTTGGTGTCGAACCCTTCTACGATTTTCACCAGTTCTGGTTGAAAAAGTCCGTTCATCTTCTCCCCAAGATTTTGATAAAGTCCATGTTTTTACTCTGCTCAATCACGTCAATCAAATTCTGCCCGTTCCAGAGATTGTCGCCTTATCCTGGGGGTAATGCCAATTCGCTTTCATCCTGTTATATACAATTTGTACTGGAATCTCGTGATGCCGTGATGCTGTCGAAGCAGAGATAGAACGCGGATAACAGGATCGACAGGATTTGCAGGATATAGGGAAGGTGAAAAGGTTCCTTGGAACAACAACCCAACCCCAAGACAAATCGCCACAGACAACATACCGTGTCATCCCGGGCAGACGGGGCCCCACTGGGGTGGCTGACCCGGGATCCAGTCATTTAGAAACGTCCACGAATTACACTAATTAACACGAATTAAAGAGCAGGATTGGGGCAAGTGTCCAGCCAAAAAACAACCACCCGACACCGAAACAAAGCCCCCCCCAGACTACCAACCGTGTCATCACGGGCCTGCGAGCCGTGATCCAGTCTTTTAAGGCTTCAAACAACCACCATAAACATCACCTGACAAGGGTAACCTTTTTACTCAACGCCCCTATCCCATTGACCTTCAGGTTGAGCAGATAGATGCCGCTGGAACACTGCCTGCCAGCTTCATCCCTGCCATCCCAATAGCTGAACTGCTCACCCGCCTTGCCGGGATCAAGTGCTATGCTCTTTACTTTTTGCCCCTTGATGTTGTAGATGTCTATGCTTGCGTTTGTTACCCTTGCTTTGCCATTGCATCGATTGGAAGGCAGAATAACCTTGAGATTGGTGAAAACCGTAAAGGGATTGGGATAGGCGGCAAGCTTCGGGGCAGGAAGTTCCGGAACCACTGGATCGTCACTATCCACCCATGGCTCCGAGCCGTACTCATAACAGCCCATGTCGATCCTGTCATTCCAGATACGCAGGTTCCCCGCCAGGTCATAGGGTAGTAAACCCAGTCCCGTTGTATCGGGAGTCCCACTATTGATACAGGGTGAACTCAAAGATAGACTATATCTTAAGGGATCGAACTCATCACCACCAAGAAAGAGCGGATTGGTGTTAATGTTTGTACCGAGATAAGTTACAGTACTGCTACTTGCCTGTTGGATACCAGCAATCCCCCCAAGCAAACAGGAATAATCAATAGTAAGGGTAGTAGTTTCGCCTGAGTTAGCCATTGGGTTGACCTTTATTTGGTAAGGTGTGTTGTTAAAGAAAATTGAATTTGTTACATTAACATTGCCGTTTACCATCAGAGTATAAGTGTTTCCTGTGTTTCCGGCGAAAGTGCAGTTTGTGATATGCATACTGGGATTGTTACCAGAATAGAAGAAAATTGTGGTATCATAGCCAACAATGTCATTCAATAAGCAGTTAGAGATATGAAACGAGTTGGACTGTTGGGGATACTGCACAGATCCAAACTGAACGGCGTGGGTATCATCATCATACATTACCAGATTGCTGAAAGTGCAATTATCTATATTGATATTACCATCTACGGTGATACTGATTAGCGGATAAGCCCAAGCAGTGGTAACTAAAGTTGATGTTCCATTTCTGAAGGTACTGTTCTGTATAGTACCATTGAAGCATCCGTCTACATAGACAAAACCCCACCGGGATGTTTCTATATTTTCGACTATCAGACCATCCCAATTGCTGTTTATGGCATAACTAAACTGCAATACAGCAAGGGAATTTGGGCTAAAGTCATACATATGCAAATCCGACAGATGAAGGTTATACTCTTTCCGACCCAAGATTGCACAACTATTATCAGTATTTACCGATGTCATAGACATACCGGATACGGTAACATTGGCTTGGTTGCTTGTTAGAAATAGAATCACACTCCAATCTGAGGATAATTGAGGATGAGGTTCCAATATTATCTCCGTGTTGCCAATTCCACTGCCGACTACTTTCACCCAGCTCTTGAGCGCTATGGGAAAAATCTGCTGATTTACTGACCGGGAATATGTCCCCGGTAAGATATGAACTGTCCTTTGACACAAACTATCGGAAGCTATGCGGTAAATTGCCGTGTGTATTGTCTTTAAAGCCGTTTCCGGACTCAGCCCGTCATTGCTGTCGTCCCCATCGGGAGAAACATAGAGATCGTGATCGATCTCAGTTTGATAGGCGTTTTGGATATCCATGATCAATTGGTAATTGGTTCCATAATAATTCATAAACATGGCATGATAGTTGCTGGGATTGAGTACGGAGAAGGTATCAAGATACATTGTTACATCGCTTGTAGCATTTTGGATGAAAAAGTCCTGACCCGCACCTGCCCGGTTGTTGTAGATTGAACATCTGTTGGATGGGTCAAAGCTTATATTGTTCACATAGCCGGTAGGAGAGTTAGCATAAATCCCTCCTCCCATATTGTAAGCGTAGTTATTGAAGATTGAAACTCCAGATAGGTGTACGGTAGCTCCCGCTATATGAATGCCTCCACCATTTCCGCTCCAGTTATCGAATAGCTTGCAATTTGTTATTGTAGTTATTGATCCCTCAAGTAGCGCAGTGCAAGCTCCCTTCCCTTTGGTCAGGGAAAACCCTCTGATGCTTATGTTCTGTATATTCGGATTGATCATCAAGCACTGGCTGGAATTACTCCCGTCAATAATAGTAGAATCCACATAAGCCATATTCTGAGTAGTTGATTCCAAACTCAAGAGCGAGAGATTACTGGTTGAGATAATCACATTCTCAAAATATCTGCCCGGATAGACCAGTACCGTGTCTCCGGGAGAAGAGGCGTTGATTGCTGTCTGGATACTGGTATATTGATCGCCTCCGGTGATATCGACGATCCGGGTGATGGAACTCAAGCTGGACAGGGACAAAACCCAGCATAATAGCGTTATCCATATTGCTCGTGGCATAGCATACTCCAAATCATGAGGGGAGAGCTACGCCCTCCCCAACATATCTTGTTATTTCAGAAGGAGCATCTTCTTGGTGCTCGAATTATGATCTGTAACAATTCGGTAGTAATATATACCGCTGGCAACCTGTCGTCCTGACTGGTCGGTGCCATTCCAAACCACACTATGTTTACCGGGGTGTTTTAACTCGTTGATAAGAGTGCGAATTTTTTGACCCTTAATATTGAAGATATCAATTCGAATACTTCCTGTTTGTGGTATCTGATAGCTTATAGTGGTAGATGGATTGAAGGGATTGGGATAATTCTGATTCAGTGAAAACGTTGGTGGTATAATGTTTTCAATTGCTCCTTGATCTAATACAACATCGTAGTATGGATACAAGGCGTTAGAATCAATGTAATTGATCTTGATCTTATCTTCATCTATCCTGATGGTTCTCATCTCCCGTTCTTGGTTTTTTGAATCATTGTAATAGAAAACGAACTCGACTGATCCATCATGCAGGCTTTCATCTATGTCCAAAAAGGCACATAGCTGTTCAAGATCACTCTCAACCACAACTGCTCCTTTGCAAACTCCGTTAAGATATAAGCCGATCTCTTTCAAGTTGGTGATATCAACATCCGTGAGAGTGATATAGACAGGCACGTAATCAGGTTTTTCTTCATACTCAAAATACTCAGGCTTGGACTTAGTTTCCGGTATTATAGGGTCAGTTACATCCCATTGGAATGTATGATTACTACTTGTTCTAATAATAACCATATCACCATGCTTTAGGGGATATACTTTTCCACTCATTCCCCAGTAATCACTTGCAGCTCTTGATCGGATCAGGCACCAGTCCTTGGTCTTAATCATGGTTATATCATCCCAGATAGCCGAAAAAGCATCATGAGGCCAAGCCGCCTCGTAATGATAGTAACCCAACCAATTCTCAACCTCTCCATATATAGATATATTTGCAGAGGACGGTGTCTGGAATCCGCTTTCTATCAGTTTGATGATGTCTTGTGATTCTTGGAGTTGTTTTAGCTTAACTTTATAACCTTGTTGACTGGTAACAAGATGTGTGAATTCCTGATCACCCCAGTTTTCAGTACCGTCATTCCATGCTAAACAATACGTGTTCCCCTGAATCGACCACTGTATTTCTTCAAGATACAATGGAACCGATTTAAGCTCACCATTATCAACAATACGTTTGGTTTTCAGAAGATCACTAAAGAACGCATTAGCCATGAGTGCTCCATTTGTCATGGTATTCAAAACAGGGTAACTCACCCAATGCCAGCGATCTTGATCTGCTTGAGTTCCGAATGTGTAATTCCAATACTTATGCAGCATTGTTCTCTTCGCCCCAATATCGGGTGGTGTTCCATCGTTTGTGTCTGGAGAGCCAATACCTGAGTCGATACAAGGGGATATAACGCTACTATCCCATCTCGGTAAGTAATATGAATCTAAAAGTGGATCTCTGTTTATCAGACAACCTGGACTTGATGCGGAGTCGTAGGAGAATCCTAAGAAATTTTCCGTGTTGTTCCAGAACAAACAATGTCTTATCCCTAACTGAGACTGAGGATCTGCTTTATGGATACCTACGCTACTGCCCTGGATTATGTTGTTCTCAACCGTTGCAAAGCAATTAGCACCTTGGACTGTCAGTCCTGTGCTATTCGTCTGTAACGATGCTAAGTTCCCTGATATGGTGTTGTTTCGAATTGACGCAGGCTTTACGATAGTTCCACAGCCCCAGACAAGTAAATTGTGCCCACTTCCGTTATTCGGTGAGATATCATTGACGAGTACATTGCCATATAAATCAAGATCAGCCACTGCTTCACAGAATACATTGTTGACAAATCCTGTTATGTGGAAATTCGACTTGATTGTGTTGTATCGCAATTCAAATCTACCTAATCCTGTGAGGTGTAGTCCACCACTTTGAGATGCTGAATTTCCAACAAACTCGCAACTTGAGATTATTGTAGATCGAAAAACTGAGTTATTGGTGAGGTACGCTCCTCCTCCAGTAGACCTGATGTTTGGGCTATGAATACCAGAATTATTAATGAATTTTGTGTTCACTATACTGATAGGTCCTGCTGAATAAATACCAGCTCCTTCAGTTGAATTGCCTATATTCCCATTGTCTTTTATTATACAATACTCTACTCTGAACTCAGTAGTTTGGGCGTTATTACCGGGATATAGATATGGTAAAAAGTCAGCTCTAATTCCCCGTGAACCATTTTGTATTGTAAGATTCTTGATCTTAAGATTCAAAGGGTTTTGAGTTCCAATTGAAACATCTATACATGGTTCTGTATTGCTATATGATCCATCGATAACAGTGGTCACTCCTGAACCACGAATCTCTAAGTTATAAGGGTTAGATGTGGGAGCAGGGTTGATTGTGAGATTTTCATAATAGGAACCTGATTGTACTAGAACCAGAGGAACGGAGTAAGTAAGAGCACAGTCAACAGCATCTTGAATATGTTGAAAGCATGAATTCAATGGTAATGTTTGTGACACAGTTAGCTGATTGGTGAATCTTATTAATATAACTAAGGGTAGTGTAATAATTGTTGAATTATCTGGGACACTAAAGATGTCGGATTTTACAGGATAGTAGAGGCTACCTTGGTCTGGTCTGAAAAGTTCATACCTTAGATAATACTGAGTAGGTCCGGGATTGACCCCAATTATAAACTCCCCATTAACATTTGGATTTGTTTCTGCTATCATATTTCCTGAGATGTCAAAAAGCATGACTCTCGTATAGATTGAGGCTTCAGGATTCAAATTAAGCGTTACGGAACCTCGTATGTTGGCAGGAACAACGGGTATCTGTCCAACAAATGGGTATTTGTTTCTTCCCGTAATTGTTACTGTGAGAGACTGTGGAGATCGTAGGATGATTGAACAGTTTAAATATCCATTTGAATCTGTTGTAAATACCTTATATAGTTCATCCCCATTAGAGATACAAACTCTCGCAAAAGGTTGCCCAGTTGCTAAGGATATATTGTTCTGCGCACCTAATTCATCCCAGAACAATCTTGCTGGTAGCGTAACGTTAAATGCTGTTGGATCCGCGGAATAAATGCTTAGCTCCGGGTCTCCTTGCAAGTTTAATGAAAACATGATAAATGTTTCACAGTCATCTGAGCCTTGATTGACAGCTGGGATCATCAATGCTCTAGATAAATCAAAACATAAACCTACAGAATAGTGTGAGTCATGAAGACCTGTAAACAATTGCGGGAAAAATCGTCTGGCATAATCCCAGGACGGACCCCAATCGTCAAAGCTGCTCTGGGGATTCCACCAAGGATTACCTAATCCATAGCTAGTGTTTCCAATGTATACAACACCACCTCCATCGGATTCGAGAAAAGCAGTACCCAAGCATTTCGTGTCATTGTCCCCATATCCCCATGGATATGGACCTGTTCCGTTGAAGGTTAGGGGGCCAAAGTAATTCGTCAGGCATGCAATAGAATATAATAAACCATATTTGTTTTGTGTCCCATTTGTTGTTGGCACACTGCTGTTGGTAAAACAGTTCCAAAGATTATCGATATCTCCTATCCATTCTATTGCCCACCTCTGAGTATTACCGTGGGAAGATTCTAATACAATATTGTACCCATCAGCTAAAGCATTGTATAGACCGTGTACCGTAAGAGGGCCTAAATCGCTAGATGTATCGTATAAACGATATCTATTACCGCCTGCCCAATATGGTTGAATATAGTTATTCCACATTCCTTCACAAAACCAATCAGTGTCACTGCGATGGTAAGGAGGGAAAGAGGGGTGAAACAAGTGTGCACCTGTTAGAAGTGCCTTACTGGCAAAATCTGTGCTTGGGGGTGTTTGTTCATATGCTTGTGATTTATGTAAATATACATTGTTACCGAAGTTATTATATGCTACTCTTCCGATACTAACCTCGGGTAGCAAGTCGACATCATTATTATAGTGATGAACAGGATGCCCAGACCCCTCCCCATAATGCCAAGAATAGTCACCGTCAAAGCAAGCATAAAACAAATCTGATTCAATATTGCAGTAATCACCATTTAAATCGTATTCATTCATTGGAACTTTAATCAACGGAGATGGTACAATCTCTGGACTACCATACAAAAGAACCCATTCAGTTCGCTTATTAATATGATAAAATTCAATACAGCGCTTGATTCTTTCTTGGTTTGTTGAACCTTGATAGTTAGAATAGATTGATTGAACGGATACTATTTCTGCTTTAAGCCCTTTTTGTGTTTTCCAGTCAATGAATGATTGGAAGTAACCACAATCAAACACAACATCATCAGAAATCCAGTTTTCGTCTGTTATGATCATGTATTTAACATCAGTTTCAAGAGGCTCAGGTAATGGACTATTTATCACATCTTCAGGATTAATAACAAGCATGCGTACAAAGTCAGCTCTTGATCCATCGTCCCATCTATTTGGGTTAGGTTGATATGTGGTGGTATAACTAATCGATAACTCCCCAGATGTTATCATTTTCAACTGATTGCTTGTTGGATAATAGATAAAAGGGCTTACCTGAAAGCAAAAAACCTTGTAAGTTCTCATAATATGGGTTGAGACATACACACATGGGTCTGAAGGGTATTGACTAACTGAATAATAGGCTGGATCGGGTGGAACAAAAAACAGGCTGTCAATTTGGACTGAGATTGGTATCTTTGGTTGAGTTGGGCTTATAGATATATTGTTTCTAAACTCAGTGATATTGTATGAGAATGAGACACTACTGAACTCAGCCTCAATAGGTACCGAAACCATAACCAAGTGAACTGGCAAGTTAGGGGCTCCGGGAGGATTGATGTATGCAATGTTATTATTCCCCAGATGCTTGATTTGTCCGCCAAACTCACTTAGACTATACTCAAAATCTGATAAGTTGTATGATAAGACAATCGACTTCTGTCCCGCATGAAGCCAATGGGCTACAATAGAAACAAGAAACAATACTAACATAAATATACGCATCTTTTCCTCCTGCTTGTCATTGTAATGTATAGTTAAAATAATTCTAACTTTCTACTTGTCAACTCCCAATTTTGCTTTTAGTTCCATTTACCCCTTGTCCATAATTCAAGGCATGACATGATCAGTTTTTGCTTTTCCAGCCACACTCCATTGAAAGGATTGATGTTATATCGTGTTTTCATACTGAAGATGTCTTCAACCATATAGTATCAGCCGATAAGAGCAGTCTGATATCCGCCCCATTTCCAGGTTGAGCTCAAGCTTGGGTCATCCTTAGGTCATCCTTAACTTTTATAAGCTTGACCTAAGGATGATAGCGTGAACTCCTTGTGCTGCAAATGAGAGTGCCAGGAGCGGCAGATGAGTGAAACAGGTTGGGATTATCATTTACAATACTCATAACTAAAAGGTATTCATGGTGTTATCGTGTATATGGCCGGAATCGGAAGTCTCCGGCCGTTCTTTGACATTGACAAGGATCAGGCGGGATGAAAAAATGTCCCCCTATAATAGATGGTGCTACTAATAGGTAAAAGGGAATCCCGTTAGAAGCGGGAGCGGTATCCGCCACTGTAAGCGGCAAATACAGCCTGGTCCGGTCACTGCGCGGAAGCGTGGGAAGGCCGGAGCAAACTCGGGCCGCGAGCCAGGAAACCTGCCACCGTTATCGGTTTGGATGTACGGATGATGCGTCCACTCCGGAGAGTAGTTCATCTTTTGTCTATAAACAAAAGAAGGAAGGTGAACAACATGAGACTCAGAACTCTGCTGATTCTGTCAGCGCTACTAATTGGAGCGGTGGCTGCGCAAGCCTCGCATATTTATGTGGTTAACTCCTCTTCCCGCACTCTCACGCTGATCGACACGCAAACGGGAAGCTTGAACAATTCCTTTGCCCAACTGGGACTTACCCCCAACCTGATGTATCTGGGTGATGAACACATCTGGGTTGCCTGCTCGGGGGACAACGCCGTTCAGATGCTGGATAGAAGCACAGGCGCGCATCTGCGCTACATTCCCGTGGCGTCTTCCAGCAATCCCTATGATGTGGTTCAGGAGGGGGATTATCTGTATGTCAGCGGGCTGTTTACCAACAAAGTGTATAAAATCAGCCTGCAAAGCTACACCGTGGTGGCGAATCTGGATGTGGGCGTTTCTCCCCAAAGCCTCTGTGTCGCTGATGATAAGTTATTTGTCTGCAATACGGGGGGACATGCGAACAACTATGCCAACAGTTCAATATCGGTTATCGACCTGCAAAGCTTTAGTGTGATACAGACGATCCCGGTCTGGACCAATCCCCAGTTCGCGGTGGCCCGCAATGGCTACCTGCACGTATCATGCACCGGCAACTGGTCAAACGTGGCGGGAAAAATCGACATCATTGACCTTGCCAGCTTGCAAAGGGTGCAGAGGATAGACATGGGGGGCAACCCTGGCAGCATGTGGATCAGTCCCCAGGGAATTTCCTGGGTGGGGGACGGCATGGGAGAATTGCTGTATTCCTATAACGCGGACAGTTGGGAACTGCTGCATGGATCGGGCAATCCCCTGGTCTATCAGGCTTCAATGGTTTCCGGCACAGCCGAACACCTGGCTTTGTTGAAACAAGACTATCCCGCAGCGTGTGTTGTGAGGCTGTATACCTCCAATCTTTCACTGGTGGCCACTTACACGGTCGGATATTCAAGTTCGGATATCCTGATGGTGGGGGAGGGCCAGACCGCCGCGGAAGATGAACTTCAGGCGCTGACTCCCGGGCTTTATCCCAATCCGGCCTCCAGCGGTTCTGCGCTCCATCTGTCCAAGCAGGTGAGGGATTCAGGCACTTTCAGGCTCTTTAACCTGCGGGGACAAATGGTGGAAAGCGTTCATCTGGAGAAGGGGGCGGAAAGCGTTCAGCTTCCGCATCTGCCCGCGGGAGTATATCTTTACCGTTTGCAGACGGCGGGGAAGAGCCTGAACGGCAAATTGGTTATAGTCAAGTAGTGCCCCGAGATTTTACTTGACTCTTAAGTGCTGGCGCAAATAATTAACTTTCGATATAACAACTATGTTATTCAAGGAGTTATAATATGAATTACTTTCTTACTGAAGACCAATTGGAGATGCAGGAGATAGCACGCCGCATAGCCCTCGAAAAAATGAAGCCGAATTCGGAAAAGTATGACGAGGAAGGCATCTTCCCCTGGGACGTGGTGGAAGTGATGCGCCAAAGCGACTTGTTTGCCATCCTGGTACCGGAGGAATACGGCGGAATCAGCGGCAAGGTGATGGACCTGGTTGTGGTCACCGAGGAACTTTGCGCGGTGGATGCCGGTCAGACCTTGGCCTTTGGGGCTACTGGACTGGGGATGTATCCCATCCTGTTCAGCGGTTCGGAAGAGCAGAAGAAGAAGTATCTGGAACAGATCGCCGCCGGGGAACAGTTGGCAGCCTTTGCCCTCACCGAAGCGAACGCCGGCTCAGATGCCGGGGCAATCGAAACCACAGCCCGCAAAGAAGGGGATCATTATATCCTCAACGGCACCAAACAGTGGATCACCAATGGCGGCGAAGCCGGTATCTACACAGTGTTTGCCATGACCGACAAGACCAGGGGCGCGCGTGGATGCTCCTGTTTTATAGTGGAAAAAGGCACTCCCGGCTTCAGCTTTGGGAAAAAAGAAAACAAGATGGGTATCCGCGCTTCCGCGACCCGGGAACTGATCTTTGAAGATTGCGCAGTGCCAGCCGAAAACCTCCTGGGGCGTGAAGGGACTGGATTCATCACCGCGATGAAGGTGTTCGACAAATCGCGTCCCATGGTCGGAGCCCAGGCCGTCGGTATCGCCCGGGGAGCCTATGAAGCCGCGGCGAGATATTCCCTCGAGCGGCATCAGTTTGGCAAACCCATCTCATCTTTCCAGGGAGTCCAGTTCATGCTTGCCGACATGGCTACCAATATCGAGGCGGCACGCGCTTTGGTGATACAGACTGCCAGAATGATAGATGCCGGCGCCAAAAACTACTCCAAGGAATCTGCGATGTGCAAGTATTACGCCTCTGACGTGGCCATGCAGGTCACCACAGACGCGGTGCAAATCCTGGGCGGATATGGCTACATGAAGGAATACCCCGTGGAAAAGATGATGCGCGACGCCAAGATCCTGCAAATCTACGAGGGGACAAACCAGATCCAGAGGGGAATTGTCGCCGCCAATCTGCTGAAAGAATTCTAAGCGATGCACGAATGGATAAAAAGCTTTCCTGCCGCGATCACGGTCTGCGACAAGGAAGGCATCATATTGGAAATGAACGAAAAAGCTTGTGCCACCTTTGCCGCCCAGGGAGGGGAGGCATTGATCGGCACAAGCCTTTTCGCCTGCCATAAACCGGCTTCGATAGAGAAGATCAGGCACATGCTTGCCAGCGGCGGCAAGAACGTTTATACCATCGAAAAGAAGGGCGTGAAGAAACTGATCTACCAGCAACCCTGGTATAAAGACGGGGAAATCGCCGGTTTGGTGGAGATTTCACTCGAGATACCAGAGGTCATGGAGCATCATGTCCGTTCCTGAGCGCCTCCTCCTGCACACCTGTTGCGGGCCCTGCCTGATCGCGCCATATTATCAACTGAAGGAAGAGGGGGTGGAGGTAACGGCGTTCTGGTACAATCCGAACATCCACCCCTATACAGAATATAAATTGCGCCTGGAAGCGCTGAGGGATTTCGCTGCTCAAGAACCGATCAAACTGTTCCAGCGTGACGAGTATGGCCTCCGGGAGTTTGTCGCCAATGTGGCCAAGCAAATTGATGACCGCTGTGAGTATTGCTATGCCACGCGCCTGGAAGCCACGGCAAAGCTTGCCTCGGAGCAGGGTTTTGACGCGTTTTCCACTACCTTGCTTTACAGCCGCTACCAAAAGCATGAGCGGATCGTTGAGATAGCTGATGCGATGGCGGAGAAGTATCAGGTACCCTTCTTTTACCGGGATTGGCGGCCACTTTGGGAAGAGGGTATCAGGCTGTCCAAAGAAAGCGGCATGTACCGCCAAAAATACTGCGGCTGCATCTTCAGCGAGGAAGAGCGCTATTTGAGGAGGAAGCAGTGAGCAGGTATAAAGAAACAGACCTCTCCCGGGTCAGTGTGAAATCGGTGCAAGACCGACCTTCCAAGGTTGAGCCGGGTGCTTTTGCCAGGTTTGCCGACGACCTCCTGGACAGCATGCCGGACATCCTGAAAGGCGCAGACTTTAAGGAGTTTGTAGGTCTGTGCAGGCAGGCGATGGCGCAGGGAAAACCCATCATTATTGCCCTGGGCGGGCATGTTATCAAATGCGGCTTGACCCCCCTGCTGGTCAAACTGATGGAAGTGGGAGCGGTAAAGTGCTTTGTGATCAACGGTTCGGTGGCTATCCACGATTATGAACTGGCTTTCTTTGGCAAGACTTCCGAAGATGTGAGCAAGGGCTTAGCGGATGGCTCCTTCGGCATGGTCTATGAAACCACCCACGGCATCAACTCGGTGATCACCCAGGGCAGCGAGGAGCAGCTTGGCTTTGGGGAAGCACTGGGTCGTCACATCCTCAGCGCCGCGCCCCACCCGGAGATATCCCTTCTGGCCACCGCCTACAAGCACGGAATCCCTGTGACGGCACACATCGGCCTGGGCTCGGATATCGTGCATCAAACACCCTGCGCGGATGGCAAGGCGATCGGCGACTGCAGCCTGCGCGACTTCCGCATCCTCTGTGAGCAGATCAAGGAACTCAACAAAGGCGGAGTGTATATAAATCTGGGTTCCGCGGTGTTGCTGCCGGAGGTGTTTCTCAAATCCCTGACCGTGGCCAGAAACGTGTATGGGGAGGTAAAAGACTTCACGACCGCGGTGTTTGATATGAACCTGCATTACAGGGCCATGGAAAACGTGGTCAGGCGTCCGGTGGAAACAGGAGGCAAGGGCTTCTACTTTATCGGCCACCACGAGATCATGGTGCCGCTCCTGGTGCAACAGCTTTTGAAAGGCACGCTTTCAAGCTGAATGGGTGATGCGGGGGTTTGTCCTTTCTAATCGGACGGGCTTATCCGCTATAGAAGTCAGCCCAACAGCACATCCAAAGCCATCATCACCGTGAATCCGAGTATCACCCCCATTGTGGCGAGGTGCGCGTTCTCGCCCCGCTGTGACTCCGGTATCACCTCTTCCACCACAACATAGATCATGGCTCCGGCCGCGAAGGACAAGGCGTAAGGCAAGAGGGGACGGGCGATTAGCGCCATGCCCGCTCCCAGCAACCCGCCCAGGGGTTCCACCATGCCAGAAAACTGTCCCCAGAAAAAGCTTTTCCAGCGTGACATGCCTTCCCTGCGCAGAGGGATGGACACTGCCGCGCCCTCGGGAAGGTTTTGGATGCCAATCCCCAAAGCCAGCGCAATCGCACTGGCAAGCGAGGATTCCGGCAGTCCGTAACCTACCGCGCCAAAAGCCACTCCAACCGCCAGTCCTTCCGGGAAGTTGTGCAGCGTAACAGCCAGGAACAGCAGGGTTGTCTTGCCCCAGGGCGTCTTCAATCCTTCGCTTTCAGACTGGTCGTGGCCCATGTGCAGATGTGGCAGCAGCAAATCCACCAGCCTCAGGAATCCACTTCCAGCCAGAAAGCCAATTACCGCAGGCCAGGGAGAACCGGCGCTCATTTGGATCGCGGGATTGAGCAGGCTCCAAAAACTTGCCGCGATCATCACGCCCGCCGCGGCGCCAAGCATCGAATCCAGTATCCAGGGCTTGATGGTCTTGAAAAACAGCACCAGGCTGGAGCCCAGTGCTGTCATGAACCAGGTGAAGAGGGTGCCCAGAAGGGCCAGGGCCACAGGGTTGGCAGTAGCGACAAGGTCACTCATAGAAGGCTTCTATGGCCTCCAGCATCTGCCGAACCGCAGATTCTGTATCGTCAACAGCCAAAGTGCGTTTGTCTCCATTGTCAAATGTTACGACCACATTTCCCAGGGCCTTGGATAGTTCCCTGATCTTGGGTATCACTATGTAGCTCTTGCCAAGATGCTCATCATGGTATGTAAAGATCGCTTTCATGTGTGCTCCTGATCTTATCCGGAATACCTGTTCATGTTGCAGGACTGGCTGTACCTTTCTCCCGGGCGCAGGTACTCGGCATAATTGGGCTCAAACTCAATCAGCGCGTAATCTGGATCGTCGGGTCCGTTGAAATACTCATCGAAGAAATAGCACAGCTCCGCCGCTTCTGCCCTCAAAGAGGGGTTGCTCACAATGCGGGCCGTCCCGGTCAGCCGGATATAACCGGTATTGCCATCCTCATGCAGGGGAACGCAGATTTCCACCCATTTATTGCCAGCTATCTGGCCAACTTTGGAATCCCCGCTGAAGGTCGCCATAAAATAGCGGTCGTCATGCAGGAACAGGACTATTGGCCGTACATGGGGCTGCTTTTTGTCCACCGTGGCCAGATACACATATTGGTTTTGCCTGATCCAGGCCTGGATTTCCTGCTGTAGCGCCGATTCTGATGTGCGTGACACGGTGAACGCCTATTTGATTATTTCTATGGAGTTGATGAAGGCTTCACTGCCCGGATTGGGATTGTCCCGGCTGTCTCTTGGCAGCTTTTCAATCTTGTGGACAACGTCCATACCCGAGGTCACTTTTCCGAACACTGTATGCTTGCCATCCAGCCAGGGGGTTCCAGGCTGCTTGGTAACGATGAAGAACTGGGAGCCATTGGTGTTTGGCCCGGAGTTTGCCATACAGATGTAGGAATACAAGACATTGGCTTTGAGGATTTGGCTATGGAGGGGCTGCTTGTAACCGGTGCGGTCTTGATACCATTCCACGGTCTTGCCATAGATTGGATCGGGGCTTTGTTTTTCCTGAACGGCTTTGACGATATCGAAGATCTCGCTTTGGGGATTCTGGCTGGATTGCATGTAAGGTATAATAATCTTGGTCCAAACCAGCATGGCGGTATCCTCATCGCTCACATTGCCAGTGGCGGGTTCGCCCATAGTATAGCATTCATCTTCAAACTGGTAGCCGGGGCCTCCCATGCCATCATTGGAACGGTCTGAATCTTTGGTGTTGGGGTCTCCGCCCTGAATCATGAAATCCGGGATCACACGATGGAAATAGGTCTTGTTATAGAAGCCCTCGCTACTTAGTTTAACAAAGTTATCCACGGTTTTGGGAGCTATGTTTCGCCAGAGTTCAAGTCCAATGTTTCCATAGGTGGTCTTGATTATCAGGTTCACGGTGTCGGTTTTTGCTTCCATGTTTTCCTCACTTGCGTTGTCGTCCGATTTATGCGCCGCGTTGCTCTGACAGTTTAGCATGGTGAAACTGAAAGCCAGGAGCAAGGCAGCCAAAGCGATCTTACTAATGTACATTCTCATACTTGTGTCTCCTTAGTTTTATATGTTTTCAATTCTGGTTTTCCATCGATGATTTCCAAGTAACTGTGGTGCCTCATCCAGTCTCCGCAGTTAGCATACACTCCGCCAGCCAACTCTTTAAGAATTGGGTTGTGAATGTGCCCCATCACCACGATATCGAAGTTTTTCCTGGATAGCTGCCTGGAGGCGTAGTTCTGCATTCCCGATGCCTTCTTTCTCTTGAGTTTGGATGAAACCTTCCGCAGACGCGAGGAACGGGAAAGCTTATGCCCCAGCAAGAGGGAAAAATCCGGGTGCAGCAGCGAAAACAACTGCCTCACACCTTTGAGGCGGATCAGCTTGCGCATTATCTTATAGCGGGCATCATTCACAGTGTACAGGTCGCCATGGGTGAAGAGCATCTTTTTACCGTCAGCCTCCAGCCTGTAGAGATCATTGTGGACCTCCATCTGCAGATAGTCGCCCAGGAAGCTATTGAACCAAAAATCGTGGTTTCCGCTAATTAAAACAAGCTTGCAACCTTGCTCTCCGATCTCAGCCAGCCGATGCAACAAGGGGAAATACTGCTTGATGATGGTGTATTTCCAGTCATACCAGAGATCGAAGATGTCGCCGTTGAGTACCATCAGATCATAGCGGCCCACGGCTTCGCGCAGGAAAGACAATACTATTCCTGCGTTGGCTTCGTCATCAGGATTGCTCCGGATGTATTTGAAATGGATGTCGGAGAGGACGCAGATCTTCATCTCAGGAACGTGTCAGCAGATAGTAAACAATGTTGCAGCCAAAGCGCAGGGCTGCCTCCCGTATCTCTGGAGGATCCTTGTGGGTGGATGGATCAGCCCAGCCATCGCTGATATTGCTTTCGTAAGTATAGAGGCACATCAGCCTGCCGTTGTCGTCGAACACTCCAAAAGCCTGGGGAGGTTTTTCGTCGTGCAAATGGATCTTGGGGAGACCGGCGGGAAACTGGTGAAAACATGAAAACAGGGGATGGTCGGGACCCAATTCCAGCAGTGTATATTCTGGAAACACCCGCTTGATCTCCCTGCGGAACGAAGCATCCATCCCATAATCGTCATCCGCGTAGAGAAATCCTCCCCGCATCATCCAGTCGCGCAGGTTTTCAATCTCCCTGTCCGACCAGGAGATGTTGCCATGCCCTGTCAGATACACAAAGGGAAACTCAAACAGCCTTGCTTCATCAGCTTTAACCACAGCCTGGTCTTCCGGGAAACTTGTATTCAAAGTAGCGTTGACGTAGCTGGCAAGATTGGGCAGTACTTCCGGGTCGTTGTACCAGTCACCTCCGCCGCCATATTGAAGGCGGGCAAAGCCGGTGAGACCGACAGATCCCGTCACCGCGGCAAGCAGCGCGGCCTGTAGGAGGAGAAACAAGATTATCGCTCGATGCTTCATCGGTTAACCACTTTCACTATCACGCAGACCACGGCGTTTTCCACCACCGCATAAAAACAGGAATCGTATCGATCATATTCGGATATGGATTGCAACTGATTGGTAAAAGTGATTTCGCTCAGAAGCGTGCCACGCTTGCTATCGAGTGCGCTGAGGCCTTTTTCCATAGGTATCACAGTCACGCTTCCGTCGATGCGGGGGTCTTCACGATTGGTCAGTTCGATGCTTGTGACAGGAGTGTTGGGGAGAATATCGCTTTTCAGAGTGTCCGCCCAGGCAACTTTCCCCTCGTTGGACAGGCCTACGATCTGGTGGTCTGCCAGATTAAGCATCAGTCCATATTTGGTTTGGTGCAGGGATTCGATTTTGGAGGGAAAAGCCCGATCCCAGACCATCTCTCTGTTTCTTTTCCCAAACGCGGTCAATCTGTTGCCACTGGCGATATAGATGTTGTTCTGGTCAAACGCGGGAGCAGCCGTGACGGGATATTCCAGATCGGTTGTCCAGCCGTTGGTAAGCTCTATTGACCTCAAAGGCGCGTTTACCACGCTCTCCCAATATTTAAGTATGTCCGGATCAACTTTGAGGCTGGTGGATATCTTGGCGGAGTCCGCCTTGACGCGAGCTTTGCGCAGGAATACATCGCAAGCCCTGTTTCCAAACGCCATGTATAGTATTGCCAAAAAAGTCAGCAGCAACAGGAAGAATGAACTGATCTGCACCCGGCTTAGCTTTCTCTTTTTGTTGCCACGCAGCCGGGGCTGGTTTTCCAGGATCAGCCACTGGGCGTTGTCCTGGGAAGAAAAAGCTTCCACCACAGGAACCAAACTGTTCACTTCCACGCCTTGCTCCACGATACGGTTGGCGATCTGAGAAGGTATCACCAGCATTTTCTCGTTGTCTTCGATCAGTAGCCGTTGTGGTTTGACCTTGATATCTCCTTCGGACAGGCCGAATAGATTCATCTCAGCCAGACTCTGAGCCCGGTGGTTTTTCCAGGCGCGACCATGCTGGATAAGCTTTTTACCCTTGGTAACGGCGCAAAAGAGTCGGCCGAATTGCACAAAATGAATCTCACTCTCGAATATCACCCCAAAGAACAGTGATAGTCCTTTTTCCCGCAGTTCGGTCTTGCGTAGCCGCGCGTGCATCTTCCAATGAAAGTCGGAGAAAAAAGTCCGCAGCCAGTTATCGATTTCCATGCGGCTCACGCTGGCTATCGATGAATTCATGATTTCCAGCTTCACTTCCGCCTGGATCTCTTCAAGGACGCTGTCGTGTTCCTCATGCCTTGTGCAGACAAACCATCCCCAGTGGCCATCCTGGGAAGCCTGCCAGTCACAAAGGCTGCTGGGAAAGGTGGACAGTTTGCTTTTGATCGAGATCATATTAATGCCACCATTTGATAAATGAACGCCAAAAAACCCTGAACAGGGTGGGAATATCCATCAGCATATTGGTATATGCTGCGTTTGCCAGAGGACACCAGCATTCACGTTTGTGGATCGAACGGCGCTCCAGTTCCGCTTCGTGATGAAACCAAATGCGCCGGAAATTGTATTTTTCCTTACGTAAATTGCCAAGGCTTTTGGCTTTGACACAGCAAGTCCAAACATCTCCATCCGGAGAGATCTGTGCAGAAGCTATGCCGGAATAGCAGGGTATTATCTGGCGTTGATCCCGCATGATCTTTTTCACCAGGTTGTAATACTCGATCCTGAAAGCCATGGTAATCTTGCTCATGCCTTTATAGCTGCCGTTTTTTATACGATGGATGAGAAAGTCAATTGCGGATTTATACGAAATCAAGCTGGGTGTGATGTTTGCGCCAATGGTGTCAAGCTCCACCCTTTCCTCAGCGATCTCGGTGATGTAGGAATCAGGTTCCAGGCGCATCAGTTCGGTAGCTATGCCGGGAAAGCTATCCACATTGAACTGCGAGATTACCGTGTGGATTCCCACCGCCAGGTTAGGCAACTTGAGCGACTGGAGCCTGTGCAGGGTGGCGAGAGCTTTTTTATAGTTGCCCGGCACTTTCCTGATCTCGTCGTGCTGATTTTCTACTCCATCGATAGAGATATTAATTATAATCTGGGCTTTGGGGCATGCTTTGGCGATCGCTTCCACTTTTTCGGCGATCCCCTGAGTCAGGATTCCATTGGTGGGTATATTGATAATGCGGGGACGTGATATCTTGTAGATCGTGGTGACGATCTTGACCAGGTCCTGCCGCAAAAACGGTTCTCCGCCACTGAAGGTGACCCAATAGGGTGACCTGCCGATGCTTTTGAATGTTTTAACATATTCCTCGACACTGAAGTCGCGCGCTTTTTTCTTCCAGACATTGCAGGTACTACAGCGGGAATTACATGTATAGAGCAAGCTTACAGTATAGTTCATGGGCAGTAGCCGCGGAAACCCCAGATGTTTCATAAACCAATAAGCTACTATCCTCGGTATCAGGCTCAGCATTATTCCTCGTGTTGCTCTTGTTTGATTTTTTTAGCGGAGTTGGCTATTTCCCAGGCGAAGGGATTCTTCTTTTTTATGTGATAATCCCAACTTCCCAGCATGCGGCAGTATGCCTCCAAAGCCATAACCGCGAATACCTTACCAGCTGTGAGTGGCCGTTCCCGTAGCTCGTCCAGCATGATCCAAAACAGGGTTCCCTTGTCCTGCGAAGCCACCTTGTAATCCTGTGTCCGCTTCAGCCAGAGATGTCCATTCTGGATGCGGCGGCGTTGCTTGATAAAGTCTTTCAGTTTTACGGGGCCTTTGTTATGTATCACGGCTTCCGGAATATAGCGCAGTTTCAAGCCAGCCTGCCTGACAATGGCTTCGATGCTGGCCTCATCCACCGCAGATTCAGCTGGGATGGACTCCATCAACTTGCGGAACGCGATCATTTCCCCCAATTTGGGCGAGATCATGGCCATGCGATGATGTAAGCGCCAAAGCAGGTGCACCGCGAAACCCATGAAGGTGTTTTCGTCGTTCACCGGAACAGGCCTGCCGCCAGTGGCTCCGATCCGTTCATCGCGGAAAGCGCTCACCAGCAGTTCGATAGTTCTGGGGGCGGGGATCACATCTCCGCTGATAACCACCAAATAGGGAGATGTGGCCTGCGCCAAAAAAAGATTGATGGCGGAGGACTTGCCTTCCCGCCGGGCTTGCCTTATCAGCTTCACCTGCGGATGAGACAGGGCGTATTCTGCCACCAGTTCATCAGTTCCATCAGTGCTGGCGCTGGATACCACAATTATCTCAGCTATTCTGACATTGCAAAGTTCCTGCGAAGTCAAAGCTTCAAGCAAGGCCAGGATGTTGCCCGCCTCGTTGTAGGCAAAAACACCCAAAGAACAGATTAAGGGTTCAGATTGTTTCAAACCAAATCCTCCTTCCGGGGTTCTCTTTCATCAAAAAACTCATTTAAAACAAGTGTTCGTGTGCATAGTGGCAGTGATATCCTGCCGTCCGACAGTTTTTCAGGTTCGCCAAACAGGGGACACCAGTCACCGCAGGCTTTCAAGGATTGCAGCGCGAATGGGCAGGCAGACCTGCCGGGGCGCTTGCCCTGGCGCGAATAAGGCCTTTTGAGCCTCAAGTATCCTGATCTGTCTATGACAGCTTTCATACCATCTCGCTGTCTTCCTTTATCCAAGACCTCTGCCAAGGGACGTTTCCTGCAAGTCTTTTTTTACTGAGTCCAGAATCCCGTTCAAAAACCCGCCGCTGCTCTCGCTGCAAAACTTTTTGGCTATTTCAATCGCTTCGTTGATCACCACAGCCGGCGGGGTGTCCGTATGGATCAGCTCGTAAGCCGCTATTTGCAGTATATGCCTGTCCAGATGCGCGATACTGTCAACGCTCCAGTTTTCGGAGTGTTTGCCAATTTCCGCTTCCAGGTCATCCAGATTGATAATCGTGTTTTTGACAAGTTCTTCCGCAAAGGCGAACACTGGCGAAGAAGCATCGATGGATTCTCTTTGGGCAAGCTGACCCAGAATCTCCGGATACTGATTCAGGAGATCGTACTCTTTAAACTCCGTGCCTATCTCCGCAAAATCCAGAGCATAGAGCGTTTGCACCGCCAGTTCGCGTGCTTTGCGTCGCATGCCCATCAGCGCATTTCCGCCAGCAGGCTGAGCATCTCCAAAGCCGCGCTGGCCGCGGCAAAACCTTTGTTGCCAGCTTTGGTTCCGGCGCGCTCGATAGCCTGTTCGATGGTGTCTGTGGTCAAGATGCCATAGATCACCGGTTTGCTTTGGGCCAGGCCCACCTGCGCGATGCCTTTGCTAACTTCCGCGCTCACATATTCAAAATGTGGCGTGGCACCCCGGATCACCGCTCCCAGGCAGATCACGGCATCGTAGTTCTTATTTTTGGCAGCTTCCTGGGCCACCAGGGGTATCTCAAAAGCTCCCGGCACCCACAACACGGTGATGTCCTTGTCCTTCACCTCGTGCCGCAGCAGACAATCTACCGCGCCTTCCACCAGCTTGCGGCTGATCAGTTCGTTGAAACGGCTTGCCACCAGGGCAAACTTGTATCCTTTGGAAACCAGATTACCTTCGATCACTTTCATTGTAGGCTCCTTGCTCTTAAGGTTTTTTCATCAATCAAACCATATTATTCAGAGGCGAAATTCGTTCAAGGAAAATCTTTATCCGCTCAAACTCCAAAGATGCCTCCTTCATTTGCTGCATCATGGTTTGAGCTATACAACCCTGGGTCATCCTTATAAATTATAAGGATGACTAAGGGAAGAGCCACGGTTTGGCAAGACGCTCAAATGAGAAGGGCTTCCCAGCGGAAGCCCTTGCAACAATGTTAGTTATAAGAGAATACCCGATTCCCTTACGATATCTGCACCGGTCTATTTCATCATCACCATTTTGCGGGTTGATGAGTATTTGCCGGATTTCATGCGGTAGAAATAGACGCCGCTGCTAACCTGTGCGCCCTGTTCGTCCGTTCCATTCCAGGTGAGTTGATGGTTTCCGGCGGGCAGTGACGAATTCAGCAGGGTCTTCACCAACTGGCCTTTCTGGTTGAATATCTGGAGGCTGACCTCGCCGGGGTTGGCCAGGCTGAAGCTGATATTGGTGTTTGGATTGAAGGGGTTGGGATAGTTGCTGGCCAAAGCGGTATACAACTGCGGAGTTGCCGGATCCGTGACAGGGGTGTTCTGATAGATGTTCCCGCCGCGGTTGTAGGTGCCCATGAAGCAACGCCATTCAATTGACTGGGCGGGGCGCTTGATGTCCACGACATACATTCCCGTGTCGTTGGGGATCACGATATCCAGATCGTTGTCGCCATCGATATCCGCCAGGGCGGAGGAAGTCTTCACGTTGCCGGTGACGGTGATGGGGAAATTGGGAGATTCAGTTCCATCGGCTCTCACGCTGTGGATTCTGCCATTGGTGTCGCCGAATATTATCCCGGCATAGTTGTCGCCGTCAAAGCGGGCGACCGTGGGGGTGCAATCCACTGCCTGGTTTACCATGACTGGCGTGTTAGGCAGATCGGTTCCGTTTGGGTTGAGAATGTAAACAGTGCCATTGGCAGCGACTACGACGATCTCTTTGTTGCCGTCGTTGTTCACATCGGCCACCACAGCGCCCGTTTTGATCTGGCCTCCCACAGCCCTTTGGAAGAACTGTGAACCGTCATGGTTATATGCCAGGATGTTACCTGATGTGCTGGTGGTGACTATGATCTCAGGACTGGGATCCGCATCCAGATTGGCAATGGTGATGGGGTTTTGGGTGCCACCTTGCATCGCAACAGGGAATCCGCTCAGGTTTTGCCCGGTGGCGCTGTTGATGGCTGACAGGTTGCCATTCAGGGTGGCTACGATAATGTCGTATTTACCGTCTCCATTTAAATCCGCGATGGCGGGAGGGCCCAGAATTGCTCCGCCTATACTGACCGGGAAATTGGGATAGGGTGTGTTGTCGCTATTCAGGACGATCAGGTTTCCAGCCTGGGTGGCTGTGATGATCTGCCGCGAGCTATCGTTTTTCAGGGAGGCGATCACAGGGCCGCTGCGCAAAGTTCCGCCGGCGGGGGTTGTCCAGAGAACTGTCCCCTGTGAATTAAAGAATACTATACTGTTGTTTTGCAGGCAGGCGGCGAATTCTTTTATTCCGTCTGCATTCAAATCGGTCATGGCCAAAGATCCGATGACAGCGCTGGAAAGCGAGATGGGGAATCCGGGCATTTGCGTGCTGCCATCTTTCTTGAGGGCATGGATATTTCCGGCATGGTCACCAAACACTATCTCAAGGTCGGGATCGGAATCCAGATTCACAAGTATCGGGCTGCTGTTTGTTGCGCCGCCGAGATCAAATGGCCATCCTTCCTGGATCAGCGAAAGCTGCACCGTAAAAGTCAGGGTCTTGGTGTAGGGGAACGGAGCCGACGCATTGGCAGAAACAACCAATTCGAAGGGGATGGGTTCAGAAGCCAGACCGGCGACAGAGCTGAATGTGAAGGGTTGATTGTGATTCCACATGGTGCTGCCGGGATACAGGGTGCCATAAGCGGCTGTATTCTGTTCGATTGTGATGCCGGGGTAGTTGCAGGTAAGCGTGGCGCTCAGGTTTTCGGCTGGCAGCCAGGCCAGACCGGTGTAGGGGTCAAGATAGTTGTTCAGCGATATTTTGAGACTAATCAGCTCTCCAGGATTGGCGATGCCATCTCCGTCACCTTCCAGTTCCTCAATCGATTTATCATCGATGGTGATATTCGGGATCTTGTCAAACATAGTAGCGGCGTAGGCGTTGATGCGGCCTGCGCCAAGCTTGCCCACATAATCGGGGTTGGCTTCGTAAATATAGTCCGCGGTGTTCATCAGGCGATCCATCAGAGCTCCGGGAGACAGGGTGGGATGAAGGGCTTTTACCAATGCTGCCACACCCGCTGCAACAGGGGATGCCATGGAGGTGCCGTTGTAGGCGTCGTAACCGTTACTCTGGATGATGGTGGAGAGTATCCCCTCACCGGGAGCGCAGATATCTATTGTCGTGCCGTAATCGGAAAAGTTAGATTTCACATCATTCTGGCCGGTGGATGCCACGCATAGGGCGTTGGTGCAGTCGGCAGGATAATCCTGATAACTATTGTTGTGTTCCGTGTCATTGTTGCCAGCCGCGGCCACAACCAAAGCTCCTAGATTGGTGGCATAATTCACAATGGAATTGGGATAAGCTCCTGTGCCCACGCTGCCCCAACTGCAGTTGATGATGTCCGCGCCCACTTCCGCAGCGTATTTCACCTGGTCGTAGGCAAAGGAAATGCCTTGGGATGGAGAGGTGTTTGAAGCACCTTTGCAGGATATGATCGATACAATCGGCGAGGTGCCAACCACACCGATGGAATTGTTGCCAACCGCTCCGGCGCAGCCGGCGACATGAGTGCCATGATCGTTGGGCGCGTAGGTCTGGATGGGGTTGTTGTCATTGTTGTAAAAGTCCCAGCCCACCAGATCATCAACCTTGTTTCCGCCTTCTCCGGCATCAGCTCCGTTTCCTCCAGTGATCGTGCCGGCATCCCAGTTGATGGTCATGCCAGGAGATTCAGCGGGATTGATCCAGATGTTGCTCCTCAGGTCCGGATGGTTCCATTTCACGCCGGAGTCCGTGATCGCGACTTTTACTTCGTAGGATCCCAACACATAATCCCACGCGTCGAAGCTGTTGATGCGGCTGTGGACATATTGTTGGGGGAGCATCGGGTCGTTAGGAGTGAAGTAGCTGCGGTTGATTCCCTCAAATTCTGCCCAGATCAGGTTGCTGTCTTTGGAAAACTCAGCCAGGGCTTCATCCATGAGGGAGTTATCTTCCAGACGGATGCGGTAGATGTTTTGCAGGTAAACCCCTTTGTCGTTCCAGGTGGGAACCTTCACGTAGGGGTGGGCCTGGTCCAGGGCAGTGACCCTGTATTTGGCTGCCAGATAATCGAATGAGGGCAAGCCGGTCATAACCACGCCTGTTTCTGTGGTGTAGTTTATGGTTCCTCTGTCGTTACCCACCGCTTCCCTTGTGAAGCAGGCGATGATGGTCTGGCTAACAAACAGGTCAGGATCGAATGAGAGCGCAAACGCTGCGCTAAATGCAATTATGAGCGTGATCAGAGTAATCAGCTTTTTCATTGGCACCTCTAAAGTACTTTTTTGCACATAATTTGAACTTGGATTTTTAGTCAATCACTTATTCCCGCATGCGGGACGTTAATACATTATAAGTTTCTCTTTGGCAGACAGTTCACTGCTATAGTGTTTTTTCAGGACGGCATGCTCGGGCAACTCCAGTTCCGGGTCTGCATCGATGATGGAAAATGCCTCGTCCCTGGCTTGCTTTAACAGGGGCTGGTCGGCCACCAGGTTGGCAAAGCGGAACTGGGGGAGGCCGGACTGTTCTGTGCCAAACAACTCCCCAGGACCACGCAACTCAAGGTCTTTCTCTGCAATCAGGAATCCATCCGTTGTCCTGGCCATGGTTTCCAGGCGTTCCAAAGCTATCCTGCTGCGCGGCAGATGTTCTATCAGATAGCAGTATGACTGCCTGGCGCCTCTGCCCACCCGCCCCCGCAACTGATGCAGTTGGGCCAGGCCAAATCTTTCCGCATGTTCCACGATCATCACCGAAGCGCTGGGCACGTCCACACCCACCTCGATAACGGTGGTGGACACCAGGATCCTGGTTTCGCCTGCCTTGAAACTGCTCATGATCTCATATTTTTCCGCTGCAGGCATCCTCCCGTGCAGCAGTCGGCAGCTATACTGGGGGAACACCTTGGTCGATAAATGCTTGTGCAGTCTCTCGGCATCCAGCAGATCCACTTTGTCAGATTCCTCTATCAGGGGGCAGACCACATACACCTGTAGCCCTTGCTCAAGTTCCCTGGCAACCTCCCGGTATACGATGTCGATCTTGTTATTCGACCGGATATAGGTTTGCACGGGTTTGCGGGTGGGTGGCAATTCATCCAGCAGGCTCATTTCCAAGTCGCCAAACACGGTAAGGGTTAGAGAGCGGGGGATGGGTGTGGCGCTGAGGTAAAGCAGATCGGGATGGTTGTCTTTTCTGGCCAGGGTGGCCCTTTGCTGCACGCCAAAGCGGTGCTGTTCATCCACAGTGACAAAACCCAGCTTAAAGAAGGAGACATCCTCCTGCAGCAGAGCATGGGTGCCGATCACGATGTTCGCGCTGCCGTCGCCGATCTCCTGTTTGATCTGCGCTTTACCCTTGAAGCTGCCTCCCTTGAGCAGGCAGACCTTTACCGGTAAACCCGCCACGAGATTCACGATGCTGGCATAGTGCTGGTCTGCCAGAATCTCCGTGGGCGCCATCAGAGCCGCCTGATACCCGTTCTCCACAGCCAGCAGCATGGCAAACAGAGCCACTATCGTCTTACCGGAGCCCACATCGCCCTGCACCATCCTGCTCATTTGCCGCTCAGAACACATATCGGCGAAGATTTCTCGCAACACTTTTTTTTGCGCCCCTGTCAAAGTAAATGGCAGTTGCTCTCGCAACCGGGTGGTCAGGTCACGCTTGTTCTCAAACGCTATTCCCCGGGTGTGGCTGTTGTGATGCCTTTTATGCCTGCCCCAGAGCAGTTGCGAGTAGAACAGCTCCTCAAAGGCGAAGCGCTTGCGCAGCTCTGGCACCTTGCCGGGTTCCAGGGTGAAGTGCATCTTCTGCAAAGCCTCCTTACGGGACAGAAAGCCATATTTATCCAGCAGCCAGGGGGGCAGGTTTTCCACGATGCTTTGAGTGTGTAGCTCGAAAGCGGAGTAAACTATCTTGCGCAGTAAGGATTGGGTGAGATTGCCGGAAAGGCCATACACGGGCAGATGATCCCTTTTTTTCCAGAAATCGCCTTCATCCTCCAGTCTGTCAACAAACTCCACCTGGGGATGAACCAGTTGCAATTGCCCGTTGTATTCGGTTAGCTGGCCGTTCAGCCAGATCGTTGACCCGGGTTTGAATTGCTGCGGGTATCCTTTGGGATAGCTGAACCAGGTACAGACCAAAGTGGATTGCGTATCGCTGATTCCCACGCTGAGAATGCTTTTCCCTTTGTGGGTCTTGCGTTCATCCACCCAACTCACCATTGCGGTAAAAGCCGCCCTGTCCCCAGGTCTAAGTTCTTTCAGTTTAGGTTGGATCTTGCGTGAGATGTAGTCCCTGGGAAAGTATTCCATCAGCTCCAGCACGTTTCGGATGCCCAGTTTGGCCAACTGGCGCGAGCGCGCTTCTCCCACCCCTTTAAGATACTGTATCTGGGTCAGGGTGCCCTGATTGGTTGCCGGTGCTGATTTTTCCATTTGCCCCATATTCCATCAGGCCATATTTTTGTCAACCTGCTCCTAAATATGCAGGAAATCCTCTCTCCAATCGGTATGAATAGTGCCGTGGCTATAATCCAGGCAGCCTTTACAGCTTTGAGGGGAAAGTTTTTTCCTTGACCAGAGCGGGGGCATGGATTAATTTGTCTTGGAACATCGTCTGTTTCTATGTGACTTTTTATTTTTTTCCGCTTCGACCCTTGAAGCGAAAAGACTGATATTAATCTCAGGAGATAACCATGACTATATGGAAACGTATTATACCGCTTGTTCTGGCGGTGTCCATGATGTCCTGCGCGGTGGCGCAGACGAGGGCGGGCAAATCTGCTTTGATTGACCCTGCCGGCCCCAATCCCGTAGTTGAAGTGGTCAACAAGGTTCGTGAAGCCGTGGTGCAGATCAAGGTGGAATCCAAAGTTACAGTCCAAAACTACAGCAATCCTTTCTTCGACGACCCCTGGTTTCGCCAGTTCTTCCCCCAGCAAAGGCAGCAACAGCGCCCCGTCACGTCCATGGGCAGCGGTTTTGTGTATGAATACAATCCCCAGACCAGGGAAGCTTTCATCATGACAAACAACCACGTTGTGGAAAAAGGCAAGGAAGGAACGATCACCGTGACCCTGGCAGACAAGATCACTTATACCGGCACCGTGGTGGGACTGGATCCCAATACGGACGTGGCTGTGATCAAGATCAACGTCAAGGAAGGGGAGAAAGTAACCATCGCCCCACTGGGAAATTCTTCCAACCTCCAGATCGGGGACTGGGCGATCGCCATCGGCAATCCTTTCGGAGACAGCGGGTTGGACAGGACAGTCACCCTGGGTGTGATTTCTGCCATCGGCAGGTCAAACCTTGATTTTGGCTCCGGCTCACCCATCTATCAGGATTACATTCAGACCGATGCGGCCATCAACCCCGGCAACAGCGGCGGCCCATTGTTGAATATTGCCGGCGAGGTGATCGGGATTAACTCGGCAATCACCAGCACCAGCGGCGGCAACATCGGCATAGGCTTTGCCATCCCTGTCAACCTCGCCAAACGAGTGATGGAAGACCTGGTTGCCAACGGCAAGGTGACCCGCGCCTATATCGGCATCTCGCCCCAGGAAATAACCTCTGACCTGATGGAAGCTTTCAACCTGGAAGAGGTTTCCGGAGTGCTCGTGGCGAAGGTGGAAACCGATTCCCCCGCGCACAGGGCAGGCCTGGAAGTGGGAGACGTGATTGTGGAATTCAACAGCGAGAAGGTTCCCAACGTGTCAAAATTCCGCATCGCCGTGGCGACCTCCAAAGTCGGTACCCGCGTGCCGGTTAAGATCATCAGGGAGAATAAGGAACGCACTTTGTATATCCAACTCGACTCTTATCCCGAAGATGGCAGCGTGGCAAGCGCGGATAGCCCTGCGAACAACGGCAGCGTGGGAATCACGGTGGAAGCGAGGGATTCCGCTTACGCCAAACGTAATAACATCAATGTGGACAAAGGCGTGATCATCAGCACCATCGAAGGAAATTCCGCCGCGTCCAAAGCCGGCCTGCAGGTAGGTTATGTGATCCTCAAGGTGGGCAGGGAAGCTGTGGAAACTCCCGATGAGTATAGCTCAGCCATCTCCAAAGCAATGGAAAAAATGAAAAAAGATAACCGTAAAACCATCACCCTCTACGTGATGGACCGCAATAAAAACGAGCAATTTGTTGTTCTGCGCTTTGATTGATACCGAACCTGATCCCGATAATCATAGAGCCCTGCCCAGCGGGGCTCTATTTTGCCTCGTAACCGTAAAGCCTTTTAGCAGCACGGGCTATCCATCCTGAAAAATATATAGAGGATTATCCCCGTGGGATGGTATAAACTATGAAACGCTGACAGCCTGTGATAATGAACCTTGCGGTTCAAAGCGCAGGATGCCGGTAACAAGATGGCACAAGGTTCAGTTTATCCCTCGGGGAGCTTGCCAGTCAACCCCCGGGATAAACCGGGGCTAAGCTGCCGCCAAGGAGTTTACGATGCGTAAGATACTCATTCTTTGCCTGCCATTGCTGGTGCTGGCCTCGTGCTGTGTCCATGAAGATAGGCCGCCCTTCCTGGCAAGGTTTCAAAACATGCTCTATACAGACATCAGCGTTAGTGTTGATGGATACGGCACGAAAGTGATCGCCCCCGGGGAAACCGCGACATTCATGATTGACAGGCGGGACCAAGTGTATCATTACGAAGCCGAAACTCATGGCAGCACAAGCAATGGCGAGATCACGGGACTGGTTGTGGAATGGTCGCTTACCCGGGATATAGTCGGCGATTCCTACACCACCTATCTGATCACGGCGGAGGACCTGTTCTTCCTGAAAATGCGCAACACAGGCTATCATGACTTGCATCCGCTGTATGTCAATTACGGTCTGCCCGCGGAGACTGAGGACAATATCACCATTCCCGGGAATGGCCTCACCTATAATGTCGGCTACTACAAGGCTTTCGGCAGAACCAGAATCCAGGCGGACTGGCTGGACATGCCTTCAGATTACACTTACTGGCAAAACCGCGTCCATTTCAACTTCCCCTGGACCGAAAATCAATCAATCACCCTACTCAATGAATTCAAAAAGGATGCCTCAGGCAAACAGATTGTCGAGGTTAGCAGCGAAACCAGTTCGATAAAAGTTGATCCGCGGGATGGCGAACCTTTTGGCGTCGATGCCGGTACCGCCCGGATAGCCAAATAAGTGACACAACATATATCACAGCTACGTGGGGCGGAAGCGATTCCGCCCTTTTTTCCCGGAATAATCTCTGCAATCAGCCGGAAGTCACGCGGGAGCAGGTTTGCCCCCCTTTGCATATTGTTCTCAAGCTCAGGTCTTCCTGGGGTCAACCTTAACTTTTATAGGGATGACCTAAGGATGATAGGCTAACGTGTTGATGTGTCGAATGATAGCGTGCAGGGAAACCAACGTATTTTGATGGATAAATACCGTAGGGTCAAACGATATTGGGACAGGAATTTTGTTTATAAGGCAACAATAAATTCCCGGGATAATCATGGTCAGGCATCAATAAGCTACTTGCTATTTACGTGTCCCCAACCCGCCGAAAACTGCCTGATAGGAGCAGATGGCAAGAGCCACGGCTACGTTGAGGGAGTTTTTCCAGCCCTGGACAGGTAACGAAACGTGCATTTCGCACTGGGACAGCACGTTGGGGTCGATGCCAAGGCTCTCATTGCCAGCCACGATGGCCAGAGGGAGGGGAAAGGCGGTCTCGAAGACAGATGCCGCGGATGGGGTGGTTTCCAGGGCGCAGAGGTGGTAAGCCTCTCTTTTGGCTGCCTCGACCGCTTCAAGGGTGTCGGCAAAACGCCGCCAGCTCACCCGTTCAGTTGTGCCCATCGCCGTCTTTTGCAAGGCCTTGTCTGAAGGATCCGCGCACACTCCGCACAGCCAGACCTCTTTGACCGACAGGCATTCAGCAGTCCGGAAGATGGAGCCCACATTGAAAGCCGAACGCAGATTATCCAGAATCAGCAAAATTTGCGAAGCCCTTGCCAGAGCCGCCGGATCAGCTTCCCGGGGGCCGTCATGCCAGGCTTGGGACAGGTTGTAATCCCTAAACTCGATCCCTCTTGCGGTTTGATATCTGGCAATAGCCGCCGATATCTGATGCCTGTCGCCGGCGGTATCGAGAGCAGCGTAAAGGGCTTGGGCGGATTCCGGCAGAGGCGGGGTGATCCACGCCAGGCAGTCTTTGATATTGGATATGAGTTCTGTTAGCGGATCGGGCGATGCCAGACGCTCATCCAGTCTGTCAAGCAGGCGGCTGATAGCTTTAAGTTGATGTTCGGGGCTTAACGCTTGAAACTTTTTTCTGCTAAAATGCGCAAGGGGTTTCATTGCTCGAGCATCTGAATCAATTTGGCGGCAGTCAGCAGATTTTCAGCGATATAGTCCGGCCGGACAGTCCAGCTATCCAGGCCGTTGAGCATTTCCCGGGCTCCCTCGCCGCTGAGCAAAAGGATGGTCTTCATGCCCGCATTGTGCCCAAACTCCACATCTGTGCGGCGGTCTCCGATCATCCAGGACAGTCCTGCTTCAAAGACATGTTGATTCCTGGCGCGTTTGAACATTCCGATGCCGGGTTTGCGGTCTTCATGTTCAATATTATAGGGGGGCACCACGCCATCCGCGAACCAAGGGGAATAGTAGATGCCATTGAAGCGGACTTTCTGTTTGGCAAGCAGTTGTTTCATGCGATCCAGCACCCTTTCCAGGGTGGGTATATCGAAATATCCACGCGCAATGCCGGATTGGTTGGTAACCAAAAAAAGGAGGAATCCCATCTTCTTCAGCAGGCGCAAAGCCTCACCGGTGTAGGGATAGAGCTGGTAAAGGCTGGGATCGTCCAGATAGCCGAACTCATCGGGGCTGATGCAGCCATCCCTGTCCAAAAAAACGGCTCTTCTAATAGTTCTTGCTGTCACGGGTCTGGAACCTCAGCGCATCGGGCAGGCTGGTGTTGAACAGGGCTATCCGGTATTCCCAGTATTCGTTGCGGGTGGAGTAACTCACTTCCAGTTTCCAGCAGTGGAGGTCGCGGCTCAGGTTGACGCTTTGCGAGATCAGGTCTTTTTCTTTCAGATTGTAGTAGTTGCCATAAGTAACATACCAGTTGTCGGTTACTTTGAGGGAAGCGTTGAGGCGCAGGTTGCTGGAACTGGACTGAAAGATACCTTTTTCGCCGGAGATGTCCTGGGAGAGGGTAAGCCGCCAGTTCTCGCTGGAACTGCTGCCCGAGGTTTGGGTTGTTGCGCCGCTGTGCAGGCTGTCAGAATGTTCGTAGGGGCTGAAAATCTTGTTCTTTTCGCGGCTGAAATACCTGGTGTAGGGCGCTGTTCCGCTGAGCGAAATGGAGTGGGAGAAATACTGGTTATTCATCTTCCACTTGCCGTCGCGCAGCTCGTAGGGATCCTGGCTAAAGCTGAATTGGGAGGAATAGCCCAGGTTGAGGGATTTGAGGTTCAAGGCTGAACCCGGCAGCCTGAAATTGCCCAAACCAAATGTTCCGGGACTGAAGTTCAGAGTGTGCGAAACAAGGCCCAGCTTCTTTTCCTCCTGCATAAGATTGACGGAACCGCGGGAGTTGAAGGTCAGGATGTCGCCTGTCTTTTTGTTGTCTTTGCCATATTTAAGCTGCCATTTATGGTTCAGGCCATAGCTTAGGGATGCTGTTTTGCCGCTGCTGTTCAGGCCAATTCCGCCAAAGCTGTAGAACCTGCTGTTATCCGAGAAATCCGGGCTGTAGTTCACACCCGCGCTGGGGGTCATGATGTGGCGCAGGGAGCGTAGCCAGCCCTTGCGGAAGTTGCGGATACCATAGATGTTGAAGTTGGCGTTGGCATAGGCTCCATAGTCGTTTCCCCGCACCCAGTTGTCCCCTTTACGGTCGCGGTCAAACCAGCTTTCGCTGTAGTTCACCCCATTTTGGAAATTGAGCCATCCCCTGAATTTCCAGTTGTAGGACAGGCCCAGGCGCTGTTTGATTCCGGCGAAATGCTGAGTGAGGTAGTTTGTGTTGGTGGTGTCGGCGGGGTCTATTTCATTGTTCCAGAAAATATCTGCCCAGCCACGGTCGGGATTCCTGCTCATTCCGGTATGATCCATGCGGAAGCTATAACTGTAGCTCAGGTTGCTCCACCAGGCGTTGGGGCTGCGCGTGGGATTGTAAAACAGCTCATATACGGGTCGGGTTGGCGCGGAAAAACTCACTGCGGGCAAAGATACCGAAATCCGGTCATTGATCAGGTCTTCGGTGTAGGTGGCGCCCACGTTCAGATAGGAACTGAGCAGGGGCTTGCGGTAGGAAACGGTCGAAGTGACCTTCTGGGCCAGGCTTTCGTCCAGGTCGTAGCTGTCCTCCCAGATGCGTTTGCTGCTCACGAAGTCCAGATTGACGTCGAAAGTGGATTTCTCCCCCAGTTCATGGTGATGCCTGGCACGCAAAGACCAGTCATAATTGGTCTCGTATTGGCCGATGTTCTTTCGGTAGGAAGCATCCAGAGAACCGGAATAGAGGTAGCGCTTGATATAGTCAGTCGTCAGCCGGGTTTCCCAGCCGGTCTTTTCCATCAGGTCCAGGCTGAGGATTATGTCGGCATAGCTTTTATACGGATAGTACCATGCTATATTGCGCAGGGTTTTGCCATCCACGTTGTTGTATCCCGGTTCAGGCACCAGGAAGCCAGCTCTGCGGCCGCGCTTGATCGAGAGTGTCATAAAAGGGAAGTAGAACACGGGAAAGTGGTTTACATAGGCGATCACGGGCTTGCCCACAATCTTATCGCCCCGGTAAATACGCAGTTGTTTGCTGGAAAACCAGAAGTCCGGTTCGGCGTGATCGCAGGTGGTGTAGCTGCCATCGTCCACATCGTAGATGTCCTCACCCGTTTTGCGTATTTCCTGGCCTGAATAATAACCGTTTTCCAGCCTGCTAACGCCTCTGGAAAGCAGTCCGGTCTGGCTGTCGATATCATAGGCAACAGTGGTTCCAAGCAAGATCTGGTCTCCGTCCTTCATCACCGTGTTGCCATAGCTGTAAGCTTTTTCCGATTTCAGGTCGAGCATCAGGGAGTCGCTGCTGATATCGAAGTTATGATAACGCACGCTGGATCTGCCAAAGAGGCGTATCTGTTCCGCGGAGTAATTGTAAGCCACGCTGTCTGCGGCGTAAAAAAGGGAGTCCAATTTCGCCGGAGCCAGTGAAAGAGTATCCGGTGAGGAAGCGAGACCGGCAATTGTAAGCGGTGTCTCAGCCTGTCCCCACAGTGTCGCCAGAGAGAGCAGGAACAGCAAAGGCAGGATGAATCTGCGCGTCATCCTGTTCCACCAAATATATCCAGTTCCGAGTCGTCGCAACCGCTGAGGGGGTTGTCGAAGTCGTATCCCACGCTGAGCACAAACACATCGTTGACATTGGTGACCAAAACCGGGGAAGGTAAGATGTGATGGATTCTTTTGAGGGCAGTGAAGCTGTCGTTATCCCGTAAAACCCTGGTCATGCCGAAGCCTTGCTGAGGCAACTGTTTCAAGCTTTTACTGTCAATCATCGCCCCTCCGCTGCCGGGCAAATTGTCGCTGCCGTCTGTGGCAAAGCAAAACAAAGCGCAATCTTTGTAGCGTGCCAAAGTTCCGGCCATGGACAGAGCAAGATGGCTGCAGCGGCCGCCTGATCCCGGTCCCTTGACCTTAACGGGTGTTTCTCCTCCCAATACTTGCAGGAATGGCCGTTTGAGCTTGTAACGGGGGCTGTGAGCCCTGGCTATAATATCTTTCAGCTTGGTGGTGAAACCGGCCGCGGAACGATCTTGAAATCCAGCCTCCAGGTGCACCCGGAACCCCTGCCTCTTCAGATCTGAAGCAAGTGCTGATGTGAAGCTGGCATTATCGCCAACGATGTGGTAAAAAACTTTTTGGGAGCCAGACTCGAAAACCCAGGCATCACCATGTTTCCTGCCCTTTTGCGGGGGAGTGAATGGCCCGGAGGCAAGCACATGGGGATCATTGCCGGGCACGTCAGACACTGCGAAGACATGCACTTTGGAGCAAGCAAGCAGCTTGAGGGCTTTTCCGCCTTTCACCGCGGACATTTCCGTTCTTTTCCTGTTGACCTCGTCAATGGCGCTGCCGCTGGAAATTAGTTGTTTGTGGGCATCAATCAATTGAGGGAGCGTCATATCAGGGGGCAGAAGCTCAAAGAGGGCGGAGCCGCCTCCGGAAAGCAATACCACCAGATCATCCGTGGCAGGGATGCCGCGCAGCCAGGCGGCGATCCTGCCGCTGTGGGCAATGCTGGATTCGTCAGGCAAGGGATGGCCTGCTTCCAGGATTTCCAGATTCTGGATGGCCCCAAGGGAAAGCCCGTAGCGGGTGAGCACGTAGCCATCGTAACGAATATCCCGCTTCTGCATTTGCAGGGCTGCCAGAGAGGCCATTTTCCAAGCTGCCTTGCCGATGGCGAGAATCCTGACCCGGGACGCAAAAACCTGTTTGCCAAGTAACTCAGACAGTTGCGGATACTGGCAGAAAAGGTGCATGCGCCGCGCGTATGTTTCATAGATGATATTATGAAGACAGCTCAATGATGATACCTAAAACAATAATTTTCACCCTTAAAATGCCTTATCCGATTTAGTCAAGTCCATTTTTTGCGACCCGCTTGCGAGCCTGACCAAAGAAGAGGGCTCAAATGTCGTTTTGTTCACCCGTATATAGTTTAGATAACTGCAATAAATAAAAATCCTTTACAAAAAAAGGCAGCAGAAAATTGTGGATATCTTAATCGTCCTTAGGAGTATAGTTATGTCAGACAAGGTGAGTGAAACCAGCAGCAAAGCTGCTATCAAAGAACTGAGAGAAGATTATCTTCGCCTGCTCGAAGAATCCTTTCAAAACAATGCGGAATTCAAAAAAGGCGACGTCATCGAAGCCCCCATCGTCAGCATCAATGAGAACTATATCATTGTGAACCTGGGTGGAAAGTTCGATGCCTACGCCGACGTCAGCGACTTTGCCGACGAGAAAGGCGTGCTTAACTACGCCGTCGGCGACACCCTGAAAGGTTATATCGTGGACAGTAACGATCAGGGTTTCGTAATTGGCAAAAGCCTGACAAAACAGCATGTGGACAAGCAATCGCTTCTGGACGCGTTTGAACGCAAGATTCCCGTGTCCGGAAAGGTCTATGCCGTCACCAAAGGCGGTTTCAATGTTGACGTGTTGGGAGCAAGGGCTTTTTGCCCCGCGTCCCAGATCGCTTTGCGCGGCGCGGAAAACAATGAATCCTACATTGGCAGAAGCATGGATTTCCTGGTGATTGAGTGTTCCGAAAGCTGTCGCCGTGTTGTGGTTTCCCACCGTCAACTGGAAGAGGCACAGGAGCAGGAAAAGCGCGCCGCGGCTCTTGAACAGCTAAGCGTCGGAAGCGTTGTTACCGGCACCGTGATGCGGATGACCAGCTTTGGAGCCTTTATCGATCTGGGCGGCATCGAAGGCCTGATTCACGTTTCCGAGATTTCCTGGCATCATGTGTCACATCCCCAGGATGTCCTAAAAGTAGGACAGCAAGTGGAAGTGAAGATCCTGGACATCAAAGGCGACAAGATTGCCCTTTCCATGAAAGCCTTGCAACAAAACCCATTCACTGCTGCTCTCAGCGAGATTAAGGAAGGCGACACGATCAACTGCCGCATCCTCAGACTGCACAACTTTGGCGCTTTTGCCGAGATCAAACCCGGAGTGGAAGGCCTGATCCCCATTTCTGAAATGAGCCGCAACCGCAATGTGTCGCATCCCCGCGAAGTGGTGAAAGAACAGGACTATGTGGAAGTGCAGATCTTGCGCATTGATCCGGACACCCAAAAGATTTCTCTTTCCCTCAAGGCTTTACAGGCCGATCCCTGGGACAATATAGACGAACTGGCACCGCTGGAAAAGCCTTTTGAAGGCGTTGTGGAAAGCTCCACAAGTTTTGGCGTGTTTGTGACCATTACCGAAGGCATAACCGGGCTGCTGCCACGTTCCCGGGTTCGTAAAAATGACAGCTTCAACCCCGGCGACCCCATCACCCTGATGGTTACAGCCGTAGATAAAGACAACCACCGCGTTACCCTGGACTATATCGACAGATCTCCGAACGAAGTGGTCGAAGAACGCCCCCGCAGGGAATATGAGAACCGCGAGCAGCAGGATTACTCCCGCGGCCCACGCAGGGGAAGATCGCGTGCCGATGAAGAATGGCGCAAGTATGCCAACCAGAAGGTAACTCCCCCGGACGACAATCCCTTCAAAGACCTGTAAACCGCTTCCATGCAATCCAGGGACAATCAGTTTATCCAGCTGCGCAAGCAGAAGCTGGCCAAGATTATTGCCGCCGGGATAGACCCCTATCCCGTCCGCTCATCCCGCACTCACCTGATTTCCGAGGTTTTGAGTGATAAGGATGGCTGGATCTCTTCCGGGCAGGAAGTTTGCCTGACCGGCAGGCTTGTGGCCATGCGCCGCCAGGGCAAACTGGGCTTCGGAAACCTTGAGGACGCCAGCGGGAAGATCCAGATATACGTGGCTCAAAACCAAGTGGGCGAAGAGAACTACGAACTTTTCAAGCTCTGCGATCCGGGCGATTTTGTGCAGACAAAGGGCAGCCTCTTTTATACCCAGGCGGGCGAATACTCGCTCAAAGTGCTCGAACTGACCCTGTTGAGCAAAAACATCCGCCCCCTGCCAGCCGTGAAAGAGAAGCTGGTGGATGGCAAGCTGGTGCGATACGACGAATTCTCGGATATTGAGCTGCGCTATCGAAAACGCTATCTGGACCTCCTGCTCAACCCCGAACACCGCAAGGTGTTCATAGTGCGCGCCAAAATCATCAGCGCCATTCGTGACTATCTGGATTCCAGGGACTATACCGAGGTGGAAACCCCCATCCTGCAACCGCTGTATGGCGGCGCCAATGCCAGACCCTTTGTGACCCATCACAACACGTTAGATACCGACCTCTATCTGCGCATTGCCACTGAGCTTTACTTGAAAAGGCTGATCGTGGGCGGATTTGAAAGGGTTTATGAACTTGGCAAGGACTTCCGCAACGAAGGCATGGATCGCACCCATAATCCGGAATTCACCATGCTGGAGCTTTACGAGGCCTATTCCGACCTCGAAGGCATGATCTCCATAACCGAGGGCATGATCCGCCATCTGGCCACAGATGTGTTGCGCAAGGACGAGTTCCACTATCGCGGGCACACGGTCAACCTTGCCCAGCCATTTTTGCGCGCACCCATGATCCAACTGGTGAAAGAGTATGCGGGCATCGATCTTTCCGATATGAATTTGGAACGGGCGCTGGCTTTCTGCAAGGAACGCCGGCTGGAGATTCCCGCGGGTGCCGGAGTGGGCAGATTGATCGCGCTGCTCTTTGAGCACTATGTTGAGGAAAAACTTGTCCAGCCCACCTTTGTGACCGATTTTCCCAAGGAGATCTCGCCTCTGGCCAAGGCCAAACCCGGCAACCCTGATCTGGCGGAAAGGTTTGAACTATTCATCGCCGGCCATGAGTTTGCCAATGCCTTCAGCGAGTTGAACGATCCACTGGATCAGCGGGAACGCCTGGAAGCCCAGGCAAGTCTGCGCGCCCTGGGCGATGAAGAAGCCAATGTGGTGGATGAAGACTTTCTGGAAGCTTTGGAATATGGGATGCCGCCCATGGGTGGCATGGGAATCGGCATCGACCGCCTGGTGATGCTGCTCACGGAGAATGACTCCATCAAGGAAGTTATCCTCTTTCCCCAAATGAAGCCCGAATAAACTAACTTTAGCTGTTCCCGCCGTTTCCAATCCGGTTGGCTTTGCGCGACCGGAATTTTGGATTATACTATTCTCTGTAGGAGAATCACACTTGGCACGTAATAATCCTTATGCCACAGACTGGGTGTCAGGCACAAGTCTTTCTTTGCCCTCGTTCGCGAGAGTGAGCTAAGTCTATATCTTTCTGGGGTCATCCTTAACCCGGTGAGGGTTGACCTAAGGATGATGGCACCAAACGCTGTAGCAGCAAGGGAGAGAGCTATGAAGGATTATGGAGATTATTCTAAGTATTTCGTGGAAAGGTGAAAAGGTGGAATGGTGGAAAGGAGGCTGCCCAGACTGGAATCCCGAGGTGACGTAATGCCGTGGTATCGTGTTGCTGCCGAAACAGATATAGAACGCGGATGACAGGATCAGAGTGGATATTCTAATGGGTTAGTGAAAAATACGGCTCAAGTTCAATTATGGTGGGTAGAAAAAACTTGAGAGGAACAAGGCATGTTTTTTAATGACACTACTAATCACAACAAAAGGAGTGTCACATGCAAGTTCCTCTCGAAGAACAAATATCCGAAGTGCTGTTAAAACTGCAAGGATATTCTGTTGAAAGGATAGAAGAAGTTGAATTCAAGGATAGAAAGCAAATCCATGTATCCATCAGCAGTCTTTCCCCTGCGCAATGTCCGATCTGCAAAACAGCGCTTCCGGTTTACGATACTAGGACACGCTATATCTTCCACGCGTCAATACTTGGTCGTGCCGTTATCCTGCTTCTGAAAAGGCGTCGGGTTAATTGTCCCCGCTGTGGTATCAGAACGGAAGAGCAGGGCATTGCCGATGGCAAGAAGAGGCATTCCAGGCATTTGGAACGTTGCGTTCTTGGTTATACAGAGAAGCTCGACAACAAGTCGACTGCCAAGTTGTTGGGATATTCTGTCAGTTCAGTCTACAGAATCGATAAGGCCGGACTGAGCAGGCTGGAAGAGAGTCTGATATCCAACACCCCAAAAATGGAGCATATCAGTTTGGACGAAGTTGCATACGAAAAGTACCATCAATATGCTACAGTGCTGACCAACCAGGACGACGGGAAGGTAGTTGATATTCATCCCGGCAAATCAAAAAGCAGCGCCGTTGCCCTGTTCAACAAGTATTCCGACAAACTGGACTGGCTGGAAACGGTGGCCATGGATTTCAGCCACTCGTACATTGGGGCCACCAGGGAATGCTTTGCCGAGCACTACATAGTCTTCGACAAATTCCATGTCAGCCAGTATGTCAACCGGTGTCTGGAAAAGGTCCGAAGAGAGATTCAGCGAAAGCTCCCGGAAGAGCTGAGATATCAGATCAAAAAACATGTTCGCTGGTTGATCCTGAGACGTGACTGCAATATGACACAATGGCACCATGACAGATTGGAGCAACTCAAACAGGATAATGCGGATCTGTTTGAAGCTTACCTCATCAAAGAAGAACTGCTCTCCATCTTTGACAAGGACATAAGCAAGGAAGTTGCCCGGGACCTGCTGATAAACTGGTGTGATATGGCCAGTAAGTCAGCCTACTGTGCCTTCAGAAACCTGGCAAAGAGCATTCTGAACAAGCTGAATATCCTGCTGAACTGGTTCGTGAAACACATTACCAATGCCAAGGCCGAAGCAGTCAACAACGTCATCAAAACACTGCTGAAAAGAGCATACGGATACAAGGACTTTGACTACTTCAGACTCAAAGTTCTGCAACGATGCGGATACCTCATGGATGGACTTACCCACTCTAATTGAACATGAGCCAAAAATACTGTTCAGCGACCGCCTGTAGTGTAGCGGCGCTTGTCATAGCGCCGTTTGGAATAACCACCCTACCCTGAAACAAATTATCACAGACCCCAAGATGTGTCATCCCGGGCAGACGGGGCCCCTCTGGGGTGGCTGACCCGTGATCCAGTCTTTTGGAAACAACCACCCAGCCCCGAAACAAAACACATCAGAATACAAACCGCGTCATCCCGGACAAGCATGCTTGACCCGGGATCCTGTGGCTCTGTCAGTTAGTGCCTAACTCCTTTGTATCCTGTGGGTCCTCGTTGTTGTCGTAGTTATATGTGAAATCGTGAGTTCCGGCTTTCACCAGATTCTTCAATTTGTCGGCGATCATTTCCATTTCGTCCAGAAAATCAATGGTGTTCAATCCACCCACTGGATCGCACTGGGCTTCCTGGATCATGTGCAATATCTTTTCCCGCAGGCTGTAGTGCATCTCGTTGATACGTCCTTCCAGCTCGATGATCTTGAAAGTGTATAGGGGCTTGCGTTCTTCCAGATAATCGATGCTGAGGTCTGTCATGAGGATAACTTTGGAGTGCAGGTCGTCGATCATGGATACGAATTCCGGGGAGAGCGGATTTTTCTGGGCGGGAATTTGCAGATTCAGGATGCGGTTGACTTCCTCGGTAAAGTCACCCGCTTTCTCGATGTCGTTTATACTATGCAGCAGCGCGGGAATGCGTGAGATGATGGGGATGGCGTTGGTGCGCTCATTCACCGCCACCAGATAGCGGGTGGTTTCTTTTTGCAGGTGATCGATGGCGGCTTCAATGCGGGGCAACTTGGCTTGTTTGCGGTAATCCTTTTCCTTGAAGGCATCATAGGATATCATCAAACCTAGGCGAACCAGGCGCAGCATTTCCCGCATCTCTTTGATAGATTGATCGATAGCCAGATATGAGTCGTTGATGAGATGGTAGTTCAGATGCTTCGGCTCTCCCAGGGATATGGTGTCCTCGGGGTCTTTGGGTATTATCTTGCTGGCAATTTTGGCGAGCAATCCCGCAAAGGGCAGCATGACGAGCGTGTTCAAAACGTTGAAAAAAGTATGGCCGTTAGCCACGTGGCGTGCGACGTTTTCTCCCGCGAAGACATTGCCCGGGGTGATGGAGTTAATGAATATGGTATAATATCCCAGCCAGGTAAGGGTGGCGAAGATAATGGTTCCAAATACGTTGAAAAGAGTGTGTGCCATGGCCACCCGGCGGGCTGTATTGTTTGCACCCAAGCCGGCAAGCCAGGCGGTGATCGTGGTGCCGATATTGTCGCCAAACACCAGATAGAGGGCACCTTCAAAGGGTATCAATCCTGTCTTTGCCAACACCATCACGATACCTACCGAGGCTGAAGAACTCTGGATGAGCATGGTGAACACAGTGCCGGCCAGAATCGCAGGTATGGGATAATCAGCCAGATTGGCAAGTATCCGGGCTGCCGTTTCGGAGTCTCTTAAACCTGAAACCGCGAGAGACATCACATTCAATCCCACAAAAAGCAATCCAAATCCCAGTATTATCAGGCTCCAGTGCTCCATGGTGCGGCTGCGTTTCAGAAAAATGCCAATAACTCCAATGACCACAAAGGCAAAGGCGACATCCCCAATATTGAAAGCGATCAATTGCGCTGTGACGGTGGTGCCGATATTGGCGCCCATAATCACTCCCACAGCCTGCTGAAGGGTCATGATTCCCGCATTTACCAGACCGATCAACATAACGCTGGTGGCAGAACTGCTTTGGATGATGCCAGTAATGCCAATGCCCACCAAAACTCCCTTGAACGGAGTATTGGTGATCTTTTTTAAGATGCGCCGCATCTCGTTTCCCGCAACAGCCTGGAGATTGTCGCTCATCATGTTCATGCCAAACAGGAAGAGAGCTAATCCTCCAAACAGGTTGACGAAATCCAGCCAAGTCATATTCTACGATACTCCAGAAAAGGTAGTTTTTACGAAAATTATCAGGTTGATAATATGGTCAAGACCTTTTTGGCTTCCGGATTTGTATAGGGGAGTGTATCTGGCAGTATAACAGGTAGTTCTGCGTCAGATAAGTTGCGCCAGAAACTGTCTGTTGCTTGTCTGGGCATGATCCGGTATGCTTATTTTTCGATGCCCAAACCGGGAGCGGCGTTCGTCAAAGCGGTTCACGCTTCGCATGCAGGCTGTTTCCCAGGTTTCTGGTTTCAGGATAACAAACTGCAGGTAGCGGGAGATAAATTCTTGCGCAAGCTTTTTGAAGGTATCGATTTCAAATTCGCATGCCCAAAAAAGCAGCAGATGGCTGATGTCGTCCTCCGGAGCGGCCTCCCGTGAATCTGAAAAGTCTATAAGCCAGCAGGTGGCATCTTTGACCAGGATGTTGCGTGGTTGATTGTCCCAATGACAGATGCAACGGCCTTCTTGCAGGGTTGCCAAGTGGAAGGCGCTGATGGTGTCCGCCAGCAGGATGCAAATCCGGGTATCCAGCGGGAGGTCGAGATAGGGCGTGCCCTGAACTTGTTCCAGCACAATGAGGTCTGGCTCGTTCCACCTTGTCAGTTTGGGAGTTTGGGGCAGAGCGAGGCTATAGACCGCCAACTCGCGGTGATAAGCCCCGGGATCGGAGAAGTATTTGTAAACCTGACCGTCGCGGATAATCAGGCGCGATTTCTCTTCAAATCTATTGGAGTTCTTATTCCACTTTGAAGCGTTCAATCCGGTTTTGTTCAAAGAGGGGAACCAACAGCTCGTTGGTGGGTTGATGGTAATAGATGTCAGCCGGGCTGTTTACTGCACTTTTCCATTGGATGAAGCGGTTTTGTTCCTGGGGAATCATATAGATGGCATTCTCTCCCCAGGAGCTGATGTAGATTCTGCCCAGATCGTCAATGGCGATCCCATCCAGATTGTCATACAGGGTTTCTTTGAAAACAGACAGGTCATTGGTGCCAAGATCGAGGGCCAAAATCGGCGAGCCTTTGCTGAAACAAACGATCAGCATCTGATTGCGGGGGCGGTCATAAACCAGGCCATTGGGGGATTTAAGCAAGGGGGAACTGATGCTTTGAACCTGGCGGGTGCCGGGGTTTACGATGAAGATTCTGTCGGCTTCGGTATCGGTGACATAGAGCTTGCCGTAGCGGTCGCTTTCCACGTCGTTAAGCATCTTTGCTCCCTCCACCGGGATGCTCTGGCTTATCTTTTTCTCCTGCAGGTCGATCACATGCAATTGGGTCTTGTCCGCCACAAAAAGATAAGGGGCAAGCACCTTCATCCCGCGGGGATTCTTGATCCCTTTGCCGATAAAGAGCTTCAAACGTCCCTTGTCGTCCATGCTCAGTATCTTGCCATTGCCAACATTGGAAATCAGCAAATTGCCATTTACGGTGTCGAAAGCTATGCTTTCCGGTTTATTCAGCTTTGCCGGGCCAAAGATCCTGCCCAGTATTAAGATTGCCAGCAGGATCAATACCAGCGCTGCCAATATGACTATTATTCTGTTTTTGCTGAGTTTGTTCAACATTATCTCCTTGTATCAGTGAATAGATTTGATGCTCCAGGTGCAGCCTTCGGGGGTGTCTTTGATCTCGATTCCCAAGGCCGCGAGGTCATCCCTGATCCTGTCCGAAACAGCCCAGTCTTTTTTTGCCCGGGCTTGCGCGCGGTAAGCCAGGATGAGTTCCATTAGTTGTTTCGACAGGTCGGGGACGGAATCTTGCAAGATGCTTTCCAGATTTTGGAAAAATCCAAGCACCCGACCCAACTTGACCAGCATCAGGGCAGCTTGCTCGCGCTGAGACCGAGGCAACTGCTCATTCCTGATCTGCCGGTTAAGGTCAAACAACACAGCGATGGCTTTGGCGGAATTGATGTCGTCATCCATGGCGGCGATGAAGTCTTGTTCCGCCTGCGACAGGCTGTTATCCTCAACGATGCTGTTTTCCACAAACCCAATGCTCTTCAGTGAGCTGTAAAAGTTTTCAACCGCCCGTTCGGATTCCTCGATGATCTCACGGTTGAAATCGATAGGGGAGCGGTAGTGTTTCGAGAGGAAGAAGAAGCGGATCGCTTCGGGGCTGTGATGCTTCAGGATGTCGCGCGCGTTGAAGAAGTTTTTCAGGCTTTTACTCATTTTTTCGCCTTCGACATTGAGGAAACCGTTGTGCATCCAGTAGTTTGCCAGAGGTTTGCCAGTGAGGGCGAGGGCTTGGGCAAGTTCATTCTCGTGGTGGGGAAAGATCAGGTCGATCCCGCCGCCGTGGATGTCGAAAGTTTCGCCCAGGTATTTGCGGCTCATAACCACACACTCCGTGTGCCAGCCTGGACGCCCCTCGCCCCAGGGGCTTTGCCAGAAAGGCTCCCCGAGTTTGCTCCGTTTCCAAAGGGTAAAATCTGCAGGATTGCGTTTTTGCAGGTTTTCTTCAACCCGGGCGCCGGGCATCTGGTCTTCGGTTTTTTTGCCTGAAAGGCTTCCGTATTCAGGCAGTGACGCCGTGTCGAAATAGACGTCGCCGTTCACTTCATAGGCATTGCCTTTCTCCACCAGGACGTTTATCAGCTCTATGATCTCCGGCATCACATCCGTGGCCTTGGGTTGGTGGGTCGGTGGTTTGATTCCCAGGGCTTGGGAGTCATCCAGAAAGGCCTGGATATACTTGCTGGCGATTTCTTCAAAGCTGGTCTGTTCTTCGATGGCCTGGGCTATGATCTTGTCATCGATATCGGTGATATTCTGTACGTATGTAACTTCATAGCCACGATACTCGAAATAGCGTCTCAGGACATCGAAGAAGATGAAGGCGCGGGCGTTTCCGATGTGGAAATAGTTATAGACAGTGGGCCCGCAGGCATAGATCTTTACCTGTCCCGGCGTGACGGGAACGAATTCCTCTTTTTTCCGCTTGCTTTGATTGTATAGTTGCATTTAATCCTCAGTTATAGATCACCAGCCGTTCAGTCTTTTCCGCTTTGCGGTTTCCGGACGTGGCTTTCAGTTTGATAAAGTAGGTGTTGTTTGCCAGCTGGCTTCCCTTTTTATCCCTGCCATCCCAATGGATTTTATTGAAACCGGTAAGGCCGGTCGTTTTGATGGTGTGAACCTTTTTGCCTGTGATGGTATATATATCCAGTGTGAGGTCGCAGTTTTCAGAGAGCATAAAGGTAAACCAGGTTTCCTTGGACATGGGATTGGGATAGGGGAGCAGACGGTCGATGGTCAGTTCACCGCCCTTTTTGACATAAAACTCAGTGGACTTGACCGCCGGGCTGTTAAAGTTGTCGAAAGCAATGAGCTGTATCGTGTGGTGGCCTTCCTGCAAACCGTTGAGGGGATATCTGAGCGTCCCCAGGGTGTGCGAATCCGGCTCATAGTTGAAGTATGATGTCACGGGAACTGCTTGCACGGAACCATCCAGGATCATAAGCATATTGTGCCCCGGGCTGCCTGTGATGTTGATGCCATTTTCATCTGAGATTCTGGCAATGAGGGTGGTGTTGGGCGTCACAGTATCACCTGGCCTGAAATCCATGCTGCCCAGAAAGATTTCTATCTGGGGGACGTCTGTATTTTCCGCCATTACAGCCTGAGAGCTAAGCATGGTGGGGTATTTGTAGTTAACGTAATCCTGTTTGGCGTCTTCATCCCAAAGATATGAGACAATCAGGCCTGTGTCACCAGTGCGCACATCATCGGGAACAATGAAAGAGGCGCTGTATTTACCGGATTGAACTGAGACCTCTCCCTTAAAGAGGTTGTTGCCACGTTTGCTGACGATGGTCGCATAGTCAAGACTGTCTCTGAACACCGAGTTGAAGGCTTGTATGGTTGCCATTCCGCTGTGCAGGCTGGGGCGGAAATGCCCGTCGATCTGCACTCTCTGTCTTGCAAAAAGCGTATCGCTTTGGCTGTCCTGATTGAGCCCAAGCACGGTGATCAGGCTGTCTCTGACCGGGGGAACAACCTTCAGCAATGGATCGCCCAGCAAAACATAGGTGGCGTCATTCTCATCGTTGATGGTGTGTAGGAATTTGGCTCTTGCAATGGAATATCCTAATGAGTTGCGGTTGTTTGCCAGGCTGTGCAACAGGTTTTCCATCATGGGGCCGTTGCCGCTGGAGGAGCTCATTCTGGTGGCGGAGTAGGAGGCGATGGCTCCCACATTGTCTTGCAGCACCAGCTTTTGCCCCAGGCTCTCATAACCCCAGTAGTCAAAATGGGAGACCTGGCAGGAAGCCGCCATGAAGAACGGCAGCTTGCCATGGTTTGTAAAGCGTCCCATATCGCTTGCGCCGTTGAAATAGTCTTCAGCTCCCAGTTTGTCATAAGAGCCGTGTCCGATATAGTACCACACCAAGCGGCCTTCGTTGATGGCGGCGATCATGTCATCCCGTGCCTGGGGCTTGTTCTGGAACTCATCATACTCGTACAACCAGGCGAAAATCTTGTCCACCAGTATGCTGGGATGCACTCTATTGGCGGCGGATTCGACCTGTTGTGTGTGGACATTTTCATGCGTAGAGCTACCATTGAACAGGTCATCGCCCAGGAAGACCATCGAGTTGCGCCACCAGCCCCCCTGGGGTTCTTGAACATAGCGTTGGAAATTGCCCAGCATGTTGTTTAACTCATTGAGATTCCGAACGGGATAGCGGCCGATTGCAACTTCCGGATACGATGACTGGGTGAGCATGGCAAAATAATCGTCGGAAACGACCGCGCCTACGCCAGTTCCCCTCTGGAAGACCATGATTTTGTTCTTTTCAGCGGCTTGTGAGGAGAAGTTGCGCCAATCAATGGTGCCCAAACCCAGCAGGACGACAGAAGTCAGACGGGGAGTAGGGAAGTTGTGATAAACATGGCGGATGAACTGGCGGATTGCCACTGGGTCGGGATGTCCGCCGTTGAATTGGGTGAAAATATCGGGCTGCCTTACCACCAGGCTCTTCTTGCCAAGCGAATCCAGATGCATGGAAGCCAGAGACTGGGCCTGGCTAAGGTATTCATCCGGTGTGATGATCAGGTTGTCCACGGCACCCTGGGGGGTGGCAATATCCACCGGATTCACGGCGCTGATGTTTAGGGGGGTGTATAGCTCGGAATCTGAGCTTAAAATGTAGGTTGTATTAGATACTCCAGGGGCTACGAAATAAAATCCGTTTCCAGCCGTTCTCAAGGGGACTATATCCGTTTCCCCAAAACTGTTGATTCTATAGATCCAGGTGTTCGAGTTGCCTGTGAAATTGTAACGGACGTTTTCTTCGTAATTGAAGGGTAACTGGTTGACCAGATACTGGCTGTTTGATTTGTGCAGCAAGCGCTTGTAATCCACCGTGATCCAGTTTAGAAACAGGTTGTCGGTGCCGTCTCTTCTGATGACTTGTATCCGGATCGTGTTTGAGCCATTTTGGAACGCTGAGGTGGGCTTGAAAAAAATGTATTTCCCATTGCCATGCCACCTGAAGGTGATACCGCCCAAAGTGTCGGCAGGAATTGCCGCTCCGTTCACATAGACAGAGATGTTGTGCCAGAGATCAGAGTCAATATTCTCCTGTTGAATCCAGAAACTGAGGTTTTGTGGGCTGGAGGTGTCCAGATCCTGGAGGTTGACCTGAAACTCATACTCGGCTGTCGCGTTGCCGAACATGCGGGTCATATACCAGTCAAAGCCCGCCTGTTCCCTGCGATGGCTTTCGGTTTCCAGTCGAAACTGCTCGATGTGGCTGTTGCTCTGATTAACCCATGTGGTGTATGCAGGAAGTTCCTGCATCCTCAAGGGCGTGCCGCTGAAACCGTTACCGAAGGTTAGCCAGTAAACGGTGTTGCCGGAGTATGGATTGTAATAGGTGGCATTGCCCTGCAGGGTTTGATTCTTTTTTAGACCGTTCCGGTTTGTGCCATAGAACACGATATAATCCTGCGGGTCAAAGCTGCCATCTTCTGCTCCTACCACCCGGATAGGTATCTCACGGAATTCAGGGCCAGGATTGTTGATCAGGTATGGCAGAAGCTGTCCTCCCGTGGTAAACAGGCGAAAACTGGCAGGATCAACCACCGATAGGGGGAAGCTGCTTAGCTGGTTGTAGCCCAGCTTGAACATGCCATCCCGGTCTGTCTCCAGACGAATCCAGTGGTCAGACCGGCTAAAGTCGGCATAGTTTATAGTTTCTTTGGCTGTGGAACGCCAATGGCGAACCTGGTCGGGATTCAGCATAGCCGACAGCATTAAATCGCTCAACTCATCCGGTTCAGCGGGGCTTCTTAGAGCGGTGTTGCCCAAAATATCCACCCTGATAAGTGCCCGGGTTGTGACATCCAGCTTGTAAGCGCCATCGTATGAAAATGGATGGATATGCAAGGGGACAAAGCCATAGCCGCGGTATGTTCCGTGGGGCAGGGTTTTAAGCAGGGTTGTCGATTGCCCTGAATATAGATCTTCGTTGATGGTATATCTGTTTGCAGACATGCCATCCAGCATCAGAACTTCGGGCACTGGCGCAAGACGCTTGTCGAGAACCTTGCTTTCCACACTCGAATCCAGTATCGTAGCCGTGATGTCTCCAGATGGCGGAATCCCGATTTTTACTTCCGCTTGGGGTATCAACGGAGACCCGCTCACTGATGAGTAGTACATTCCAGACGCTTGAATCCGCAGCATGCCATTTTCCTCTGTGAGGTCATAAGCATCGAGACGATACTCGAACAGAATGCTGGAATCTGTTTGTTGGATTATGGTTACGCCTGCTTCCAACAGTGTTAGCGAGAAGATGCTCACAACGAGCAGAAACCAGCTTTTCATGCTGTCTCCCTTTCTTTAAAAAGCTGCTCCAGAAGGTAGATCAGGCCGTAAAGAATAGCCATGAACAAGAAGATTCCGCCCATTCCCAAAGCAGAGATCTTTAGGGCGCTGACAAAGTTTTGCATTACCGTGGCTTGTACGTCCGGAGTCATCAATATACCTCGACTACTCTTAATAGTGATAAGATCTGTTGTTGTGGATCATTAGGGCGCGATAGATCTGTTCCACAAGGATCAATCTTGCCATCTGATGCGTAAATGTTAATTCAGAAAGACTTAATACCGCATCTGATCTCTGCCTCAAGGTCGGGTCAGTTCCATAAACACCGCCAATGATGAACACAACACGTTTATTATGAGATATATTAACCAGATATTCAGAGAATTCAAGCGAGGATTTCATCTGGCCTTTCTCGTCCAGCAGGATGACGTAATCATCAGGCTTGAGGCGCTTGAGGCAGTTTTGCGCTTCTCCAAACTTCACTGCTTCCACGCTTCCTGCTTTGCTGATGCTGACATCAGCAAGTTCCAGGATGTCCAGCTTTACCATGGGAGACAAGCGTTTCAGATACTCGTCTATGGCCTGTTTAAGCCAGGCTTCCCGTGTCTTGCCAAACTGGATTAAGCGCAGATTCACCGCTGCATGCAGGTCATGGCCATGGCCATGCAAAGCACTTTCAGCTCTCCCCGGTCTGCCCGGGAGGGTATCAGGATCGGAGCTTTGGTGCCCACCACCACATGGGCAACCCGGTAACCGCAATAATGGGTAAGCAGTTTGCCATAGATATTACCTGCCTCGATGTTTGGCACAATCAGCACCTCCGCGCGTCCGGCGACGGGCGATTCTATGCCTTTGAGCCTGGCCGCGTCTATGTCAACCGCGTTATCGAAAGCCAAAGGGCCTTCGATGATACACCCGGGGATCTGGCCTCTTTCATTCATGCGCGAAATAATGGCCGCATCAACCGTAGCCTGCATCTTGGGGTTCACTATTTCGACAGCCGTAAGCATTGCCACCCGCGGTGTTGGGCTTCCAAAAGCATGGGCGACCTTGACGGCATTCTTGACAATTGCAATCTTCTCTTTCAGATCCGGCGCGAGATTCACCCCTCCGTCGCTCATCAGCTTGACCCCGCCGGGATGCTCATAAGCCAAAACATCGGATATGACGTCGCCCAGGCGCAACCCATTTTCCTTGTCCAAAGCCGCACGCATCACCATGCCAGAATCAGACTTACCCTTGAGGATAATATCCGCCTTGCCTTCGTTGACCAGTTGGACGCTAAGTTGGGCTGCTTTCACCAGGTCATCGCCTGTGTCTGCGATCTCAAAGCTCTGTTTATGTTCCGGAGACATTTTTTCCAGCAAAGCCAGGATTTGTTGTTTGTTTCCCACCAACAGGCTGTCGGCCAGGCCCTCTTGTTTGGCCAGGATCGCGGCATCCAAAACAGATTCGGTATGGGCTCCCGCTATTACTACAGTGGCCTTTACTTTCCCATGGACGTGGGCTTTCATTTCGTCTAAATTCTTAAACATGTATTCTCCTTTGTGGCGAGTGTAAAAACACCGGTCAATGCGTGTATTTCTCGATGAAGTCATCCACCAAAGAGTCTTCATCGGGGCTCAACTGAGCCAATATCTTGCGTAGCGCTTCTTTCTGGATTTGGCGCACCCTTTCGCGGGACAGGCCCAGGGATTCGGCGATCTGGGCAAAGTTTTGCGACTCTTTGTCTTCATTCAAGCCAAAATAAGTGCGGATGATATCGGCCTCGCGGTGATCGAGGCTGTCTATGGCCTTGTTCAACTTTTCATGGATGCGATCCCGGTAATATATCTTCTGCGGATCGGAGAGATCGTCATCCCTCATCATGTCCCTTGTGGTGAACTCCTGGAAGTCACCGGAATACAGCGGGTCGTCGAAAGAGGTGGTTTCCGCCAGTTGACCCCGCAACTGCTCGATCGACCTCTCCGGAAGCTGCATTTTCTCGCTCAGCTCTTCTTTGGTGGCGGCTTCTCCGGTTTCGGAATAGATGCGGTCTGAAGCTGCCTTGATGCGGTGAACGGAACTCGCTTTGCCCATTGGAACGCGGATCATGGAGCTCTTTTCGGAAACTGCCAGCATGATGCGCTGTTTGATCCACCAGATGGCATAGGAAATCAGCTTGATGCCTTTATCCGGATCGAATTTCTCGACCGCCTTGATCAAGCCGATATTGCCTTCGCTGATCAACTCAGAGAGGGACAAGCCTCTATTCTGATAGCGGGATGCTATCTTGACCACAAATTTCAGATTTGCCTGGATCAGCTTGTTCATCGCTTCCGCATCCCCGTCCCTGGCACGGAGCGCCAGATCGTGCTCTTCTTCGCGGCTTAGGGTTTTGTAATGCGAAATCTCTTTCAGGTAGCTTTGCAGCGCTTTGTCTGCAAACACGCTTTCTTTCTTCATGCCATCCTGCGCTTCGTTCTCAATTCAGCTTCAAAACTTTGCGTGGGTTGATTGCTTTACCCTTGATGCGATACTCGAAATGCAAATGTGGCCCGGACGCGTTGCCTGTGGAGCCAACATAGCCAATCAACTGCCCCTTGCTCACTTTTTCGTCCACTTTTACCAGGTTGATGGAGTTGTGAGCGTAAACCGTCATCACGAAGTCCGGGTGTTCAATCACTATTACGTTACCATAGTTCCCCTGAACGCCGGAAAAGACCACCACGCCGTCCAACACGGCATATATTGGCGTGCCGGTTTTGGCAAAGATGTCTATTCCCTTGTGGGGCCTGCCATTGCGCAAACCAAATTCAGAGGTGACCCTGCCGGTGGTGGGGATGGCCAGATCATCCCTGATCAAACCAGACTTTTGCAGTTCAGCTTCACTGATCAGGGGGCTTTTCCCGCCCTGATCGCTTGGAGGAGGGGTGCCTGCCAGCCAGATTTTTTGTCCCACGCTGATGTCGTTGCTGCTGAGGTTGTTCAGCTTTTTCAGTTCATCAACCGTCATCCCGTTTTCTCTGGCTATCTTGTATAGTGTGTCCTTTCTTTGCACCACATAGATCTTTTGCACGATGGTGGTATCCGGTTCCGCGGCTACTTTCGCAGGCGGGCTTTGCTCCGGCTGAACCGCAATCTCCGGTTTTGGATCGTCATCCCCTTCAATTCCGGGGTCCTTGATCAACAGCCTGTCGCCCGGATGGATGCTATATGTAACGTCATCCATGTTGTTCCAGGCCAGCAGATCCTTCAAAGCCAGGCCGTGATTTACAGAAATGCGGTAGAGGTTGTCTTTGGGCTGCACCGTGTAGTAGTAGCTTTCCGGGAGGTTCTGGGGGGGTAAAGATGTTTGCGCTGGCCTGGCGGCAGATGGTAGGTTTTCATTACCGGTTGGGGGCACAGGCGCCGCTTCAGATGGGGGCGCCGCCACCTGGGTTTGCTGGCTGCCTCCCGGTTCTGCGATCAACTTGATTTTAAGTTTCTGGTTGATAGATAACCTGTTGTCTGGAAGTTTGTTAAGTTCTTTGATCTGTTCAACCGTCACTCCATAGCGTTTACTCAGGGAATATAGGGTATCACCTTTTTTCACTGTGTGAAGCTGATACTTGGCCGCCACGATCAGCGGGAAAAGCATCATCACCAACAACAGCAGAACACGATACACAGGCCCCCGTCCCCTGAACCTGTCATTTATCCTGGCGTCAATGTATTTCAAATTCTTTGTATTCAATCGCATTGTCCAATTCGCGTGCTTCCATATCCCGCACCTGGATAAATCCCCTGCCGGCACGCAGATATGTGCAGAAAAGCTCAAAGTCCACCCCGCTTCCCTGAGCGAGGATATACACCGAGCCATCCGCTTTGTTCTTCGCGTATCCCCGGATCTTACAGAGCTGCGCGCATCGGCATGCAAAGTGGCGAAAACCAACGCCTTGCACTCTTCCACGCACATCGATTTCCCATGAAGGCATATTACAACTCCATTTCCGGCATCGATACCGTGTATTTGGGATACGTTAATTTGTCAAGCATTCGTTTCACGGATACAAAAAGCTCTCTTTCAATCCAGGCGGGGGATTCTTGAAAGCAAATAGTGTCTTTGTTCCCAATACCGCGTTTTTTATAGACCGGCATACAGGCTGAAATTATTACCGCGCAATAGTGGAAAACCTGCTCCTTTCCGACCTCATATTCAGATCGCTGACTGATCACTAATTGACCGCTGGGCAATCGCCGCGCCGGAAGTCACCCGGCGTTCAACAGGCGTTCAATGGGACATGAAAGCAGGAGGGGGTCAGGATGGCTTGTAATGCTTGCGTCACCAGGCATAAAACGCTTACCTTTCCGATTTTGTTTCATAGCTCCGTCCTTTGCTGCTACTGGCTTTGATGCCATCATCCTTAGGTCATCCCTCACCGGGTTAAGGATGACCCCAGGATGATATAGTCTTAACTGCCACTCTCGCATGAGGGCGATAGCGGTGCCGCCGCACGGCGATGTGTCCATATCGTTTATGAGCGTGGGATTCATGCAAAGCTACCTGCCGGTCTTTAGCTCCAGGCCGTTAAAGCTGCCTCTCAGTCCGGATGGGAAAGGTGGCATTGAATATGCTTGCCGCGATGCCGGGAATCAGATTTCCTCGGCATCCTGTCCATAGATCTGTTTGAAGCGTTCATTTCCGATATCCGCTGGCAGGCCTTCAAAAACGATCCGGCCATCCTTGAGGGCGATCACACGGTTTCCATAGCGTCTGGCAAGGCTTAAAAAATGGAGCGAGCAGATCACGGTGATGCCTTCACGGTTGATCTCGCCCAGATATTGCATGATGGAGTCCGCGGTGGCTGGATCAAGGCTGGCGACTGGCTCGTCGGCCAGGATTACGGACGGTTCCTGCATCAGGGCGCGGGCAATGGCCACCCTCTGCTGTTGGCCTCCCGACAGTTGTTTCACCTGGCGTTTGGCAAATTCATGCAATCCGACTCTCTTTAGATTATGGTAAGCCTGCTCGATTTCTTCCGCCTTAAAGGGTGAAAAGGGGCTGTGATACCCCAGTCTGCCTGTGAGCACGTTGGTGAGCACGGTCAGGTTTTTTACCAGATTAAATTGCTGGAAAACCATGGCGATACGCCTGCGGTAGCGTCTTAACTGAGCAGGACCATAGGAACCTACCGGCTCTCCATCAAAGAGGATACTGCCCCCGCTCGGTTCGATCAGGCGGTTGATGCAACGCAAAAGGGTGGATTTGCCGCTGCCGGACAGGCCCAACAGGATGATGAAATCACCCTGCTGAACGTTAAAAGAGACGCTGTCCAGCGCGTTGGTCTTGCCGTCGTAACTTTTTCTCAGGTTTTGAATCTGAATCTGCGGCATCGTCTCTTCTACTTCAGCAATGTGGCAGGATCCATACCCATGGTTTTCAGTGTCTCGCGCACCACGTCATAATCCTCATCAGTGGCGCGGCTCAGGCCATCGATGTCATACAGCGCGCGCAAATTTTCCCTGCCTTCCTCGCTGGAACTGTATTTCTCCAGGGCGGCAATCAGCTTGTTCTCGATAACGGTGGGGAAGTTCTTTCTGATGGTGACCGTATCGTTTGGTATCCAATCCGTAAAGTCCAGAATTCTAAGCTTTTCAAATACGTCAGGATAGGTTTCCAGCAGCTTTTCCCTGGCATCCATGGGAACCCCCTTGGCATTGGGTGGTGACCAATAGGTGCAGGCGACGTCTACTGTTTTGTTGTACACCGCGGTTATCGCCTGGGGGTGCCCGCCCGCGTAAAATATCTCACCCGGCTCAATCCCCTTTTGCTTGAGTATCGCGGAGGGATAGATATAACCGGAGGTGGAGGCGGCGTCGGTGTAGGCAATCGTTTTGCCGGCAATATCTTCCAGGCTTATGATGTCACTGTCGGCACGCACCACAAACTGTCCCCTGTATTTGGTCAAACCTTCACGGATAGTCATAAACTCAACCTTGGCGTCGTATTTTTCCTTGGCCAGGATATATGCAAAGGTCGGCAGCCAGGCGACATCCGCCTGGTATGTGCCCAAGGCCTCGATCACGGCGGCATAGCTGGTTGGCACGGCAACCCGGAAGTGCATTCCCGTTTCCTGCTCCAGGAACTTCGCTATGGCTTCGCCGCTGGTGACCACCTTGCCTGCCTCCATGGAAGGCACAAAATACATTTTGATAGGATTCTTCTTGGTGCCCAAATCACGGTTGGCCTTTTCGAGGCGGGTTTGCTCGCTCAGGCAACCCGGAAGCAGCAACAAAGCTGCCACGATCAATATCAATCCTGCTTTTCTCATAAGATTCATCTCCCCAATAGCTTTTTGATCAGTGTCTGATCATGTTAAATCCATTTCCAGTCCTCAAAATACTGGTCAACGACCAACAGAGGACGTTTCAAACGTTCCTTCAGACCCAGTTGGGAAATCCCATCCAGAGTCAGGCAATCGCTGTTGAAAAGGTTGTTTGGCAGCATCACTGCCCCGCTTTGTCCGGCATTGTGCTGCTCAAGAATGTCTTTTGCCGTAAGTAATCCACTTACGCTGACTTGTTCGCCAAAAAACTTGTTTGTGATGCTCTGCACCTGCACCGAAGACCTGTCCAGACCTTTGTTCATGCTCTCGGCCAGTGAGTCAATGGTCTCGCGGGCAGACCTTGCCGTTAGTAGATGAAAAGGCAAGGCAGCCTTGTCCAGCTCGCGCAGCAGTGCTTTCCTCTTTTTTTTGAAGTTTTCGCGGGTCAACCGAAGCATGCCAATTCCATTTTCCAACTGGGGAAAATCCCCATAATAATCAAGACCGGGGATGGGTTCGCCAGCCAAAAGGAACAATTCGTCCGCCGCCTGGACAATATCGTGCTTTTGCCTCGCCGCGGCGCAGATGGAAAGAATATCCCTGGCCATAGCTGAGTCGATGGCCTCCAGCCTGGTCAGCCTGCTGCGGAATTTGGTAAGCCCCACCGGCACTACGCCGATGGAAAGCAAGTTTATCCTGGATCGAGCCAGGTCTGCAAGGCTTTTGCGCAGCTCCTCACCTGTATTGTATCCCGGCACGCAAACAATTTGCACATGAAAAGATATTCCCTTGCGGGAGAGTTTTGCCATCAGCTTCAGGATGTCAAAGTCTTTGTCGTAGCCCATCATTTGCTTGCGCAATTCCGGATTGGTGGTGTGCAGGGAAACATACAGGGGCGAAATGTGCTGGTCTGTAATGCGTTTCAGTTCCCGGGGCGTAAGGTTGGAAAGCGTGATATAGTTTCCGAAAGTGTGGGAAAAAAGGTAGTCATCGTCTTTGCGATAGAGGCTTGGCCTCATCCCTGGAGGCATCTGATCGACAAAACAGAACACACAGTGGTTTTGGCACAGCTTGTGTTTGTATTCGACAGGCTCCAGCCCCAGGGCTTTTCCCGGAAGCCTCTCGATGCTGGTTTGCCTGACTTCCCCGGAGGGAGACCTCAGCTCAATGTCGAGCAGAAAGTCATTGGCGTAATATTGGAGGTCAAAGAAATCCGCGACAGGCATCCCATTGATGCTCAGGATTTCGTCTCTGGCTTTAATTCCCGCTTTGGCTGCCAGAGACTTGGCTTGAACTTCCAATATCTTCAGGGGCAAAGCTTTTATACTCCCTCAGGCATTCCTGATCCGGTCAAAACGGTGTTTGAAGTGCTTGATGCCTTCAAAAATGGCTCTTGCCATCCGTTCCTGGTAGCTGGGATTGTTCAGCATGGCTTCTTCTTCCAGGTTGGAGATAAAACCCATCTCTATCAAAATCGAAGGCATGAAAGCGCCACGCAGCACCCAGAAGTTGGCCTGCTTCACGCCCCGATCTTGCGACTTGGTGCCCGCCACCATGTTCTTGTGCACCCAGATTGCCAGTGAATTGCTGTTCTCCAGGTGCTCTGCCTGGCTCAGGTCGCTGAGGATGAAGTCCAGATCGTCATACTTCTGTTTCTCCTCCGCTCCTTCATACAGCTCGACAACCCCGTTTTCCAGGGCTTCCACAGCTCTGCTGTCGGTGTTTTTGGCGGTGGAAAGGTAATAGGTCTCCAAACCTTTGGTTGACCGGCTGTATGAGGCGTTGGTGTGCACCGAGACAAACAAATCCGCCTTTTTCTCGTTGGCAAATCTTGTCCTTTCCCCCAAGGATACAAACCGGTCATCCGAGCGGGTCATCAGAACTGTTATGCCCAGCTCTTTTTCCAGTAACTGCTTGAGTTTCAGGCAGACATTCAGGTTCAGGTCTTTCTCCCGTGTTCCCTTTTTTCCAACCGCGCCGGGGTCTTTGCCTCCATGCCCCGGATCGAGCACAATCCTCAGCACGGATTTGTCCTTGGCTTTGGTAATTTGCAGGGTTTTTCCCCTGTATTGAACAGACTGCGGGAAATGCAGGGGCAGGTGCTCAGTGAGAAAGACCAGGGGTATCAGATACTCGGATCCGCTCTGGGCGAGGGGATACTGCATGCAGAACGTTTCCGTCTTGTAAGTATAGTAGGCGGAATCTAAAAAGAAGACAAACTGCTCGCCATACAGATGGAAATAGTATCTGTGATCGGCACGGTCTTCCTTGGTTACCGAGCCGAAAAGGGGGTTGATGTTTTTGAAGTCAGCATATTCCACTCCATTTATCAAAGACGTGGAAAGTGTGTGCTGCGATTTGTCATTCTTCACATGGACGTTCAGCCCGGCATTCAGCGCCGAACATAGTGAGATAACAAGGGTTAAAAGTATCAGTCTAAACTTTGGCATGTATGTGTTTTCCTCTAAAGTGCAAGTTCTTTCCTTCCAACTTACTGCCCCTTTCTGTAAACTGGGGTGTCCAATCGGAAGACGGGGACAGTTCCTGGGTGAAGATGAGGTCAATTTCCAGTTCCCGAGCCGCCTCAAGGGCATCCTGGTATTCCTCGAAACTGATTCCCCTGCTCAGTTCCTTGTGTTCAGCGGCTTGTAGAGTTGGGTAGTATTGGGACATCAGGCTGACGGCGATCTCCGCGCCAAGCTTTTCCCGCAGCTCATAAAGCGCTTTTCGGGAGCCGGAAATGCCATTGGGCAATACCAGATGCCGGATCAACAAACCACGTTGGGCTATGCCCTGGCTGTCGAGCTGCAACTCCCCAACCTGGCGCTGCATCTCGTGGATTGCTTCCAGGGCGATGCGGGGGTAGTCTTTGGCTTGCGAGTATTTCTGGCTGTAGGCATTATGGGCGTATTTGTAATCAGGCAGATAGATATCGACCAGGCCTTCCAGCCTGACCAGGGTTTCCACCTTTTCATAGGCGTTGCTGTTCCAGACGACCGGTATCGTCAGCCCCGCGGCTTTCGCGTCCCTTATGACCTCAGCCAGTTGGAGGCTAAAATGGGTGGGGGAGACGAAATTGATGTTGTGAGCCCCGGCTTTCTGAAGCTCCAGGATCAGCTTAACGCATTCTTTCCGTGTATAATACCTGCCCCAGCCCAGATGCGAGATTTCGTGGTTCTGGCAAAAGCGGCAGCGCAGATTGCAATGCGCCAGAAAGACTGTTCCACTTCCTCCGCTTCCGCTCAGGACGGGTTCTTCCCCGTGGTGCAACTGGGCAAGGTTGATCTTGATTTCGCTTCCCGCGCGGCAGAATCCCAACTTCTCGTAGCGGTTTACCCCGCATTTCTGGGGGCAGATTGTGCAACTGGCAAGCTCCGGATTCATTCTCATATTCAGCTTTTCAAAGTGAAGGCCTGGGGAAGCAGCGATTCCAGGTTGCTCCGGCAGATTTGCGCGCGGTTGGCATAGAGCACTTCCATGGTGGGATTGAACTCCGCCAACACCTGACGGCAGGCGCCGCAGGGCGGGAAAAGCTTGTCACTATCCACATAGATGGCGATGGCCACGAAGTCCCGAAATCCTGCATTCACCGCCTGAAACACCGCGTTGCGTTCGGCGCAGATGGTCAGTGAGTAGGAGGCATTTTCCACATTGCAGCCGGTGAAGACGGTTCCGTCACCGCATAGCAGAGCCGCTCCCACTTTATAGCCGGAATAGGGGACGTAGGCGTTCAAAGACGCTTCTTTTGCCGCTTTCAATAGTTTGTCAAATTGTCCGGAAACTTCCATAGTGTTATCCAAGCAGAGCCAGAATCAATCCTCCGGCAATCACCGAACCGATCTGGCCGCCCACATTGATGCTTACTGCCGGCATGAGCAGGAAATTGAAGGGGTCTTCTTTTTGACCCATGTTATGAACCACCCGTGCGGACATCGGGAAGGCGGAGATACCGCAGGCTCCCACCATGGGGTTAATCTTTTGTTTGCGAAAAAGGTTCAGCAGCTTGGCAAAGAGCACTCCCCCCGCCGTGTCGAACACAAAGGCAACCAGTCCCAGGCAGAAGATGAGCAGTGTTTCCGGGCGCAAGAAGTTGGCGCCTTTCATGGTGGAGGCGATGCTGATGCCCAGAAAGATGGTGACGATATTTACCAGTTCGTTCTGGGCTGTCTTGGAAAGGCCTTCCAGCACACCGCATTCACGGATCAGATTGCCGAACATCAGGAACCCGATCAAGGCCACCGAAGCGGGAACAAGAATGCCCGCTATCAGGGTGATGGCAATGGGGAAAATCACCTTTACTATCTTCGGTACGTCGCCGGAGTTGTAGTCCATGTGGATCTTGCGCTCTTCCCGGGTGGTAAGCAGGCGGATCACCGGAGGCTGGATGATGGGCACCAGAGCCATGTATGAATATGCAGCCACGGATATGGCAGGTAACAGCTCGCGGGCAAAACGGTTGGCAACATAGATGGAGGTGGGCCCGTCGGCGGCGCCGATTATTCCTATCGCTCCGGCTTGTTTGAGGTCGAAACCCAATAGGGTGGCCAATATCAGCGTGACAAAGATACCAAGCTGTGCCGCCGCGCCAAACAGCAGCATGGAAGGGTTTTTCAGCAAGGGAGTGAAGTCTATCATCGCTCCAATGCCAATAAAGATCAGCAGGGGGAAAAGCTCGGTGGAGATGCCCGCGTCGAAAAGGATTTTGAGGGGGCCATGCTCTCCCACCGCGGCCGAGAGGGGAATGTTGGTCAGAATGGTGCCAAACCCGATCGGCAGCAAAAGAGCCGGCTCATATTTTTTGGCGATGGCCAGATAGATCAGCACCAGCCCGATCACGATCATGATCGCCTGCTGATATTCAAAGGCCAGTATCCCGCTGAATAGTGTCTGCATCGGCAAACTCCCTTGTTTTTTCTCTATCTGCAACAAAATTGGATGCAATTTGTTTGTCAATCTTAAATCTCAGACAGCCCTGGTCTGAGGGTGTTCAAAAATCTATGGATCACATCAAATCTCAAAGCGTGTCATCCCGAGCTTGACCCGGGATCCAGTCTTTTAAAAACATCCACAAATTACACAAATTAACACGAATTAAAAGAACAGAATATGGGCGAGTGTCCAGCCAAAAACAATCACCCGACACCGAAACAAAGCACCCCCAGACTATCTACCGTGTCATCACGGCCTACGAGCCGTGACCCAGTCTTTTAGAAACAACCACTCAATCCCAAAACCGCACCCAATAACCTCAATCCGCGGCAATCTGCGCCTTTTATCCGCGCATATCTGCGTGAACCGCTTGACCCGGGATCCAGTCTTTTCTAAAACTCCGCGTAAGATTAGAAACGAAGAACACTCTTTCATCCTCCCATAAACTCGTTTTACGCCCCTATATATATAGGGGCTACGATCCTTCCCAGCCAGACGGGACGCTGCTTCCAGAGCCAGACTCGGGTAACTCGGCCCGGTAGCTCAGCAACTGCCGCCACCGTTTGCCCTCGTGCGCACGAGGCAACGAAGCGTGAGTCTTCCTGGGGTCAACCTTATAATTTATAAGGATGACCTAAGGATGATGGCGGCAAATCCAGTAGCAGCAAAGGAGGGCGCTATGAAGTATAATCGATAATGTAGGCACTATAAGTTAAGCAAGGCAAGTAATACAGCGACTCTTGGAATACAGCTAACTTGTTCACAATCAACGAACAACCCGCTCAGCTTGCAAGAGGGCTATACTCACAAGACGGCGGATACTTTGAAAAAGTGCCTTGGTTCCGTGAAATGGTCAAGTGGGATTCTCCAGACATTGCTTTCCGCCGGATCAAAGACTCCCGCCGAACCGATGTCGGTATATTGCCCGTAGGGATCGGTGGAACCAAATATTCGGTAGGACGCCGCTCCGGGCACAGGCGTGATGGTCAGCTTCAGGTTTGAGCCTTCCAGGGCCAGCGTGGCTGTGCCTTCCACATGCGCGTGGATGGTGATGGCGTTGCTGGTCACGTTGTAGGGAACGCTGAGCTCGGCAGAATTGACAGTTACCGAGAAATTTGGGTAGTTCTGGTCAAAATCCATGCCATTGAAGCCAAGAGTGATCCGCGCCGTGCTTGCGTTCACATAGCTGACACTGGCGACGCTCAGCCCCGCGGGGGCGTTGTTGAGAATGAAGTTGGCGGCAAGTAAGGTCGCATCGGTAAAAGTGGCATTGGAGAGGGTCAAAGTGAGTATGGAGCCAGCCAGGTTGATTTCTTCGAGGGTCTGGGAAGGGGTGATGATTGCCGTAGCCATGACAGGATCATCCAGAACCACCTGAAGATAGGGCGACCACATTCCATAATCATCCTCGAAATAAGAACGCAAGCGGTAATAATAGGTTCCGCCAGCTTGGAGTCCTGTAACTGAACGGCTGGTGGCAAGGTTCACATTCAGGTTTGAATAAGCCGTAACAAGATTGGTGAAAAGGCTATCAGTAGCCACCTGAAGATAATAGCGAGTGGCTGTGATGGGAACGCTCCAGTTGGCGGTGAAGCTGGTGGTGCCGACATCGGTGTTGAAGAGCGGACAGGGCGCCCAGATGCGGGCCGCGTAGCCAGGCATATCGATGAAGGGATTGCGGTTGCCCTGGCGTTCGGCGATCCTGTTGTTGCGGCGGACTTCCCAGGCATCAGGCGGGTCGGCTACGTGCCATTGCAGCAGGGTGGCCAGTTTGCCATAATAGGGAAGGTTTTGGCTTGCATCGGAATAATCGTGGTCTACAAGCTCAAGATCGTAGGATGTGTCCGTGCCTTCATAGCGAACCGCCATATACATGATGATGCGGGCCACGTCGCCTTTGTCCTCGGGACGCGGTTCCCAAGTGTTATATGTCTGGTAACAACCGGTGGCGCCGGTGTATCCGGGAGGCGGGGAGTCGTCTGTTACGGCGGTTCCCCCGTTATCGAAGTCCTTGTTGCTCTTGGAGGAATTCACGGTCGCGTCGCAGGGTCTCAGATGGTGGAGGTCGGTGCCGGCGGGGGCGTTGTCGCCAAAACCGCCATGGCTTTTACTCCAGGTGTGTTCCTTGTTCCAGTCTGATGCGCTGCCGCCATACGAGTCCGCGTCAATGCTCCAGCGGGTGTAGATCTCAATGACGTTGTTGGGGTTGTTGGGATCCTGGTCGGTGTATTTGAGTTGAGTGGTGGCGGCGGTATATGAGTATTCTGTGGTGTGGGTAGTGCGCAGCAGGTCGTGGAGAAGGCCTTTGATGGTGGTTCCATAACCATAGATGCCAGCGTAATAGCCAGTTCCGGGTGAGCTGGTGGTGCTTATGGACTTGGGGTTGTTGCTGGCTGTGGTCGTCAGATAGCGGGTGTCGATGCCGGTTCCGTTGTACTCATAGATCCTGAACCAGTAAACGGTGTTTGGGGTAAGGTTGGTGACCGTGCAGCCATTGAAGGGGTCGCCCTCGAGGTATTCAGTGGCTCCGTTGTAAACCACCTGTTCGCCAGATCCGGTGTAGAAGGTGTTTGCGGCGGGGCTACTGCCATCTGCCGGTGCTGTGAAGCTGTTGCTGGTGTTGATTTTGACCACCCGGTAAGCGCCGTTGCCGGTGGACCATTCCAATGAGATTGACGTGTAAGCAGGGTAACCAGTGATGTTATGAGCCTGGATCGTGGGGGCGTTTATGTTTTCGCCGGTGACTACTCCATTCACAGCCAGATATACTGTGGTGGCGCCAGTGCTGGAGTGTGCCAGGCTGCCGCTGTAAGTTCCGCTGTTTGCCCCGCTTAGGCGCACCCAAACCTGACCGTTGAAGGAAGGGGATACGCTGGCTGCTCCCGCGGTATAATTGTTCCCGCCATCGACAGATAGCTCAAATCCAGCCGGAATGGCGATGCTGACATTCTGGCTCAGGTTGGCGGATGAAAGGGTGTATGACTGGGCAAGAGATGGAGTCCCCTCAGATGTGGAAAATGGATTGAGGGTTCCGGAAACATAGATGGCGGGGGCTGTGCTGGAGGTGGTGGTTACTTCAATGGTGTTGGAATTCGCGCTGGTTCCATAAGGGTTTACCGCCCTGACCAGATATTTGTACTGAGTGTTTTCAGCGAGGCCGGTAACCGTAAAGCTGCTTACATTGCCCACATCCAGGTTCTGGTAACCGGGAACATAGCTGATGGCCCTGCCGCAACTGTGTGAACCAAGGTAAGTAGCTGTATCGACAGGATAGAAATCCCACTCCGTTGGCAGGGTGGGAAAACCCGAGGCTGGGTTTTGTGTGATACCTGCGGAGACTGACGCTTTTCTGACCAGGGTTTGGTCTTTGGTTATGTTCGGCGGCGTGCCCCAGTAATCACCCGGGTCTTCGCCCATTCTTCCGAAAACATCAACAAAGCTGCCTGTGGATATTTTGTAAAGTGCTACGGCATCATTTCCATTGAAGTTAACTGAAGAATTATCAATGGCAGTCACTCCAGGGGGCAAAGTGAGTTGAGCCGCGCTGTTTTGATAAACAACGCAGGCCCCGCTGGCGATCGTTCCAGAAAGCTGAACGTTACCAGCCGGATTTGTGGATCCATTATAATAGGTCTGCAGCCTGTAATCAGACAGGTCAACCGAGGAACTGGTTCCATTAAAGATCTCAAGATACTTGTTATTGCTGCTGCCTTCCACGTATTCAGAAATAAACAGGTCCTCTATATCCGAGCCTGTGAAGACATCCAGCCGATAGGAAGTGGCATTGTCCACGGGAGTCCAATTGGCTGTGAAACTTGTGGGGCTGACATCGGTGGCAGCCAGTGCCGTTGGAGCCTGTGGGGTGGCTCCGCTGGTAACGCTTCCGCTGCAGGATACTGTTTTGTTCGCAGCACCTGAGGCGGACAGGGTGATGTTCCTGTTGAAGTATTCTCCAACATTGAGACCCGCTTTCAAGCGCACGTAGATTGTTGTGGCCGGAATGCTGGATTTGGTTGGCGAAAGCACGATCGAAGCACCAAAGCCGCTGCCCGAAGAAGCCGATATCTCAAACTCAGCCGGAGCGGTCAAATTGATGTCCGAATAGACATTCTGCCCACTGACGGTGAAAGTTTGTTCCCCGGAAGGCCCCAATCCATACATATAGGAAAAGCCGGAGAGGGTGGCAGGGGAGACTGTGATTCCGGGAGCTAAAACCGAGCCTCCGCAGACCACGTTTTGAGTATCGGCCCCCATGGTGGAAACGCTGATGTTTTCCCCCTGATAATCCTGGGCAGGCAAGCCTGCTTTCAGCCTTACATATATATATGTCGCTGACACTACTCCGCCCACAGGAGCCAGGGTGATGGGATTGGCGGGCACAAACCCGGTCCCTTCCGAGGTGGATATCTCATAGTGTTCTGAAGGTGAGATCGTAATATTCTGGATCAAATCTGAGCCACTCACGCTGAAATGCTGCTGGGGCGAGGGGCCATTGTTGAGAATGTAGTAAAACCCCGACAGTTCCAGGGGTTGGACATTCAGGTAAGAGACGTGGTTGGGTGTAACCTGCACTGCGATATTGTCGAAGAATGCTGTTTGATTGGCGCTGGTGGAGCCTTGCCAGTAAGCTCCCAGATAGCCCAATACGGTCGAAGTGTAGGTGCCGTCAACCGCCGTTCCCTGAGAGACCAGGGTTCCGCTTTGGGGATCAGAAAAGCCGGATGTGCCGTCATTACGTAGAAACAGTTCCCAGGTATCGGTTTCCGGACTGTAGGTGACTTTGGCGCTCAGGTATTCATTCCCGAAATCAGACAGTCCTCCGGTGTTGCTGGTGATGATGTTGGTAAAAGAAGTGATACCTGTGCTGTATCTTACCAGCCTGAGCGGGTCGGTGGAGCCTGACTGTCCCAAGGCAAGGGCGTAGCCCGTACCGTTGTTGTTAGCCGTTGTGGAAGTTCCTGCCAGGATGAACGCCACGCCGTAATTACCGCTGCCAAAACCTGATGGATCGGTTCTTACCTGCCGGAGGTTCACATACCAGCTTATCTGGCCGTTGGTCGATTTCAAAGTTGGGTTGTAGGGAGAGGCAAAGCCGCCGGTGGGAGTGCTGGCAAAGACCCATCCCGCAACATTTGTGGCACCACTGGCATCGTTGCTTAGTTCCAATTGGGCAGGGTCTGTATTGCGCCGGGCGCCCCAGTCAACCCCAGAACGTGAAACAGAAAACGCGCTTGAACCAATCTGGCCGCCGGTGGTCCAGCCTGTATTCTGATGGGTGGAAAAATCGTCCGCAAAGACCGTGATTTGAGCGTAACAAAAAGCAGCGGTCAGCAGCAAGGTGAAGACAAATATGTATTTTAACATGTTAACTCCATCAAATGCGAATAGTAACGTGATTAAAAACGATTGCCGGGGCAAGGCCGGAACCTTCGGCGCCCCAAACGCGCATAAAAGCGACGTGATACTTTTTTGAACCGGATTTCCCGTCAAGACATAATCAATACGGCAGGCTCCAATCTCGATTTGCACAGTTTCCACCCCAGAAGCAAACTTGCGTTGGGAAATGGCGCGGAATGCCTTATCTACTGCCAAAAAACTCTATGGATTTAAAGACGGATAAACTATTTGCTTGACAGCTAAGAATTAATTAAAATGTTGGTCAGAGACCATATAATAAGAGGTGTAAAATGGGTAGAATTATACGTTATCTACTTATTGCTTTTGTATTGTTGGGTTTGTACCCGGCATTATTAGCTTTTGACAGCACTCTCACTTTCCAGGGTGGAACGGCCATCCCCGAGAGCGATACAGACGGTGAATTTAACTACAATTTCTCTGGCGGCGTATCTTGGGAAGCATGGATGAAGGATTACATTTCCCTGGGTTTGAATCCGTACTTTGGCAATTTGAGAACCAAATCGCTGGATGAGAACGGCCTGGGACGTGGTTTCAGGTCATCGGTTGAGGGTGTGGACTTGTTTATGAAACTCCGTCCTACCAGATATTTGGCGCTGAATTTCAGCGATGAGGCGGTAATCAACAGGGTTTCCCCCTTTGTTACGGCGGGATTTGGCGTGGCCCACCACGGCAGCGACATCTACAAATATACTCCCGCGCAGCAGCATGTTGGCACCCGGATCAATGATTATATGTTTGTGTTGCCGCATCTGTCGGCTGGCTTGAGTTTTTTGACCAAATGGGATTTCAATATCGACTTGGGCGTGAAATATGAGCATACAACCACTGACCGGATTGATGGCATCGAAAACCCCGATGGCGTAATGGATGGCTATTACCTGCCGTATATAGGCATTGGCATCAATTTCCGCGAAGTGAAAGACACCGATGGCGATGGAATCCCGGACAAGAGAGACAAAGATCCTTATAATCCTGAAGATTTTGACGGTTTTGAGGATGAAGACGGCGCTCCCGATCCCGATAACGACGGCGATGGCATTCCTGATGTCCGTGACGGCGCCCCCAATGATCCCGAAGATTTTGACGGATTCCAGGACAACGACGGCATTCCCGATCCTGATAACGATGGCGACGGCATTCCCGATGTCCGTGATGGCGCACCCAACGATCCCGAAGATTTTGACGGCTTCCAGGATGAAGACGGCATTCCCGATCCTGATAACGACCAGGATGGAATCCCGGATGTCAGGGACAAGGCTCCCGGCACTGACGAGACCGTAAGGCTGGGCATCGACACCAAGGAAACTTACAACAACTACCAGGACGAAGATGGAGTCCCCGACATCGCCCCGGAAATAAAAGACAGCGACGGCGACGGCATTCCTGACGACCGTGACGGCGCACCCTATGATCCTGAAGATTTTGACGGATTCCAGGACGAAGATGGCATTCCCGATCCCGATAACGACCAGGATGGAATCCCGGATGTCAGGGATAAGGCTCCCGGCACAGACGAAACTGTAAGGCAAGGCATCGACACCAAGGAAACCTACAACGATTTCGAAGACGAAGACGGGGTTCCGGATGTAGCGCCCAAGCCAGTGGAAGAGGCAGTCATGGAAGAAGACCTGAAACTGCACGTAGTCCACTTTGAAGTTAACAAAGATGTCCTGACCAAAGAAGACAAGGAATTCCTGGGCAGAGTGGCTGCTTCCATGAAAAAGCTTCCCAAAACCCGGATCCAGATTCAGGGCCACACCGATAATACCGGCGGCGACGAGATCAACGTTCCCCTGTCACTCAACCGCGCCAAAGTGGTGAAAGAATACCTTGTAAGCCTGGGTATTGCCGCAGACCGCATGGAGGTAAAGGGATTCAGCTCCGAAAAACCGATTGACACCAACGACACACCGGAAGGAAGAGCGAAGAACCGCAGAGCCGACATGGTGATAATCAAATAGATATAACCTATCAACCATAGACAAAAAGGACCTGGCCACCAGGTCCTTTTTCTATGGGGCAGAAAGGCGCCATGGTAAGCGCCGCGAACAGTACGGGCGGTCGCTGAACCGCCATTTACCACCCTTTCACGACCTTTTTCAAAAGACTGGCTCCCGGGTCATACGGTTCACGCAGATTTTCGCGGATAAAAGTCGCAGATTGCCGCGGATTGGGATTAAGGGGGGCGGGATTTGGTGCTTGTTTTTTGGCTGGACGCTTGTCCTTGTATCCTTTCTTATTTAAGGGCTGCCGAAGTCTGTTCGGCAGAGGAGACGGAGTTGCCTGTTTGGAAGAGACCTCCGGTCTCTGTGGCAAACGGACTTGCCACCCCCCTGGGACTGGATCCCGGGTCACGCATGCGCTTGCCCGGGATGACACGGTATATAGCCTGGTGGACTTGTTTCGGGGGAACCTTTCCACCATTTCACCTTTCCACCTTTCTACCCTCAAAGATCCTGTCGATCCTGTTATCCGCGTTCTATAATCTATTCCACCTTTTCACCAAATATGAAGTGAACGCAAACAATATAGCATTACATTCACAAAAAACAACAGCAATATTCTTCATATTCCTTCATAGCGCCCTCCCTTGCTGCTACTGGCTTTGGTGCCATCATCCTTAGGTCATCCCTAACCAAGTTAAGGATGACCTAAGGAAAACATAGACTTAGCTTCCTCGCGCGCACGAGGGACAGGAGTAGTTGCGCTTGCCAATGCGCTGTCGCTATAAGACATATCATTGTCTTCCTCAGCGCATGTATCATCAATATCAACAAGTACTTATCTGCTGTCTAGTGCGAATCACTGTTGTAATCACTTGTCGTAAAGTTAGTTTTGCCTCCAGGGTTTGAAACAGTGGCTTGGAGTTCTGCCAGGCTGCCCCTGCGCCCCTCATATGTTCATCGCTCATTGATGACTGATTGATCGCTGACCGATCGCCGGGCTGTTTTTTACCCGGCCTTCAGTGGGCGGTCAGCAGGCGATCTATGTATAGGGGAGGAGAGGCCTGGCGAACAGCCATGTCATCAGAAACCCCAACGGCTGTTTTAGTCAAGCTGGTTTGGCGGGGAAGCTGACATTTTTGATTGACATAATCAGGCTGTTGAAAAGAGATGCACTCTCCACGTTAATTCATGGAAACAGATAGAGTGAACAAAAAAGTGTTTGACAAAAAATCAGTGCTTAAATTGATTGGATAAACTTGACGCCGATGTAGCTCAATGGCAGAGCAATTGATTTGTAATCAATAGGTTGGGGGTTCAACTCCCTTCATCGGCTCCAAAAATTGTGGACAGGTGGTCGAGTGGTTAATGGCACCGGGCTGTAAACCCGGCGGCGTGAGCCTGCGGAGGTTCGAATCCTTCCCTGTCCACCACTTTTTGAAATGCCAGCGGGAGTAGCTCAGTTGGCTAGAGCATCAGCCTTCCAAGCTGAGGGTCGCGGGTTCGAACCCCGTTTCCCGCTCCAATAAAAAAGAGCTCAAGTAGCTCAGTCGGTAGAGCACCTCCTTGGTAAGGAGGAGGTCATCGGTTCAAGTCCGATCTTGAGCTCCATTTAAAAATGATAACGATTATAGAATATAGAAACAGATTCCAGGAGGAAAAATGGCAAAAGAGAAATATGTGCGCACTAAGCCGCATGTTAATGTCGGTACAATAGGTCATATTGACCATGGAAAAACAACGCTCACTGCAGCGATAACTTTATATCTGAGCAAGAAAGGCAAGGCTCAATTTCGTTCTTTTGATAGCATAGATAATGCACCCGAGGAAAAAGCTCGTGGTATAACTATTGCTACTGCACATGTGGAATATGAAACTGATAAGCGACACTATGCCCATGTGGATTGCCCCGGTCATGCTGATTATATCAAAAATATGATAACTGGCGCTGCTCAAATGGACGGTGCTATCCTTGTGGTTAGCGCAGCAGATGGTCCTATGCCGCAAACTCGTGAACATATCTTGCTTGCTCGTCAGGTTGGCGTTCCAGCAATTGTAGTATTTATGAATAAATGTGACTTAGTTGACGACCCCGAGTTGCTTGATTTAGTGGAAATGGAAGTTCGTGAATTATTAGAAAAATATGAATTTCCGGGAAGTGAAGTACCCGTTATTCGTGGTTCCGCTCTGAAGGCTTTAAATGGTGATCCGGAAGCGGAAAAGGCTATCCAAGAATTACTTGATGCTCTGGATAACTACATCCCAGAGCCCGTACGTGAAATAGATAAGCCTTTCTTAATGCCCGTTGAAGATGTATTTTCAATTCCAGGTCGTGGAACTGTGGCTACCGGTCGTGTAGATCGTGGCACCATCAGAGTTGGAGATAAAGTTGAGCGTGTAGGTATCAAAGAAACGGTTGAAACCACCTGCACAGGCGTGGAAATGTTCCGTAAATTATTGGATGAAGCCCAAGCAGGGGATAACATTGGTGTACTCTTGCGCGGCTTTGCCAAAGATGATGTAGAGCGTGGAATGGTTCTTGCCAAGCCCAAATCTATCACTCCTCATACTAAGTTCGTTGGTCAGACTTATATTCTAAAAGAAGAAGAAGGTGGACGCAAGAAACCCTTTAGATCAGGATATCGTCCTCAGTTTTACTTCCGTACTACTGATGTGACAGGAACTATCACCCTTCCTGAAGGTGTTGAAATGGTTATGCCCGGTGATAATGTAGAAATTATTGCTGAATTGATAACTCCGATTGCTATGGAGCAAGGCCTACGCTTTGCTATTCGCGAAGGTGGTCGGACTATTGGTAGCGGTGTTGTCACAAAAATATTAGAATAGAGATAGAAGCGGAGAGATGAGAGATATAATTATTCTTGCTTGCGAAGAATGTAAGAACCGTAACTATACTACAACACGGAATAAACGTAAGCATCCAGACAGATTAGCAATAAAGAAATACTGTCCCACTTGCCGGAAACATACCTTACACAAACAACGCTAATAATTGTATAATGTGTTGCAGGACAGTAGTTCAACTGGTAGAGCACCGGTCTCCAAAACCGGGGGTTGCGGGTTCGATTCCTGCCTGTCCTGCCACATTTGCAACCTGACGGCCTGAGGCGGGAGCGCATCCTGCCCAGCATATTTAGACGGTGGTGATTGAATGAAATTTGAAAAAGTAACCCGCTTTTTCCATGAAGTGGTGGCCGAAATGAAATCCGTGACCTGGCCAACCAAAGCGGACTTGAAAGAAGGCACGGTGGTGGTGATCGTGATCTCTGCCATAGTGGCGATCTTTCTTAGTTTGGTGGATCTTGGATTTAGCAAGATTATCGAGTTGGTGTTTTAGAGTTTATGGCGGAAATGAAATGGTATGTGATCCATACCTTCTCATCCCATGAAAACAAGGTTAAACTGGCCATAGAAAAGGGTCTTGAGGGCACCAGCCTGAAAGAACAGGTCGGCCAGTTGCTGGTGCCTGTGCGCAAATCTTTTATTATCCGCGAGGGCAAGAAAGTAGAGCGCGAGCGCAAGCTGTTCACCAGCTATGTTATCATCCAGGCGGATCTTAGTCCGGAGTTGAGAACATATATTCTCAATATCGCGGGAGTAACCAAGTTTTTGGGCCAAAGCAAAGAACACAAGGATCCGATCCCGCTTGAGGAGGAGGAGGTCAACCGCCTGCTCGGCATAGCCGACAGAGAGAAGGAACCTGGAAAAGTCTTCTCCTATATGCCTGGTGATATGGTCAAGGTGACCAACGGCCCCTTCACCGATTTTGAAGGAGTAGTGCAGAAAGTTGCGGATGACGGTGCCAAGTTGATAATAGATGTAACGGTTTTCGGAAGAAGAACTCCGGTCGAGCTTAGCGCCAATCAGGTTGAGATTTATAAAAAGTAATTGAGATATATACAGAGGTAATAAATGGCCAAGCCAAAAGACTATGTCGCGATGATTAAACTCCAGCTTCCGGCTGGGAAAGCCACACCAGCTCCACCCGTGGGTCCCGCTTTGGGACAGGTTGGAGTGAACATTCCGGATTTCTGCCGCCAATTTAACGAGAAAACAGGCGACCAACCAGGGATGGTTTTTCCTGTGGTTATCTATGTCGCAAAAAATAAATCCTTCACCTTTGAGATAAAGACCCCCCCAGCCTCCGTCCTGATCAAAAAGGAAGCCGGGCTGGCCAAGGGATCCTCCACTCCCAATAAAGCCAAGGTGGGGAAGATTAACCAGGAGCAACTGCGCAACATAGCGCAGCTTAAGATCCAGGATTTAAATTGTGATACCCTTGAATCTGCTATGAGTATGATCGCAGGTACTGCAAGGAGCATGGGTGTAGTCGTTGAAGACTAAAGCCGCCCTATGCAGGAGATAATATTCATAAGGAGAGTCAATGAAACATAGCAAAAGGTACAACAATGCCTATGCGCAGTATGACCGCCAGAAGAGATATGATCTTGACGAAGCTCTCAAGCTGCTGAAATCGTTGCCAGCAACCAAGTTTGACGAGACTGTCGAAGTTCATTTCAATCTGGGCGTTGACCCGCGCAAAGCCGATCAGCAGATCCGAAACTCGCTTGTACTCCCGCATGGGACTGGCAAGGTAACCAGAGTTTTGGTGTTTGCCGAAGGCGACAAGGCAGAAGAAGCCAAAAAGGCTGGAGCCGATTACGTGGGTTTGGATGATCTGATGGAAAAAATCACAGCCGGATGGTTTGATTTTGACGTCGTGATCACCATGCCGTCCCTAATGGGCCGTATCGGAAAGTTGGGTAGAGTATTGGGCCCGCGCGGCCTGATGCCCAACCCCAAAGTTGGTACCGTGACCATGGATATCGGTAAAGCTGTCGAAGAAGCAAAGGGAGGCAAAATTGCCTACCGGGTTGACAAGTTTGGAAACCTGCACATAGTCTTCGGCAAGATCAGCTTTCCGGATGAGAAGCTGAAGGACAACCTCAAGGCAGTCCTTGCAGCGGTGCTTAAAGACAGGCCGCCCACGATGAAAGGCGTCTATATCAAAAGCATCACCCTCTGCACAACCATGGGTCCCGGCATCAAGGTACAAGTCGCAAGCGCAACCTTGGAAGCAAAGAGCTAAAGGGGGAATGACAGATGGTACAACAAGTAAAGTATGACATCGTAACACATCTGAAAGAGAAGTTAGACAGCGCCAAAGCGATCGTACTGGTGGATTACAAGGGAATAAACGTGGAACAGGTTAACTCTCTGCGCAACGAGTTTCGCAAAACGCAGGTGGATTACCTGGTGCAAAAAAATACTCTCATCAAGATCGCTCTTAATGAGTTGGGCATCACTGAACTGGACAGTTATTTGACCGGTCCCACTGCTGTGGCAATATGCCATGATGACGAAGTGGCGCCAGCCAAAATTCTGGTAAAGTTCATCAAAGAAGTGATGGAAGAAGCCGCTTTCCCCAGCTTCAAAGTTGGGTATATCGGTGGCCATGTGTTCAACGCCGATGAGCTTACAGCTCTGGCCAAACTTCCCTCCCGGGAAGAGTTGCTGGCAAAGATTCTGGGTAGCCTGAATGCTCCGATCAGCAATTTTGTGAACATCAACCAAGGTATCATTCGTAAATTTGTGTATGCGCTTGATGCCATAGCTAAAAAAGCAAGCTAATATAAATTATCCCTGGAGGAAATAATGTCCGATAAAAAGCAACAAGTTATTGACCTGGTAAAAGAGATGACCGTTCTTGAGCTCTCTGAACTTGTCAAAGAGATGGAAGAGATATTTGGCGTTTCCGCAGCCGCTCCGGTCGCGGTCGCAGCCGCTCCCGCTGCTGGCGCAGCCGCTGAAGCCAAGGAAGAACAGACTGAGTTTGACGTAATCCTTGCCGGCGCCGGAGATAAGAAGATCAACGTGATCAAGGTCGTGCGCGAGATCACCAAACTCGGATTGAAAGAAGCCAAAGACCTGGTTGACGGCGCTCCCAAGATGGTCGTGGAAAAAGTCAGTAAAGAAGAAGCCGAATCCGTTAAGAAAAAACTCGAAGAAGCCGGTGCTTCTGTCGAACTTAAATAAGGGATTTTGTTCCCAAGCAAATGTCCAAAAAAAGTCCTCAGGGACTTTTTTTGGACTAATTATGCATCAAATTAACGGCTTGTTCACTTGTATAGGTTACAAGCGGAAAAACAACGACACAGACTATTATCAGGCACTAAGCAATTTAGTGTATTGGCCGATCGTTTGATTATGCGTGGGTTTAGAACCACAAAGGAGTGAGCTTTTGAGAAAGATCAAAAGTTATTCCCGGATATCCGGAAGATTAGCCGAACTGGGGATCCCGGAAGTCGAAATCCCTAACTTGCTTGCGATGCAAGTCGATTCATTTAACGACTTCCTGCAAAAGGATATCCATCCTCTTCGCCGAGAAAAGAAAGGACTGCAAGCAGTATTTGAGTCTATATTTCCCATAGAAGACGCCAAGGGGCATTTCCTGTTGGAGTTTTTGGAATATAGTATATTGCAAGAGAAGTACAGCATAGACGAGTGCAGGGAAAGAAACCTGTCTTACCAGGCGCCACTCAAAGCAAAGATGCGGCTGAGTATTTTCGAACAGAACGAAGGAGTCCGCGAACACAAGGATACGATAGAACAAGACGTGTTCCTGGGTGAGATTCCCCTGATCACAGAACAGGGAACCTTTATCATCAATGGCGCAGAACGGGTGGTCATTTCTCAATTGCAGAGATCCCCGGGTGTCTTCTTTTCGGAAGAAAAGCATCCCAGCGGTAAAACGTTGTATTCGGCCAAGGTCATTCCCTACAATGGTTCATGGCTGGAATTTGATATCGACATCCATGATGTCATGTACGTGCATATCGACAAGCGCCGCAAATTGCCGGTCACCATTTTGCTTAGGGCCATTGGCATCTCCACCAATGAAGAACTAAGAAAGATATTTTACGAACACGAATCCCTCAAACTGGCCGAGGCGAAGGGAAGGCATCTCTACAAAGATATCACGGTTGCCGGACAAGAAGAACCGGTGGCTTTGGCCAATGAACAACTGACGGATAATCTGATCAAAACCCTGGAACAGGCTGGCGTGAAAAAAGTTGAAGTTATCGACTATAACTTTGAGATTGCCCGCAAGGTGTTGGAAAACACCATATCCAAAGACCCCACCACCAATCAGGAAGAGGCACTGAAAAAGATTTACGCCCTGATACGCCCCGGCGAAGACGCTACCCTGGAAAGTGCCAAGCAACTGGTGGATAGGATGTTCTTCAACGAAAAACGTTACAACCTGGGAGAAGTGGGGCGCTACAAGATCAACGTTCGCCTGGGTATTGACGTGGATATGAATGTCCTGACTTTATGCGTGGAAGACTTTGTGCACATTTTCAAGACACTGATAGATATCTACCACGACAAAGACGAGGTGGACGACATAGACAATCTGTCCAACCGCCGGGTACGCACTGTGGGTGAGTTGCTTCAAGAACAGTACAATTCCGGGTTGGCCATGGTCGCCAGGATCATTCAGGAACGCATGACGATTGCCAATACTGACGAGATCACCGTGCATGACCTGGTTAACAGCAACGCCTTGATCTCTGTGGTGCAGTCATTCTTCCTTACGGGCCAACTGTCCCAGTTCATGGAACAGACCAATCCCCTGGCAGCCCTGCGCCACAAAAGGGCTTTTTCGGCTCTTGGGCCTGGAGGTTTGACCAGGGAAAGAGCAGGTTTTGAAGTCCGGGACGTTCACGCCTCCCACTATGGAAGGGTGTGCCCGATAGAAACCCCCGAAGGACCCAACATCGGCCTTATCGTGTCGCCTTCCATATACTCGAGGATCAACCACCTGGGCTTTATCGAGACACCCTACCGCAAGGTTGTGAACGGCGTCGTGACCGATGAATACGAATACTTTGACGCTGCTCAGGAAGATAAATATATCATAGCCCAGTGCGATGTCCATCTGGACGATAAACGCAGGATAACTGACGACCCCGTGTTTGCCAGGGAAAAGGGCGAGTTTATTCAGATCAGCCCCAAACTGGTTCATTATATGGACGTTTCACCTCAGCAGATGGTTTCCGTTTCTGCGGCCATGATCCCCTTTTTGGAGCATGATGACGCGAACCGCGCCCTGATGGGATCGAACATGCAACGCCAGGCAGTTCCTCTCATAAATCCCCAGGCGCCTCTGGTGGGAACCGGTATGGAGAAGATCGCCACCATGGATACCTCCAATATAGCGGTTGCCCCATACGACGGCGTCGTGACTAATGTTACCTCATCTTATATAGAAATCAAGCCCTTGAGCGAGAAAGACGAAGCTTTCTATCTGGGGACTGGCAATCGGATAAATCTCAAGAAATTTGTACGCACCAACCAGGACACCTGCAACAATCAAAGGCCGATAGTGCGTATTGGCGACACCGTGAGAAAAGGCCAGCCCATATCGGACGGAGGCTGTGTCGAAGACAACCGCCTGGCACTTGGCACCAACCTTCTGGTTGCGTTTATGCCCTGGTATGGGTATAACTATGAGGATGCCATAATCCTGAGCGAAAAGGTCGCCCGCGAAGACACCCTGACCTCTATCTATATCGAAGAGATGGAAGTATTGGTGCGCAACGTTAAAAACGGACGCGAAGAACTTGCCTACGACATTCCCAACGTGCCAGCCAACGCGCTGAGAAACCTGGACAAGACAGGTATCGTCCGTGTGGGTTCGGTGATTCATGCAGGGGACATCATCGTGGGTAAGGTAACTCCCAAGAGCATCGAAATCGATCCTTCCCCGGAAGAGAACCTGATGCGTGCGCTGTTTGGCGACCGCGCCGGTGACTTCACGAACAGTTCTCTGAAAGCGAAACCAGGCATGGAAGGCGTTGTTATCGACGTCAAAATGTTTTCCCGCCTGGAAGAGGGTGCAGAGCAAGAAGACGAAAAAGAAGAAAAGTATTCCAAGCTCAAATCTGAGCTCAACCTCCGGCGCAAGAAAGTGGAGGAATTCAAGGAAGAAAAGCTGTCAGCAGCTCTTCTGGGCGAAACCGCCAAAACGATCTGGGATGAAAAAACCAACATCTATTTCATTCCCCCCGGTAAGAAGATCACCAAAACCGATATCGGCAGGATCAACTTCAAAAAGCTGGATCTGGATGTGGAGTTGGTGGCGGATACTGAAAAGAACGAACAGATTTACGGCCAGATCATCCTCAAGATCAAGCAATCGCTCGAGCAAAGCGAGAATATATACCGCAAATCCCGCGAGCGCATCAAACACGGTGATGAACTCCAATATGGCGTTCGCAAAATGGTCAAAGTGTATGTGGCCAAGAAGAGAAAGATTGAAGTTGGCGACAAAATGGCCGGACGTCACGGCAACAAAGGCGTCATATCGATTGTTGCGCCCATTGAAGACATGCCCTTCATGGAAGATGGAACCCCGGTGGATATAGTCTTGAACCCCCTGGGTGTGCCCTCCCGTATGAATATCGGTCAGATCATGGAGACCCATCTGGGCATGGCTGCCAAGGTTCTGGGCTTTGACGTGGAAACGCCAATCTTTGACGGTGCTTCCGTAAACGACATAGAAACAGAGCTTAAAAAAGCAAACCTGCCCGTGGATGGCAAGCAGGTATTGTATGACGGCAAAACCGGCGAACCCTTCAAAGAGAGGGTGACCGTGGGTGTCATCTACATGATGAAACTTAATCACTTGGTTGCCGATAAAATGCACGCCCGCTCCACAGGCCCCTATTCCCTCATAACCCAGCAACCCCTGGGCGGCAAAGCTCAACACGGTGGACAGAGGCTGGGAGAAATGGAAGTTTGGGCCCTGGAGGCTTACGGCGCGGCGCATGTGCTGGAAGAAATGCTCACCATCAAATCCGACGATGTCGATGGCCGCAACAACGCTTTCAAAGCCATTACCCGGGGAGAGAATCCACCTGCTCCCGGAGTGCCGGAGTCATTCAATGTGCTCATCAGTGAGCTAAAATCCCTGGGATTCGATATTGAATTCCTCAAGGAATCCGATAAGGGTGAGGAGAGATAAGCATGTTAAAAGATAACAAACGCGAGATTCGTCCCAACGAATATGATTTTGTCCGTATCAGACTGGCCTCACCGGAAACCATTGAAGAATGGTCAAATGGAGAGGTCACGAAACCGGACACCCTCAACTATCGAACCTTGAAACCCGAAAAAGACGGATTGTTCTGCGAGCGGATTTTTGGCCCGGAACGGGATTATGAGTGCGCTTGCGGTAAATATAAGAAGAAACGTTTTCAAAACACAGTTTGCGACCGATGCAATGTGCTGGTTACCACCTCCCGGGTGCGCAGAACCCGCATGGGGCATATCTCGCTGGCTGTGCCGATCGCCCACATCTGGTTTGTCAAAAGCGCTCCAAGCAAGATCGGAACCCTGTTGGACATGACGGTCAAGGATCTTGAGCGGGTGCTCTATTACGAGTCGTTTATCGTGATAGACCCGGGTGACAGCCCCTATGAAAAGTTTGAATTGATCGAAGTGGATGAATACTACGAGATCAAGGACAAGGTGGGTGACAACTTTATCGCCCTGATGGGGGCTGAAGCCATCCGCGAGCTCCTGAGCAGAATCGACCTGCATAACGAAGTGCTGAATATCCGTTCCCGCTTAAAAATGGAAAAGGCCACTCTGCACAAGCAGAAGCTGATCAACAAGCTCAAGATTGTGGACGCTTTCCTCAAATCTGGCAACAGGCCAGAATACATGATCATGGAAGCCCTGCCTGTGCTTCCTCCCACATTGAGGCCTCTGGTGCCGCTGGAAGGTGGCAGGTTTGCCACGGCAGACTTCAACGACCTGTATCGCCGGGTTATCACCCGCAACAATAGATTGAAGCAGCTTTTGGAAATACGTGCCCCCGAGGTTATCCTGCGCAACGAAAAGCGTATGCTGCAGGAGGCCGTGGACGCCCTGATCGACAACTCGCGCAAGGCCAGACCCGTTAGGGGCAGAGGCAATCGCCCCTTAAAATCACTCACCGACCAATTGAAAGGGAAACAGGGCAGATTCCGCCAGAACCTGCTCGGCAAACGCGTGGACTATTCAGGCCGTTCGGTGATCACCGTGGGTCCGGAACTCAAGCTCTATCAATGCGGAATTCCCAAAGACATGGCTGTGGAACTCTTCAAGCCCTACCTGATCGAACGCCTGCAAAAGATGGGTGAGGTGGACAAGGTCAAGAACGCTAAAAAACTGATCGAGAAAAAGCAACCTGAGATCTGGTCGATTCTGGAGGATGTGATCAAAGATTATCCTGTGTTGCTGAACCGTGCCCCGACCCTGCACCGTTTGGGTATCCAGGCTTTCATGCCGGTATTGACGGACAACCGCGCCATCCAGCTTCATCCGATGGTATGCGTTCCTTTCAACGCGGACTTCGATGGCGACCAGATGGGTGTTTATGTCCCCCTGTCCATGGAAGCGCAGATAGAAGCACGTGTCCTGATGCTCTCCACAAGGAACCTCCTGCTTCCGTCAAATGGCAGGCTGGCAATGGCGGCAAACCAGGATATAGTGCTTGGCTGCTACTACCTGACCATGGAAGAGGATCCGGCGCCGGAAGACGTTACCAAGTTGCGCCATTTCTATGGCACTGATGAAGTGATTGCCGCCTATGAAGCGGAAGAACAGCTTTACTCCGTGAAAGGCCCGGACCAGGAAGGCCGCAGCCTTGACCTGCACACCTGGGTAAGGGTAAAAATAGATAACAATTATATCGTAACAACGGTTGGAAGGGTCATTTTCAACCAGATCATCCCCGCTGAAGTGGGTTTCCAGAACATCACTTACGACAAAGGCAAGTTAAACGACCTCGCCATGTTGTGCTTTGACGCCGTTGGCCAGTGGCGTACCGCCATAGTGCTGGATGAGCTTAAAACCCTGGGCTTCTCTTATGCCACCCGCGCTGGCGTCACATTCAGCTTTAGCGACGTTGTGGTGCCCGAGAAGAAAGACAGCATCATCAAGCAATCTGAAGATGAAGTACGCCGCGTGTTTGAACTGCACCAAAAAGGCGGAATCACAGAGAACGAACGTTTTGGCCGCGTTGTGGATATCTGGAAGAAAACCACCGTCCGTGTCACCGATGAGATGATGGAAGAACTTTCGCGTAGCAGAAAGGGCCTCAACTCCATCTATATGATGTTCAAATCCGGCGCCCGCGGCAGCAAAGACCAGATCAAGCAGTTGGGCGGTATGCGCGGCCTGATGGACAAGCCAGCCAAGATCGGATCATACGGCGGCGGAGACGTGATCGAGACCCCCATCAAATCCAATTTCCGGGATGGCCTTACAGTTCTGGAATATTTCGTTTCCACTCACGGAGCGAGAAAAGGACTGGCCGATACCGCGTTGAAAACAGCCGACGCCGGCTACCTGACCAGGCGTCTGGTTGACGTGGCGCAAAACGCCATTATCACTATGGACGACTGCGGAACTGCCCGTGGCGTGCACATGAGCATGCTCAAGGAAAGCAACGAGGTTGTCACCTCCCTTGCCGACCGCATCCAGGGCCGCACCGCGGTGGATGACGTGATTGACCCTGTCACTGGAAAAATACTGGTGGAAGCGGGACATGAGATTAGCAATAAAATGGCCCGCACCATACAGAATCATGGCGTCGTTAGCGTGCATGTGCGCTCGGTTCTCACCTGTGAAGCCGATCACGGCATCTGCGCCAAGTGTTACGGACGCAACCTGGCCACTCAAAAACCTGCCACCATTGGCGACCCTGTTGGGGTCATTGCGGCACAGAGCATCGGCGAACCCGGAACACAGCTCACCCTGCGTACCTTCCACATTGGTGGAGCCGCTTCCACTGCCACTGACTTGGCGGAAGTGGTATCCAACCATGACGGTATAGTGCGTTTTGACCGCATGAACACTGTCACGAATATCGAAAACCAGCTCATTTCGGTCAGCCACCTGGGTAAAATCCTGGTTGTCGATGAGAATGATGACAACAACATCCTCGAAGAGTACAAGGTTGAATACGCCGCCACCGTCCACGTCCGGGATGGCCAGAAGATAGCCCTCAACACCAAGATCATGAGCTGGGACCAGTTCAACAACCCCCTCATCTCAACCGCGAAGGGTGTGTTGCACTATGAGAACTTCATCAAAGACATCACTTTCAAAGAAGAGTATAACGACATCACCTTCACCCGCGATATGACGATCATCGAATCCAAAGACCGCAAAAAACAACCCCAGTTCAGGATTGTCGGGGAGGACGGCAGCGTGGTGCTGGTGCCCGTGCCAGCCGGTCTGGTGATCAAGGTGGAGGACGGCAGCTTTGTGCATACCGGCGATATCCTGGGCCAGACCTCGCGTATGACCATCAAACAAAGGGATATCACAGGTGGACTGCCCAGGGTGCAGGACCTCTTTGAAGCCAGGGTACCCAAAGACAAAGCCAAGATTTCAGATATTGAAGGCATAGTCACTATCGGCGGTTTGAAGAAAACCGGACGCGATATCTTCGTTACTCCAAGCAACGGCATCTTTGCCCCCTTCGACGGCAAGGTTGTGGTGCAATCTGACGAATTTGTCAACCAGATTGCCGTCCTGTCGCCCAAGACAGTCTATAGCCGGAAAGACGGCAAGGTGACCATTGTCGAGGAAGACAAAAAGAAGTTCGTGCATGTGGCCAGGCGTAACGCAAAACCCGAAATCCACGAGATTCCCAAAGGACTGCAACTGATCGTCTCCGATGGCGACAGCGTGAAGGTTGGAACCCCCCTCTGCGGCAAAGTGCTTCAGATTCCGGCGATGCAGGAAAGCATCCTGATTACCGATGACACCGTCAAGAAGGGCCAGCCCCTGGCAGGAAGAAAGTATTCGATTCCCACAGGCAAGCGCATCACCGTGCACCAGGGAGACCACGTGGAGAGCGGAGACGCGCTTTCCGACGGACCTTTGGATCCCCACGACATGCTGGTGAAAGGTATCATCGAAGCCCAACTGATGATCCTCAACGAGATTCAGGAGATTTACCGCAAGCAGGGCGTCAAGATAGACGACAAGCACGTTAGCGTGATCATCCGCCAGATGTTCAAGAAAGTGCGCATCACCGACAGCGGCAGCACTTCATTCCTGGAAGGCGATATCGTGGACAAGATCAAGGTGGAAAAAGAAAACAGGGAGACCATCAAGTTTGGCAAGACTCCCGCCCAGTTTGAACAGTTGCTGCTGGGAATCACCAAAACTTCACTGTTGACGGATAGCTGGCTTTCCGCAGCTTCGTTCCAGGAAACCACCAAAGTGCTCACCAAAGCCGCCATCGAAGGCAGGGTTGACCACCTTGAAGGCCTCAAGGAAAGCATCATCCTGGGCCACAGGATCCCTGTCGGCACAGGCACCAAAGCCATAAACAGCATGCTGGAAGATGCGGTGAACAGCGGTGAAACCGTGGCTGAGATCATCGACCGCTTCGCGCACGCCAGAAAAGGCGAGGAAGTGGAAGATTACTATGACTTTTAAACCAAATAACCCAAGTAATACATGGAGGTAATCAGTGCCAACCATTAATCAACTGATTAGAAAAGGCAGAACTGAGATCGAAAAGAAGAAAAAGAACAGGGCGCTTATGGGATGTCCGCAAAGGCGCGGAGTATGCACTCGTGTTTACACGACTACGCCCAAGAAACCGAACTCAGCTTTGCGCAAAGTAGCGCGTGTCCGTCTGGTAAACGGATTTGAAGTGACAGCATACATTGGCGGAGAAGGCCACAACCTGCAGGAGCATAGCATCGTTTTGGTGCGCGGCGGACGTGTGAAAGACCTTCCCGGTGTGAGATATCACATTGTGCGCGGAGCCCTGGATTCCGCCGGTGTCGAAAAGCGTGTAAAATCACGTTCCAAATATGGAACCAAGCGTCCCAAAGCCAAGAAATAGGGGAGGATCTGAGACATGCCAAGAAAAAGAAAAGCCGTTGTCCGTGAAGTGCTTCCGGATCCCAAATACAACGACCTGGTTCTCTCTAAGTTCATGAACTGCCTGATGAAACAAGGCAAAAAAAGCCTCGCCGAAAAGATCGTGTATGACGCCTTCGACATCATCAGCGAAAAAACCAAGCAACCACCCCTCGAGGTGTTCAAGACCGCTTTGGAAAATGTGCGCCCCCTGGTGAAGGTTGTTTCCCGCCGCGTGGGTGGCCAAAACTACCAGATTCCGCTGGAAGTGAACGAGAAAAACGGCCGCGCCCTGGCCTTCCGTTGGCTGATCAGCTATGCCCGTGCCCGCAGCGAGAAGACCATGACCGAAAAGCTTGCCGCGGAACTGATGGCAGCCTACAAGAAAGAAGGGGCTTCGATCAAAAAACGTGAAGACACCCACAAGATGGCTGACGCCAACCGCGCTTTTGCCCATCTCAGATGGTAGCGAAAGCCAAAAGAACAATGCTTAAAGGCGGGTTATCCCGCCTTTTTTGTTTGGTGAAATCTTTTTGCGGGGAGAGACTATTTTTGTGCAAGCTTATTCTGCGTATATAAAACTACACACACTTTTTAACTGAGCGAGCGATAAAGTCAGGTTATGCAATGCAATATTTCAATATGGCCAATTTATTTAAATTCAAGCAAAATATCCTTAACACCGTATAATTCATGATAGTAAGCTTCTGCATATTGATCTGTCATACCTGAAATAAAGTCGCAAATAGTCCTCATCAATAAGGAGTATCCTTTGTCATTAGGAGCACCATCAGGGGTCCTCAAATACTTCTTGATTAATTGTGATCTAATGGTGTAAGCTGCCTTTGCTGCATAATACTCATCATCGATAATGCTCTCTGTCATGAAATGATGAACATTATCCATAGATGAGACATATCTTCTTAAAACCTTATCTGGTAACTGCATCGGGTTAGATACTAGCGCTTTAAAAATCTTTCTGATAATCAATGAGGCTCTTCCATCAGCTAGTTGAACTCGATGGCAGTTTAGTATTAGCCTTTTTAAGTAATCATGGAATTTAGCATCATTTTCCCAAAAGGGGTCGTTCCTCAAATCACTTATGCTAAATGGAACTATCCCATTATTGAGTTTCTCTTTGTATTCTTTGCTGCTTTTTACGCTGTATTTATTTATATACGAATTCATTTTATCGCGGTAATAACGGATAAAATTGTCAATATAAAGATCAGCAATTAATCTAGAAAATGTAGCTTGTATATGGTGAGTTCCAGATCGTAATTCATTGGTGTTGATATTTCTTATTTTTTTAACAATTTGATCGCCTATAGATTTCATCTTCTTTTTAAGTTGGGTGTTTGAATTCTTAATAATCACTCTATCATTTTGGCTTATTTCAGAAAGAGATTCCAGCTCATTTATGTGTGTCTCAATATTTTCATTGTATTCTTCTACATACTTTGTAATTGACGGAAGGCATAGATTCTGTAGTTCACTAATGATCTTTTTCATATCGGATGAAAAGTTGTTCTCGAAGATTGCGCAGAATTGTTTTAGTATATCTGTTAAACCAATTATTCCAAACTCATAAGCATCAGCAACATCATGTATCCTTTGATCTATCTCATCAGCAACTGCTACAACCATAGCTTCTGGGGTCCAATATCTATTATCCAAAGGGATGATGCTCTTTTCTCCAGTAGGTCTAGGTGTAGCAAACGGTTTTTTATAGAACTCAATCGACAAATTCTTTTTGCATTTTTTATACTGAGATAACCTAAGGAACCCATTAAACCTTGATTTCATAAAGCAATGAGAATAACAGTCTTTGTAATATAGTCCAGTATGATTTACAATTCCCCATATTGTCTGTTTCGTTAGATTAAGTCCAGGATACTTATCAGAATGGGCTTCTAACTCAGAAACTAATCGATAACCTTGCCAATTATGTTTGAATCCCAAATCATTGTTTTTGAGAAACTTCTGTACTCCATGTAGATCAATACATCCATTCATTATCTGGTTGAGAATTCTTTCACCAATATGGCCATAGGGGGTATGGCCTAAATCGTGTCCAAGTGCAATTGCTTCAACTAAATCGCAATTGAGTTTTAACTTTCTAGATATATTATCAGCAAGAGACATTACTCCTAGGCTATGAGTTAGTCGGTTTCTAATATGATCTTTGCTGTCTGCATAAAAAACTTGAGCTTTACCGTCCAGTCTGCAAAAAGCTTTTGATGATAATATGCGATCCCTGTCTCGTTGAAACGGGTTTCTGCCTGAAAGGTCAAGTTGTTCAACCTCAAATTCCCTTTTAGCTTCCTCGTACAATGTAGAAAACCAGTCCAATTTTTCATCAATATCGCCTTGCATTGATTCTCCTTGGAAAAAAGATGTTGACAGGATGTTTAGATATGTAATCCTGTCAACACATTATCAAAGTAAATAAGTGAGATATCTGAAACCACCTTTATTTGAATGAATTAGAAGGAGTTCAAAATGCAAATCATCTTACAGAAAAGAGAGATTAAAAGGTTCTTTAGAAATACATTATCGCCACAGGTGGTTGGAAAATTACGACGGCGTTTAAACTATCCTAAACAAAGAGAAAGAATAGTTGTTCCTGAATGGCTTGATTTTGAGCCTTGTAGGACAAGATATATAGAATCCCTGAAAGCTTACACTAAGCTTTGTAATAGGTAGGTTATAGCGGCTTTTGGATAGTGGCGCACCGCATAGTCATTAATCACTGATTCTCGCTCACATTAGTAACCTTTTATTGTATTAAATTTCCACAAGTTATTCCAAGAAACTGGATAGCGACTAATACTACCCCCAAGGGATTTAGGGTTTATCGTGCTACTGGATAGCTTCCAATCAGTCCGAGGACCCTGACAGCCCCAAGATGACGCTGATTCTGGGCTGTAAACCTAGGTTTTTGGTCTAATCGTTCACCATTTCATTTCAAGGGAAGCGTCAACGTTAATGCGGTGGCATTGAAGAGGTTATCGATTTCAGTCCGTGAAGATTCCCTATCAGCCCTTTGGTATTTCGCGGAACCCTCCCATTGCCGTATCATTATGGGCATCAACAAGATAGCCTGTCATCCTTAGGTCGTCCTTATAAATTATAAGGTTGACCTAAGGATGACCCTAGGATTATCCCAGCCTGGAAATGGGAGGGAAGTGGGGGCTACTCAGGAAAAGATTGACAAAAGGGTGCTTGCGTGAGAGCTTGTCAAAAAGTATAAAAATCACAAGCTGGAGGATTTATGCCCTATCGCGTACTTGCCATCAACCCTGGCTCGACATCTACCAAGATCGCGGTTTTCGACGATGAACAGCCGGTCTTTGAAAAGACTCTGCGCCATGAAGCGTCCGAATTGGATGTATTTGGCGGTATAATCGATCAGTATGAATTCAGGAAGAACCTGGTGCTGGAAGCCATGCGGGAAAACAATGTCCCGCCTGCCAGCCTGCAATGTGTGGTGGGCCGCGGCGGCCTGGTAAAGTCTGTTCCAGGGGGAACTTTTAAGATCAATGAGGCCATGCTGCGGGATTTGCGCGATCCCTCCAGATGGGGAAGAGTCCACGCGTCCAATTTGGGTGCTTTCATTGCCGACGCCATCGGCAAAGAGCTTGGTATCCAGAGCTTTATCGTGGATCCGGTGGTTGTCGATGAATTTGATGATCTGGCGCGCATCTCCGGAATTCCGGAAATCGAGCGGAAATCCCTGTTACATGCCTTGAACATCCGCTATATTGCCAGGCTGATGGCTGCCAAGCTGAACAAGAAACTGAACGAAGCCAACCTCATCGGAGTACACATGGGGGGCGGAATATCCATCGCCGCCATCCGCAACGGGCGGGTGGTGGATGTAAACAACGCCCTGCTTGGCATGGGGCCTTTCTCTCCGCAACGGGCGGGCGCCTTGCCCATCGGAGACCTGCTGAACCTGGCATACAGCGGCAAATACACCCATCAGGAATTGGTCAAATACCTAACCAAGACCGCTGGCCTGACGGCTTATCTGGGCACGGACAGCGGGATTGAGGTTGACAAGCGGATCAAGGAAGGCAACGCCAAAGCCAAACTGATCACCGACGCGATGTGCTATCAGGTAGCCAAGGAAGTCGGAGCCTGCGCGACTGTCCTGAGCGGCAAAGTGGATGCCATTTTCTGCAGCGGCGGCCTTGCCTTCAACGACTATATAGTGGATCAGATCAGAGCCAGGGTGGAGTTCATCGCGCCCCTGCACCTCTTCCCCGGCGAAAAGGAAATGGAAGCCCTGTCCCAGGGCGGCCTGCGCGTTCTGAAAGGCCAGGAAGAGGCTCTGGAATACAACTACTGATCCCATACCATTTCTAAAAAGTGGCATACAGACTGTTAATCCTGCTATTGGGGACCACGCTGCTTGTCCCCTTGTGTGCTGAGCAGTGGACTGTGCTCATCCACATGGCAGGCGATAACAACTTGTGGCAGAATGTGATCCAGGATGTGAACGATATGGAATCCGTGGACTTGCCAGCCAATCTGAACCTGATTGTGCAGACAGACCTGCCTGCCAGTTCACCCTATCCCGGAGGCAGCAGGTGGAAGATCCGCAGGGATAATTCGCCGCAAATCACCTCCCCGCTCATCGCGGATTTGGGCGTGATCAACAGCGGCGATCCCCGGACCCTGAACGCTTTCTTTGCCTGGGGTTTCCAGCGTTTTCCCGCGGAACGCAGAATGGCAGTGGTCTGGGGACATGGCGACAACTGGTTCAAAGACCAGTCCTTCAAATGGATAAGCCCGGATTACGACGCCCAGTCCTCGTTGAGCGTGGCGGAAGGTGACTTGCGGAAAGTATTCGCGGGTTTGCCGGGATTGGATATCCTGGTCTTTGACGCCTGTTCCATGCAAAGCCTGGAAGTGCTGGCGGAGGTGATGGATGCAGCGGACTATGTGGTTGCCTCGGAAGAGCGAGTTCCCGCTGCCGGGTTTCCCTATCAGAGCATCATTCCGCTGTTTGCGTCAGGTTCCGCGGAGCAGATCGCGGCACAGATTACCGGCAAGTATCTGGAATCCTATGAAGCCGGAGGTTGCCAGAATCCCCACGGTTTCACCCTGCCCATGACCTGCTCAACCATCAAGACCAGCGCTCTGGCCGCTTTTTATCCTGCCTTCAGGGATTATTTCTTTTCAGGTTCCCTGTCCAGTTATACGGAGATGCTGGGCAAAAGAGAGCATTATTGGGAAATGAACACAGCCTACAACGACGTGGATGTGGGCGAGATGCTGGCTTCCTATGCCGGACGGGGAGGAGGAAGCGACGCCCTTGCCGAAAGTTGGGCTGCTTGCGTGGTCTCCTCGGGGAGTTTGAACATACTCCATCAGGTGGGTTCGGCGGCGGTCTGGTTTCCCTGCACGCGCCAGCATTTCGATGCCTGGTGGAGACATTACGCCAAACTGGATTTTGCCCGCTATCGCTGGCTGACGGTGCTCAACCGGGTTTACGGGCAGCCAGATGTTGCCCCGCCCGCTCCGCAGGTCAAGGGGCATGAATTTATTCTGGGAACGCTGGCTTTGGATTTGGTGCAACCTGATTCCCCTGATTCGCTCTGGTATGAGCTGACCATCTACGAACAAAACGTGGCAATCCAGCAAAGGCAGCTTACGCCGGGATACTGGCAGAGTGGCTTTCGGGTCTGTCTGCCAGTCCAAAACTCCTGCCAGGTCTCAATTTGCAGCGTTGACGTGTGGGGCAACAGGTCGGATTCCACGTGGGTGGATGTAGCGTATCCCGAGCTGCCCCTTGAGCTTTTGATCACACCCAACCCAGTGTGGGACAAAGCATTTGCTTCCGCCAGATGGTATTTACCGGAGGACGCGGCGGGGTCAGTCGAGCTTTGCCTTTACAATTTGCGGGGACAGAAGGTGTTGAGCAGGCGCTTCTTCCAGGCTGAAGCGGGAGAGGGCATCTGGCTGCTGTCCGCGGAAACTGGGTTCAGAAAACTTGGCAGGGGAGTTTATATGGTTAAACTTCACGCTGGCGGCCGAGTCAGGCAACGAAAGTTTACAATCAATTAACAAACACGGGTTTGCGTCTTGGTGGATAAGCTGTGGATAACTTGTGGCGAACAAAATGCCGCTTTGATAATCTGCTGTATGGCAACATGTTAAAGTAAACGGATTATCCACACGTTATGTGGATAACTCTGTAGATTCTTGAAAAACAAAGCCTTGGTGAAAGGAGCTGAACGAGTGGTAAAAATCAGTAAAAACAGGGTGAAAGAACTGGCACGGCTCAGGCAAAAGAAACACCGTCTGGAAGAGAATTTGGTGGTGGTGGAGGGTTTGCGGACTTTGTCGCAGTTGAAATACTATGGCCTGCGTCCGCTGGAGCAGTATCTGGGAGAATCGGGGCAAGCGATCTGGGCCGGGGTGCCGGCACTGCAACTTGATGCGGAAGATTTTCACAGAATCTGCGACAGCGACAACCCCCAGGCCTCGGCGGCTCTGTTTGCCTTGCCGGCAGCGGGTGTAAAGAATTTTAAGACAGCTTTCTATCTTGATGGGATCAGCGATCCGGGCAATATGGGCAGCATCTTCCGCAGCGCGGCTGCTTTTGGTTTGGATGCCTTGCTGCTGTCGCCCTGTTGCGTGGAAGTTTCCTCTCCCAAGGTGATACGGGCATCTTTGGGCAGCGTTTACCGCGTGCCACATGCCATAATCGAGCCGGGGGAGCTGTCCGTTCCCGGTTTGCAGTTGGTTTGCGCTGAGATGAGGGAAGGGACTCTGTTGCAGAACTTCAGGCCGTCGGGTGGCAGGCTTGTGGTCGCCATCGGCTCGGAAGCCCGGGGACTTTCCCCGCAAATCAGGGAGATGGCGGGGGAGAGCCTCCGGATTGGCATGGAGGAGCAAATGGAGTCTTTGAATGCAGCGATGGCAGCCAGCATCATCGCCTACCATCTCCATACACTGGATAAGCATTAGGGATTGACAAAATTCTGATGCGAGCATTTATGGATATTTCAGATTTTCAGAGCAAGGAGATCGCGTGAACATCATTAACCAAAAAACAGGCTGGATCGAGGTGATATGCGGCAGCATGTTCAGTGGCAAGACCGAGGAGCTCATTCGCAGGATCCGCAGGGCGCAATACGCCAAACAGGCATTTGTGGTTTTCAAACCCGCGATCGACAACCGTTATGACGAAAAGAACATCGTTTCTCACTCGCATATGGTGGAGCCATCCATCCCGATCTCCAAGCCTGACGAGATCTACCAGCATCTGGCTGATGATTTAAAAATTGTGGCTATCGACGAAGCCCAGTTTTTTGATCCTTCGATTGTGGATGTCTGCAACGACCTTGCCAACCGGGGGCTGCGCGTGATTGTGGCCGGGCTCGATCAGGACTACAGGGGCAAACCCTTTGGCAGCATGCCTCAACTGCTTGCCGTGGCTGAATATGTGACTAAAAACCTGGCCATCTGCGTGAAGTGCGGCAATCCCGCGAACCGTACCCAGAGGACTGTGCACCAGGGTGAACAAATCCTGGTGGGAAGCACGGAAGCCTATGAGGCCCGTTGCCGCAACTGCCACGAGGTATTGGACTGAGCATGCGGCAGGATCCGGCAAGCATCTTTATCTTGTTTCTGGCGCGCCTGATCGAGATCTATTACTGGCTGATCATTGCCAGGGCGATACTGAGCTGGTTTATCCGGGATCCGCGCGACAAGGTCTATCGCTTTCTGTATGGCATCACGGAACCTGTGCTGGCGCCCATCCGCAGGATATTGCCGGACATGGGGCTGGATCTTTCACCCCTGATCGCTTTCTTTATCCTGCAAGTGCTTAAAAGATTAATACTGAGTTTACTATAGACTGGAGGAACAATGTCCTTGTATCCCACCGATATCAGGCATCAAGAGTTTTCCGGAACTCTTTTTGGATTTAGCAAGAAAGAAGTGCGTGAGTTTCTGGAACAGCTTGCCACCGAGCTGGAGGACTACCAGCGCAGGCAGGAAAAGGAGATTCAAAGGCGCGAGGTGATGCAGCACGAAGTCAAACAGGAAGCCATCCAGGCCAGTTCGGCGGTGGAAGACCTGAAACGGCGTGAAGAGCTTATCAGCCGCACCCTGGTGTTTGCCGAGAAAACAAAAGCCGACATTATCGCCAATGCCCGCAAGGAAGCGGAAAACATAATCCATGAAGCGGAACTGAAGGCGAAACGGGCAATCCAGGAAGCCAGGCAATACCTTACCGCTCTGGAGCATCAATATGTGCAGATCAAGGAACAGAAGCGGCAGTTCCTGATGCAATTCAAGTCCGAGCTGCAGACCTTTATGGATCGTATCGGCAAGGATCCTTTGCTGACGAAGGATACGGAGCAACTGCTGGATACGGAATTCAAGCAGATCAAAGATGAGATTAATCCGGGCAACAATCCCCGGCCCGAAGGACAAAACTGATGGCTGCTGATTATCGACAGACTGCGTCCTGGCTACGGGAACGGCTGCCCCTGGTTCCCCAGGCGGGGGTTATTTTGGGAACAGGTTTGAACGATCTGGCGGATCACTTGGAAATCCTCTTAAAAATGCCGTATTCTGAGATACCATGTTTTGCCAGCAGCACAGCGCCTTCCCACAAAGGTAATCTGATACTGGGAAAACTGGGAGGAGTGCCGATCCTCTGCCTGCAGGGCAGGTTCCACTTTTACGAGGGTTATCCGATGTCCACGGTTGTCTTTCCAGTGCGGGTGATGGCCTGCCTGGGCGTGGGTACGCTGATCGTAACCAACGCTTCGGGAAGCCTCAGAGAGCAGTATGCACCCGGAAGCATCATCCAGTTGAGCGACCATATCAACCACATGGGCACCAATCCCTTGATCGGGCACAACGATGAAACCCTGGGGGAAAGGTTTCCCAGCCTGAACGATGTCTATGACAGAGAGTATTTGGAGATTTGCAGGCAGATAGCCGCTGAACTGAAGATCAACCTGCCCCAGGGAACCTACATCGCGGTGACAGGGCCGAGCCTAGAGACCAAAGCCGAGTGCGCGGCTTTTGCCGGATGGGGTGCTGACCTGGTGGGAATGTCCACCGTTCCCGAAGTGATCGCAGCCAGGCATGCGGGAATGAGAGTCCTTGCCCTGTCTGTGGTCACCAACTACAGCAACCTGTTTCACGATTTGGAACATTCGCAGGAAGAGATCAGGCAGAATGCCAATCTGGCCGCAGAAAACCTGAGGTCGTTGCTGGCAGGATTTTTACGTAAGCTGGCAAAGGCCTGAAGGGATATTTTTATTGACATAACTGAGAGCCTTAGATATCTGGAATATTCAGAATTAAAGTGTTATACACAGGAGCTATAAATGGCGGCAAAACCATTATCAGCAGAGAAACTTAAGCACTACGAGAAGATCATTCTGGAAGAGCTTAAAGAAAGCGTTGCCTATTTGGAAGACACCCACAAAGACCAAAGCAAAGGAGCCAAGGAAAGTAGCGGCGACCTCTCATCCTATGCCTATCACCAGGCTGACCAGGGTTCGGATACCAACCTGATGGAGCAGACTGTTATGATGATGGAACAGGAACGGGAAAAGATCAGGCAGCTCAACGATGCCCTCAAAAGGATCTATGACGGCACCTATGGCCTCTGCGAAATGTGCGGAGAGGTTATCGGGGAAGCACGGCTAGAGATAATCCCCTACGTTACACACTGCATTACCTGCAAGGAAAAGCTGGAAGACAAAAAGCGCAAGCAGAACAGGTGATAAGCGAGTTGAAGGACAAACCCAAAAAATATCCGGCTTTTATAATAATGGCGATCGTGATCATCCTGGATCAGGTCACCAAGATACTAACCAGAGCGTTTACTTTGGAGGGGCATTCCTATCCTGTGCTGCAAAACATCTTCGGAGACACTTTCCGTTTCACCCATCTTCGCAACACAGGCGCGGCGTTCAGTATATCGCTGTCCAATCCAGCCTGGAATCGGGTGTTTTTCGTTTCCGCCACGGTTCTGGCTGTCGTGTTTGTCTTATATTTATTACGTCATGCCACAAACAAGATTCAGGTTATAGCCTTTGGCCTGGTTCTGGGAGGAGCCATTGGCAACAATCTGATAGACAGGCTGTTTTTTGGAGCTGTCACAGATTTTATCGATGTGGACTTTCCCAATATATTCGGCCTGGAGCGTTGGCCAGTGTTCAATGTGGCAGACAGCGCCATTTTCTGCGCGATGATCCTGTTGATCATCGACATGCTGTTTATAAAAAGCACACCTGTTAAAGAAGTCCCACCAAACGAGATTAACACCAAGGAGCTATAAATGAGAAGTCTGATTCTGACTTTGATAGCGCTGATCATGGTTGCCGGCTTATCCGCGCAGCAAGTATTGTCCGTTTATGACATCCAGTCATCGGTCGATGCTGCGGGAAACTCCACCTATGATGGGCAAACGGTCACAGTGCGGGCCATCGTAACCCATGTGATACCCAATTCCGCTTTTTACATCGGCGACGCGTCCGGGGGTCCCTGGAGCGGGGTGTATGTGTATCACCGCAACACCAGCAACGCTGTCTCCGTGGGCGACGACGTGCAGCTAACCTGCGTGGTGGATGAGTACTACAACCTTACGGAGCTGGTGAACGTTTCCAGCTTTGAGATCTTTTCCAGCGGCAATCCCCTGCCCCCTGCCTGGCCCATCTCCACTGCCGACATGGCTTTTAACAGCCCCGATTCCGAGCAATGGGAGGGGGTGCTGGTCAGGTTCAACAACGTCCAGATCAAATCGACGGTTGACAATTATGGGCAGTTTAAGTTTGCGGATGACAGCAACGTCCAGGCCATGGCAGACAACGGGCTCTTCGCTTTCAACAATAGCGATATCAATGTGGGCGACTGGTGGTATATGATTCAGGGTATTGTGGACTATCACAGCAGCGCTGGCTACAAGGTGAATCCCCGCAATCAATCAGACATGGTGAAAACCGACGCTTTGGTCAATGCTTCCATCACCATCGAATCCAAGGAAGCTGAACTGAACAAGCGGGTTGACATTGCCATGCTGACCTCCCATGTGAACCTCAACTGGTATGTGTCATCCTATACCGCCTCTTTCAAGATAGACCCTACCAAGGTGCTCTTCCAGGGTATAAAATACGAGAACACCCTCTCCCGCCTTTGGGATGACGACGACAGCCTGACTGTATCTCCAAACGGCGATCTGATCACCATCTATTACAACTCCAGGGAGCCTTTGTTTACTGAAGATGACGATGCGGTGTTGATCATATTGCAGTTCGAGCCTGTCAGCTATGGCGAGTCTGTCATAGATTTGCAGGAATTCTGCTATGTTAGCCCGCCCAACTCTGTCCAGCTCAACAATCTGAATGATGGCATCCTCAGAGTGCCCATCAAGGAAAAGGTCCTCTGGCTGAATATTCTAAACGCCACCACTGGCAGCACCAAGAATATCTTCAATCCGGAACTCAATGAGAAGATCATGCTGGAATATGGCACCCAGGCTACCACGATGATAAACAGATACAAAGCCATTATCAGAATCTACGACGTCCAGGGCAGGCTGGTAGCCACTCCAGTGAATAAAAACATTGGCAACCTGATCGGCATCAACAGGGAACTTTGGGATGGCCGGGATTACAACCGTAAGCTTTGCCCGATCGGCGTTTACTACTGCCATTATGAGCTCATCGAAAGAAGCACCGGCAAAAAAGAGACCACGATCCAGCCAATCGTGATAAAATCAATCCTGGATTGAAGTAAAGAAGGATACTACCATGAAGAAAACCATAATACTCGCCGTCATCCTGTTTCAGGCGGCTTTGCTGCTTGCCGTATTCGATGACTACAATCCTTCCGCCAGGGCTCGCGGTATGGGCGGAGCCTACACCGGTGTGGCAGACGATGTCAATGCGATCTTTTACAATCCCGCGGGGCTGACCAACGTAAACATGGAAGCCATGATCGGCTTCAGCCAGCTCAACAACCAGGAGTTCACCGAATTCAAGACTGCCGCGGTAGGCATCAGGCTGCCCCAAAACCTTGGCACAGTGGCTTTGGGAGCCAGGCTCTTTGATGTGGACTTTGAGGAAGAGACCCTGATGAGCGAGCAGATTTGGAGCCTTTCCCACGCCTTCAGCCTGCAAAAGGACATCCACTCCCAGATCAGCGTGGGATACACGGTCAACTATAACCTGCTCCAGTTTGATGACGATGTACACGATGAAGCTTTCGCGGTGGATTTGGGAGCCACTGCCCTCCTGCATGGCCGGACAAAGTTTGGCTTTTGCGTAACCAATCTGCGCCAGGCCGTGATGGGCAACAACAATCAGAACACCCTGCCCAGCAAACTGTCCCTGGGAGTATCCTACCTGCCCTATGACCAGGTGACCACCAGCATTGAAGTGCGCAAGGATTTTGGCCAGGAAACCGAGTTTATGGGCGGCGTGGAAGCCAAGATGCTGGAAATCCTTAGCCTCAGATTTGGCGTCCACCACAATCCCGCAACCTGGAACGCAGGGGTGGGGCTTGACGTTGAAGGCATCAAGATCGACTTTTCCTATTCCACTCACACGGTTTTGCCGGGAACTATATACGGCAATGTCGGTTATAAATTTTAATCGGGAGGAAGATTATGGCTGGTTCCATGTTTAAGAAGTTTTTACCCGCTTTTATACCCCTGGCCTATGAACTGGTGCGCCAGGTAAGGAGAAACAGCAGTCACAACAGCGAGATCAAAAAATTCGACAAGGCTGGAGAACAGTTGAACACGATCGAGCATCTGATCGTAAGGCTGGAAAAAAAGGTTCAATCCAACCGTGACGAGATCAGAAGCTCCAGAATTCGCCTTAGAATCTGGTTGGGAATCAATTCCGCCTTGTTGATCGCTATCTTTGTAAAAGTATTCTTTTTCTAAAGATATAAACTCTGAATTGTACTGGCTCCAGCAGTTTGCCCCAACAGGCATCCTGCTGGAGCTTGTATTGTCATCATGACTTTTGCGGATTATGCTGGCACTTTGTCATCTGCCTCTGGCGCGGCAGGCAGTGCACGCCTCAATCACTTGCAGGATAGTCAATTGATTGTGCTGCGAGCCTGCTTTGAATCCGGCAGACAGGGTGGGGTCTTCCTTAGGTCATCCTTAACTTTTATAAGGATGACCTAAGGATGATGGGTTATCATCTTGTGGCACAAAATGATAGCGATATGGGTGCGGATTGTGCCCCAAGCGGGATTTTTATACTTCATCCCCCGGTTTCAGGATAAGGCATTGGAGTCCCAAAGCCTTTATCCTGGCGGCAAATACCTCTGGATCGGCCGCGATAATGGGCCAGGTGTTGTAGTGCATGGGTATGGTGATGCCGGGGCGGACTAATTCTGCCGCCTTGACGGCGTCATCGATCCCCATGGTGTATATGTCACCAATCGGCGCCAGCATATAGTCAACCTTTTGCAGTTCTCCGATCAGCTTCATGTCCTGAAACAGTCCGGTATCGCCCGTGTGGTAAACGCAGATGCCATCCATCCAGAGCAAAACTCCTGCCGCCAGTCCAGCGTATGCCCCATCCGGTGTCTGGCTGCCATGCCAGGCGATGGTAAGTTTCACGCGGCCAAAGGGAAAGCTTTTGGAGCCTCCAATCTGCAGGGAATGTGTTTTAAGCCCTTTGTTTTCAAAATAGCTGCATAATTCAACCACGCAGATGATCTCCGCGTTGCAGCGTCTGGCGATTTTTTCCGCGTCTCCCAGATGGTCAAAATGGGCATGGGTGATCACGATGTAATCCGCGTTTATTGAATCTGATTTGACGGTGGCCTGGGGATTGTCATCCAGCCAGGGATCGATCAGGACCGTGTGGCCTGAATCACTGCGCAGCTCAAAAGCGGAATGGCCATGATATCTCAGTTTCATTGTTACCTCCTTTGTATTGGGTTCAAAGATACTATGGGGGTGGTGGGAAGTCAAGAGCTTTTCGTGAGCGGCCAGTTTTGCAAGCACTGGAGGCAAATCAATGACAGAGTGGTCAATTGAGTGGTTTATGGCATTGGCGGGGCGTCAAAATGAACTTGACAGATGAGGCTGTTTGAAAAGCATTGCTTTCTGCGTGCGCCCTTGGCTCAATTGGATAGAGCATCTGACTACGGATCAGAAGGTTGGGGGTTCGAATCCCTCAGGGCGTGCCACAAATTTCTTGCCAGCATCCGCTGGCTTTTTTTTATTGCACGAAGTTATGAGAAACAAAAGCACTACCCGGACAAAATGGAGCAATCTGATCCAAATCTACCGGATGATGTTCCGCTATTGGCACATCCTGTTGATGGGGCTGGTGGCTATGCTGCTGTACGCGCTGTTCAGCGGTATCAGTATTACCCTGGTTATCCCCTTGTTTGACTATGTGTTCAGGGCGAGTCCGGTGCCGGTGCAATACCATGACGCGGGTGCGTTTATTCAGGAACTTCTGGGCAGAATAGGCGGGTTTTTCGCGGAAACGGGATCAGTGTTCTCAATTCAGAGCCTCAACGACCTAGCCCCCCTTTGGGAGAACCTCAAGGATGTGATGCAGCACACCGATTCCCTAGCCTTGCTCTGGGTGATTTGCGGTTTTGTGGTAGTCACCATAATTCTTAAAAACATCTTTTTCTATATCCACAGAGTGCTTTTGATCAGCTTGCGGGGCAACACGGTACGAGATGTCCGCAATTTAATGTTCAGCAAATACATGAGTCAGTCACTGGAGTTTTACAATCAGCACCGGGTGGGTGACGCCATCGTACGTATGGTAAACGACGTCAACATCGTTAGCGACCAGTTTATCCGCTCCATCCTGGACGCCCTGAGAGATATCATTTCCATCGCCGTATATCTGCGGATAGCGCTGCTGCTCAATCCCAGGCTCCTTCTCTACAGCGTGATAATCGTTCCGCTGTTCACGCTCATGGTAAGCGTTTTGGGCAAGAAGATCAAGAAGTATTCCAAACGTATCCAGGCACAGCTTTCCAATATGTTCTCCGCGGTGGAAGAAGCGCTGAACAGCATGAAGATCGTCAAGGCCTTCCGCCGGGAAGAAAGCGAATACCACAATTTCAAGGCAATCAACAACGCCCATCTGAGCCAATGGAAAAAGGCACAGTACTATTCAACCCTCAATGTGCCAATCACAGAACTGAATACGGTGGCAATGGGTGTGGTGGTGATTATCCTGGGGGGTGAATTGATCCTCAGTCCCGGCAGCACCTTTTCCCTGGGAGATTTTACAGCCTTTCTCTTTGCCCTCTTTTCCATGCTGCATCCCCTGAAATCGCTTACGCAGATATACATCGAGATCAAAAAAGCCCTGGTGTCGCTGGACCGCATTTCCGCTGTAATGAACCGCAAGCCAACGGTGGTGGACGCTTTGGATGCCGTTGATAAACATGGATTTGAAAAGAGTATCGAGTTCTCCAAGGTGGGTTTTTATTACGAGCAGGGCAAACCTGTGATACAAGATTTCGACTTGGTTATCCATAAGGGCGAAAAAGTTGCCTTGGTAGGGTCAAGTGGGGGTGGCAAGACCACCCTTGCCAACCTTCTGAATCGTATGTACGATGTGAAGGAAGGGTCGATAAAGATCGATGGGGTGGATGTTCGGCAGATCAAGCTGAGCCATCTGCGCAAGCTTTTTGGGGTGGTTACGCAAGACAGCCTGCTATTCACCAGGTCGCTGAGAGATAATATCGCGTATGGCAGTCTGGAGCCTGTTTCTGATGAACAGCTCCGCCGCGCGGCTGAGATCGCCAACGCGGATGAATTTATCCAGCAGTATCCGGGACAATACGACGGTATCCTGCAATCCAAGGGTTCAAATCTTTCCGGCGGCCAACGGCAGCGGTTGTGTATCGCCCGGGCGATCGTGGGCGATCCGCCCATTCTGATCTTCGATGAAGCCACCAGCGCCCTCGATACTGAGAATGAACAGAAAGTGCAGCAGGCAATCGATGAGGCCACGCAAAACAGGACTGTCATCCTGATAGCGCACCGCCTGAGCACTATCCTCAAAGCAGATAAAATTGTGGTGATCGAACAGGGCAGGATAGTGGGACAGGGTACCCACACTGAATTGATGGAATCCTGTCCGCGCTATCAATATCTCTATAACCTGCAGTTCAGCAATGGGCAATAGCGGTCAGATATGTGGACAGGAAAGGTTGCGGCGCTTATGATGACAGGATTGTTGGCGGTTGGTAATAGAAAGGATTTCGGTTGATGAACGTCCTGTTCGTGCAAGATAGCTCACCCTGCATTCGCAACATCAAGTATGCTGAGGCTTTGCAGCAGATGGGTGTGAAAGTGCATCTGCTGCACCGGAACAAGACGCCGGATCAAGGTTATGGCAGGGGAGACGAATTCTATGCCAGCCTTCACCGCTTTAACAGCCGTTTTCGCCTTCTGTCCAGGATCAGACAGTTGATAATCACACAGAAAATAGATCTGATCCACTACCATAATCAGCCTGATATCTTGGGTGCCAAAATCATCAAAGCCAGGCTGGGTGTCCCCGTTGTCTTTGATTGCCATGATTTTATGAGCTTTAAGCACGGGCTTGGGTATCGTGAAAGGGTAGCTGAAAAGACCTGCAATGAACTTGCCTGCGGAGTGGTCTATCCCTCTGCCAGGTATTTGCAGGAAGCCATGCAATACTACAGTTTTACGCCCCGGAGGCTGGTCTTTGGAAACTACTTTCCGCGCACTCAAATTCTGCAGCCTTCAGATATGCTGCCCAAGCTCTCCTCTACGGATAACAAGATTCATCTGGTTTATGAAGGGCGCCTGGCTCAAAAGAAAAACGACCATCGCTATATTGTAAGGCAACTGGAGCAGTTTCCGGCAGACAAGTATGTGGTGCATATCTTTCCTAGCAACCGCAAAGAGTTTGTAGAATATAGGGCTCTGCCCCAGGTCTGTATGGAACAAAAGCGTCCTTACTCGGAATTGATCAGGGCGATGTCCGCCATGGACTATGGTTTGGTGTTGTTCCAGGATACAATTGCGGCAAAGTTGCCCGCCATACGCTACGCTTTTGGGAACAAGACCTACGATTATCTCTGTGCGGGTCTGCCTGTCCTAGCGCAGGATTGTCTGGATGAAGTGCGGGATTTTGTAGTGGATAACAGCATAGGAATGAAGCTTTCAGAACTTGAAACCTTGCCGCGGTCTGGGCAATCCGAATATCGGAAAATGGTTGAGCAGGTATTGCAAATCCGCGGGCAATACAGCATGGAAGCCCAGATTCAGCGTCTGCTGGACTTCTATGATCTGTGCCGAAAGGAGTGTCATGCTTGATCTGACCGCCTTCATTCTCACCCAAAACAACATCCGCACCATTGCCGCCTGTCTGGACAGCCTTAGCTGGTGCGAGAATGTCGTGGTGATCGATTCCTTCAGCACCGATGGCACCCTTGAAGTCATTTCCCGTTATCCCAATGTCCGCCTCTATCAGCATGATTATACAAACGCCCGTGAACAGCGCATTTGGGGAATGCCCCATGTCCTTACCAAATGGGTGTTTATCATTGATTCTGATGAAATCTGCCCCCCTTTGTTACGGGATAAGCTTGTGGAGATAGTAAACAGCGGAGACGGCACTTATGACGGTTATCTATTTCTCACCCGCACCCTGTTTATGGGAAAGCTGCTCAAGCACAGGGACTATCTCAGCAGCAGGGGTAAACGCCTGGTTATGACAGGTGTGGCCACACGTTATTGGCGTCCGGCACGGGTTCACGCCTCCATCAGGCTGGACAACAAGAAATACATGCCAGACCGTTATTATCTGATCCACGATCCCATAGATTCCCTGTCCGCCCACTTCAAAAAAATGCTGCGCTACGCCAGATGGCAGGCGGAAGATATGTATGAAAGCGGAGTCAGAACGAAGTTTTGGCACCTTACCCTCAGACCCGTGGGCAAGTTTTTGCAATACTTCATCATCCGGGGAGCTTTCAGGGATGGATGGAGGGGCCTGGTTATCTGCGTTATGGGAGCAATTCAGGTGGCTCTCAAGTATTTGTTGCTGGCTGAACTGGCGCATAAAAGAAAAGCAGGCGGGGATTGAGTTTGGAACTATATCTGCTCACCGGATACAACGGGTTTTATGGCCAGAGCCGCAAGCCTTGGGTTTCACTTTCCACCCCAACGCTGATAAAGGAATTACGGGGCTGCGGGCTGACAGTGCATACCGCGGACTGGCACGACCTGGCTTCCGGCAGTTTCAACCCCAGGGACAGCAATATCCTATACACTTTCAGCCAGTTGACCCACATCCGGGCATGGCTCAAGGATCAGCTTCATTTTCTGGCGGAGCACAACCGCCTCATCCCCTCGCTTCCCCTTCTGCTATGCCACGAAAACAAAGGCTATGCCTGGCTTTACCAGAAGAGCAAGGGCATTGATACTCCCCGGGCATGGTATCTTTGCGATCCGCGTGACATCCCGCCTGACCTGCCCTATCCTATCGTGCTCAAGACCATATCCGGAACAAACGCCAGGGGTGTGTTTCTCTGCCGCGGCCACCAAGAGCTGCTGGACAGGATCAAGGCTTTGGCCCCAGCAATAAGTCCGGCTGTCAAGCTGGATCATCTACGGCGCAGATACCTGCGTGGCGGCAGAACTTACCCGGGCTATCCCGGCTTCGAGCCCAAACGGGATGCTGACGACTGGCTGCAATACATGCGCCCCGGAGCGGCTTTCCTGCTGCAGGAATACATTTCCGGCCTGGATTGCAACTACCGGGTCATAGCCATAGGAAGTAAGTTTTATCTGATGCGTCGCCTCACCAAAAGCGGCGATTTCAGAGCCAGCGGAACAAAACGCTTTGACTTTGAAGCAGCGCCGCCTGCCGGGCTTTTGGACTATGCCCGGAGCATCGCGCAAAGCTTTGACACGCCGTTTCTTTCCCTGGATATCGGGCACAAAGGCGGGGAAAACTATCTCTTTGAGTTTCAGGCTTCCCATTTCGGCACCGCTGCTATTGTCCGTTCCCAAGGCTATTACCGGAGAGTTTCCGGTTCCTGGGAATTCTGCAAAGGCAGTTCCAGCTTGGAACAGACCATGGCAGAAGGCCTGGCGGAATATCTGCGTGGGCAAGTAAACTGATGGTCGGCTCAGAACTGCTCTACGCGCCGTTGTATGGAGCTCTTTGGAAGCTTGCCGGGAAACTCGGCAGGCAGATACCACTGGCTTTCTATTGCCCGGAAGAGATTGACCTGCTGTGTTTTGAACCGGTGGCCAGACACCTGCCGCGGCTTGTTTACCTGAGTGGGGATCGTTCCATCCAGGCGGCTTTGACGCGCAAGGGCCTGCCCAACCGCAATACCCTGAGCTTCCCCCAGGCGTTGATCATGAGCCGGCATTCTCTGCACAGGTTTCCCTGCCGCAATATAATCAGCATCGGAATGAGGCATGGTCCCTATCACTTCAAGCGCATGACGAGAGCGGAAAATTACAACCGGTTCGGCCTTTACCTGTTCAGCAGCCATGCCGACTTGGAGGCAGCCCGCGAGCTTGGGGTGAAGGTGGGGAAGGCAGTGGGCTTTCCCAAGCTGGATCCAGCTTTTGACGGCAACATCACGGAGCCCCAGCTTCTTGCCCAGAAAAAGCTCTGGGGGATAGACCCCTCCAAGCCGACCCTGCTTTTCACAAGCACCTGGGATGGCAGCGGCATGAGCGCCATCGGCATCTGGCTGCCCCGCTTGCGGGAGATCATGCCCAGGTGGAATGTGCTGGTTACCCTGCATCCCTGGGTGTCAGCCTCCTACCGCAAGACCTTAAAACAGATGCGGGGCGTCAATGTTGTAAAACAGGTGGATCTCCTGAAAGCCATGCTCTGCGCGGATGTATGCGTGGGCGATCAAAGCTCCATCCTGGCGGAATGCTGCGCGCTGGACAAGGGAATGGTGACCTTCAGGACTCCCCCCGCAGCCCGATCACTTGCCCAGATTGACGAACTCCTGGAGCGGATTTCTCTGCGCATAAGCGGATTTGATGAACTCGAGCCAGCTTGCGAGCGGTTTTTGATTGATCCTTCCCTTCTGAGCCAGCAAAGGGCCGAGGCCAACAGATTGATGTTCGACACACTTGACGGCCAGGCAGGCAAGCGCGCGGCCGCCGCGATCCTGGACTATTTACGGGAAAAGGGCTTCCAATGCTGATCGACGCCCACTGCCATCTTGCCAATCTGGCTGAAACCATGTCCCTGCCAGGATTGCTGGAGGAAGCCTCGAACAAGGGGATCAAGCGCTTTTTATCCTCCGCTTTGCGCCGTTCGGAGCTCGACTTCTATCAGAACTTGAATGACCCGAGGGTCAAGTTCGGCGCGGGCATTCATCCCAATTTTCCGGTCTGCGATCTTGCGCTGGATGATCTCGAGGCTTTGTGTGCTTCCCGCCAGGTCTGGGCGATCGGCGAGATCGGACTTGACCGCTACAATAAAGACCTCGACAGCCAACGCCGGATACTGATAGACCAGCTCCAACTGGCGGAGAAATATGGGCTTCCCGTGGTGCTGCATATTGTGGGGCATCAGCAACTTGCCTGGGAGGTTCTGCGCCAATATCCTCTGCGCTACCTGGTGCACGGCTACGCTGGCAGCGTTGAGGGCTTTCGCCTGCTGGCCAGGCTGGATAGCTGGTTCACCGTCAGTTCCAGGATTCTGAGAGCGGATAAAGCCGCTCTGTTCAAGGCGATGCTGGAACATGGCCGTTACCTCTTCGAGACTGACATCACCCAATACTACGTTCATCCTGGAGAAAAGAACCCCTTGCTCAGGCTGCTGGATGTGTTTGAGCCCAGCGTCAAGCTTTCAGGCCGGGACAGGGCGGAGTTGGCGGAGACCCAGTTGCGGAACTACCGGGAACTAACTGGGGAACTATCTTGACAGACCCGCGTTTCAGCCGCACCGAACTCCTTCTGGATGCTCAGGCGCTATCCAGACTGAGCTTTGCGCATGTCTGCGTGATTGGCCTGGGAGGAGTCGGCTCATACGCGGTTGAAGCTCTGGCGCGGGCTGGGGTCGGCGAATTTACGCTCATAGATTTTGATGTGGTGGGGAAGACCAATTTGAACAGGCAGATCATAGCCCTGGAAAGCACGTTGGGCCTGCCCAAAACGGAGGTTCTGCGGCAAAGGGTGCTGGATATCAATCCCTCGGCTCTGGTGCACACCCGGCAGGAGTTTCTGGATTCAAGCAACCGCGGCAGCCTTCTGCAAGGGATGGATTTCTATATCGACGCCATCGATAGCCTGGGGCCCAAGATCGGATTGCTTGAACACGCTATTACCCAAGGGTTTAGATTCATTTCCGTGATGGGAGCGGGCAACCGAGTGGACCCAGCCCAAATACATCTCGCGCCGCTGGCGGAAAGCCATGCCTGTCCCCTGGCAAAAAGAGTGCGCAAGTTTCTGCGCCGGAGGGGTTTTCCCATTAACTTCCCCTGCGTGTATTCCTCCGAAAAACCGATAAAAACCGATCCTGACGACTCCGCGCCTGATGAGATCATTCTGCAGCGGGGCAGGCAACGCCAAACGATAGGTTCCATAAGTTACATGCCCGCCATTATGGGCATGGTCGCGGCCTCCTGGGTGATCAGGGAAGCCGTTAAACCAGTGGATGGAATACCGGAAAGCTGACATGGTGGTGGGTGAGGAAACTGCACAGTTACAGGGAAGCTTTTTACCATTTTGCCATTTCACCTTTCCAACTTTCCACGACCTTTTGGACATAGCACCTATATATTATGGGGGCGGGTGTCATTTGCAAAACCTTCTTCGGCATGGGTCTTCCGGCAGTCATCCTTAACCCGGTGAGGGATGACCTAAGGATGATGGCACCAAATGCAGTAGCAGCAAGGGAGAGAGCTATGAAGGAATATGCAGAATATTACCGCTGTATTTGATGAATGTCACACTATATTGCTTGCGATTATTTGTAATAGTGGTGAAAAGGTGGGAAGGTGGTTCACGCAGATTGGCGCAGATAAAAAGCGCAGATATTTGAAGGTGGAATGGTGGAAAGGTGAAATGGTGACAAGGAGGCCCCGAAAACAAGTCCACCAGGCTATATACTGTGTCATCACGGCCTGTCGGGGTCCCCGCCAAAGCGCGCAGCGGTTTGGTGGGGTGGTTTGAGCCGTGATCCAGTCTTTTAGGAACAACCACAAAATTCCGGAATAAACACCCCAGTATATATATCGCGTCATCACGAGCATGCCCCGCGATCCCATCTTTTGTGGTTTGTTTCCAGCAAAGTTCTTGCCAGATCAGTCGTAAATACTACTAACCTATCCTATCCTATTTAAAACTCATTACGACGGTATTCAACATATTTTGCAAAAACTGAAAAAAATAACTTGACATGGAAGTAGCAAATGTCAATGATGCAAAAAGCTGTTTACACTATATAGATCGTGAGTGACGAGGGAAACTAGATACCCTCAAATAACATGAGAAACAATGAGTTAGTCTCACACCATTGTTTTGGTGCTCAACATCAAATAACATGGGAAACTGAGATTAAGAATAAGGCTAACACTTGAAACTAAGATTAGCGAATAAGGAGTAATGCTATGAAAAAGTTTGGTGTATTCATCTTTATGCTCATTATGCTGGGATCATTGTTTTCACAACCTGTGCCAACAGCTATAATCAGACAGGTCGCAACCAATTGGCTCTACCTACAAACCAATCTTACAACATACCAAGTTGATAGCTTGGTTGCTCATCCGGATTCGTTAGACCCATTATACTGGAAAGTAATCTTTAAAAAAGAAATCTACCAAGATGGCCAATATGTATGGAAAGAAAATGGCTGGGTAATTGTCTCGGCAGATAGTAGTTGCATTCCAATTTTGGCATTCTGTACACAAGGCAGGTGTCCTTATAAAGGTGTCTTGAGTAACGAAGCTGCTGATAGTTTATTATCAGAATACTCTATTCAGATTCAAGAAGCAAAAAACAACAACCAAAGCAATGCTGAAACGGGCCCCATATGGGAAGCCATTATTAATCAAACCATCTCCATTGTTGATAGCCATGACATAGGTCTTGAAACCCCTCAATGGGGAGGGGAAGGACCGTATAATCAATACTGCCCTTTTGATGACACCCATCTTCACTATAATGATAATGATATTGGATATTATGATCGTAGCGACGTTGGCTGTGTTGCAACAGCAGTTGCTCAAATAATAAACTACCACAAGCATTGGGACTACAGATTAGTGGAAGAGGATAGATACACGTCTGTTGTAAATAGTTTTGTGTGTAATATTGACTCTGATTCAACAAGATGCGATTTCCCTAATTTTGACAGACTGAACTCATATTTGGATACTCTTCAAATTAAGTATGAAGGCGGTGCTGAACTATCTTTTAGTGATAAAGCTGCATTATGCTTTGCCTGCGGAATTCTGATGAATATGGACTACTCCTCTTATGGCTCAGGAGCAGGTAACGGCTCCCCAGTTTATGAAAAACTGAATATGTATAGCCAGAAAGAATCATCAAATAGGTACACGAGTGAAGAATGGTTATATTTAATGAAAAATCAGTTAATACATAATAGGCCTATTGAGTATCATGGTGCTAAAAACGGTGGGCATGCCTTTATTATTTATGGTTTTCAAACCACTAATATGAATACAACATTGAATCTGGTCAATTGGGGGAGGCCATGGTGTCATCCTGAATTTTGGAGTCTACAACCCGTAAACCCGGCAAGTCCTTATCCTGACGACCATTACATGTTAATTGGGATTGCACTCAATGAATCTGTAAGCCAAACAATCCAATTGGAAAATGGCAGTACTGATTATTCTGGGATTATCCTTGATGTAAGAGGTCATGATGGAATAAGCGAAATCTTTACAACCGAAAATGGGATTTTCGAGTTTGGGCTTCCACCAGGCATATATGACTTTACAATCTTTGATACATACCATTATTTCAATACTATCGTCTATCCAAATATTGCCATCCAGATGGGAATGAACCATATATCACCTGCCCCGATTGTTCTTACCTTGAGGCCAAACATAGTTGTTGTCCCACCTGAATATGAGGATGGTCCAACAATACAGGAGGCAATAGATTTAGTCAGAAATGGGGGAACGGTAGCTATCAGTAACGGGAACTATACAGTTTCAGGCTTAAGCTGGCAGGATAAACACATTAAACTACAAGGCCAATCACAAAGCGGTGTTATCATAACCAATGATCAAAATACTGGTTTACCTGCACTACAACTTGCTGGGGATGAAATTGACAATCACGATGTGATCTCCAATATTACATTCTTTAACTGTGATGTAACTGGAACAAGAAATAATAGCGGAGCGGCGATTTATTTAAATGCCGGAGCAGCGCCGATTATTAATAACTGTACATTTAGCCAAAACCGTTCAGGTAATTCCGTTACAACTGATTTGGAAAAAAGGACTGGTGTAGGTGGTGCAGTTTTCATCGGCGGCAAAAGAAATCTTATTGGCGATAGGCCAAGATTTAATAATTGCATATTTGCTAATAATTATACAATTGATGGCAATGGTGGGGGATCTGTTGCCATATATGGTTCAGCAGACTTTATAGAATGTGAGTTTACAAACAATAAAACTGTTATATCTGATGGGGACGAAATTCCTCTAAGCAGTAACTTGGGTGGAGCAATTATTGTTTATACCCTGAATCAAATTGTTGACATTGAATTTAACAATTGCGTTTTTAACAACAACAAAGGCAGAAGTGGGGCTGATGATGTATTTGTGGCCAACATTGATAAGTTGAGCGTGCTACGTTTTAATGGTTGCACTTTTACTACAGATACACCTCACTATAATGGGGCAAAACCAGCAATAAATTATTTTACCGATAATTGCTCCAATAATATGCACAATCATCTGATTCTCACTAATAATAAGTTCCTGTCGTGTCCCAAGGGTGCAGTCTATTTCTGTGATTACCGCGGCAAGAATAGATTTACTTTTGCTGGCAATGTGGTTGCCAATAACATGTATGATGGTTATGGTGTTTACTCCTGGTATCCTGATGGGACTTCACCTGAAAACACAGATCACTTTGTGTTTGCTAACAACACATTCTCAAACATCCGGGGTAGTGGATTGATTCTCTTCCAATGCCCAGCCACAACTATCAATAATACCGTGTTTGAAAACTGCAGCAATTACGGTATTAGCTGGGGGAATCATGAAGAAGGTCATCCTGATTGGATAACTAAAGGTTTAACCATAAACAACTGTTTATTTAGCAGTTCTCGTCCCCGTTACGATTTTTGGGGCAATACAAGTTGTCCATTGGTAGAGAATTCAGTGTTCAGTGTCCAAGCAATGAACCTCGACAACAATTACTGTCCAATCTGGAATTCACTGGTAAAATCATTATGTATTGATAATGGTAATCCTGACACAAACGGTGATGGAATAACTTGGATAACTGACCCTTATGACAGAGATGCGGATGGAACACAAAAGGATATCGGTGCAATCCCGTTGATTGACGGGCACCTTCACAGGTATCACAATCTAACAAACGATAAAGTAAAATATATCAGCATACCAGGAGTTGTAAATCATACGGGATGCGGAGAGCAGAATTCGCTACTTTATGTATTCGATGAATTCAGAAACAACGGGTTGATTACTATTACGCCCTCTGTTCTTGAAAGAATCATTTGGAGGTACAATTATGATGACGAATATGCGATCCCAACACATATCCCTGAACACTATGTCTGCAGCCAGAATGGTTATAAGGTGACCCTAAGGGAGGATGCCTACGACACGCTTATCCAGTATCAGGGATATTATCCAGGCAACCCATTGAATCAGGGTATGTTTATCCAGGATCTTGATCGATATACATTAGAACATTACATTATGCCTCCTCAACCTGGCGCTGTTGGCTGCGATCAAGACAGCAATACAAATGTGTGGTACCGTGAGATCTACCTCGGTTATTATTTGCAGGATAGCCTGAGACCATTTGACGCGCTGTTGCCAATTCTCAATAATATCACAGCAATTATGGCAGAGGATTGGGCAATGGCTCGGCTACCTGTTTACGGCTATAGCCCCGCTCCCGGAGATGATCCTTCCGATGCTTACACAGATACCTGGCTTGGTTGTTTACCAATTGGCGGTAAAGAGATAACCATCAATCCTGGGGAAATGGTTGTTGTCCGCTATATTGGCACTGAACCAGTCGAATTTCCTCTTGGCGGCGATAACCCCGACCCACCTTTTACCGATCCTTTCTACAGGGAAATGGCCTCACATTTCGGTTACGAAGAGAAACCGGACTATGTCCCAATATTTCTTTCCATCGACCTCAACCAGTTTGAGGACGGTAATAAACCAACGGAAATTGCTGTATTGGTTAATGAAGAATGCAAGGGAGCTGCGGTTATCAAGGAAGATCAGGTACAACTGAATGCATACATCACAAACGTAGATGACCCTTCTGAAGAATTAGCCAATCTGGAGTTTGTAATGTACTTCCCCAACAAGGCAACAAATTACAATGTGCTTGATTACTCAGTTCTCAACAACCAATCAGGCCGATTTGAGAGCAGAAACGTCACTGTTTCAGAATGTAAGGAGTTCATGCAAGTTAGGATAGGTAAAACGGAGGAACCTCCTCTGCCAACTATAACACAGCTGTTTGGCAATTACCCCAACCCCTTCAATCCAGACACCACTATTAGCTTTGACCTTGCAGAACAAGGCTTAGTTACTATTGATGTGTTTAACATCAGAGGGCAAAAGGTGAAAACCCTGGTAAGAGATAGTTTTGTTACAGGCCATCATTCGGTAGTTTGGAACGGCACAGATGCTAAAGGTAAACAGGTGTCTTCGGGATTATATTTCTATAGAATGCGCACTCCAAATTATATCTCAACCAGGAAAATGATACTACTAAAATAGAAAAAATGCTGGGACGGGTTTCATGCCTGTCCAAGCTCTTATGATGGATGTAAAAATGAAGACCTATAATCTGGTGATACTGCTCTTATTGCCGAGTCTCTTGTTATGCATAACAAGAACTGTATCATTGGACGGCACACAGCAGTATGTCAGTATCCAGGCAGCCGTGAACGATTCAAGACATGGGGATGTGGTTTTGGTATATCCTGGACGCTACGAAGAGAATGTCGAGTTTATAGATTACAATATCTCGCTCGTGAGTTTATATGCCATGGACCCACAACAGCAATACATAGAGAGTACTATCATTGATGGCAACATGAATTCATGTTTCAGGGTTATCAACGGCGAGACAATTACAATCACCGGATTTACTATGGTAAATAATGAGGAAGGTAATTACAGTGGTGACCTGAATTATGCTGGTGGCGGCATATATCTAAAACTATATTCACAAGCTATCGTTACTCATTGTATCATTAGAAATTGTATTGCGTTAAGCGGAGGTGGCGTCTCTGTAACACAGCACTCATCTCTGACTTTATCAGCTGTTCATATCTATGAGAACCAGGCAATTTACGAAGGAGGAGGATTGCAATTCAATTCATCAGACAACCTTACAATAGATCAGAACAACCCTTGCTCTATTTATAATAATTCCGCACCTTCAGGGATGGATATTAATATACGATTTGTGCGGGAAACAACAAATCTGTATAATATTTATCTAGCGTTAGGTAGTATTCCTTTAGCTGAGCCTGATGGTTTCTACGTTGCTGTTCGATTCGCTAGTTTAAACATCAATATCCAGAATGGTTTCCTTGATCTAATAGATCACGATTTGTATATATCTCCGGATGGTAACGACACAAATGACGGTTTATCGCTAACATCGCCGAAGAAAAGCATAGCCAATGCCATGCAAATCATAGCGTCAAATCCGGATACCCCCAGAACAATTCATCTTTCCCCAGGAGTTTACTCGCACACCCAGAATGGACAAGTATTCCCTATCGGGATGAAATCACATACACGGATTGTAGGCTCGGGTAGTGAAGATTGCATTTTAGACGGAGAAATGCTCCGCACTTTTTGGTATCCTACTTGTGTTACCGATATTGAGATATCGGGTATGAGAATGATAAATGGTAGAAGTAGTCATACTTTTCCCCTGGGAGTTTTGTATGGGTCAGACATCAATCTGCATGATCTGAAATTTGAGAACAACTATGGGGCATTGTCATCCGGATTAACCATAGGCTATTGTGATAATGTTATTGTGGATAATGTCATAGCTGGAAATACGACTTATCATAAGGACCTGATGACTATTGCGGGATTTGATTGTGACAATATGCTGGTAAACAACTTTATATCAGCGAACAACACGTTAACAGATTGGGAAAGGAATGATGTGGGTATACACATCAGTTCCAGCGATCTGATGCTCAGGAACTCTATCATAGCCAACAATACTGCCCAGGATGCCTGGCCTTTTTTCTATACGAACATTTATCCGGGCTTTGAGGATTTCAACCTTGATATGAGCAATGTGTTGATCATAAATAACACGATATCGCATTGCAGTTGGGTGAGTAACCCCATATATATACAAAATCGTTTTCAGACGATGCAGATCAACAACTGCACTTTTGCCAACAACTCAACAAATGGAACCCTCACCAGCGTAATAGGTGGCGCCGATATCAGGAATCTGGTCTCTTATAATCCCGGAGCGCCTTACGAACTTTATTTAGCGAACTATATCAGCAGTATTGGGATGAGTTATAACGCAAGCGTCAGCAACAGCCTTTTCCGCACTGATACAATAGGCAGCTCTTTGCCCGGCCTGGTAACCCTTACAGATAATATAATGGATTCCAATCCGTTATTTTTGGGCACAGTAGATACAAATCTGTGTATAGATCAGCCAGAATATTATCAGTTAAGTTCCGGTTCCCCCTGTATCAATACCGGCACGGCAGATACGACCGGATTGAACCTGCCGCCCATGGATCTGGCAGGCAACTGGCGCATCTGGGACGGCAGGATAGACATGGGCTGTTATGAGTATGGAGCAGAGCCCTATGTTGGTGTTGACGATCCTGGGCTACCAACTCCTCCCGGAGGATTTCACGTGTCTGCCTATCCCAATCCCTTGCTGAATACCAGCCGTGCGGCGGGGGTCTTTATCGAATTTACCCTGCCCAAAAATACTCTGGCACGGCCAGTGGTTGAGGTATTCAATATCCGGGGGCAGAAGGTGAAGAGCTTCCGCCCGACCGAAAGCCATAACAGCCTGGTTCGCAAAGCCGGGCTGTCGGAAAGCCTGAAGCAAAACGGAGAATTCTATTCCACGGTTTGGAATGGCAGGGATGACAATAACAGGCCGCTTGCTTCGGGAACCTATATAGTAAGGGTCAGGGCAGGCCAAATGGTAAACAGCAAAAAGATAACGATAATCAGATAGTCAAAGACCGCCACGAGTGAAAAGGCTTTTCCACTTGACAGCAGCCGTGCCTCTGATACGAGGGCATAAATCACCTTTGGGAAGTGAGTTTGACCGAACTTGACATTAAAAGTCTGAAACCCGCACGCCGTTGTGGGCATAGAATCCTCTATTTCCACCAGATTGCCACTGAGAAAGTGGCCTGGTATAACGGAGGGATCAGCCCCGAACGCTTTTACGAACTGTTGGAGGCGGTGCAAAGACTGGGCTTCAGGTTTATCTCTCTGGAAGAGGCTTTATTTTCCAAAACACCTCTGAAGGGAACCGCGAGCTTGTGCAGCGACGATGGGCTGGCCACCAATTACAATGTAATGCCGGTACTTGATAGCCTGGGGATAAAGCTCACCCTCTTTCTGATTGGCAAATGCATCGATAACGGCAGTTTTGCCTGGAACCACCGGCTCGCTCTGCTCAGAGCAAGGGTCAGAGATGTGAGCCTGAAAGCCATCCTGCCGGAGTTGCAAAGCTTATTCAACCTGAAAGATATGGGCAATATCAGTTCCACTCTGTTCGGCGTGGCGCAGGATAGACGGGATGAACTGATCGACTGGCTCTGGGAACGGTTTCAACTGCCCAGTTCGGAGGAGTTGGTCCAAACGGCGCGCCCCTTCCTCGGCGTTGACCAGCTAAGGGAGATGAGCTCCCGAGGCGTTGCCCTGGCCCTCCACAGCCACAGCCATGCGGATTTATCCCGGCTTGCTTACCCAGAGCTCAAGCAGGAACTGCTCCTCAACATCGCAGCGCTTGAGTGCTATAAGCTGCCTTGGCAGCCCTGGCTGGCATTTCCCTATGGCAGGCAGGTATCGAAAGAGTATATGCTCAGGCTGCGCGGGGAACTTGGCATCCAGCGGTTTTTAGGCATCAGGTTTGTGACGGGTGACAACCGTCCCAATGAACTGCTCTGGCAGCGTATCGGTCTGGAAACGGATGGGTTTACGCCCTGGCGGGAGATGTTGCTGAAACCTGTCGCGAGACGTCTTAAAGGAGCTTTTTCTAATAGATAGAGAGTCCTGAGATTTAGCTTGACACAGAAAAGCCGCTTGAGAAAATGACATACAGGGTTGGAACGCTTATGCTATCCATCCTGAAAATGATATAGAACTGCCGCAAGACGGGAAAGATAGCTACGCGAGTTAGCTATTTTTTTTTCTACGAAGCGAGTGAGAAAAGGGGAGAGCTCATGGAGTATTACCGTGCGCGAATTGAAGAGATTGCCAAGCGCATCTGCTCAGATATGCATCTGGCGGTGTATGACATCGAGGAAAAAATGAGCGGCAAAGGCCGGATCATTACTGTCTATCTGACCAAGGTAGGCGGCGTGAACATCGATGAATGCGCCCTGTTCAGCCGTGCTCTGGGAGATGAATTGGAAGAGCTGGACATCATTCCAGACCGCTATTTTCTGGAAGTTTCCTCGCCAGGCATCGAGCGTCCCCTCAAGCTAAAGAGCCATTACGTAAGCGCCATTAACGAGAAAGTTGCAGTGCAGTGGGATGATGGCGAATCACGCCAATCGGCCATGGGAACGCTTACGGTGGTGGATCAGGACAGCATCACCCTGGACGATCGCGGCAATCAGGTGGAAATACCTTTCAAGTCAATCACCCGGGCCAAGACAGTGTATCTGGCAGAGGCAAAGAAAGAGAGTGAAGAATGAGCGCGAATTATATGGATGCGGTGGTGAAGCTTGCCGCTATCAAACAGCTTGATAAAGATCTGATTCAGGATATCATAGTTGAGTCCATTACCAGCACCCTGGCCAAAAAACTGGAGCCTGAAAGCGAGCTGGAAGTGTTTGTGGAAGAGAATTCCGGAATGATCAAGGCCCGGTTCAAATGCCTGGTAGTGGAAGTGGAGACCAAGTTGGGCGAGATGTCGTTGGAAGAAGCCAAAAGAGAACATGACCGTTATGCCGAACTGGGGCAGTACATAACCAAGACCATGGCCATGAGCGAGTTTGAGCCAAAATTGGTGAAAATAGCTCAAAAAGCGATTCAGGACAGAATCCGCCAACTTGAGGAAGAGAAGATCCAGAATGACTTCAATAAACAGAAAAACACCATTGTCACCGGAAAGATCAAGTCCATAGACGACAATGGCGGATACAGAATAGATATTGGCTACACCGATGCCTTGTTGCCCACCGATGAGCAGATCGAAAACGAGTTTTACCGCGTGGGAGAAAACATCAAAGCCTATGTTGTCAACATCCGTACTCATCAGTCGAATGTGACGATTATCCTTTCCCGCACAAATCCGGAGTTTGTTAAAAAGCTGTTTGAAGCGGAGATCATGGAGATTTACGAAGGAAAGATCAAGATCCTGAAGATAGTCCGCGAACCGGGTATCCGAACCAAGGTCGAGCTTCAATCCGTGGATCCCAAGCTGGATCCGGTGGCCATCTGCATCGGCCCAAAAGGCACCAAGATCGACAGCATAAGGCGTGAACTGCATGGCGAACAGATCGATATAGTGGTGCATGATGAAGATCCTGAACGGATGATAGCGCAAGCGCTGGGTATTGAGAATATCCAGAGGGTGATTATCGAGCGCAACCGCGCAGCTAGCGTGATTGTGAGCGAACAGGACAAAGTGGTCGCCATTGGCAAACAGGGTAAGAATGTGAAACTCGCTGCCAAATTGACGGGCATGAAGATAGACATTTTTACTATGGAAGAGTTTGAAGAGAAAATGGCCAAGGAACGCCGCACGGTAAGCCACGTAACTGACCTGGACGGTGTGACCGCAAAGATCGCCGAGGTCTTGCGACAGGCTGGCTATACCTCTGTGCAGGATGTCTATGCGGCCTCGGTTGACGAACTCTGCAACCTGGAAGGTTTAGGCCAGAAAACCGCGGAACGCCTTAAGGAGGCGGCAAAGTATTTCTGATGCCAAATAAAAACAGCAGCATGAGCCATAAACCACAGCGAACATGTGTGGTTTGCAGAAGCAGAAAAGAGCAGGACAGCCTGCTAAGCTTCATTCTGCTTCCCCAGGGGATCGTCTTCGATCTCCGGCGCCGGCTGCAAAAACGCAAGTATTACCTCTGTCGATCCCGGCAATGCCTGATGGGGCTTGATAAATGGGAACGGCAGCAATTGAAGCGGAGATTTGCCATTACCAACCATAAACCGGTCTTTTCGGCAGCCGCAGCAGCGGTTGAAGGGGAGAAACGATGAGCGCAAACCCCTCCAATGCGGACAAGATCATGAACCTGATGCAGTTTGCCCGGAAGGCAGGTAAGCTGGTTAGCGGCACCGATGCCTGCCTGAGAGGCATACATTCTCACAAAGTGCATCTGGTGGTGATAGCCGAGGATGCCTCGGAACGGACTTTCAAAAGAATTAACAACGCCACAAAAGACAATGGCGGCAAGATACAAGTGATCAGGCTTGGCTTACAAGCTGGATTCAGCGCCGCTCTTGGCCTGCCTCTGACCGCAGTGTTTGGGGTCGGGGACAGGCAGTTTGCGGACAAGATGCTGGAGTATTACGCTGCCGGCTAAGCGTGGAGGAACAATAAGTGCAGATACGAGTACATGAACTGGCCAAGGAATTGAAGATCAGCACCATGGCACTGAGAAAACACCTCACCGATCTGGGTGTGGTGATCAAGAGCCATATGAGTCTGATCGATGTTGAAGTTGCAGACAAGATCCGGATGAAATACAATGAGCAGATGGACATAGAAAAGAAGGCTGAGAAAGAACGTAAGCGCCTCCATGAGATGCGACAGGCGGCAAAAACTGCGCGAGCCGAGGAAGAATTGGAAGCCAAAGCCAAAGCCGAGGAAGAAATCAAGGCTTCGGAGCCAGAAACCGCAAAGCCGGAACCAAAAGCGAAAGCTACAGCCAAAAAACGTGCTGAAGCCGCGGGAAAAGAGACTGTGGCCGAACCTGTCGTTGAACCGGCTGTGGAAGAAGTTCCTCCTGCCGAGCCCTCCGCGCCTGAGCCAGTCAAAAAAGTGAGACCTCCCAACCGCATTATAGTTCCTTATACCCAGGCAACTCCTGTGGTGAAAAGAGGGCCGCGCGAACCATCCCGTGGCAAGCCCGGCCAGGAAACTCAAAGGGCTTCCGGTAGCGCCAGACCTGATACAAGGCGCAGACCTGAAGATACCAGGAAAAGGCAAGGGGCTCCTGAACTTCCTCCAAAAATCGAACCGATTTCCCTGGAAGTGGGCAGGGAGACCGAGGGCAAAAAATTCGGTAAAGCCAAGATCAGCCACGAAGAACTGGGCGATAAGAGCAAACACATCAAAGCCAAAGTTGACAGCAGCAAAAGGCCAAGGCAAAAGTCAGTTCTGCCTGTTGAAGACGATGCCGCCATCACCCGCAGTATCCGCAAAACCTTGCAAAAAACACCCAAGCGCAAAAAATACCATCGTGAGGCGCAACAGGTGGAAGACAGCGGTTCCACTGAGGTAGTAATCCGCGAGTTTACATCAGTGAGTGAACTGGCCAAGATCATCAATGTAAGTCCGGCAGAAATCATTTCCAAGTTCTTTATGATGGGTCAGTTGGTAACAATGAACCAAAGATTGGATCGCGACTCTCTTGAGATGATCTGCGATGAGTTCAAAGTGGAATTCAGCTTTGAAGATGAGTTTGGCGTGGAATTGATAGATCTGGAAAAAGAGCACTATCAGGATGTGGAAGAGGAACCCCGGCCGCCGGTGGTGACCATCATGGGGCACGTTGATCATGGTAAAACGTCTGTTTTGGACTATATTCGCAACACCAATGTTGTTGCGGGAGAATCAGGCGGAATAACTCAACATATCGGTGCCTATCAAATCGAGATAAACAAACACAAGATAACATTTTTGGATACCCCCGGCCATGAAACCTTCACAGCTATGCGGTCAAGGGGAGCCAACGTGACGGATATCGCGGTAATCGTGGTTGCTGCCAATGAAGGCCTAAAACCTCAGACCAGGGAAGCCATTGACCACGCCAAAGCAGCGGGAGTGCAGATCATAGTCGCGATTAACAAGGTCGATCTGCCTGATGCCAATGTGGATCGTGTGGTGGCGCAACTTCTGGAATATGGAGTTCTTTTGGAGCAATACGGAGGAGAAGTGCCCTGGTGCAAAACTTCCGTTGTTACAGGAGAAGGAATCCTGAATCTGATCGAGATTATACTGCTGACAGCAGAGATTATGGAACTGAAGGCCAAACGCAAGGTTCCAGGTTCGGGTGTTGTAATTGAGTCGGAAAAAGATACCCGCATGGGTTCCGTTGCCACCATCCTGATGCAGGAAGGCACCATCAGCAAAGGTGATATCATCGTGTGTGGAGCAGTCCATGGCAGGATCCGCAAGATAGAGGATGAACGCGGCAATGAGCTCAAATCACTCAATCCCTCTGACGTGGGCAGAATTTACGGGTTAAACGACACCCCCAAGGCGGGCGACTTCCTGAACCAGGTGGACAGTGAAAAAACCGCTCGTAACATCAGCTCTGAACGTACCCTGATCCGCATGGAACGCGAGAAATTCCAAAACAAATCCAGTCTGCAAAACATCTTTGCCCGCATCAAGGACGAGCAGGTTCAAGAACTGAAGGTAATTATCAAGACCGACACTGACGGATCTTGCGAAGCTTTGGCAGACTCCTTCCAAAAGATAAACAATCAGGAAGTTAGGGTGGAGATCATCCACAAAAACGTGGGTGGAATCAATGAGGCCGATGTCAGCCTGGCTTCCGCTTCCGACGCAATCATCATAGGTTTCCATGTGCGCGCCAACCAGCAGGCAAGAAAACTGGCAGAGGAAGAAGGTGTGGAGATCAAGATCTATCAGGTGATCTATGACGCCATCGAGGATATTCACAAATCTCTGGAAGGCATGCTCACACCGGATATCGAGGAAGTTAGCATCGGCGCAGCCACGATCAAGCAGGTATTCAAGATCAAGAAGGTGGGAACCGTCGCAGGCTGCCAGGTGGATCGCGGAGTGATACGCAGCAATTGCAAAGTCAGGCTTTTCCGCAACGACGTGCAGGTGGTTGAGGACGAACTTGCCACTCTCAAGCACTATGCCAACGATGTTACGGAAGCCCGGGCAGGCACCGAATGCGGGTTGTCCTTGAAAAACTTTACCGATATCAAAGAAGGCGATGTGCTGGAATGTTACATCCTTGAAGAGGTAGCCAAGAAACTCTAATGAAATCTTTCCGGATACCACGCTTACAAGAGGAGCTCAAAAAGCTCTTCAATATCACGCTCAGTCAAAAACTGCGGGATCCAAAGCTGGATTGGGTTACCATTACAGATGTGGTTCTTTCCAAGGATCTCAGATACGCAAAGGTTTATTTTTCCCATTATATGAATCCCGCGTCTCATGAAGAGATCAGGGAACAGTTGATAAAGACATCAGGCTATTTAAAAAAACAAATTGCAGGAGCTCATGTTATGAGGACAATTCCCGAGCTTACATTCTTCTATGACGATACAGAAGACAGGGCGGAGAAAGTTGACAAGCTGTTAGCCAGTATTAAAGACAATTATGATGACGAAGACGCTTATGATCCCGATATAGATCTGGATGACTATCTCGATGATGATGAGTATTACGATCTTGATGAGGATGAAGATCTCTACGACGACCTGTTGGACGATGAAGAAGAGGATGACGAAGAGGACGACGAGGACGAAGATAAATAGGTATCGGTCCACACTCATAACCAGGATTTTGCCTGCTGAGGTTCAGTAGCTAAATCAGGCTATTATAGAAGCAAATACAACATAGATAACATGAAAGATACGGGTAAGCTTAAAGAAGCCATAAACAGTCGCTTGCTGGAGGGTGGCAGGATTGGCATAACCACCCACATTGAACCTGATGGAGACGGATTCTGTGCTGCCTTGGGTTTGCAGGCGTTGTTCAGGGCCAAAGGCATTGCCAGCGAGATTATAATTGATGACACTGACTTGGGGCGTTTTTCGTTTTTAATGGCAGATGCCCACCTTGTAAAGTACACTTCCGGAATGGTCTATGATTTGCTGTTGGTACTGGATTGTAATAGCTACAGCCGGGTAGGCGAGCGCGAGGAACTGCTCAGACAGGCCAAACAGGTGATTGTTATTGATCACCATGTGCCGGAAAATGGATTAATCGAGGCTGATTATAGCCATGTGGATATCGACAGTGTCTCTGCTGGTGCCATTCTGTTTCGCATGTACAAAGGTGATTTGGCAGAATTGCCTGAAGATACCAGAATCCACATCTGTAACTGCTTCTATACCACTATCCTCAACGATACGAACAACTTTACGAACGCCAATACCAACGCGGAAACTTTCTTGCTGGCTTCGGAACTGACTTCCATGGGTGTGGATGCCCATGATCTGCACCGCACATATTTTCTCAATCACTCACCCTATGAAATGCGTTACGTGGGCGAGACTCTGGCTGGCATCAGGTTATACCACTCGGATCGAATTCTGATCATGCACAGCACTCTGGAAATGCAACAAAGAAATATGATCAAGCCCGACTCAATCATGAGCGTGACTCGTTGGATCCAGGGTGTGAAGGGAGTGGATGTGATCGCCTATCTGCGGGAAGATGCGGAGGGATCGTTCAAATTAAGCTTGCGCTCACCCGTTTTGGATGTAAACAGAATAGCAGTGGCTTATGGCGGCGGGGGTCACAAAAAAGCTTCTGGCGCAAATCTGAAAGGAGATTTGGCCAAGCTCGAAAAAGAACTTCTGGCTACCCTGGAAGAAGCATTGGGTCAATATGACTCAGCCAGATAGAGGATTTATCCTTATCAACAAGCCTGAAGGCATCACATCATTTGATGTGATACGCTCTCTGAGGAGAAAAACAGGCATCAGGCAGATCGGCCACAGCGGCACCCTCGACCCGCTTGCCACTGGACTCCTGATCTGTGCCCTGGGGCCCTACACCCGGCTTTGCCGCTATATTGAAGCCTGCGATAAAAGTTATATTGCCACCATTAAGTTTGGGGAGAAGACCGATACGGGTGACCGGGAAGGCAAAGTGACCGGGGAATCTGCTCCTATTCCTGAACACATAGATGTGGAAGCAGTTAGCAGGGAAGTGCTGGCAATTACCGAGTTGGAAGTTCCGGCATACTCGGCTGTCAAGATTCAGGGAAAACCAGCCTATGCGTTGGCCCGCCAGGGTGTGAGCCTGGAGCTTGCCAAGAGGCCAACCCGTGTTTCCTGTTTTAAGATACTTGAGTACAAGGCTCCATTTTTAAGTTTTGCCTGTACAGTGTCCAAGGGTACGTACATCAGGAGCCTGGGAGAGTTTATTGCAAGCGTTGCCGGATCTGTAGCCCATACCGTCAGTCTCTGCAGGACCGCCATAGGCGGTGTCGCCTTGGAGGAAGCAATCGCCCTTGATGATTTGAGCCCGGATAACTGGAGCGGAGCTTTGTATCCTGCCACAAAACTACTGGCTAATTATGAGGCACTTTTACCGAATGAGGACGAGTTGGCTATGTTACGAAATGGCCGGACAGTGGCTATGGCTGGTCCCGACAACTCCGTAATAATGCTCTTTGGAAACAACGGAGTTGTGCTTGGTGTGGCCCAAAGACAGTCTGATATACTGTATCCAAAGATAAATCTGAAGCAGTAGATAATGTGTAGTGTATTGAGCATCGGCAACTTCGACGGCGTGCATCTGGGGCATCAGAGGATTCTGCAGCGTTTGGTTGATCTGGCCAAACAGCAAGGCTGTCGTTCGGTGGTCCTTACTTTCGATTCACATCCGGCTTATGTTCTGAACCCCGAGGCCCGGCCTGAGACACTCACCCCGAGGGAAGAGAGGCAGCATCTTCTGACCACCCTCGGAGTGGATAAGGTGGAGTTTATCCACTTTGACAAACGCTTTGCCCAACTCACAGCCACGGAGTTCCTTGAGGATTACTTGATTCCGGTGTTCAAGCCCAGGGTCATCGTGGTTGGCTACGACTCCCATTTTGGCCATAACCGGGAGGGAGATCATAAGTTTCTGGCCAGGTGGTCTGGTCAATATGGCTATGACCTGGAATATATCGAACCGGTTGAGCATGAAGGTGTTCCGGTGAGCAGTTCCCGCATCCGCGAATTGCTCCACGAGGGCAATCTGCAAGAAGCCAACAGCCTGTTGGGCCGTCCTTATACGTTGCTGGGAAACGTGGTGCGTGGGTATGGAAGGGGACGCGCTCTTGGTTTTCCCACCGCCAATATGGGATTGGCAGACCCACATCAACTGGTGCCCCGCTCCGGAGTGTATCTCAGCAAAGTCCAGATCAGGCAGGGAGAGTTTTTTGGATTGACAAATATAGGTGTCAGCCCAACCTTGCGAAATGACGACAAGACCATTATCGAGACATATTTACTGGACTTCTCAGATCAGATCTATGGCAGTCCTCTTGCCATCAAACTGCTCAGATATCTCAGGGAGGAGAGGATGTTTCAAAGCCAGGCTGAGCTTGTTGCTGCCATGGAAGGCGATCTGAAGCAGGTAAGAGCTATGCTCCACGAGGCAATATGAAGCGGTATCTTATTATCCTGTTTGTTCTGATGTGTGGCAATTGCCTGGCGCTGGTGTGTTTACCCGCGAATGGCGAAAGCGTTATAGATGCACCCCATCGCGAATACGATTTTCACTATCATAACAACAGCGATGACTACCATTTCTACGGATCAGATGTATGGGCTGTGCGATTCGATTTCAAATCAGCATATCCCAACCTCGATATCTGTGAATTCTCTGTCAACAAAGCCTTTATCTACCTGCCTCAAACCGGAGATTCCATTACGGTTGACCTGTATAGCGACACAGACGGTATGTTGGGGAGCAGGATCACCGGCACCAGCACTCTTGCTCAAAACAACTACCTGGTATTGGTCTTTCCCCAGGTGGTTCAGGCGGAAGCGCTCTGGCTCAGGGTTCGCTACCCTACCAATTTTAGCAATCGTTTTGTAAGCGCTTCATCTGGTTCCGGCACGCATAGTTATTACTGGAACACCAACGCCATTGAACCTTATTACCAGAGCTTTGCGGCTGCAGGATTCGGCGCGGAATTGCTGTTTGGCGTCGGTGGGGATTTTGTGCTTGGCAGTCCTGACCTGGAGCTTGTTCAGTTCGACCTGGAGGGAGAGCTGTCGCCCAATCAGACGGTTTTCCCCGCGTTTACCATCTACAACCACTCTGATCAGCCGGTTTCAGATGCAGTGGTGAATCTCAATCTCTATTCTCCCAGTGCCGGGTATTCCTTCTTTGATCCCATCCAGATAGGGGGGACGATCCAGCCTCGCTCCATCTTTATTTACAATTCCTCAAGTGCCGGATCAGAAGACCATCAGATCACTTTGCCCGAGTATCCCCTACAGCTAAAGCTGCGGGCAAACCTGAACAGCCCCAGCCTGAGCGACGATCCGCAATTCAACAACACACGGATCATCCACAGATTCAGTTTTGCGGAACCCTATCCCTGCCATCTGGTGGAAAATTTCCTCTCCGGCACAAGCCTCGCAGCCATATTGGGAGCGCAAGACCAGCTTGACTTACAGGGAATAGAACAGCTCAACTACTTCCCCAACCTGAACGATTCTTTGTCCAATGTGGCGTCACAACTCCGCTATAGTTGGTATGGCTTCAATTCGTTGCCGCGGACTGTGTTAAATGGCGATCACCAAATAAACGGTTACAATTCCAACTATCAGAACCAATATGCTTTCCTGGCGGACCAGGTTCTCGCTGAGCGCACCTTTGTGTCATCGTCAAATTGTGAGTTCAGCTACTTTCTGATAAGCGACCAGTTGAACGGAGAGATCACGCTGCGCAATGAACAGACCATACTCTACAATCTACCCACAGAATACAATCTGGTAACCAGCTCCAAGCTCTTCGCGGGCTTGTTCCGAAAGGTCGATCTGGCTGGCAGGCAGCGGTTTGTATTGCAGAGATGGCTTTTGCACGCAGAACCGCTGGGCGGAACCTTGCTTGCGGGGCAGGATTTGTCGCATAGCTTCAATGTCCCCATGAATAACCTGAGCCTGGCGGAACTGGCACAGGACTATCGTGTTTACTATTGGCTGCAATTAGCTGATGGGCACAGAATTATATACTCAGACTGGGCGGATTTTGACAATATAGTGTCGGTGGATGAAGAACTGCAAGGCGCTCCCCGGCTGCTGATCAGCTCCAATCCGCTCAGAACCGGATCGGAAATGAAGATCAGCATGCTGGGCGGTCAGGCTTTGGATGGGATAAAGGTTTACAATCTCAGAGGCCAATGCGTAATGAATTTGGCAGATCGCCAAAAGGAATACACACTCAACGCTTCTAATTTTCCAGCCTCCGGTGTCTATCTGCTCAGAACGGGCTATACAGACAGCCAGGGGCGTAAACACAACAGCGTAAACAAAATAATAGTGATTAAATAGAGGACATGGAACTGAACACAAAAGTATCTGAACTGCGGGAATTGCTCGGTAAAGAGATCACCAGTTTTTATCTGGTAAGCGAGAAAGAACTGCGCGAGGGTAAAAATGATTATTTCCTCCGCTTGAGGTTACAGGACAACAGCGGCAATCTGAACGCCTACATCTGGAAAGATGCCCAGAAAGAGGCGGATAACTTCTCCGAAGGAGACGTTGTTAAGGTCAGAGCCACCGTAACCAGCTATAAAGGCCAAACGCAACTGAACATCTCCAGGATTCGTTTTGCGGACCATTCAGAATACAATATCGAGGAGTTTCTGGTGGTGAGCCAACATGATCCAGAGATGCTGGCTGAAAAACTCTTCGCTTTTGTGGACAAGGTGGAGAACACGTTTCTCCACAAGCTCTTGGAGAATATCTTCGGCGACAAAGAGCTGTTCGGGCGGTTTTACAATGCGCCAGGGGCAAAAACCTGGCATCACAACTACCTGCATGGCCTTATGGAACACACAGTGGCGGTGGCAACCATCTGCGACTTTGTCTCCGTAATGTATCCGGTCAATTATGACCTTTTGATAACCGGAGCGCTGCTGCATGATCTTGGTAAGGTGTGGGAGTATTCTTCCCAGGCGGCGATCGAGTTTACCGATGTCGGAAGACTGGTTGGCCATTTGAGCCTTTCCGACCAGTATATCTGTGAACGTGCCAAAGAGATAACGGGTTTTCCAGAGGAAGTTTTGCTTAACCTGCGCCATCTGATACTCGCGCATCATGGCGAATATGAGAAGGCATCAGTGCGTCTGCCGCAGACCCTTGAAGCCCTGGTGCTCCACCTCTGCGATAATCTGGACGCTCAGAGCAAGGGGGTGGCACAGTTGCTGGAATCCGCCGCCCCAGACGCCGTTTGGACAGAATATGACAAGCTGAACAACCGCTACTACCACATCACGAAAATCTAATCGATGTTCCAAACCTCGGTATTGGCCAGCGGATCAAAGGGCAACGCGATACTGGTGCGCAGTTCTGAAGCGGCGGTATTGCTTGATGCCGGTGTGTCCGCCAAATCCATTTTTAACGCTCTGGACAACCTGCGTGTAAGCCGTTCCGAAATAAAGGCGATCATCATCAGCCATGAGCATTCTGACCATACCCGGGGGGTGGGCGCCGTCTCCCGACAGCTCAAGATACCCATCTACGCGAATCTGGACACTTTCGAGCGCTGTGCCGAACGGATTGGCAGACTGGCAGAACCGGTACGATTTTTTGAGACTGGGGACAGCTTTAGCATCGGAGACCTGCTTATCCATCCCTTTGCCTCATCACACGATGCGGCCGACAGTTGTAACTTTACGTTCAGGATCAAAAACGAAGGGGAAAGGAAACTGGGCGTCGCGACCGATTTGGGCTATCCTTCTGCTCTCTCTGTCAAGCAGTTATCCCATTGCACCACCCTGGTTTTGGAAAGCAACCACGACGAGCAGATGCTCATGAACGGGCCTTACGACTGGGCTTTGAAACAGAGGATCAAAAGCATCAAGGGGCACCTGTCCAATGTGCAGGCTGTGGGTGTGGTGAGCCAGGTCTTGCATCATGGGCTGGAAAACCTAGTGCTGGCTCATTTGAGCGAAACCAACAATAAACCCGATCTGGCTTGGGAAACGATGAGCAGTTATCTGCAATCTATCCGCAGTGAGATACGGCTGATCGTAGCAGACCAATACCAGCACACGCCTTTGTTAAACGTGTAATATCGATTCACTGTAAGCGATATGGTATCAGTTCGCTACCACCGCCGTTACATAGTAAAAGCCTGGCGAAAGCGAGGCCACACCGCTATGTGTCCACTGCGATTGTGTGATTGAGCCATCCTCTCCAAAGACAGTGAAGGGGCCTGCGGGACCGGAGGCGCAATAATAGACCCGATAGTGGTCCACGCTCACCGGATTGCCAGCCAGATCAAATTCAACGTCACCCCAATCCAGAAAGATATGCGTGCCGTTTCTTGTAATGCTCAGGTTTCCCGGGGCTACGGGGATTCCGGCACCCGGGTGCATGCCGAGCTTGGCTACAAAGATGTTATGGAATCCATTTGGCGGCAGGGCATGGCTGCCAAAAGTGGCGCCGGTTTCTCTATAATACCCGGTCACATAGGCGATGCCGGAGCCATCCACGGCGATATAGTATCCCTCGTCCGGTTTTGTCCCTCCCGCGCTGGCTGCCCAGAGCCAGTTGCCGGAGGGATCAAGCTTGGCAACAAAGATATCATTTCCTCCGACAGCTGTCAGGCTATGGCTGCCAAAAGTGGCGTTATAACTATAAGTTCCGGTCACGTAAGCGTTACCCGAGCCATCCAGGGCAATGCCATATCCCGCGTCACCCGATGTTCCTCCCGCTTGGACTGCCCAGAGCCAGTTACCGGAGGCATCCAGCTTTGCAACAAAAATATCACCGAATGAGTTTGTTGTCAAGGTATGGCTGCCGAAACTGGCGGCGAGGCCAAAAATTCCAGTCACCCAGGCGTTACCCGCGCCATCCACGGCGATGCCATATCCTATGTCACCCGCTGTTCCTCCCGCCTGGACCGCCCAGAGCCAGTTGCCGTTCGTGTTCAGCTTGGCGACAAAGATATCAGTTCCTCCGCCTGACGTCAGGGTCTGGCTGCCGAAAGTGGCGGTGCCTTGAAACTTCCCGGTCACCCAGGGGTTACCCTCGCCATCCACGGCGATGTCATATCCCTCATCATACTGGTCTGGTCCTCCTGCCTGGACCGCCCAGAGCCAGTTGCCATATGGGTCCAGCTTGGCAACATAGATATCCATTCCAGGTCCAAATCTTGTTAGGGTACAACTACCGATAGTAATTGTTTCGCTGTCAGAATGCACGGCCACATAGGCGTTACCCCAGCCATCCACGGCGATACTATTTCCCTCATCAGTGTTTCCCCCTCCCGCGCTGACAGCCCAGAGCCAGTTGCCATTTGGGTCGAGCTTGGCGACAAACATATCACCGTATCCGCTTGACGTCAGGGTATAACTGCCGAAACTGACTGTGCCTCCATAACCCCCGGTTAAATAGACGTTACCCGCGCCATCCAAGGCGACGCCACCTCCCCATTCAGCTCCTGCTGTTCCTCCCGCCTGGACCACCCAGAGCCAGTTGCCGTCGGGGTCCAGTTTGGCTACAAACATATCATACCATCCGTTTGAGGTCAGGATATGGCTGCCGAAACTGACGGTGCTTTCAAACCTCCCTGTCACATACTGGTTGCCCTGGTTGTCAATCGTTATGGAAATGCCTTCATCATAGCCAGTTCCTCCCACGCCACGCGCCCACAGCCAGTGGGGTGCCTGCGCACTTAAAACCGCCACTCCGCAGAGCAGCACACAACACAAAACCAAGCTTTGAATCGTCTTCATTTTTACCTCCTGAAGACAGTTTGATGCTCTTAAGCTAAAATGGTGGGGCTTGCCAAATATGTCAAGTGAAATAATAACGATTCGATTCTTTACTTTACGGGTGGTTGTTTCAAAGGACTTGATCACTGGTCAGGCGGTTCACGTAAATCAGCGCGGATAACATAAGGGCTGCCGAAGTCCGTTCGGCAGAGGCAACGGAGTTGCCTGTTTGGAAGAGACCTCCGGTCTCTGTGGCAAACGGACTTTGCCACCCCTGGGCACTGGATCCCTGGTCAGGTGGTTCACGCAGATAAACGGGGATAAAAAGCGCGGATTCTCTCGGATTGGGGTTATAAAGAGGGCGGTTGCTTTTGGGTCTGGTGGTTGTTTCTAAAAGACTGGATCCCGGGTCAAGCAAGCTTGCCCGGGATGACACGGTGTATGGTCTTGCGTGGTTTGTTTCAGGGGAACCTTTCCACCATACCACCATTTCACCAACATTCGTAATTAAAGCAAACAATATAGAATTACATTCACCATAAACAACGGCAATATTCTGCATATTCCTTCATAGCGCCCTCCCTTGCTGCTCCTGCATTTGGTGCCATCATCCTTAGGTCATCCTTATAAACTATAAGGATGACCTAAGGAAAATATAGACTTAGCCCACCCTGTCAAATGAGGGTAAATAGGTGATCAATCAACGCTCATTAAATATATAAAGGTTATCCAAAACAATGGTGACGTGCAAGTGGTCACGTGGCTGATACTGTTTAGCATGCATTATTATAACTGGAGATCATTTTTCCATTTTATTTTCCACAGCCATTTCAAAAGACTGGATCCCGTGTCAAGCCCGTGATGACACGAAATGTAGTCTGGTGTGTTTTGCTTCGGGGCTGGCTGGTTGTTTCTAAAAGACTGGATCACGGCTCGCAGGCCGTGATGACACAGAATGTAGTATGATGTGTTTTGCTTCGGGGCTGGCTGAAAAGCCTTCTTGTTTTACCATAGTAATCCGTAAATCAGTCTAATCCGTCAATCCGTATAAGATTGGCATGCCAGGCATCATACGGATGAAACGGATTACACGGATTAACGGATAAATCGTTTTGCCAAGTGTTCATGGCACCTTTATACCTTCCCATGGACATTCCCAAAAGACTGGATCCCGGGTCGGGCGGTTCACGCAGATATACGCGGATAAAAGGCGCAGATTGGCGCGGAGAGGGGCCATGGGGTGCATGACGCGGTTTTTGGGTCTGGTGTAGCGTTGTTTCAGGTCGGGTGGGAACGCCTTCTTGTTTTACCATAGTAATCCGTAAATCAGTCTAATCCGTCAATCCGTATAAGATTGGCATGCCAGGCATCATACGGATGAAACGGATTACACGGATTAACGGATAAATAGTTTTGACCAGTGTGTTCATGGCAACTTTCCACGGCCATTTCCAAAAGACTGGATCACGGCTCGCAGGCCGTGATGACACGGTTTTGGTCTGGGGGTGGTTTGTTTTGTTTTGGGCTGTGCCGTCCTCCGCGTTCATCCCTGATTAGCGAACCAGAATCTTCGCCAGGGCAACTTCCAGGTCGCCATTTTTAAGGTTTTTCTTCCAGTGGGCGCGCAAGCGCAGTTCCGGCACCAAAGTCTTGTCTCCGCAGAGGATGTAGCTTTCACTGGCGGGGCATTTCTGTTTCAGAAAGTCTCCCAGTTCATTGTAAAGCCGCTTGATCGAGTTTTCATCGCCCAGCCTCACTCCATAGGGTGGATTGGTCACGATCAGCCTGCCTTCCTGCCTATCCAAATCCTGGAATCTGGATGCCTTTAGTTCCACCAGTTCGCCATAGGGAAGGCTGGCAAGGTTTTGCCGCGCGATTTCCACATTCCTGAGCTGAATGTCAGATCCCTGGATCAGTCCTTCCGGCAGGGGTTTGATCTGGCTGTTGGCTGCTGCGCGGATTTTTTCAAACAGCGTTGCGTCATGGTCTGGCAGAAACTGGTAGCCGCTATCCTTGCGCAGATAGGATGCCGGGACGTTGCAGGCGCTCATCAGGGCTTCCGCCAGGATGGTGCCCGAACCGCACATGGGGTCCAAAAAAACGCGGCGCTTGTCCCAACCGGAAAGGTGCACCAGCAGCGCGGCCAGGGTTTCCTGCAGGGGAGCGGGTCCGGCCTGCCAGCGGTAACCGCGTTTGTGCATGCTTTTTCCACACAAATCAAGCGAGATGGTGGCTTTATTGTCTTTCAGATGCAGGTTGAAAAATAGATCCGCGTCCCTGGTGCTGAAGTTTGGGCGTTGGCCGCCCCGTTCCCTGAAACTGTCACAAATCGCGTCTTTCAAAAGCTGCCCGGCATAGAGGGAATGGGTGATCTTGCTGCCACTCACGTTGCTTTGGATGCCAAAGGTCTTTTCCACAGGAAACAGGCCGGGCCAGTCGATCAGTTCCCTGGATTTTTTGTAAAGCTGTTTCTCGGTGTGGCATACGAAGCTTGCCAGGGGCGCCAACACCCTCTGTATCAGGCGGGAGGAGATGATGACGCGATACAGGGCCGCTTGGTCGCCGCAGAAGCTGAATCCTCTGGGAACCGGCTGCATGATCCTGGCTCCCAGGCCAGCCGCTTCATCCGCGGCGTGCCGCTCCAGACTTCCGGTCACGATGGCAAAGTATCTTTGTTCGCGCAGGTATTCATATTCGTTCATGCCCTCACTTTGGCGCGGAGCCGTGCCTGTCAATTAAAAATCTGAAACTGACCGATAGCCGCTATACCCGAAATCAAGGCCGGTTAAGCAAGAGAAGGGTAACGAACCTGTGCTCTTGCAGCACTATTCAAACGGAAAAGCGGTCAAATGCCCCACGATCAAGGTAGGGCTTGAAGCAAAGGGAAAAAATATTTGTTGACAGCATCAGAGAATGATTTATCCTTGAACATATGTGAGTGATATTTGCATGTTTTGCATAGATTTTTATTCGAGTTACAGCTTGTCTTTGATCAAGTTGTTATGTGTCAATAGGATGACACGTATTTTATGTTGCCTCAAAGGAGCTTGCAGATGAAAAAGGCATTATTTGTGATCGTCGTGCTCTTCAGCGCGATGTCTGTTTTTGCGCAGAGCAGTTTTTTTGAATCCGAACTGGCACGCAAGACAGACCCCAGAATTCTTGAGTTGATCAGGCAGAATAAACAAGATCGGACAGCCCCATCCTTTAACTTTGATTCCTCTCCCTACAATCTGCCGGACGCGGTCGATCTTGCAGACCCACAGTGCGGGCAGTTCAATGAGGATGTCCCCTGGTTAAAGGATTTCAGCCGCCATATTGACAACCCCGGCGGCAATCAGATCACGCTGTCCATAGTGGGTTCAGAGCATTTCATCGTAACGCAGCCAGAGCCGGGAAATCCCCTGTTGCTGCGCTTTCAACCCCAACCTGCCAACTGGTATGGTTCGGAATTGCTGATCATCACTTTGACGACAGTCGATGGCAAGACCAGAGAAGCGATCAGAACCGAAGACGCCGCCGTGATCCGCATCAATGTGGCATCGGTGCCCGATCCGCCGCTTTGGAGCAACCTGCCTGCGGGCAACATCTTCCAGACTCCGGAAGAAACCGCGCTGCTGATAGATTTCAGGCAATTTGTGGACTGCGTGGATTCTCCTCCGGATAGTTTTGACCTGTTTATCGCTCCGGCTGAATTTCCCATCACGGTTTCCCAGGAACCCGGTTCAAACGGGCATCTGGTGACCTTTACCCCGCATCTCGATTACTTTGGAATTGCCACCTATCAGGTGACGGCGGTTGACCGTTATTCCAACGCCCTGAGTAGCCAGGAGATACATATCCATGTAACCCCGGTCAACGACCCGCCCCAAGTGACCGGAACGCCTGACACCGATCAGATTTTCCTGGATTTGAATGAATCTGTGCAGGCTTCAGTGATTGCAACTGACCCCGATGGCGATGAACTGACTTATGCCTGGCTGCTCAATGGAGAGCTAATTTCCACAGGGACAAGCGTTGACCACGTATTTACCCAGCCGGGCTATTTCAACCTTGTGTGCAATGTGTCCGATGGCACCGCTACCACCAGTATCAGTTGGAGTATTTCTGTAAGGCCGGCAGGGCCAGGTTTTGATCCCGCTTTCGGCACCTACACTTCCCCGATATACGTCACTATTTCAGTTCCCGCGGGATTTGAAGGAGCCACGATCAACTACACTATGGACGGCAATACGCCAGGCGCGGATTCGCCGGTTTATAGCGGGCCTATCCTGGTGGAAAGCTTTGCCGATCAGGAACATGTGGTGACGATACTGGCTTCATACACACATCCCGCTTATCCCACTTCCGCCGTTTGGGGTGGGGAATACCGGATCACCGGCACCGTTTCCGATCCTGTGATATTGCCTTCCGGAGGCTTGTATTATACCCCGGTCGAGCTGTCGGTTTCCAGCAGCAACACAGGGGCGGCAATCTACTATACGCTGAACGGCGAAGACCCCCAGGCTGGCGATCCCGGCACTTATCAATACACAGGCCCGTTCATGCTTCCCGGCTCGGGAAATATAACGGTCAAAGCACAGGCGACACGAGCCGACTGGTTGCCAAGCGCCGTGGTGCAGGAGGTGTATCAGATCACTGGCACCGTCGCGATCACATCCCACACCATGACCCCTCCTCCTCTGCCGGACGGGGAGTTTTACCTTGTGGAGCCGGGGGCGTCTGTGGCTGTGACCATTGCTGATCTTGCACTGCAGCCAGCCGATGCGGTTTTATATTACACCCTGGATAACAGCCTGCCAGGCCCCGACAACCCCAACGCTTTCATCTACACTCCGGGCAGTTCCATTCAACTCACCAATCCAACCTGGATCAGCTTCAAAGCCTATCTGAACAATTGGCTGCCCAGCCAGACCGTCAGCTATTACTACGATGTCCGCACCAGGGTGAAAGTCAATACCTTTGCCAATGGGACTGTTTTCGATCCTGCCCCTGGCTTGAGCACCACACCTGTAAATGTGAGTATCAGCACCAATACCGCGCCTGCTGGCGCATCCATATACTACAGCCTGGACGGGGGAGACCCTGATGAGCTTACCGGGACGCCCTACACGGAGGCCATCTCCCTCTCTCAGAGCACAACGGTCAAGATTATAGCCTACTATCCGGGACTGTATCCCAGCGTCATCCACTCCGGTTACTTTGAAATCACGGGAACCGTGGCAGCGCCGGTTTTCGACCCTCTGCCCGACAATTATGACAGCCCCCTGGATCTGAGCATGAGCTGCTCGACTCCACTGGCGGATATTTACTATAGCCTGGATGGCTCCGAGCCGGCCCAGACTTCTCCCTCCTCATTCCTCTACACTGGACCTGTAGCCCTCGGTGTGGGAGAGCATTTTGTGCGCGCCAGAGCCTTCAAGGCAAACTGGGATCCCAGTCCGATCAGCGAAGGCCAATACAACATCAGTGTGTTACCTCCGCCGGTGTTCGATCTGCCGGAAGGCCTGTATTACGAACCGATCGTGGTTCATCTGTCAGTGCCCACCGTTGATGATGCATCCATTTATTATACCACAGATGGAGAGGATCCAACCCAGGGCTCAAACCTGTACAACCCATCCCTTGGCATACCTGTTGGGGCTCAGACAACCATGACCATCAAAGCCATTTCGGTGAAGACGGGTTGGGCGACCAGCGCGGTCTCACAGCGGGAATACCGGGTGACCGGTACTGTGGCTACGCCTGGTTTCAATCCTGATGGAGGAGTTTTCACCACCGCAGTGTCGGTGATTATCTCATCTTCCACACCCGGCGCGGTGATCCGATATACACTGGACGGGCAGGATCCCAGCATGGAGTATGGCTCCACCTATGAGGCGCCGCTGACGATCAGTAGCAGCGCAACACTCAAGGCACGGGCTTACAAGGTGGACTGGCTGCCTTCGGAGATACACGGCGCCGTTTACACAATTTTTGGCAACATTGCGGAACCGGAATTCACCCCCGGAGCCGGAACCTATACAGCCCCTGTGGAAGTGTATATCTCTGTTAATCCCCCGGATGCCTCTGTCTATTACACCACCAATGGAAGCACGCCCTCCGAGAGTAACGGAACCTTGTATGTGGCCGGTAATCCTGTTCTGATCAGCGAAGATACTTTGTTAAAGGCAGCCGCGTTCAAAACGGGCTGGAACCCCAGCAATGTAGCCTCGGCTCAGTATGTGATCACGGGCATGGTCAGCTCTCCCGTATTCAGTCCAAGTTCTGGCCAGTATGGCGGCGCGCAGACGGTGACAATATCTGTAAATCCTCCCCAAGCCACCATCGTCTATACCCTTGATGGCAGTGAACCGACTCTGACCAATGGAGTAGTATATTCAGGACCCCTGACAATAGAAACAAATACGATAGTAAAGGCCTTTGCCTGGCTGGAGGGATGGGATCCTTCCCCCGTTGCTGTGGCGTCCTATGTGATCAACGGTGCGGTGGGAACACCGGTCATCAGCCCTGCTGCAGGTTATTACAACACTCAGCAGCAGATCAGCATCACAGCGTATCCAACAACAGCCACGATCCGTTATACCCTGGATGGCAGCGTGCCAACCGCTGATAACGGCGCGGTGTATTCCGGTCCCTTCACCATCAGCCAATATACAATGGTGCGGGCATACGCGTATCTGGAAAACTGGCTGGATTCTGACGTGGCGATGTCTGAATACTTCTTTGTAACCGCCAATCCGGTGATAACGCCTCCTTCAGGCACCTTTGCCGACGCTCAGGTCGTGACAATTGGAGTGGCAACGGCGGGAGCCAGTATCCGTTACACTCTGGACGGAAGCGAGCCTACGGCGACCTATGGCCTTGAATACAGCGGGCCGTTCACGGTCTCTGCGAGCGGCACGGTTAAAGCGATCGCTTACAGAACCGGCTGGATAAGCTCGAATGTGGTGACCAATACCTATCTGATCAATGGCCCTGTCGCTGATCCTGTCTTCAGTGTACCCGGAGGCGACTACTTCTCCAGTTTCTCAGTTGGAATCACCGTTTCGCCAATGACGGCCAGCATCTATTACACTCTGGATGGCAGCGAACCAAGCAATGTGTCCGGAATCCTCTACACCGCTCCGATAGAGATCAATGGAAATACAGTCGTTAAAGCCAGGGCTTATCTTGCCAACTGGTTGCCATCCAATGTAAGCAGCGTGACCTACAACCTGCATGCCAGTCCTGTGAGTTTCAATCCGCAGGCAGGCAACTATACTACCGCCCTGTCTGTGCAGCTCAGCACGGTAACCCCGGGGGCTACGATCAACTATACTCTGGATGGATCGATACCGGTTCCCGGTGTGAGCGCAGTGTTCGATCCCGCAAACCCGATCCATCTAACGGACGATGCCACAGTCAGGGCAATAGCCTCAAAACCGAACTGGTTCAATTCTCAGGTCACATCGGCTGTATATGTGATCGATATTCCCCTGCCAACGGTGGCTACTCCGCAGATTCTGCCTGCAAGCGGTGTTTATGTCACCCCGCAGACAATTACCATCACAACTGCAACAGCAGGGGCAAGCATTTACTACACAACCGACAATACAGAGCCGAGTCCGGTCAATGGAATGGTTTATACAGGCGGTTTTGTGATCTCAGACGATGCCATCATCAAAGCCAAGGCTTTCCTGGATGGTTATAATCCTTCTTTGACTAGCACCGCCCAGTATATCATTGCCATACCGGTGGAAACCGTTGCCACCCCACAATTTGATCCGCCTGCCGGAATATACAACCAGCCCGTGGATGTGGTGATCACCACTGCAACTCCTGATGCAACGATACGCTATACCATAGACGGAACTGAACCGTCTGCGGAGATTGGCACATTGTATTCAGGTCCGGTCAACATCACCGAAACGGCCACTGTGAAAGCGATTGCCTTCAAGACTGGCATGAATAATTCACTCATATCCAACGCCAGCTATGTGATCAATATTGTCATCCCGACCGTGGCAGCGCCCATGTTCTCGCATCCTTCTGGCACCTATCAGGAGCCAATCTCGCTTACCCTAAGCTCCACCACGGCTGACGCGTCTATCCGCTATACCACTGATGGCACTGATCCTTCTTCCACTCAGGGAATCTTGTATGGCTCACCTATTGTGATTCCCGGTAATAGCTCGTTATTCATCAAAGCGATTGCCTACAAGGATGGCTGGCTACCCAGCTCGATTGTATCAGCCAACTACAATGTGACCGGCTCCGTGGCGGCAGTGCAGTTCAGCATTCCCGGCGGTATCTATACCAGTGCTCAGACTTTGGTTTTGAGCACTTCCACCGCAGGCGCTTCCATACGCTACACTACCAACGGCGCTGATCCGACCGAAACTTCTCAGCTATATAGCCTGCCGATCCAATTACCCCTGAACAGCCAGACCACTATCAAGGCCAGGGCATACAGGCAGGATTGGACTCCCAGCCCGATAACCCAAAACACCTATACCATTACTGGTCAGGTGCAGATTGCCGCACCACAATTCAGTGTTCCTTCTGGCACCTATACCAGCCAGCAAGTTGTTAGCATTGGCAGCCCTCAGCCTGCGGGAGCAGTGGTGCGCTATACCATCGATGGCACAGACCCCACCGTTGCTTCGCCAGTGTATACGGAGCCAATAGTAATACCATTGAACAGCACCCTGACGCTCAAAGCCAGGGCATACTTGGAGAACTGGTTGCCATCCCCGGTGTATTCAGCAAGTTATCAAATTACTGGCCAGGTTATTCTTCCGGCGGTGCTCTTCAACCCGCAGCCGGGGGTTTACCAGACAGCCCAGTTGATTACCCTGAACCCAGCTCAGTTGCCAAGCGACGCTGTGTTACGCTATACTTTGGATGGCAGCGAACCCAGCCAGAATTCCCCGGCTTATCAAAACCCCATCACCCTGCCCCTGAACAGCCTGACCACCATCAAGGTAAAAGGATTCAGGACAGACTGGATACCGAGCGAGACAGCCCAGGGAACGTTCCAGATTACAGGCCAGGTGGCTATCAACCAGCCTGTCTTCAGCCCTGCCCCTGGCGTTTATACCACAGCGCAAAGCATTACAATCAATACCGCCATACCGTCGGATGCCCAGATTCGTTATACCACAGATGGCAACGACCCCACGGAGGCTTCCACGCTGTATTCCGGACCCATTCAACTTGCCCTGAACTCCAACCTGACTCTCAAGGTCAGGGCGTTCAAGGCCAACTGGACTCCCAGCCCTGTCTATACAGGTGTCTATAGCACAACTGGTTCAGTAAGCATAGTGGAGCCGGTTTTCACACCCGCTCCAGGCACCTATAGCACGCCCCAGCTTGTGTCGATCAACACCACAACCTTGCCCGCCAACGGAGTGATCCGCTATACAACCAATGGCAGTGATCCCACGGAAAGCTCGCCTGTTTACAGCGCACCGATTGCCGTTGGCACTGGCACCACAGTAACCATCAAGGCTCGCGCGTATCTTGCCAACTGGAATCCCAGCCCGGTATATACAGGAGTTTACACCGTTACAGGCCAGGTTACTATCGCTGAACCTGTATTCACTCCCGCGGGAGGCACCTATACAACAGCCATTTCGGTGGCCATAAATACTTCAACCAATCCAGCGAATGCCACAATCCGTTACACTACCAACGGCAGTGAGCCCAACAGCTCATCTGCCGTATATTCCGCCCCTATTCAGGTAAATCAAAGTATGACGATCAAGGCGAAAGCCTTCCACTCCAACTGGCAGGACAGCGAAACATATACAGCCAGTTATGTCATCACTGGCCAGGTAGCAATAGCTGAGCCTGTGTTTACCCCTACGGCTGGCACCTACACCACAGCCCAGAGCCTGGTTATCAATGGTAATGTAGTCCCTGAGGGAGCTCAGATTCGCTACACCCTGGACGGCAGCACGCCCAGCACCAGTTCCCCTCTGTATTCAACGCCCATCCAACTTGAGCTCAACACCAACTATCAGGTACGGGTGCGGGCTTTTGCAACGGGTTGGGATCCAAGCCCAGTTTACTCGGCCAATTACCAGATCACCGGCACCGTTGAGATTCCAGAGCCTGTCTTTACTCCTGCGTCAGGAACATATACCAGCGAGATACAGGTGGTGCTCAACACCCAGACACTGCCGTCAGGGGCAACGCTTCGCTATACGATCAGCGCAATGCCAGGCGGGATCGAGCCAGATGAGAGCTCGCCGGTTTATACCCAACCCATCCAGCTTAATTTGAACTCAAACAACATCATCAAAGTGAAAGCCTTCAAAGCTGGCTGGACGCCCAGCCCAACCTATACAGCCCAATACACCATCACTGGCCAGGTGCAGATCATACCTCCCTACCTGACTCCGTCTCCCGGAGTGTACACTTCGCCACAGGCTGTTTCCTCTCCAGGATTAACCAACCCCACCGGAGGCACGATCCGCTATACAGTGGATGGAAGCACACCCACAGAAAGCTCGCCGGTGTTTGACACACCCATCCAGATTGGTTTGAACACCGTGGACTTCACGATCAGGATCAGAGCCTTCAAGGATGGATACATACCCAGCGATGTGCTTACGGGAGTGTACATTGTGACCGGACAGGTCCAACTGGCGCAAGCTCCCTTCACCCCTGGGGCTGGAATTTATCAGACAGATCAAACCGTAACCATTGCCGCGCCAATCCTGCCAGCCCAGGCGGTATTGCGCTATACAACCGATGGCAGTGAACCAAGCGAGTTATCGCAAGCCTATGTAGCTCCCATCAACCTGCCTTTGGGCTCGGTCACCACCATCAAGGTCAGGGGTTTTGCCCAGGATTGGCTGCCCAGCGAAACGGCTGAAGCACAATACACCATCACTGGAACCGTTGCCACGCCGGTGATCTCGCCCCCGGGTGGAGAATATGCCACTCCGCAAAACATCACGATCAGTTGTCCCACGCAAGGTGCGCTTATCCACTATACTCTGGATGGCAGTGACCCGACTGAAAGCTCAGCCCTCTATGAGGAACCCATCATCATTGGCAACTATGAAACCAACAAGGTTGTTAAAGCCCGCGCCTTCAAACAGGATTGGATCCCCAGCGCCATAGCCAGCGAGACCTATTCTGTTTTACCCGCACCGATTTCTGTGAGTGCCTACTCCTATTCAGGCTACATCAGCCTGCTGTGGGATGTTCCCAACCAAAGCAGGGCTTTGCAGGGCTTCAACGTTTACCGCAGAAGAAGCACGGAAACAGGCTTTGCAAAACTAAATACCGCCCCGGTAAACTCTCAGATGAACGGGCTATACTACTACAACGACTATGACATAGACATGAACGTGACCTACGAATACCGGATAACGGCTGTCTATGACGGACAGGAAAGCCCGCCCAGCCAGGTTATCACGGAGTTCTACCAGTCAGCCGGATTGGAGATCAGCGCCGTTTCCTGTGCCTATCCCAATCCTGCCGTGGACAACACCACCATCAGGGTGGTGCTCAACCGCAACCAAAATGTGCAAGTATCAATAACAATCTACGATTTTGCCGGAAAGAAGATCAACACCATCATGGTTCCCGCGATCGACAACAACCTGATCGAAAGAACCTGGGATCTGTGTAATTCCAATGGCATCAAGGTTGGCCGGGGCACTTATTTTGCCCGGGTGGTGGCAAACGACAACGTGAACCGCGCCGAGCATGTGATCAAGATTGCGGTGAAATAAGGAGATTACCATGAAAAGAAACTATATAAACAACTCCGTTCTTTGTGCAGCGCTCTTGCTGCTTGCCCTGCCTTTGTTCGCTGCTGACATGAATAACTCCGGCGCGGCTTTTATCCGCATGGGAATCGGTGGCCGGGTGCTGGCCATGGGCGAGGCTGGAGCGGCGATCACAGACGACATAGGTTCAGTTTACTGGAATCCCGCCGGGCTTGCCCATCTGCGTGATTTTGAGGTGGGGACGACCTACAACTTCGGCCTCGATTTTGACCGCACCCACACCTTTGCCGCCTTCGGAACGCGCCTGCCCCTGGGCACGGTCGCCTTCTCATGGGTCAATGCTGCTGTGGGTGACATCGAAGGCTACGTGGATGCGGATACACCCACTGGCACTTTCTCCGACAGCGAACACAGCCTGGCTCTCAGTTATTCCAACTACATTGGCAGACTCAGCTTCGGAGTGACCCCTAAGATCTATCTCAGTACCATCGATGGGGAAACCGAACAGGGATATGGCCTCGATGCCGGCCTCAAGCTTGATCTTGGACGTTACCTGCAACTGGGGACGATGGTTAGGGATATCACCGGTGAATTTGCGGAAGACAAAGTTCCCTGGCAGGTATCGGCAGGATTGGCTGCCAATCCTTTGGGTGGCATCACTCTGGCTGCCGAAGTCAAGATGGAGCAGGATGAAAAGCCTTATCCCTGCCTGGGTGCCGAATACTGGACTGCCATCGGCAAAGACCCGGAAGCGGATTCCAAGCTCACAGTTACCAAGGTCAGCGAGAAAAGCTCTTGGGAAGACGCTTTGGCCAATCTGGAAACCGGAATCCGCCTGGGATATAGCAATGAGAGGCTCTCTGCCGGAACAGGCTTTCGCTTTCGCAACCTGCAACTGGACTATGTGTTTAGATTAAATCGCCACGACTTGTTTGCCGATGACCACATCATTTCAATGATCCTCAGATTCTGAGGATTGGAGGGGAAAGCTCAATGAAAAAGTTATGTTTCAGCCTGCTGCTTCTGGCTTTGTTGGCGGTGTTGGGAGCGGTGCCGGGTGAACGCTACGCGCGTGAAGGACTGGACCTCTTTCAAAGGGGTGAATATCAGCAGGCGTTGAACAAGTTTCTGGCTGCCGATCGTTCCGCCAATGGCACCGTGGCCGATTATCATTACTGGCTTGGCAAGCTCTACCTGGCCGTCGAGGACTCTGTCAACGCGAGGATCAGGATGCAGCGTTGCCAACAGGCTGGCGAAAGCCGGTATCTGGAGGAGGCCAGGGAAATCGAACGCATCCTCACCCGCCAGCGCAGCATCTTCAGCAAAGCAAAACTGCGTCCCATGCCAGACCACTTTAACAGCCCCAATTCGGATTACGGGGCAGTGGTCTCCCCGGATGGCAAATACCTGTATTTCACATCCATGCGCCCGGCTAAAAAAGCCAAGGAAAACATCTGGCGCGCGGAGATTTTCCGCACGGGATATGGCCGGCCGGAACTGGTGGAAAATCTTTCCACCGACAAAAATGAGTCGCTGGGCAGTTTTGGGGAGGCAGGCAATCTGGCCTGGATTGTGGGAAACTTTGAAAAGAACAAGATCGATGGCGATATCTATTCGGTCGATCTGCGCGACAGACAGGCGGTTCCGGTCAATGCCTCGCAATTCAATTCTTCACAGGTGGAAACTCACCCGATGTCCTTCAGGGACAATCTGATGTTTTTCGCTTCCTCACGCCCTGGCGGTTATGGCGGCATGGACATCTATGTATGTGAAAAGATTGGCGGACAATGGACAGAACCGATCAATCTGGGTCCCGTCATCAACACCAGCACCAACGAGCAGACTCCATTTTTGGATTTTGACGGCAAAACGCTTTATTTTGCTTCCAACGGTCACGCCGGGTTTGGCGGATACGATATTTTCAGAGCCTATCGATTGGGTGCAGGCTGGCAAGATTGGTCTGTGCCAGATAATCTGGGAATGCCTTTCAATTCTGTGAACAATGACCGCTATTTTTACCGGATTCCCCTCAGCAATGAAGCCTATATCAGTTCAGACCGCAAATTGTCGGACTTTGAAAACATCTATCATCTGACTCTGGAATACGCTTTGCCAGCAAGTTATCTGGTGAAGGATGCCAAATCCGGTATGCGCGTGGTAGAAATCGCCCCCATCCAAACCAGTGCCAAACCAAAGACCGAAAGCGTCAGTCTTTGGGACAAACTGAACCAGGGATTGGAGGTTCTCGATACCGGGCTTAGGCTCACCGAGCCAAAGGTGGATTTGCAAAGGCCACCGGCGGAAGGCAGCGATGAAAATGTTTTGCCTCCTGTGGAATCTTATACCGGTGCATTGGAGTTGATGCCAGCCCCCATACAGATCGATGGCTTGGTGCAGGATGAACAGGGTAACCCTTTGCCGGCGGACGTCGAACTGGTTTACACCCTGGAGGGTGAAAGCGTAAAGGAACTTGTCTCCGCCGATGCGGAAGGACGATTCACCTTCCAGGCGCCCATCGCCTCCACCTTCAATCTATACGCCAACCTGGATGGCTATCTTTCCCACGGGGAAGAGTTTACTCCCTCCGGACAGGAGGAATCGATTCAGGCGCGCCTGGTGCTAAAAAAACTGATCAGCAACGCCCCTGTTTCGTTGAACCCGATCCTCTTTCAGTATGAAAGCTCTCTGCTCGACGCGAAGCAACAGCTTATGCTCGATGAACTTATCGTGGCAATGCTGGAAAACCCCAGGCTGAAGCTTTTGATCAAGGGATATGCCAATGACGGGGGTTCCAAAACCTACAATCAGGAACTGTCGGAAAAGCGTGCCGCGGTGGTGGCTGAATACCTGATCTCCAAAGGCCTGTCTGCCGAGTGCGTTACCACCGAAGCTTATGGCAACAGCAAGTTTTCCGGCGCTGCCGAGGCGATTGACCGCCGGGTGGATTTGGAACTTTACAGGTAGATAGCTATAAACACCGCTCTGCTGTGATGGTTGCGGACTGATCCTTTGCCGCAACCATCCCGGTAGCGAAACACTCGTAACACAGAATGAATCTTCCTGCATGGGAAATATTATTTTTGTCAACAAAACCTGGAGCCTGGCAAGTGCCATTTCCTGCCGCTAATAAAGGGCTATCATTTGCAATTACAATATGTTATCCCATCATCCTTAGGTCATCCTTATAAATTATAAGGATGACCCCAGGTAGACCCACTCCGGAGAGGGGAATGCAAATGAGGGCCAACCCCTCATAATATATAGGTGCTACGATAAAACCGTGGAAAGGTGGAAAGGTGGAATGAAATGAGCGAAAACAGTGCTGGCAGGTCATTTGAAGCCTGTTTTCCCGGGCAAAAAGACGATAATCCTGGCATCTATGTCAGAACAGCTCCGTAACACGCTGTTATATAAGCAGATAAAAACTGAAAATTAACTGGGTTTATTCTTGACAAAAAACCCATATCTGTTATTTTAGCAACCAGATATGGATTGATTTTTATGTGGGGCAGCAGCCAAGCTGAAAATCAGACAAAACAACAGTGTAATATTTTAGGAGACAATAGAATATGACAGATAACAACTACACTGCAAGTAACATCAAGGTCCTCAAGGGCCTTGACGCGGTGCGCAAAAGACCGGCAATGTATATTGGCGGCACCAGCGAACGCGGTTTGCACCATCTTGTTTATGAGGTGGTGGATAACGCGATTGACGAAGCCCTGGCAGGTTATTGCGACCAGATCAAGGTAACCATCACCAGCGAAGGAGAGGTCGAGGTCGATGACAACGGCCGCGGAATTCCGGTTGATATGCACAAGGAAATGAACATTCCCGCTGTCCAGGTGGTGATGACGGTACTGCACGCGGGTGGAAAATTCGATAACAACTCCTACAAGGTATCCGGTGGATTGCATGGCGTGGGAGTATCGGTGGTGGTGGCACTTTCTGAATATCTGGAAGTGCGCATCCATATGAATGGCAAGATCCACTATCAGCGCTACGAGAGAGGTGTCCCGGTTACTGATCTGAAAGTATTAGGCGAAACAAACCGTACCGGCACCGTGATCAAGTTTAAACCTGACCCCACTATTTTTGAGACGGTGGAGTTCAGTTTCGATTACCTTACCACCCGTCTGCGCGAGCTGGCCTTCCTGAATAAAGGTGTGCGCATCATACTAATGGACGATCGCAGCAACCGGAAGCATGACTTTAAATATGACGGCGGAATCGTTGAGTTTGTGAATTACCTCAATCAAAACAAGAAGCCTGTGGGAGCTAAACCGATCTATATCTCCGCCACAAAAGAAGGCCTTGATTTTGAACTATCGCTGCAATACAATGAGGGTTACCAGGAAAACATCTACAGCTTTGCGAACAACATCAACACAACCGAGGGCGGCACGCATCTGAGCGGTTTCAAAAGTGGCCTGACCCGTGCGGTCAACACCTATATCAAAAATGCTGATCTGCTGAAAAACGAAAAGGTTAGCCCGACGGGTGAGGATATCCGCGAAGGGCTCACGGCCGTTGTCAGCATTAAACTCACCAATCCGCAGTTTGAGGGGCAGACCAAGACCAAGCTGCAAAACTCTGAAGTGGAAGGCTTTGTGAACTCGGTGGTCTATGAAAAACTGATGACTTACTTTGAGGAGCATCCGGCCGAAGCCAAGAGCATTACCCTCAAAAGCATCATGGCCGCCAGGTCGAGGGAGGCTGCCCGCAAAGCGAGGGAACTGACCCGCCGCAAATCGGTGCTAGAAAGTGGCTCCCTGCCTGGCAAGCTGGCTGACTGCACGATAACCGATCCCACCAAGACAGAGCTTTTCCTGGTTGAAGGAGACTCCGCGGGAGGCAGCGCCAAACAAGGACGCGACCGCTCGTTTCAAGCCATACTTCCGCTTTGGGGAAAGATGCTGAACACCGAAAAGTCCAGGGTGGACAAGGTGCTCAACAACGATAAGATCCAGCCGATTATTCTGGCCATCGGTGCCGGTATCGGACAGGATTTTGATGTGAGCAAGATACGCTATGGCAGCGTAGTGATCATGGCTGACGCGGACGTTGACGGCGCCCACATCAGCACTCTGCTGCTCACCTTTTTCTATCGCTATATGAAGCCCCTGGTCGAACGCGGGCATGTTTATATTGCCAAACCTCCGCTGTTCTTGGTGCGCAAAAACAAGCAGAAAAGATATGTGTTCACCGAGGAAGAGCGCGATGCCGCGATAGCGGAATTTGGGGAAAAAGGTGTGTTTGTCCAGCGCTACAAAGGACTGGGTGAGATGAACCCCGAACAGCTCTGGGAAACCACAATGAATCCTGAAACGCGTACGATGATCTCCGTGAAAGTGGACGACGCCATCGAGGCCGACCGCATCTTCACGATCCTGATGGGCGAAGAAGTGGAACCGAGGCGTGAATTTATCCAGGCCAACGCCAAGTATGTGCAGAATCTCGATATTTAAAGGGAGCGGAAGAGAAAAATGGACGATAAGACAAAGATCATCAATGTACAGATAGAAGACCAGATGCGCCGGGCTTACCTGGACTATTCCATGAGCGTAATAGTATCCAGGGCGCTGCCGGATATCCGGGATGGCCTGAAGCCCTCTCAGCGGCGTATCATATACGCCATGCACGAGTTGAATCTCTCGCCTGGCGGGCACTTCCGCAAATGCGCCAAGATCGCTGGCGACACCTCTGGTAACTACCATCCCCACGGTGAGCAGGTGGTGTATCCGACCCTGGTACGCCTGGCCCAGCCCTGGAATATGCGCTATCCGCTTATTGACGGACAGGGTAACTTCGGCTCCATTGATGGAGATCCTCCTGCGGCCATGCGTTACACCGAGGCGCGTCTGCAGAAAATAACCCCTGAAATGCTGGAGGAACTGGACAAGGACACGGTCGATTATACTTCAAACTATGATGAGACCCGCAAAGAACCCGTGGTTTTTCCCTCCCGCATACCCAACCTGCTGGTTAACGGCTCTTCAGGCATCGCGGTTGGGATGGCCACCAATATGCCTCCCCACAACCTTAGCGAGGTTTGTAACGCCGTGATCGCCCTGATAGACGATCCTGAAATCGAACCCCTGGATCTGCGCCGCTATATAGCGGGACCGGATTTCCCCATGGGCGGATTTATCCTGGGAGCCGAAGGAATCAAGGAATATTTCCTGACTGGCAGGGGCAGGCTGGTTCTCCAGGGTGAAGCGGAACTGGTGACAGGAGCCAACGAACAGGAATCCATCATCATCAGATCCATTCCCTATCAGGTTACCAAGACCCTTTTGATAGAGAGAATAGTGCAGTTGGTGAAAGACAAGAAGATCGAAGGCATCAGCGACGTCCGGGATGAATCCGGGCGGGATGGCATGCGCCTGGTGATCCATGTGAAGCGCAACCACGATGGCGCAACGGTGCGGAACCAGCTCTACAAATACACCCAGTTGCGTTCCACCTTTGGCGTGATCAATCTTTGCCTGGTGGATGGCGTGCCCCAGGTTGTAAGTATGAAGGACATGCTCAACAACTTCATAGAGTTCCGGCACGATGTGGTGTTGCGCCGTACCCTGTTTGAACTCAAAAACGCACAGGACCGCCTCCACATCCTCGAAGGCCTGCGTATCGCTCTTGACCATCTTGATGAAGTGATCGCTACCATTCGCGCATCTCAAACTCCCCAGGAAGCCAATGAGCAACTGCAGGCGAAGTTTGGCCTGTCAGAGATACAGGCCAAAGCGATCCTGGATATGAGGTTGCAGCGCCTGACAGGCCTGGAACGCGAGAAAATCGAGAATGAGTATCAGGAACTGTTGAAGCTGATCTCCCGCCTTCAGGCTCTGGTGGAACACCGGGAATTGAGGATGGAGCTGATCAAACAGGAAACCGCGGAGATTCGTGACAAGTTTGGCGATGTCCGCCGCACCAGGATCAAGGAAAACTACACCGGGAATCTTTCCGATGAAGACATGATCGCCGATGAGCTGATGGTCGTGACCATTACCCACGACGGTTACGTGAAACGCCTGCCCGTGGATACATACAAAGTGCAGGGCAGGGGCGGCAAAGGGCTTACCGGCGCCAATCTCAAGGAAGAGGATGCAATCCAGTATATATTTGTGGCTTCCACTCACTCCCACATCCTCCTCTTTACAGATCACGGGCGTTGCCACTGGCTGAAGGTCTTCAAAATTCCAGAAGCCGGACGCACTGCAAGAGGAAAGGCAATTGTCAATCTGGTGCAGTTTCAGGATAAGGAAAAGATCAAGGCCTTCGTGACTTTGAGAAATTTCCATCCCGAACAGAATATCGTTATGTGCACACGCAACGGCACGATTAAAAAGTCACCTGTCTTGGCTTACAGCCGTCCCCGCAGTTCAGGAATCCTGGCAATCAAGCTGATGCCGGGCGATGAACTGATCGACGCCCGCATTACTTCAGGAAACGATGATATAATCCTGGCTACTAAAAACGGCTATTGCAACCGGTTCAGTGAAAAGGATTTCCGTGCCACAGGCAGGTTTACCCGCGGAGTACGGGGCATCAGATTGCGGGATGAAGACTATGTGATATCCATGGGAGTTATCTCTCAGGACGATATCATAGCCAATGGTAACGGCTCCGGCAAAACGATCTTGACTATCAGCGAAAACGGTTATGGCAAGAGGACTGCAATCTCTGAATACACCACAACAAGGCGTGGAAGCAAGGGTGTGATAACCCTCAAGACCACTGAACGCAACGGATACCTAGCGGCTCTGATGATCGTTGACGACAGCGAAGACCTGATGATTGTGACACAGGATGGAATGATCATCCGGCAGAAGATAGCCAATATTAATGTCATCAGCAGAAACACGCAGGGAGTGCGCCTGATCAATATAAACGATAATGACAAGGTTCGCGACATCACCGTGATCCAGGCAGACCCGGATGAAGAAAGCCTGGATAAGGAAGTTGAAAAGCTAAAATCAGCCCCTCACCAACAGGAGTTCATTTCAGAAGATGAAAACCTGGAAGAGGAAGATGTTGAAGACGAAGTCGATATCGACGAAGAAGAACCGGAAGAAGAATAAACCCAGATAACGTAAATACCCCCTCTCTTTTGCGGGAGGGGGTTCTTACAGGTACAACTATGAAAGCACGCAATTCTTGCTGGATGAGGGTGGTTTTGTTAGGAGCCTGCATTGTTGAAAATCAGTCGAGCAATAAAAGCCTTGACAGATTTGGCATATTGTGTTCAATGAAAGACAAACTGGTGGAATGCCGGTGAAAACGAATTCGGGAGACTCAATTGTTACTACAGAAGTACTTTGAGACCAGGCTGGACAAGGTTGAAGCCAACCTCAAGCATTTCGTTGGGACAGCATCTGGACCAGCTAAAGAACTGAAGAAAGCCATGCGATACGCTGTCTTCAGCGGTGGAAAACGCTGGCGTCCGCTATTGTTACTGGCTGTGTATGAGATGCTGGCAGGCGCAAAGAAAGCAAAGGGATTCCAGGACGCGCTCCATGCAGCCACGGCTGTGGAACTGATACATAACGCGTCGATAGTGCACGATGATATGCCCATGGTTATGAACAGATCAGAGCGTCGCTCCAGCCCCGCTTTGCATCTGAAGTTTGACAATACGATTGGTATCCTTGCAGGAGATGCTTTGTACACTTTGGCCTTTGAGGTGCTGGGGTATATTTCGAATCCCCAAAAAGCTCTGGAATGTCTGAGAATACTTGCTTTGGCCGCTCAGACCTATGGCATGATGGGAGGACAGATAGTTGCCTTGGAAAGCAAACGCAAGGTAATGAAGATCAATGTGCTGCGCTATATTGATATGAAGAAAATAGGCTCTCTGCTTCAGGCATCCGCCGATATGGCCTGTGTGCTTGCCGAAGCAGACGATGCCACGCGTCAGGTGATGAACACCTATGCCATGAACCTGGGTATGGCCTATCGCATGATAGAAGATATTGTGGCAGACTACAGCCGGGGAAGCGACGGGCTTGATTTTGACAGCGAATACGTTCCAACTTCCAGAAACACATACACCGGTTTACTGGGGTTCGACAAGGCTCGGGCCGCGGTGGAACGGCTTTTGGACGAAACTAACAAGATGATTGCACCCTATCCGCATAACGATGTTTTGCTCGAGTTTGTGCAAATGATCAAGGAGAGAATGCCCTAAGTAATGATCGATGTTCATTGTCATTTACTCCCCCAAATAGATGACGGATCCGATTGTGCTGAGAAATCGCTTCAACAGATGAAGCTGATGGATGACGGGGGTATCACGGATGCCTTCCTCACTTCCCATTTCATGCGCGGTTTATACAAGTATGAACGCTCGGATTATGATAAGAAACTATCCGCCATGCAGGCTAAGTGTGCGGAAAATGGCTTGAAGTTGCGCCTGCATCCAGGATTCGAGATATTCGTTCAACCCAATATTCTGGCAGATATCGAGAAGAATAACCTGGTGATGGGTAACTCGCGGTATGTAATGGTGGAATCCGATTTGAACGGGTTGCCGGAAGATTTTTACAATTACATCTTCCCCCTCCTGCGCAAAGGATACAAGCCGATCCTGGCACACGCTGAACGGTATGTGAGTATAATGAAGCACCCCCGGGACGCGCGGCATCTGATCGGCAACAATATCTACATTCAAATCAACTCTGGAAGCCTGTTGGGGCAGTATGGTGAAAAAGTCCGTCAGACTGCGTGGATATTGATGCGTAATGGTTGGGCTCATCTTATTGGATCAGACGATCATGGCCGGGTGCCATACGGATCATATTTCAAAGCCCTGGAACTTCTGCGGGATGATCTTGACGAGCATGTGGTGGAACTGCTGTCCACCGAGTTTCCGCAAATGATCCTGGACAACAAATCCATACCCTACAAGTATGTGTACATACAGCCGAGCTATTCCCATTCCCATCGCCGCAAAAAGAGCCTTTGGCGCAGGATATTCCATTAAATGCCGAGGCTCTTGATAACAGGGATCACCGGCTTGATCGGCAGGTCGGTATTGCGTTCGATTCTGGCTGAAAAGCTGGACTTTGAAGTTATAGCTTTGGTGCGTCCGGGGACCGAAACCAAACGTTTTGCGGAATTCCAAAATGACGTGGAGATTGTCAACCTGGATTTGGCAGATATCCCTGCCCTGAAGGATTACATCTGGAAAAATCGCTTTGATTGCATCCTGCATATTGGGGCATTACGCGGAGGACGCAAGTTTTCACGCGATGAATATCTCAAAGCTAATCTGCACAGCACCGAGCAGTTTGCGGAGTACTGTCTGGAAAACCGTGCCAAGCTGATCTTCTGTTCTTCAGTGGGAGTTTTTGGAGCCATTCCCGAGGAATTGCCCGCCAACAACGAGACGGAGCGCAATCCCGATAACTATTACCACTTCACCAAGATAGAGTCCGAAAAGGTTATCAACCGGGCAGTGATGAAAGGCCTGAATGCAGCCATTTTGCGGCCATCGATCACCTATGGCACGGGAGACAAGGGATTTCCCTATCAACTGGTGCGCCTGGTCAGTATGAACAGGTTCCCCTTGATTGACAAGAGAGTGTGGATTCATCTCTGCCATATTGACACGATCACTGCGGCTTTCACCTGGCTGCTGAAAAACGAGTTTTCCCCGGGTTTGAGCCTGAATGTTGCCGACCGTGACCCGGTTCAACTGAATGAGTTGGTGAACTTTATCTCACGCCAGGTACACGGTGCCAATTATCGCGGGCTCTTTCGCTTTGACCGTCGCTTTTTCAGGACGGGGGAATGGCTTGCCAAAAAGGTGAAAAACGAGCTCTGGGTGAGCCGCTTCCAACTTATTTCGCGCTCCTGGTTCTACCAGGTGGATCCTACCTATGAGCTAATGCGCCTGCCGGAAACCTTCACCATCCCGGGGATACAGATCGTTATCGCCGAGTTTCTGGAGAAATAATGGCCATTCCTATCATCAACGACTGGGAGAAATACTTCACAGATAACCATGAAGGATTGGGCTCTTCATATGAGCGGGTGGTCATTAATAACCTGCTGAAAAGAACTGCTGATAGGTATGGGGTGAAAAGCGTTCTTGAATCCCCCTCTTTTGGATTTACCGGTATCAGTGGCATAAATCTGCTTTCGCTGGCCGATCTTGGCATTCGGGTCTATTTGGAAGACCACGATGAACACAGGCTTGATCTGATCGGCAAGCTATGGAGTGAACTGGGGAGACCTCTGCAAACTGCTTATAACAGAGATTACCGCAAGCTGGACTATCCGGATTCCAGCATTGATATGTATTTCTCGTTCTCAGCGTTATGGTTTGTGCAGGATCTGCCTTGCTTTTTGCAGGAAGTAAGCCGCGTTACGGCCAAGGTGATATTCATCAGCGTTCCCAACATCACCGGGCTCGGATATAAAATGCAGATTAAAGACTACTCTCCCCAAAAGTATCCTGATTTGTGCCTGGGTAATATCGACCGCAAGTCCATAATCTTTATCCTGGGCAAGTTAGGCTGGAAACTGCGTGAGGCGGGATGGTTCGATTGTCCTCCCTGGCCGGATATCGGTATGGCCAAGGAAGATTTGCTGTCAAAGTGGCTGCCGGCGTCGCTCGGTTCCCTGATCCGTAAAAGAGGCAGTGCCGTCCGCAGAGCCCCCTTGTCGATACTCGATCACTACGCAGGCAAAGATCCTGACTTCTCTGCCAGGATGATGAAGCATAATTGGCTGGAGAAGTTCGCACCACGTGTCTGGAAGAAGTATTGGGCTCATCATTACCACATGGTCTTTGACCGGGACCAGAAGTAAACGTATCAGGATGAAGTTATCCCGCAAGCGTCTGCTGTCTTTACTCCTGGGGCTTGCTGTCGGGCTGCTGTTGCTTGCTTTGTGGTTGAAGTTTATCGATATCGACCTGCTGATTAGCAAGATCAAACAGGTGCGCTTGGAACTGGTGGTCTGGGCGTCGCTTTTTTACCTTGGGGCTTACCTGATCCGCAGTTTGCGCTGGAATCTCCTCCTGCGAAAGGATGTGACGCTGTCCTGGGGACGCACCTGGCTCTATAGCATGGGGGGCAACTGGGTGAACTATGTTATTCCGATCCGGTTGGGAGAACTGGTCAAGGCCTGGTTTATCAAGCGCAACCATGGAATTCCGATTTTGAGCGTCTTGCCATCCATTTTCATAGACAAAACATTCGATACTGTGGGCATTTTCTTTGTGTTGGCCATGCTTCCCTTTTTGGGCTTAAAGTTTTCCGGCGGTATGATCGCATTGCTGTCCTTGCTTGCCCTGGTTTTTGCCCTGTCGCTGATCGTGTTGCTGCTGGCTGCCCGCCGTAAAAAGGGGGTGGTGGGTTTCATAAAAGGTTTGTTTGCCTGGTTGCCAGGGTCTGCCAAGGACAAGATCAACCGCTACATCGAGATATTTATCAGCGGACTGAACGTTTTTGAACACCGTTGGACCAGATTGCTTTCCGCGCTTGCCCTCACGGCTTTGGGGGTGCTTTTGGATGGGCTATATTTTTACCTGCTTTTTCAGGCGTTCAACGTGCAATTGCCTTTCCTGAAAGTGCTGTTTGGCTACACGCTGATCAATCTGTCCTACGCTCTTCCCCAGCCTCCAGCCCAACTTGGAAGCAATGAATGGATGATGATCATTATTTTTTCTGTTGGATTTGCATTGACAAGACAGGATGCCTCCGCGATTATGGCGTTCGCCCACATGCTTACTGCCTTTTTGATGAGTGTTGTGGGTATTGCGGCAATCGCTTTGAGCGGCCGCCAGATAATTGCAGCTATACTTAGTGGAGATAAGATTTATGAACAGTGAGACAATGATACAACGAGTCACAGAGCTGAAGACGGCAAAAGAAGAACTGCTGAAACAGATCAGGAAAACCATTATTGGCCAGGATAAAGTGGTCGAGCAGGTGCTTATCGGGCTTTTTGCCAATGGCCATATGCTCATCGAGGGAGTGCCTGGCCTGGCAAAGACCCTGCTGATCTCCACCATTGCCAAAGCCCTGAACCTGAGTTTTGGACGCATCCAATTCACTCCCGATCTAATGCCCTCGGATATCACCGGCAGCGATATTTTGGTGACCGGAAGCGATACCGGAGAGCGCGAATTCAAATACATCAAAGGCCCCATCTTTGCAAACATCATCCTGGCTGACGAGATCAACCGCACTCCCCCCAAGACCCAGGCGGCTCTGCTGCAAGCGATGCAGGAGTATCAGGTCAGCAGCGGGAACACCACCCGTCCCCTCGATCTGCCATTCATCGTGATGGCCACCCAGAATCCCATTGAGCAGGAGGGAACCTATCCCCTGCCGGAAGCGCAGTTGGACCGCTTCATGCTTTATATCGGTATCGACTATCCCTCCTATGAGGAGGAACTGGCAATAGTGCAATCAACCACAGGAACCCAACTGGATGAACCCCAGGCTTTGCTTTCAGCAGAAATGATCATCCAATTTCAAAACGCCATCCGCAATATGCCACTTTCTAACCATGTGCTGGAATACGCCGTTAAACTGGCACGCAGTACCCGCCCCGGCGATCCCGGAAGCAAAACTGAACTCAGGAAACTGATCAACTGGGGAGCCGGCCCCCGTGCCAGCCAGTATCTGGTATTGGCGGCAAAGGCCAGGGCGGCTTTGGATGGAAGGCTCACCCCGGCCGAAGAGGATGTGCGCGCAGTGGCGGTTCCTGTGCTCAGCCACCGTATCCTGATATCTTTTGCTGCTGAAGCGGAAGGTATCAAAGTGGGCGAGATTATCAAACAATTATTGGAGTAACCATGAAAATCTACTCCCTCATCATCCTGTTGCTCTGCCTGATAGTCGCTTTGTCGGCCATCGATGACAGATATCTGTATCAACTGGCTCACTTCAAAAACATCCAACCCTATATGGTTGTCTGCAGCGAAGACCAGGTTGTGCTTAGCAGCCAAAATTACTTGTGGGCCTATTCCATCTTCAATCCTTTGCAACCACGTTTGGAAGGAGTGTTCCATTCAGCTTTCCGGATAGAGGATGTGAACGTCCTGGGCAGCAATCAGATCTATATCTGCAGCACGGAGCCCACCAACCAGATCAGCAGCGTTGACACCCTCTCCAGCCCAGGCAGGATCTACTTTACCAATCAGATCATCGGCGACAGGATCACCCGGGAAGGCTCAATCCTTTATGTGGCGGATCGCTTCAAAGGGATCGACATTATCGATATCGGCAAGGGTGGGATGCGCGAGATCAAATCCACTTTTTCTGAAAAATGGGGCATCCGCGATTTTATCGCCCAATACCCATATCTATATGCACTGAACGACTTTGGCCTGGTAACTGTGGATATCAGCGACCTCCAGTTTCCCATGAGCATGGGTGTTAATTACGAGATAGCGGATGCCACGGTGCTGGCCAAAAATGGCGACATCGCCTGGATCGGCGCGGGTAAGAAGCTGCTGGCCATAAACATGACCGACCTCAAGCATCCCAGGTTGATCTTCCAAACCCGGCTTTCCAATGATATCCTGGACTTGGAGATCAAGGATAACCGGCTCTTTGTGGCACTGGGGAAAGGCGGGGTCAAGATATACAATATTTCCAATCCCTTGAAAGCGGAGGATCTGAATACGATCTACCCCCCCACCACCTCTGTCTACGACGTAGCTTTGGACAAGGATCTGGTTTTCCTCGCCTTGGGCAAGGACGGCTGGATGATCTACCAATACAGATAGAAGCGGAGTTTTACCATGCGAAAAGTGTTGATAGCAAGTTTTGTGATCCTGCTGTTGGGTATTTGGGGATGCAAAACCAAACAAGACCAGTCTGGAACGGTGGATTCTTTATCTGTACCTGTGTCCGAAAACCTTCCCGCGGGGGAGGATATGGCTCCCCTGCCGACCACTGTCACAACCCTGGAAGAAGCGGTGGCTTTGTTTGAGAAGGCCAAGATCAAATCCGACATAGACATTGCCGTTGAAAAACTCAGGATGTACAGCTATCGCAACCAGGGGGAAGCGCAGTTTTATCTGGGCAAAGCTTATCTGGAGGGCAAAGGGGTGGATAAAAGCCAGTTGGAAGCCTATTATTGGTTCACCATTGCCGCCAGAAACGAGTACGTCCCAGCCAAACAAAAGATCAGTACAATCCACCAGCATTTCAGCAAAAACGATTTATTTGAGATTTCAAACAGGGCTGACGACTGGTTTGAAAAATACAAAGGCCGTCACTAATGGTCTTGCAGTAACAAGGACAACAGGTTTCAACCGTCTGCTTTATCGCTCAGTTCTATCCAGCGCTGTAGCTTGATATCGTGGTCTTTCTGCAGTTCTTCCAGTTCCCTGCTGATTTTTAAGTAGTCAAGATGGTTCAGCGAGGAGTTTTGAGACGACAGGCCCGTTTCCAGCTCTTGGATCTTCTCTTCCAGAGCCGCAATCTCCAAGCCCAACCGTTCAAACTCCCTCTGCTCGTTGTAGTTCAATCCTTTCTGGATTCTCCTGGGCCTGGCTGCGGTGGCTGACCGTTCCTTTTCTTCAGCCTCTTCCTTTTGATACTTTTTCACCAACAGATAGTCGGAGTAATTGCCGGGAAATTTGCGTATCGAGGTGCCCTCAAAAATAAAGAGATAGTCCACCGTGCGGTCCAGAAAGAAGCGGTCGTGCGATACCACCAGCAGGCAGCCCGAAAATGCGTCCAGGTAGTCTTCCAGGATTTCCAGGGTGCGGATATCCAGATCGTTGGTGGGTTCATCCAGAACAATGAAGTTTGCCCCAAACATCAGCGATTTGAGCAGATACAGGCGTTTCCGCTCACCTCCGGACAGCGAACCCAGTTTTTGGGTCTGCATCTTGCCATCGAACAGGAATCGCCTGAGCATTTCCGCCGCGCTCACTTTGCTGCCGTCGCGGGTTTTGATTACCTCCGCGTACTGGGCGATATAGTCATACACGCTCAGGGTGGGATCGAAGCTTTCATCCTCCTGGCGGTAATAGGCAAAGTGGGTGTTCACCCCCACCTTGATCTTTCCCTGGTCGGGTTCGACCTCGCCGACAATCATTTTCAAGAGTGTTGTTTTACCGCAGCCATTTGCTCCGATGATCCCAATGCGCTCCAGAGCCTGGAAATTGTGGTCGATATCCTTGAACAACACATTGGATCCATAGCTTTTACCCAGACGGTGCAGTTCCAGGATGGTCTTGCCCAGGCGGTCGGTCTGAAACGAGATGTCCAGATCCTGGTTTGAGATCAGGTAGGATTTGGAGAGCAGTTCCTTCACCCTGTCCACATGATTCTTGGGTTTGGTGGCGCGGGCTCTGGCTCCCCGGTTCAGCCAGTCCATTTCTTTTTTCAGTTGCGCCAGACGGCGGGTTTCCTTTCTCTGGGAATCGGTTGCCCTGATCATCTTTCCCCGCACATACTCCGTGTAGTTGCCTTCATACAGGTAGCATTGGCCATGATCCAACTCCAGGATCCGGTTACAGACCGCGTCCAAAAAGTAGCGGTCATGGGTTACGAAGATAACCGTTTTTTTGGCCTCGGCCAGGTAATCCTGCAACCACTCTATCGTGTCCAGATCAAGATGGTTGGTGGGCTCATCCAGTATCAGCACATCGGGCTCCTGCACCAGCACCCTGGCAAGGTCGGCCTTGCGCCGTTGACCGCCAGAGAGGAGGCGCAGGGGTTTTTCATATTCATCGATCCCCAAGGTGCTCAGAATAGCTTTGTAGCGGTGCTCCTCGTCGTTCTCTGCAGCTACCGCTTGCTCTGGCATGATGTATTCCAACAGCCGCTGCTCTTCATCCAGGGGGATGTCCTGCATCAGGTATCCGACCTTGATCCCTTTACGGAGGATGATTTCTCCCGTGCTTGGATCCGTGAGGCCTGTCAGCAGCCTGAGCAGTGTGGTTTTGCCACAGCCGTTCACGCCCACCACCCCGATCTTATCCTGAGCGTGGATGCCAAAGTTCAGACCGGAAAAGATCACTTTGCTGCCGATCTGTTTGGAGATGTTGTTTAAGGTGATGACGACTTCGTTTTGCATGTAGTCCCGGTACCCAAGTTTGGCGTCCCTGAGGCGATTCGAACGCCTGACCTTCACCTTCGGAGGGTGCCACTCTATCCAGCTGAGCTACAGGGACGCAGGTTATCCTGAGCAGGATTTTGCAGGCTCATATTCTGTCAACCACTTTTGGGATGTGAGTGATTCCTATAAGACTGGATCACGGGTCAAGTCACCCCAACAAACTGCTTCACGCTTTGGCGGGTGCCCCGACAGCCCGTGATGACATATAATATAGCTTGGTGGACTTGTTTCGGGAAACCTTTCCACCTTTTCACCAGAAAACGAATAGGACGCAAGCAAATTAGCGTTACATTCGCCAAATACAACGGCAACCTTCTGCATAATCCTTCATAGCTCCGTCCTTTGCTGCTACTGGCTTTGGTGCCATCATCCTTAGGTCATCCCTCACCGGGTTAAGGATGACCCCAGGAAGACAGAGACTTAGCTGCCTCTTACGAATGAGGGCGAAATGCCCCCGGACAAAGCGATGCCACCGCAAAACATCTCCACTTTTAGTGCAAAAAGCCCGGCAGATAGCTCTACCGGGCAGGGGTCTTCTAACTGGATAGTTTAGATGAAGTCTTTGAGTTTGTCCATGATCTTGTCTTTTTGCACCAGGCCGATCAGTTGTGAGGCGACAGCGCCTTTATGGAAGACCAGCAGGGTGGGGATGGACATGATCGAGTACTGGCCGGCTATCTCGGGTGAAGCATCGATGTTGCACTTGACAACCTTGACCTTTCCCTCCAGCTCAGCAGCCAGTTTTTCCACTGTGGGGGTGAGCGCTTTGCAGGGACCGCACCAGGGAGCCCAGAAATCCACCAGGACGGGGAGTTCAGATTCCAGTACTTCGGCGGCGAAATCTTGTGAACTTACTTCTTGCATTGTTTACTCGACAATAGCGAGGATATCGCTTTTGGAAAGGATGAGCAGCTTTTCGCCTTCGAGTTCGATCTCTGTGCCGGCATATTTGCCATAGAGCACCATGTCGCCCACCTTGACTATCTTTTGCAGATCTTCATCGGTGCCGACGGCGATCACTTCCGCCATCTGGGGTTTTTCCTTGGCTGTATCGGGGATGATGATTCCGCCCACTTTCTTTTCCTGGACGGTCTCGGTCTTCACAACCACATGGTCTTCAATAGGTTTCAGTTTCATGATTATCCTCCATCGTTATTTATTTTGAACTGATTATATTATAATCACAGGGGGTGCTATTAGCAAACAGCTTTTTGGAGTGCTAAGATTTGTCAAGTCCAAAAATCGGCTTTTGCGGTTGATGTTCCTTTGTTCAAAAGCAATTCTATGCAAAATGAACATTTCCCCGGATTCACAATGCTTTGCCAGAACTCAGCTCATGGCGCAGGAAGCCGTTGAGCATGTAGAGCACGGTGTCGAACTCTTTGTCTCCCGGGATGATCAGATCGGCGTTTTTCTTGGTCGGTTCGATGAATGCCAGATGGGAGGGCTTGACGGTTTCCAGATATTGGTTGAGCACGCTTTCCACGCTGCGCCCGCGCTCCAGGATATCTCTTTGCATGCGGCGTGCCAGGCGGATGTCCGAATCTGAATCCAGAAAGATTTTTAGGTCGGAAAGCGCCAGCAATTCCGGGTAATAAAGGGCAAAAATGCCTTCCAGGATGATCACGTCCGCCCCCGCGATGCACAGTGTGCCTTCGCTGCGGCTGTGGGTGGCGAAATTGTAGTCTGGCACATTGACCGCTTCGCCACGCAGCATGGCTTTGAGGTCGGAGATCAACAGTTCCGTGTCGATGGAATCCGGGTGGTCAAAATTGGCGCGGGCGGCTTCCTCGCTGGACAGATGGCTGAGATCCTTGTAATAGTTGTCGTGAGAGAGGATCACAGATTTGAGGCCTGTGATGCGCCGTCCGATGGCCCTGGCGATGGTTGTTTTGCCGCTGCAGGTGCCTCCTGCGATAAGGATGAGGCGAACGTTGTTGCTTGTCACTCTATTCTCCCTTGATGGATTCATCGCTGCGTCTACGGTCTGCGCGGGCTTCGCTTTCACTTGCCGGCAAACTCTTCCAGCAGGCTTACGATTCTGGCAGCCACATCGACCCCAAACAGATCCGGATGTTCGGCGGGCACTGTGAAAGATGGAATAGCGGCCGGGAAATTGGAGGAATCTACGGGCAGTAGCAGATTCCAGCCGCTTTCCACGGTCTCGATCCACTCAGTTTCTGAGCGCAGGGTAACGCAGGGTTTGCGGATGATGTAGGCTTCCTTTTGGATGCCGCCGGAGTCTGTGAGGATCATGTGCGCGGCCTGCATTAGGGTCAGGAAATTCAGATAGGACTGTGGTTCGATGAAGACCAGATTGCGGAAGCGGTCTGGATCGAGCTTTGCGAGCACGTTGCGGGTGCGGGGATGGACAGGGAACACGATCGGTTTGTCCAGACCGTTCAGTCCAGTCAGGATCCTGTCCAGGCAAGCGGGATCGTCCACGTTGTAGGGGCGGTGCAGGGTCAGCAGATAGTATCCGCCTGGATCCAGGCGCAGGTCATTCAGCACTTCCATGCTTTCCGAGGCGAGTTTGAGCCCCAGCTTCAGGCTGTCCACCATGATGTCCCCAGAGAGCCGGGCTTTGTCCTGCAATCCTTCGCGCCGCGCATTGTCCATTGCGGCGGAGGTGGGGCAGAGCAACAGGTCGGAAACATGATCTGCCACCACGCGGTTGATTTCTTCCGGCATGGCGCGGTTGAAGCTGCGCAGGCAGGCTTCCACATGCGCGGTTTTGATGCCCAGTTTCACCGCCGTAAGGGCTCCGGCTAGGGTGGTGTTGGTGTCGCCATAGACGATCACGACATCAGGCACATGCCTGCTCAGGATAGGCTCCAGGGCTTCCATGATCTGGGCTGTCTGCAAGGCATGGGAGCCTGAGCCGGCATTGAGGTTGTAATCCGGCGCGGGAATGAGCATATCCCTGAAAAAGACGTCGTTCATCTGGATATCGTAATGCTGGCCGCTGTGGATGATCAGCTCCTCGTGCTTTTCTCTTAGCAGATGTGACAGAGGGGCAAGCTTGACAAACTGGGGCCTGGCTCCCACAATCTGGACTAAACGCATGGGTTCTCCTCGACATTGATTGTGGCGCAATAATTGTGTTTTGGCTCTTTGTGTCAAGTTTTCCATAGCATTATCAAGAGAATGGAGTAACTTATTAGAAAAAGATGGACAAATAATAGCTATTCATAAAAATGGTTCTTAGTATCCAAGATGAAAAACAAAGGAAACAAGCCGAAATAAATGAACCTTACAGAATTGATCAGAATGTATATAACACCAGAACGCATCAATGTGGCTTTGCGGGTGGTAATCGCGCTTGGCATTGGCATTCCAGTCATAATCCTGATACGGAAGCTTGTCACCCGGATGGTCAAGGGCCGCCTTTCCCCTCAAAGCGAGCAGTTGATTGTGCGGGCGGTTTATTTTCTCAGTGTGTTGATCCTGGTGGTGAGTGTGCTCAATGAATTCGGCTTCAAGCTTTCAGCTTTATTGGGAGCTGCCGGAGTGCTTGGCGTGGCAATCGGTTTTGCTTCGCAGACCAGTGTTTCAAACATCATCAGCGGCATCTTTCTGATTTCGGAAAAACCCTTTGTGGTGGGCGATTTTATTGAGGTGAACAAAATCCGCGGCAAGATCGAGAGCATCGACCTGCTGTCTCTGAAACTGAGGCTTCCTGATAACAGCTACGTTAGGGTGCCGAATGAGACCATGATCAAGACAGAGGTAACAAATGTGACCCGTTTCCCCGACCGCAGGGTTGACCTGAATGTGCTTGTGGCTTACAAGGAAGATCTGCACAAGGTGCTGGAAGTGCTGAAAGAGATAGCCGCCAGCGAGCCCCTGGCTTTGCAGGAACCAGCTCCGATAATCGTGCTGGAAAGCTTTGGAGAATATGGCATAAATATATTGTATGGCGTCTGGGGCAGATCGGAAGACTTTTTTGGTCTCAGATCGCAATTGATCTTGCGTGTCAAAGAAAGCTTTGCTGCGCATGGAATAGAAATCCCCTTCCCGCATTTGTCGCTTTATGCGGGATCAGAATCAGAACCGATAAAAATTACAACGAAGGAAGTGCAAAAATGAAGAAAAAACCCATAATCAAAGCCATCATTTTTGACCTTGATGGTACCCTGTTGGATAGCTTGCGGGATATCGCCGACAGCATGAACAACGCTTTGGCCGATAGCGGATTACCAGAGCATCCCGTGGAGGCGTATAAGGACTTTGTGGGTAACGGGCTATTTGACTTGGTAAAACAGGCAACTCCGGCCTCGAAACACAAACAGGCCGATCAGGAAGCGATTGCCGAACTGTTCTGGAACCACTATGAACAAAGCTGGTTTCTCCATACCAATGTTTATCCCGGTATTCTCTACCTGATCCAGCTTTGTGTTTCACGCAAGGTGAAAGTGGCGATTCTTTCCAACAAGGTGCACTATTTTACCAAGAAGATGATCCGTCACTACTTCCGGGGAGTGATGATCAATCAAGGCAAGAATCCCTTTGGCATTTACAGCGGCGAACAACCTGACATGCCCAAGAAACCTGATCCAACCCGTGCGCTGGATTTGGCGGAAAGGTTGAAAACCAAGCCGGAAAACATCGCTTTCCTGGGCGACTCGGCAGTGGATATGCAGACCGCTATCAATGCCGGTATGGTGCCGATTGGCGCTGCCTGGGGTTACCGGAGCAGAGAGGAATTGGAAAAAGCGGGAGCTTATGAGGTGTACGACACACCCACCGACCTTGCTTCCATGATCGAGAAATCACCCATCATCTGATGAAATCCTATCGCCGTGAACTGTGGTTTAATACCACACAACGCCGGGAGTTTATAAACATTACCCAGCAGGTCGAAGAATGCCTGTGCGAAAGCGGGATCCGCGAAGGTCTTTGCCTGGTGAATCCGATGCATATCACAGCCTCGGTCTTCATCAATGACAATGAATCCGGCCTTCATGCGGATTTTGAGAAATGGCTGGAAAAGCTGGCTCCCGAAAAGCCCCATTCCCAGTATGCCCATAATGGCTTTGAGGACAATGCAGATGCGCATCTCAAACGCCAGGTCATGGGCAGGGAGACCGTGGTGGCCGTCACCAACGGGAAACTGGATCTGGGCACCTGGGAGCAGATTTTCTATGGGGAATTCGATGGGAAAAGACGAAAAAGGGTCTTGGTCAAAATAATCGGTGAATAAACAGAAAGCCCCGTGGAAACACGGGGCTTCTTATAGCTGGAGTAAAAATCTATGGCGAAGTAAGTTCCTTTTTAGTAACAGACAAGTTAGGTTTCGGAGCGTGGCTTATCTAAAGTAGTAATAGATTCCTGCCTGGGGGATATACATGACTATTTCGTCTTTCCAATTGTAGGTGAGCGGCACTTCGAGCGCAAAGCGGAATTTGCTGTTATAACCAATTTCGAAGCCCGGACCTGCCCCGATCGTCCATCTAAGCTGCCGCTTTAGATAAGTTCTCTCAGATTCCCAATCGACGTGATGATTAATAACATCTACCTCGAACATTCGTTTCTGTATGTATCTGCATGATCCTCCCGCCATGATGTAAAGCTTGCCATTGGGATACTCATCCAGGGTATGCAGATAGTTGGCAGCAAATTCCAGCGCAGTTCTGCGCCCTTCAACAGTAGCTGTGTGATTTGCATTGCCCCAGTGGTAATCGTCCTGATAATGCACATTTTTATTTGAGCCGGTAGTAATTGCCCCAAAGGTGCATTGAAGGCCTTGATCGCCGTTAATCCAGCGCATCGAATACCCGTTTCCCGCTGAGGTGCCAAAATGCAACCCCAAAGCTGTATGGCGGTCAAAATCGTCCGCAAAGGCTAAGGTCGAAATGAGCAACAGGCTCACCACTGTCAAAAGATATCTTGCTTTCATCATTTACCTCTTGTCTTTGTTACCATGCCGGAACATAATTCCTGCTTAAAATTTATTATAATCCGAAAAAGCTTGCAGGCCAAGGCTGATAACACAGAATTGCTTTATAAATAGGTTGTGGCAATCCTTGCGAATTGCCACAACTCTCTAATCCATACTTGGGTTGTAGAAAATCCCAAGACTATGTTATTGTTCTTCAGAATCGCTGTCAGTCTGTTCCGGCTGAACTTCTTCAGTTTCCGGGACGGGAGCCACTTCGGGAAGAACTTCTTCGGCAGGAGCTTCAGAGATGCTTTCCACGGGAACTTCTTCCACGGGCTCTTCCGGAGAGATTACTTCAGGTTCCGGCACTGGTGCCTCTTCAGGAACAACTTCCTCGGCAGGAGTTTCAGGAATGCTTTCCACGGGAACTTCTTCCACCGGTTCTTCCGGGGAGATTGCCTCAGATTCAGTCACAGGTGCAGTTTCGTCAGTTTCGCCGCTATCCGTCTGAGTTTCCTCAATGGCGGGCTCTTGCTCTGGTTCTTCAGCTCTTGATTCAGTCACATCCCCGTCAGTCTTTCCACCGTCCTCATGCTTTTCTTTGCTTTTCCGCTCGGCTTTTTTCTTTAGCTGGCGGGCGATCCGTTCACGCATATACTGCTCGTGCAGGGCGATGTATTCTTCCTGAAGCTTGGGATCGCGGGAGAAGAAGAAGGCTTTCACCGAAAGGATCAAGCGGCGGTTTTCCATATCCAACTCGATAACTTTGAGCGGGAGCTCTTCGCCAACGTGGAAAGCATCTTCGGTGTGTTCCAGTTTTGGCATGGCCAGATGGGAGGTCGGAATGAATCCTTCCACCAGGTCCTCTCCAACCTGCACGTCCACCAGCACTCCTTTGGGGATGAGCTTGCTGATCTTGCCGATCACCTCTGTGTTGATGGGCAGCGAGATATTCAGGTTTGCCCATGGATCGGGGTGCAATTGCTTCACACCCAGGGCGATCCGATGCAGGGCACGGTCGATGGACAGGATGACCGTTTCTATCTCCTGGCCTTTGCGGAAGACTTCACGCGGGTGGTAGATGCGTTTTGTCCAGCTGATATCGGAAATGTGGATCAGCCCGTCGATGCCATCCTCGATCTCCACAAACGCACCAAAGGCGGTGAGGCTTTTGATCTTGCGGGTGAGCACGGTTCCGACGGGGAAATGATCTTCAATAGAAAGCCAGGGGTTGGCATCCATCTGCTTCATTCCCAGGGAGAGGCGCTTGTTTTCTTTATCCAGTTCCAGGACGATGGCATTCACCGTGTCGCCGATCTTGAGTATCTTGCGGGCATCGGTGATCTTCTTGGTCCAGCTCATTTCAGAGATGTGCACCAAGCCTTCCACGCCGGGTTCCAATTCCACAAAAGCACCGAAAGATTTGACGCTGACAACCTTGCCGGTCACCCGCACGCCTTCCGGATACTTGATTTCAATGTTTTCCCATGGATGGGGCACCAGTTGTTTGAGGCCCAGGGAGATCTTGTTGGTTTCTGTGTCGAACTTGATTACTTTCACTTTGACCTTGTCGCCGATCGCGAGCATTTCGGAGGGGTGGTTTATCTTGCCCCAGCTCATATCGGTGATGTGCAGGAGGCCGTCAATGCCTCCAAGGTCGATGAAAGCGCCATATTGAGTAATATTTTTCACCTCTCCATCCAGTTCGGAATCGACCTGGAGCTTTTCAAGAAGTTCGGCTCTCTTTTCCAATGCTTCTTGTTCCAGCACCTGACGGCGGGAAAGGATAATGTTCCGGTGTTCCTCATCGAGGCTGATTATCTTGAAGCTCATTTCTTTTCCAATGAACTGGTCAAGATTGGGGATAGGTTTCAAAGACATCTGCGAACCTGGCAGGAATGCTTCGATCCCCAGCACATTCACGATCATGCCACCCTTGACGCGGCGCTTGATGCTTCCATTCAGGGTGGAACCATCTTTGGCAGCCTGGCGGATAAGCTCGATATTCTTTACGTAATCGGCTCTTTTCTTGGAAAGGGACAGTCTGCCTTCGCCGTTGTCCATATCGTTGATATAGACCATGATGGTGGAATCCACTTCGGGTATTTCGCTAAGATCAAACTCGCTGAGCTGAACTACTCCGTCGGATTTTCCACCCACGGCCACCACCACTTCACGGTCGTTGACCGCGACAACTTTGCCTTCCACGATCTGGCCCCGGCGGACGTTTGAGGAGTATTCCTCGATGAGTTCCAGCATGGCTTCGTGATCTTCATCCAGGGCTTCCGGATTCACGGCCTTGATACTGACCGGGCGCGGTTTGGGCTTGGGCGCAGGTTCTGCGGCGGGAGCTTCGGGCATGTCTTCCTGTTTTGGCTCTTCAGCGGGAGTTTCAGGCATGCTTTCTTGTTTATGCTCTTCAACAGGAGCTTCGTGCGTGCTTTCTTGTGTTGGTTCTTCGGCGGGTGGTTCCGCCACTGTTTCAGGCGTTTCTGCCACGGAGGGGTCTGCCTGAGCTTGTTTCTCTAAGGCCGTTTCTTCAGCGGGTGCTTCCGTTTCGGATTCTGGTGCATCAACTATTGGTTTTGACGTAGTGTCTTCCCCTTCCTTCATTTCGGGTTCCATCACTTGGGACTCGTCATTAGGGTCGGTTGGGACATGGTTTTGATCATGAGTTAACATGATTCCTCCTTAAACAAGGGAATTTCTTCGAAATGCGTTGCCGCTTCCGTATTCCCAATTATTTTTATTATTTTATTGAAAACTGCTAAAATTGTGTCCGCGGGAGTGGAAGCTCCAGCCACCAAACCTATCCGCGCGTATTCTGCCAACAGGTCTGGAGTCAGTTCCGTTTCGCTTTCGATATGGACAGAGTGAGTGATGGACTGGCATAGCTGCTGCAGCATGCGGGTGTTGGCACTGTTTCTGCCGCCGATCACCACCATCAGGTCTGATCTTTCGGCCAGGGCCTGGGCTGAATGCTGTCTGTCAGAGGTAGCCCGGCAAATGGTGTTAAAGATTCGCAGCTCCTTCACTTTGGGTAGCAGCCGCGTGACCAGTGTCTGCAGGTCGGAGATCTTTTGTGTGGTTTGGCACACAATGCACAGTGTATCCCAAACCTCTGTGCCAAAATCAGTATCAGCTTGCACCACCCGTGTTTTTTCGTCGCCGTAGGAAATCATGCCCACAACCTCGGGATGGCCTGGATCGCCAAGGATCATCACCTGGCAACCGGCCATGGAACTCACCATTTCCTGAGCCCGCTTCACATAAGGGCAGGTGGCATCGATGATCTCGTTGCCCCGGGACAGGAGTTGTGCCAATACTTCTTTGCTTGCGCCGTGTGAGCGGATGATGACCTTAGAATTGCTCACATCTTCGCCGCAAAGGCGGATACCTTGTTCTGCCAATTTGCCAACAATCTGGGGATTGTGGATTAGCTCTCCCAGTGTGCACACCTTGTCGCCCGGCTGGTTGGCGTCCAAAGCAAGTTGGATAGCCCGGCGCACTCCGAAACAAAAACCGGAATGCTTCGCCAGCAGCACCGCGGGGATGCCAAGATGCCTGAGAACGTGACGGTGAAGGGTAGCCACCTGGGCTGCGATGCTCATCCGGCTGGTGTCCACCTCGATGGCGTCGCTTGCTTTGGAGAGGGGCGCCAATGCGCGGGCTGAATCATTCTTGTCCCTTTGGATCAGATCCCGCAAGACCTGTTCATGATCAGCCTCGATGCCTTTCGATTTCAATTCCAGCCAACGCCTGTGGGCCCTGACTTCGGCGCTGGCGATCAAAAAGAACTTGAGGTCGGCATTTGGGAACACATAGGTGCCGATATCCCTCCCGTCCAGGATCACTCCTCCGGAGGTTGCCAGCTTGCGTTGCAACTCCACCATTTTATGGCGCACGGGAGGCAGCGCTGAGATGCTGGAAGCCAGGGCTGAGATTTCCGGAGCGCGGATGGCGGCCGTGACATCTTCAGAGCCAAGGAAAATACTGTTGGTTTCGCCGGAGATTTCGATGCGGATATCCAGGTCCTGAAGCAGAGACTGAACAGCCCGTTCATCGCCAAGGTCCACACCTTTTCGTTGCGCTTGCAGAGCGCAGGCACGATACATGGCCCCTGTGTCCAGATAAGCGTAGCCCAATTGCCTGGCAAGCAATCGCGCTGTCGTGCTTTTACCGGAAGCGGCGGGACCGTCTATGGCTATGATCAATCTCTCTGGCATACTTTTTCCCTTGAAGTGCCAAAATTTGTGTCTGTAAATATGCGTCAATGCTTTTTTTACTCCCTCTTCCGGCATAGGTCAGACTCATTTGCAACCTGCTGTCAGGGTGGGGTCATCCTTAGGTCATCCGTAACTTTTATAAGGATGACCTAAGGATGATAGGCTAACTTGTTGTGGTTGCAAATGATAGGCAAATGGGAGGGAGGTGGGGGAGCAGCTTGCTAACAGTCATTTTTGCCTCGTTTGCCAGGAACTCATTGGGCGGCAGAATGCAGTTGTATAAGCAGATCCCAGGCTCTATTCCGCTTTCAGTTTGCGGGTCATTAGGCTTATGATGGCTTGCCTGGGGTCTTTTTCCTGGTAGAGGATTTCCCAAACCTCTCTCACGATGGGCATCTCGATACCCCGCTGGAGAGCAAGCTGATATACAGAATTTGTGGTGGCCACGCCTTCTGCCACCATCTCCATTTCCTGGATAATCTGACGCAGCTTTTTCCCTTCTCCGATCCGTTTTCCCACATAGCGGTTGCGGCTGTGCGGCGAGGTGGCGGTAGTGACGAGGTCTCCCAGGCCGGACAAACCCCAAAAGGTTTCTGCCTTAGCTCCCAGAGCGACGCCAAAGCGCTGGATCTCCACTATTCCCCTGGTTAGCAGCGCTCCGATCGTGTTGTCGCCAAAACCCAGCCCGTCGATGATCCCCGCGGCTATGGCAATGATGTTTTTCACGGCGCCTCCGATCTCAACTCCCAGCAGGTCATTGGAGCGGTAAACGCGAAAGTAGTCATTGCTAAACACTTCCTGCAGGGTGACAAGCAAATCTTCGTCATTTCCCGCCACTAC
>DAOTNF010000001.1:0-273101 GCA_035450685.1 Candidatus Cloacimonadota bacterium | reverse complement strand
GTGAATCTGGCTTCAGCAAAGCCGGATGGGAAAGACAAATAATCAGTCCGGGACAAACAAGAGCCAGACGGATAAAGTGACCGCCCCAATCCACCCTCTGAATATGGATGGGAGCTTGTTGGCCCTCGCGCGCACGAGGGTGCTAAGTCTTTGTTTTCCGTGGGTCATCCTTAACCCGGTGAGGGATGACCTAAGGATGATGGCACCAAACGCTGTAGCAGCAAGGGACGGAGCTATGAAGGAAAAGCAGGTATTTTGGCATATTATGTTCTGGAATGCAAGTATTAAAAGCTGTCTAAACTCCCTCCTGATCTCATGTCCCATTGACCGCCCGTTGAACGCCGGGTGATTTTCAGCGCAGCGATTACTCAGCGATCAATCAGTGATCAATCAGCGATCAATGTATGGGGGCGGAAAGAAGCGGGTATTCCATTGTCCGGTTGTGTGCTGTTTTGGAAACGCGATATACCAATGGTTCAATCCCAGGGAAAAAGCTTCATGGCTTTCCGGCAGCCCAGGGGTGGCAAAGTCTGTTTGCCACAGAGAGCGGAGATAGCTTCCGAACAGGCAACTCAGTTGCCTCTGCCGAACAGACTTCGGCAGCCCCTTTTTCTCCGCTTGCTATTTCCAGTGAGACGATTTTGCATTTTTTGGTAAGACTTTATACCCCATTCACCCGCTTGGTTTGAAAGAAATCCAGTAGTTTTGACTTGACAGAATAATAGCGATAGAAAGATTGGTCACACAAGTTTTCCGATTGTGGGGCATTAGCTCAGCTGGGAGAGCGCATGACTGGCAGTCATGAGGTCAGCGGTTCGATCCCGCTATGCTCCACCACAATTTACCCCTTCATCATGTCTCAGGGCAAGGTGAAGGGGAACTTATTTACAGTGATTATTTCGAGGTAAATGATGAAATCACAGAAACTCACGGCAGAGTTGACCAACCTTTCCAAGCAAGCACGCGCCGCGATCCTGAGCATGACCACCCTGGCCGCGTCCGGGCATCCCGGCGGCTCAATGTCGTCCATCGACCTGCTGCTGGCACTCTACGCGGTGGCGCGCCACGACCCCAAAAACCCCCAACTGCCCGACCGCGACAGGATCGTGGTGAGCAATGGGCACATCTCGCCTGCCGTGTATTCGGCCCTGGCGCTCAACGGCTACTTTTCCCTGGACAAAGCAGTATCGCAGTTCAGGCTCTGGGGCAGCATCTTTGAAGGCCATATCGAGCGCGAGGTTCCGGGTGTTGAATGGTCCAGCGGCAACTTGGGACAGGGCCTCTCCGCCGGAGCAGGCATGGCGCTGGCTTCCAGGATCAACTCCATTCCCTACCGGGTATATGTAATGATGGGCGACGGCGAACAGCAGAAGGGACAAATTTCTGAAGCCCGCTGCTTTGCCTTGAAATATGGACTGAATAACCTCTGCGCGATTGTAGATTACAACGGCTTGCAGATCAGCGGTGACATCAAAGACGTGATGCCGCAAAACATACGTGCCAACTGGGAATCCGACGGATGGCAGGTGCTGGAGATCGACGGACACGATTTCAGCCAGATCTTTTCCGCCCTGGAAAGCAGCAAAAACAGCCCCGTGCCGGTGATGATCCTTGCTCACACGGTGATGGGAAAGGGCGTTCCTTTCATGGAAAACCAGGCAAAATACCATGGATCTGCCCTGTCTGAAGAACAACTCGCCGAAGCCCTGAAAATACTTGGGGCAAGCAACCGTTTGGGTGAATACAAGAAGCTCAGGGCGGCATTCAAGGCGCCCACCCAGGCTGTTGACCTGAAACACTTTGAACTGAAGACAGACCTTGAGCCCGGACGCCCGCTGCGTTACGATAAAGAAACCGACAACCGCAGCGCCTGGGGCAACGCGATCGCCGATCTGGCCAAGACCAACCAGGACAAAGCGACCCCGATCGTGGTGGTGGACTGCGACCTGCAATCCAGCGTGAAAACAGGCGAATTTGCCAAACTCATGCCCCACAGGTTCATCCAGTCGGGCATCATGGAACAGAACGCCGCCGTATTAAGCGGCGCGCTTTCCGCCAGCGGCATCCAGACCTTCTGGTCTGACTTTGGCATGTTCGGCCTGGATGAAGTGTATAACGCTCAAAGGCTTAATGACATAAACCACACCAATCTCAAGGTGGTGCTCACCCATGTCGGCATCGATGTGGGAGAAGACGGGAAAACTCACCATTGCATCGACTACATCGGTTTGATGCGCAACCTTTACAGCTATCGCCTGATCTGTCCAGCCGATCCAAACCAGACCGACAGTGTAATCCGCTGGCTGATAAACCGCTCTGGCAACTACATGGTGACCATGGGACGCTCCAAAGTGCCAATCATCAAGGGAGAGGATGGAGTTCCGTTCTACGGACTGAATTACACCTTCGACTATGGCAAAGAGGATATCCTGAGAGTGGGAAACATGGGCAGCATCTTCGTAACCGGCACCCCGGTCGGAAAGGCAGTCAAAGCGGTTGACAAGCTCCGCGAACAGGGAATCTATCTGCAACTGATCTACGTTTCCTGCCCCCTGGCAATCGACAGGGAAACCCTGGAAACCGCCGCCCGCAACAAGATCGTGTTCAGCATCGAAGACCACAATGTCAATAGCGGCCTGGGGGCAATCCTGGCTGACCGGATCGGCGAAGAAAACCTTTGTTGCCGCCTGGTGAAAATCGGCATCCCGGAATATCCCCGTTCAGGTTCTTCCGAAGACCTGTATAATTGGGCTGGATTGAGCAGCCAAAGCATCATAGACCGCATCACGGAAGAACTGCAAAGCTGACCTTGTATGCAAGCCTGATGTCTGAAGCAGAGAATTCAGTTGACTGTTTCGGATATCCTAATATAAATGGTTTTAACGACAGAAACAGGAGATGATGATGAAGAAGTCGCTGAAGACCTATCCAGAAAACTGCGTCGCCTGCCATGTGTGCGAGAGCGCGTGTTCAAACCTGTATTTCAAGGTTGACGATCCCGAAAAGTCGAGGATCCGCATCACCGAGACCGACTCACAACCCCGGATGAACGCCTGCACCCAGTGCGGAGTCTGTGTGCAAAGCTGCCCCACGCTGGCGCTGAGCATCAACAGCCAGGGAGTGGTGATGGTCAACCAAGCTCTTTGCATCGGCTGCTACATGTGCATAGCTGCCTGCCCCACCGGATCAATGTTCCGCACCATTGGCGCAATCACCCCCTTCAAATGCGTCGCCTGCGGCGTATGCACCAAGACCTGCCCCGCGGATGCCATCCGCATCGAAGAAAACAAGGAGAGTTAAATATGACAGACCGCAGAATACTGGCTGAATTCAGCTATGAATTGAAACCCGTTATCAAAGGCTACAACAGAAGAACCCTCTACATCGACCTTGGCGGCAAGAAAATAGAATCCAAACCAGTGTCGGACATGATGATAGACAAGTTTGTGGGCGGCAAAGGTTTCGACCTCTATCTGATGTGGCATGGCGTGGAAGACGACACCAAGTGGAACGATCCCGAAAACGAACTCTGCATCGCCTTTGGCCCCTTGTGCGGCAACACCAGCTACCCCGGCAGTGGGAAGTCCATCGTCACTACCATCTCACCCCTGACCGGCATACCTGTGGATTGCAACGTGGGTGGCCATTTTGGCCCCTACGCCAAATTCTCCGGCTGGGATGCCATTGAGATTCAGGGCAAGGCAGACGAGGAAGTGATCGTTTACATCGATGGAGACTCTGGCAAGGTTAAGATCCTGAGCGCGCCGGATAAAGAAACCAACAGCCATATCCTGGCAGAAAACCTGATCAACGAGTTTGCCGAAAACCCGGATAAACGGCAGTTTGTGTCGGTAGTTTCCGCCGGACAGGGCGCTGAAAATGTGCTGATTTCATGCCTGAACTTTTCTTTCTGGGACAAGCGCCGCAAAGTGGCACGCCTCAAACAGGCAGGCAGGGGCGGAACGGGCACCGTGTTGAGAGACAAGAAATTGAAAGCCCTGGTTGTAAAATACTCCGGACTGAAAGGGGATACCAACAATCCAGTGGACTTGGAAACATTGCAAAAAACCGGTCTCAAACTCCACAAAGAGATAGAAGAGGGAGACGCTACCCAGTGCCGCATGCGCGAAGTGGGAACGGCCCATCTGGTGGAGATCATGAACGACTACGACCTCCTGCCGGTCAAGAATTTCAAGTATGGCCAGTCGGACGAGGCCAGCAGTCTGTCATCCCTGGAGTTTAAGAAGCTTTTCACCCAGGGCCTGCCTGACGGTTGTTGGTTTGGCTGCTCGCTTTCCTGCTGCAAAGCGGTGGATGGTTTTGTCCCCCGTACCGGCCCTTACAAAGGCCAGACAGTTTCCGTGGATGGGCCTGAATATGAGACTGTGGGCGGCTGCGGCTCCAACCTTTGCATCTGGGATCCCAAGGATGTGGTCGAGCTCAATTTCTATTGCGACACCTACGGCATCGACACGATCTCATTCGGAACAAGCTGCGCCTTTGCCATGGAATGCTATGAGTATGGAATCCTGAACAAAGAACGCACAGGAGGCATCGACCTGACCTGGGGCAATGCCGACGGCGTGTTTGAACTGATCCATCAAATGGCACGTGGAGAAGGTTTTGGCGTGATCGTTGGACAGGGCGTGAAAAAGATGAAAGAGGTCTTTGCCCGCGATTACAACGCCGATCCCAAGCTTTTGCAAGACATTGGCATGGAAGCCAAGGGCCTGGAGTTTTCGCAATACCTGTCCAAGGAATCGCTGGCTCAGCAAGGCGGCTACACATTTGCCCTCAAGGGGCCACAGCATGACGAAGCCTGGCTGATCTTCATGGATATGGTCAACAACCGCATCCCGACCTTTGAAGACAAAGCCGAAGCGCTGCACTACTTCCCCATGTTCCGCACCTGGTTTGGCTTGCAGGGCCTTTGCAAACTGCCCTGGAATGACATTGAACCAGCCAACAACGCGGAGACGGACGAACCAGCCAAGGTTCCGGAACACGTGCAGAACTATGTGGACATCTATAAAGCCATCACAGGCAAACCGATGGATAAACATGAACTGATCCGCCAGTCCGAACGGGTCTATAACTTCCAAAAGGTCTTTTGCATGAGGATGGGCAAGGGCCGCCGCAGCGATGACATTCCACCCTATCGCGCCGTGGGACCTGTTACCGAGGAAGAATACCTCTCCCGCCAGGAACGTTACGATTCGCTGTTGCAAAGCAAACAAGGAATCGATCCTGCCGGCAAATCCACAGCGGAAAAGATGAACCTGCTGCGCAAATACCGTGAAGACCAGTATCAACAACTGATCGACGCCGTGTACAAGCGCAAAGGCTGGACTCCCGAGGGCGTTCCCACCATTGAACACCTCCAGTCCATCGGCATGGACCTGCCTGAAGTGATCGAGGTTGTAAAACGCTATCTGTAATTAAGATCGCGTCAGATAATAAAACCGGAACGTCTGTTCCGGTTTTTTATTTTGTGTGCTAAAAAACCGCCGAATTCATTATGAACCCAGCGGTTAGCTTTAATTTGTCTATGTGTCGGGGTTACTTCATCCCCAGCAGTTCCTTCAGGTGTTTCACATATACTTCCGCGCCACCTTCCTGATATCCGGTGCGGGTGATTTCTTCACCCTTGTCATCTATCAGCACGATGGTGGGAAACCCTTGGATTCCATACTTTTCAGCCAAAGACTGGTTGGCTTTTTGGACTTCCTGAGGAAGCTTGGTTTTCTGGGGGAAATCGACCTTCAACAGCACGAAGTTGTCGCCGGCAAATTTCAAAAAGGCTTCTTTCTCGAAGACCTCGCCGCTCAAGAGCTGGCACCAGTAGCACCAATCAGAGCCGGTGAAGTTGACAAGTACCGGACGCTTGAGATCCCTGGCATACAGCAGGGCCTGGTCATAATCTGTGATCCAGGTTCCCGGCTGGTAGGAGGAAGCTTCGCCGGCTTGCTCCATAGCTTCTTGCTGCTCATCGTTCATTTCCACTTCCTGTTGCGTGCAGCCCAAGACCGCGACAACAGAGATCATGATCACTATCAGTAAATATCTCACTGATCTACCTCCTGGTTATTGATGAATATCTTAACGATTATCCGCGCGGATTTTTGCAGCATCGCGTGCACGCCGCAATACTTCTGCGTGGAAAGGGTTACGGCTTTTACGAGCTTCTCCGGTGGCAGATCGTTCCCTTCGAAGTGGAAATTGAATCTGATGGTGTGATAGGTAACCGGATGCTCGGAAGTGGAATCGGCTTCGGTGTCGATCCGCAGGGTAAATCCCCCCACCCTCATCTTTTCCAGTATGGACACCACATCCATTCCAGAGCAACCGCTAAGGGCTGCGAGTAAAAGCGGTTTTGGTCTGGGTCCCCGATTTTCGCCGCCACTCCCCCTATCGGCATCCATTATCAGATGGTGGCCGTTGATATCTGCGTCGAAAGCCAGACCCCCAACCCAAGTGGCAGAGGTCTTGCTGCTCATCAAAGCTCCACTAAGGTTGCTTTCAGCACCTCTTCATACTTATCGACATAGGTCTTCAGCGCCTTGTAAACGCCTTCGACTTCTTTGTCCGGGATCCGCGCCAAAATCTTTTTTTGCTGATCCACAACGGTTTGCTGGCTGTTTTCTGCCAGTTTTTTACCTTTGTCGGTAATGATGGCGAACCAACACCTGCGGTCTTTCTCAGATGGCTTGCGCAGAACCAGTTTTTTGCTCACCAGGTTATCCATGATCCGGGTGATGCGGCTGTGGGAAACGTTGAGCACCCTGGCCAGCTCATTCATGTTAACGGGTGTTTTCACCTTGAACAGGTGGTTAAGCAGTTGGCACTCCATCTTACCTGCCTGAAGACAGGCTTTTTGCGCGTAGTCGATCTCGCTAAGCACGACCTGCAGACGCGTGATAAGACCGTGAAAGTTTTCAGCAGTCACTTTCATCTTTCTCTCCTTTCTATTTTCTTTGTAGCAACTGGTCGATTTTAACCCTGTCAAAACCGACCACTGCCGTATTATTTATCCAGACCTGGGGCACTCCCATCTGACCAGTCTTCCTCTGCATCACATCGAGAGCCCTGGCATCCTGGGAGACATCCACGTATTTATATTGATAACCTTTTGATTTCAGGTAATCCTTTACTTTTGTACACCAGGAACAGGTTGGCGTTCCAAAAACAACTATATTCTTGTTCATATTTTTGCGACCTCTGATTATTATAATAATGAGTCTTTTGTGAAATGCAAGGAAAACTTTCCAGACTCTGGTGTTTTTTCGGGATAAAGCCAGAAGGGAAATAGAACACCTTTCCTTAAAAAACTTCTTGCCTGTTTTGGGTGAATCCAAAATCCTGTAACCTGATACAGGAGAAAACATGGCTACTACTTTTTTTTGCACAGATTGCGGTTTCGAGACCCCCAAATGGAGCGGAAAGTGCCCATCCTGCGGAAGTTGGGCTACTCTCAAGGAAAGCATCAGGGTCACCGGCAAAGCAAACAAGGGCGGAAGCCCTGACCATCGTGCGCCCAAACCCGAGAGGATGAAGGACATCAAGAAACCACCCCTTTCCAGGACACCCACCCAGATCGGCGAGTTTGACCTGGTGATCGGGGGCGGGATCGTGAGCGGCATGCTGGTGTTGATCGGGGGCGAGCCCGGCATCGGCAAATCCACTCTGATGATGCAGCTATCGCAATGGATGGGTGCCCAGGGCAAGAAGGTGCTTTATGTGTCCGGTGAAGAAAGCCCGGAACAGATCAGCCTCCGCAGTGCCAGGCTGGGTGTGGAAAATGAAAACATCTGGCTGCTCTGCACCAACGACGCGGAACATGTGATTGATGCCGTCGAGGAAAACCAGCCCGACATCCTGATAGTGGATTCCATCCAATCTGTGAGCCTGCCCAGCCTGGATTCGATACCAGGCAGCATCACCCAGCTCAGGGAAACCTGCAACCGCCTGATGCGATGCGCCAAAACGCTAAACATACCTGTTTTTATGGTTGGCCATGTGACCAAGGAAGGTTTTGTGGCCGGCCCCAAGATTATCGAACACATTGTGGATACTGTCCTCTATTTCGAAGGCGAGCTCAAAGGCCAATACAAGATCCTGAGGGCGGTCAAGAACCGCTTTGGTTCCACCAACGAGATCGGTATTTTCGAGATGACCTCCCAGGGCTTGATACCGGTGCCCAATCCCAACCATGTCTTCCTTTCAGACGAAGCCCTGCATATTGGCACCTCGATCAGCTGTGTGGTTGAGGGCTCGCGTTCCTTCATTGTTGAGGTGCAATCGCTGGCTACAAGCTCAAACTACGGCACACCCCAACGGGTGGTGGTGGGCCTGGAACAAAAAAAGCTGGCTATCCTGCTGGCCATCCTGGAAAAAAACCTCGCCCTGTATCTGCGCTCCAGCGATGTCTTCATCAACCTGGCGGGTGGTATCCGCAGTTCCGACCCCAGCCTCGATCTGGCCATCCTGGCCGCCATCATCTCCAGCCTGAAAGACAGGCCCCTGCCGGACAAAGCAGTATTCATCGGCGAGGTAGGCCTCAACGGAGAGATCAGGCCAGTCCCTCAGTTGGATCAGAGGATCAACGAGGCCACCAAACTGGGTTACGACAGAATTTTTGTTTCCGGCCATGCCAAAACCAGGCAACGCAACAAGGTGTTTAAAATCAAAGATGTTCGCGAACTCTACAACGCGTGCATTAGCGACTCCCATTGAGAAAGCCTGCGCGGAGAGCGTCTCTGCTGTCTCCACAGGGTTGCTGGCCTGTTTCCAAATGAGTTTGGCTTTTGTTACCCGACTGGCAGCCTTTTTGCCCCCATTTCCTGCGCATAAGGACATCGTTTCCAAAGGGGGCATTGCCTTGACGTTACCCTTAGTCATCCTTAACCCGGTTCGGGATGACCTAAGAAACATACCCTAACGCCATGCAGGCCAAAACGATACACATCCATGAGAGACGGTGTCCCCAAGCTTGGAGTTTGTATCGATGAAGAACACTTTTGACAAATTTCCCTGTCTGTCCCGCTGTCAGAGAAGAAGAATGCTGCTTGACAACAAATGGGGTAAAAATAGCCTAACGCCATGAACTCAAAATACTTGTTGATAATAATAATTGCCTCACTGTGCATTGTGGGACTGTACCAATGCTCTGTGGCAGGCAAGGCGAGTTATCCGGAATACAGGGTAAACTTGGGACAGGTGGCAGATTTTGAACTGCGGGCCCCCTTCGATTTCCCTATATTGAAAAGCGAAGAACAGCTTGAGCTGGATCAGAAACAAGCTCTGGACAAGCTGGAAAAGCCCTATTATCTGGATATGGATATCCTTTTCGCGGCGCATCGCAACATCGATGAGCTGTTCGAAACGCTATACACGGCCGCGGAAGACGGAAATATCCGTGCCTTGCGCGACAAACTCCAAAAATCCGGGTATCTGCTGGATGAAACGTCCTTGAAACTGGTTACCAATCCCGCGCGGCTGGCATCCGCCCATACCGCCATCAAAGAAGCAGTAAGCGAAATCTATCGTACCGGCGTTTACAACGAGATCTATACCGACCATATCCAACTGGTAACCGGCAACGACCTCTCCAGGCAGAGCCTGTCCAAGTTTTATCAGTTGGAACAAGCCAAACGGAAACTGGCAGGCAGCCTGAGCGATCCCTGGGCGGTTAACCTGGTCCGCAATAATGCCTCCTTGATCTTGAAGCCAAATCTGCTGATAGACCAGGCCAGATACGAAGAAATGGCCACCGAAGCCATCGCTTCCGTTCCTGTCAGTTCAGGAGAAATCCTTAAAGACGAGAAGATCATCCGCAAAGGCGACAGGATAAACAGCAAAGACCTCAATGCCTTGAGGTCACTGACTGAAGAGTATAAAAGCAGGGATATCAGAAAATCCCCGCTGCGCCAGTTGCTGGGTTTTACCGGACTGCTGCTCTATGTGTTTGCCATCCTCTTCGCCTTTACCTATCATTACCAGAACAGCGAGCTGCACGCAAAGGAAACCGGCCCCAGTTTTATTACTTTGTCACTGGGACTAATTCTGAATGCTGTGCTGGCTTTGCTGTGCAATCTGCTTGGCCTGGAAAGCAGCTTGATCCCCTTTGCCATGCTTGGCATCGCGGCAGCACTGCTGCTGGGCTTCAATTTTGCCCTGACCTTTTGCATCAGCTCCTTGTTGCTGATTTTACCATTTGTCAATTGGGATGCGGAGGGAGCCACCATTCTATTTCTATCGTCATTCATCCCGTTGGTGATGATAAGGGTGCAGCGCACCCAGCACGAGTATCTGCGAATATGGATCTATCTCATCTGCTCCCTGGCTCTGGTCTCTGCCGCTACAGGTATGCACTTGGGAAGTAACACCGATACCCTGGCGCGCAGCCTGGGTTACCTGGTGCTGTCTTCGATAGTGTCTGTGCTTGGCGCGGCGGCGATAGTGGCGTTTTTTGAAAAGAAATGGAACAGGGCTACCAAACAGGTGCTGTTGGAACTCCTGGATTTTGGCCACCCCTTGCTTAAAAAGCTGGCAACCACTGCCGAAGGCACCTATCACCACTCCCTGATTGTGGGCAATCTGACAGAACGGGCTGCCGAGGCGATCGGAGCCAATCCCCTCCTGGCCAGGGTAGGCAGTTACTATCACGATATTGGCAAGATCGTGAATACCGAAATCTTCACGGAAAACAACGAAGAGTCCTCTGAAGTGCACCAGCAATACACGGCCCAGGAAAGCGCCCACATGATCCGCAACCATGTGAAGGAAGGTGTTGCGCTGGCCACAAAATATGATATTCCCAAACCTGTTATCGACATCATTGTCCAACACCATGGCACCAGCTGCATCCGCTACTTTTTAGACGAAGCCCAGCGCGAAGGGAAAGAAGTGGACAAGACCCAGTTCCAATACCCCGGCCCCCTGCCCCAGAGCAAGGAAGCTGCGCTGGTGATGCTGGCTGATATTGTGGAATCGACCACCAAAGCCAAACAACTCAACAACGAAGAGGATATCGTACATATCATCGACACAACCATCCAGCGCATGATCGGAGAAGGCCAGTTGCGGGAGGCACCCATCACTTTCAAAGAACTGGAACTGGCCAAGGAAGCGATGATACCTGTGTTGGAGAGCATTTACCGCAAGCGTTTGGATTATCCCGAAACCAAAAGCCAATGACGGACTGCCAATTCAACCTGATCAACCAAAGCGGGTGCGAGATCGACGAACAGCTCCTGGAAAGATGTTTTCAGTTGGTCTGCCAGGGTGAATCCCCGCGTCAGTGCTTTGAACTGAATCTCGTTCTCTGCACGGATCGGGAGATGCAAAAATTCAACCGGATCTACCGGGGCAGCGAGTCGGTCACCGATGTTTTAAGTTTTAGCTCCCAGGGCAGCCAGGATCCTTCTTTGCCCCCATCCGTTACCCCCAGTCACGATATTATCATTGACACAAATCAGATTAACAGGCAGAAGGGAAAAAAGAGTTTCGAATGGGAATTGGTGAAGGTGTTTATCCACGGATTGCTGCATGTCCTTGGTTATGACCACCTTCGCCAGAATGATCGCAAAGAGATGCAGGATAAAGAGTTTCATTACAATAAAATAATACAAGGTGAGTAAGTTTTGGACGACGGCTCAGCGTTTATACTGATTATATTGTTGCTGTTTTCCGCCTTTTTTTCAGGTTCGGAAACAGCGTTTTTTTCACTCTCCAGGATATACTTAAAAAAACTGGAAAACAAAAAGACAGCGCAGTCCCGCAGGATTCTTTCCCTGCTGGCCAAACCAAGACAACTGCTTGTCACCATCCTTTTTGGCAATACCTTTGTGAATATGGGCATTTCCTCTCTTGCGGCCCTGATCGCCATTGGATTGGCTGACAGGCACAACTGGAACCTTTCCTCCGTGGTAACCCTGCAGGTAATAATCACCACTTCGGTGGTGCTGATCTTTGGGGAAATCCTGCCAAAACTGATCGCCCTGGCAACTGCAACCACTTTTGCCAACCTGGCAAGCCTGCCTCTGCAGCTCATCAGCTATTTGCTGCATCCCCTGGTATGGCTGGTGGACCGCTTCAGTTTGCTGCTTTCGAAAAAGCAATTGGAGGACAAACACCTGGACAGGCACTTTACCACCGAGGAGTTCCATAACCTGATCCAGAGCGAGAGTTCGCGCAATAGCCTGGAAGAGCACGAGAAAAAGATTCTGGTGGGCTTGTTTCGCTTCCGGGAAGCGGAACTTACCGAGATCTACATCCCCCGCGTGAAAATTGCTGCCATCGAAGAAAAGCAAAGCCTGGAAGAGCTGCGCGACCTGATCCTGGCTACCGGATACTCCAGAATTCCGGTTTACAGGGAAACCATAGATGACATCATTGGCATCGTGTATGTCAAAGACCTCCTGATGTATCCAGAAAAAAACAGCATCACTGAGTTCATGCGGCCAGCCTGGTTCGTGACCGAGAACATGAAGGTGCAGTCCCTGCTCAACCAATTCAAGATCAAAAAAATGCAGCTTGCCGTAGTGGTTGATGAGTATGGCGGGACATCGGGTATCATAACCTTGGAAGATATTCTGGAAGAGATCGTGGGCGAGATCCACGACGAATACGACCATGAAGAGACTCCAGAACTGATATGCCAGGAAGACGGTTCCTATATCCTGAGCGGAAGCGTCAATATCCGCCAGTTGAACCAGGAGTTTTCCATAGACATCGATCCCGAGGAATATGATAACCTGGCCGAGTATCTGTTATCGCAGTTCAATCATGTGCCTGCAACCGGGGAAATACATCGCATGGATGAACTCCTTGAGTTCCGGATCCTTGAAAGCGATGGCAAGAGCATCAAGCGGGTGCAGGTCATCAAGTTAGCCAATGAGTAGTAAAAATCTGGCCTGCGCCATACTGTTGTGCATCGTGGCAGCTCTGTTGCCGGGATTGACTCTTGATTACGATATCAGATCCCTCGGGCTCAAGATAGCCGATCTTAGCCTCACTTGCTCGATTGCGGATGGATACATTGAGGCCTCGGCTGTAAGCGAGGAAGGCTCGGCATTTTTCCCCAGTTTGGACAACCAATACCGCAGCGAGTTTGATGCGAACTTCCTGCCCCGCAAATATGAACGCAAGATCAAGCAAACCAAGCTCTCGGACCAGGTAGAGGTCAGCTATTTCCACTTTGCCCATTATGCCAGGGTTAATCAGCAAAATGGCAAGCGGAGCTCCAGTTATGCCATCGCGGACAGTACCCGCGACATCTTCAGCCTGCTGGCAATGCTGATCAGCGGCAGAGCGGAACCGGGAGAATACAGCGTGGATGGAAACGGCCAGTTATGGACAGCGTACTTGAGCAAAGAAGGCAGAGAGCGCATCCGCACCAATCTGGGCAGATTCAGTTGCACCAAGTATGCACTCCGTTTCAAGCCGCAATCCCCGGATAAGATGCCCTATGTGGATATGGTCACCCACAATCTGCTCAAGGAAGACAGCAAACTAACGCTGTGGATTTCTGAAGATCTGATCCCCCTGAAAGCGGTGGTCAACAGAGGGCTCATCTCCATGAGTTGGGAAATCAGGGACTATCAGAACCGATGAAGAAAATCAAACCTGTATATTATTATCTGGCCACCCTGTGCTGGTGGGTTGCGATCTGGACAGCGTCCTCGATTCCAACCGACAAACTGCCTTCGGTAAACATCCTTGGCTGGGACAAGCTGGCGCACACAGGAGTGTATTTTGTCCTCGCCCTCCTGGTTAATAAAAGCATAAAGCTTCGGGGTGTGTCCAGGAAAAATACTGTCTGGGTGTATCTTATCTTACTGGCCACAGCCGCCCTCGATGAAGCCCATCAGGCGTTCATACCCGGCAGGCAGGTGACAGTCTGGGATTTTGCCGCCAATGGAACTGGCCTGGCCCTGGGATTTCTGTTGCTGCATCTGAAACATGATAAAAGCAGATAATCTCTGTCTGAGTCTTGGCGGGCGGCCTGTCCTGAAAGACATCAGTTTTACTTTGGAAGATACCGACAATCTGATTATACTCGGCCGCAGCGGGTCGGGTAAGACCGTCTTGATCAAGACTCTTATGGGGCTTAATATCCCCGACTCGGGTTCGGTTACGGTCGATGGCAGGGATGTTTATGCGGAACGCAACCTCTCCAACGCGGAGTTGAAACATGAGTTTGCCATGGTGTTTCAAAACGCCGCCCTGCTGGATTCCTTCACAGTGTTTCAGAATGTAGCCCTTCCACTCTTTGAGCGGGGCGAAAAGGACTATGCCAGAGCCTTGGATCGGGCTACCCGCAGCCTGGCAATTGTGGGTCTGGAAGACACCCTGGATAAATACCCCTCCGAATTGAGCGGAGGCATGAGAAAAAGGGTCGGCATTGCCCGCGCCCTGGTCTATGAGCCACGCTACATCATCTTCGACGAGCCTGTTTCTGGCCTGGATCCCATCACCGCCAAAGAAGTGCTCTATTACATCACCCAGATCATCCGCTCTGCCCGGGCCACGACAATCACCATCACCCACGATATCAGAAATCTGGAGGAGATCGGCAACATGGTGCTTTTTCTGGAAGCTGGAAGCTGCTTGTATTACGGCCCGGTGGCTGAGCTGTATTCCCACAAGGATCCTTTTATCCAGGAATTTCTGGGGGCCACGCATTGAATCAGCCCTTCAATAAATCCTTGCTCGTGCTTGCTTTTCTCACCGCCACAGCCTGTAGTGTCCAGATCGCGGAAAACCTGATCATGCGCTTGCTGCCTCTGCCCTTTATCCGCATAGGTTTGTCCAACGTAGTGATCCTCTATCTGATCCAACGCAAGCAGGTTCTGAACGCTGTGATTGTCAATGTCACCAAGTCTTTGGTGGGTGGAATAGTGACCTTTACCCTGCTTAGCCCGGGCACCCTGCTATCCCTGGGAGGAGGCTTCGCGGCTGTGCTTGTGATGTGGGCTGCAGACCGCCTGCCTCTGGGATTCAGCGTTTTTGGCGTCAGCGTTCTGGGAGCAGTTGCCCACAATCTGGCCCAGCTCTCGATTGTGAAAAGCGTCGTCTTGCCCCAGGCAGATGTTTTTGTGTTGACACCAATCCTGTTGGTTTTAGCTTTGATCAGCGGTTTTGTAACTGCATGGATACTGTTGGCCGTGCAGGCGAAGTATCAACTACAGAGATTTAACGATGGCGATTAAAAAGACCAAGAATTGGAACAAGTTCCTAACATATGCAGGCGTAGCCTGTTGCGTGCTGTTTGGCATCTTTCTGGGAGCCTTTTGGTACTATCAGGATGAGCTGCCGCCCACCAGCGAGTTGCGCAATTACACTTTGCGCACAGGCAGCGAGGTGTACGACCGCAACGGACGCATGATCTACATCTTTGCCTTTGAAAAGCGCAAGCTGGTGTCACTCAAAGAACTGCCTCCCCATCTCATCGACGCCTTGCTGGTAACCGAGGACAAAAGGTTTTACAGCCACTTTGGCATTGATCCAATCGGCAATGTAAGAGCCCTGCTGGTCGATATCATCACCATGGATTTCTCCCAGGGTGCCAGCACCATTACCCAACAAATGGCCAGGAATATGTTCCTCACCCTGGATAAAAAGATCTCCCGCAAGATGAAGGAAATCATCCTTGCCATGCGGATTGAGGCCACTTTCTCCAAAGACGAAATCCTGGAAATCTATTTCAACAAGATCTTCTGGGGAGAACAAAACCACGGGGTGGAAACCGCCTCACTGTATTACTTTGACAAACACGCAAGGGACCTGAACATTGCTGAATCTGCCATGCTGGTGGGCATGATCCAAAGACCAAACTATTATGACCCCAACAAACATCCGGAGCAGGCCAAGCAGCGGCGCGACATGGTGCTCAAGCGCATGTATAAATCCCGGAAGATCAGTGAAGACGAATACAACGCTGCAGTCGCCTCGCCTGTGAATCCCAAACTGGCTGGCGGCAACCGCTTTTCCAGAGACTACTTCATAGAATATGTGAGGCTATACCTGGAAAAGAAGTATGGCACGGAACGCTTGTTTGAAGGTGGCCTGAAGATCTATACCACCCTGGACAACGACCTGTCCACCTTTGCAGATTCGGTCATGAACGCCTATCTTACCAGGGTGGAAAACTCTGGCAACTTTACCCATAAGTATTCTCAGGTACCCAGGGAAGCTGTTAATATCGACACAAAGTATATCCAGGGCGGCCTGGTGCTGATGGAAAATAAGACTGGTTATGTGCGTGCGCTGATTGGCGGCAGGAGCTTCAAACACAATAAATTCAACCGCATGACCCAAGCCAGGCGCCAGCCTGGATCGGCTATCAAACCCACATACTACACACTGGCGGTGGAAAAAGGCTACACGCCTGCCACAGTGATCAACGATGCGCCCATTTCCTTCGGTTCGGGAGAATCGAGGTGGACTCCCCAAAACGCAAACATGTCCTACCGCGGCTATATCAGGATGCGTGTAGCCTTGCAATGGTCTGTAAACATCTGGGCGGTCAAGTGTGCCTCGGATATTGGGCTGGACACCGTCAACGATGCGTTCAAGCGTTTTGGTATCAGGCCATATCGCGACAAGCTTGATGACCTCTCCGCGGCTTTGGGCAGCCATGAAGTTGTGCCCATCAGCCTGATCTCGGGCTACACTGCCTTTCCCAATGGCGGCACCCGGGTTACACCCGTGTTCATCACCAAAGTGGAGGATACGAAAGGCCATGTCCTGGAAAGGATCAGCACCACCAGAACCAAGGTCTGTTCACCACAGGTGGCCTATATCATGACCAGCATGTTGCAAACCGTTGCCAGTTCGGGCACCGGCGCCAGCTCACGCAACGGTTATTACTGGCAAAATGCCGGTAAGACGGGTACCACCGACAACTACAACGATTCCTGGTTCATTGGCTTTAACAAGGCTTTTACGCTTGGTATCTGGATGGGATTTGACAACACAAAGGTAAAATCCGGCTCTGCCACGGCTGTGAGCATCTGGGGACCCATTATGACCAAGGCGATCAGGCTGGACAACCGCGGACGCACTCCCGCCGCGGGTGATCCCCGCTACTCATTCAGCGAACCAGAAGGAATAGTGCAGCAGAACATCAGCCCCCGCACTGGCCATGTTGTTTCCTCGGGAGGAATACCGGAAGTCTTCATCGAAGGCGAGGTTCCCCCGACAGTCAGGGATACGCTCAGATACAATTTCTACCCTACCAGTTGGGGTTATCAAGACCGTTTCGAATAGGACCTGATATTTTGCTGCGCGATATACTCTTTGTGATCCTCTGCTGTCTGACAGGCTCAGGCTTTGTCACCTACATCGTTTTTTGCATCCGTTTCTGGTTTGGCTACAAGAATTACACCCCGGTGAAAAGCTTCCGCAAGCGTACGGTATCGGTGATCGTGGTTACCCGCAATGAAGGCAGGAATCTGCCCACCTTGCTGACCGCGCTGATCAATCAGGATTACCCGCGGGATCTGTATGAGATCATAATCGCCGATGACGCATCGGAAGACGACACCGCGGAGCTTGTGGCAAGACACATGGATCTTGGGGTCAAACTGCTCTATTTGAGCATCCCCGGCCGGGACAAAGTGCATTCTCCCAAGAAAAACGCGCTCAAGCAAGCAATAGCTGCCTCCAGCGGGGAGATCATCCTCACCACCGATGCCGACTGCATCGTGCCTCTCACCTGGATCACATCCATGATCGAGGCTTTTGCCGATGGCGTATCCATGGTAGCCGGTTACTCGCGCACCAAGCTTGAAAGCTGGGACAAGGCGTCCCTGGTGCAGAAATATGAGCATTTTGACTTTGCGGGCACTTATATGGTGTTGGGCGGAGGTTACACGATTGGCAGGAGTTGGGCCTGCATAGGTCAGAATCTGGCTTATACCCGGGCTGCTTTTGAATCTGTGGGAGGCTTTTCTAAAATCGAACATCTGATCTCCGGGGATGACGTCAACCTGATGCAGCAAATGCGCCGCGCAGGGCACAGGATCATCTTCAATTTCGACAAACGTAGTTTTGTGCACACCCTTCCTGTCAAAAGCTGGAAGCAGCTTACCAACCAGCGCTCCCGCTGGGCGTCAAACATGAAGTATCAGCTCAAGTTCGATCCGGAGTTCTTCTTCATCCTCCTCTCCATGGCTTTCATGTATTGGGGAGGCATCCTGATGCTAGCCTTTAACTGGAAGCTTGCCCTGCTCATCTACGCGTTTCGCATCCTGGTGGAAAACATCTTCTTTAGTTACGCCAGGTCGCACTTTGAGGTGTCCGCTAAAATGATGCGCTTCTACCCCATTTGGCTGCTGATCCAGAACTTCTTCCTGGTCTTCACCATGGTGCTGGGGCAATTCAACCTCTTCGTATGGCACGGCAAAAAGCCCTATAAAAGGAGCAAGGCATGATAATTTTCGACGATTTGCAGGCTGCGGCCTTTTACCCCCTGACCCTCAGCAGAAGCGTGGGCGATCTGCGCTGCGGTATCCTGAAGCTGCGCCAGAGGCTGCAGGAACTTTTGCACGATGAAGACAGCGCGGTCTGGATCGAACCCCGCCTGGCCAGGCTTTACCGGGAACGCCATCCGGATTGGAGCGTGAACCGGCACCCCGCCGTGGAAACTCTGTGGGTGAATTCCCGCCTGCGTCCCTTGCCCGGGAATATCGAAGCCGTCCAAAACCTCAAGAGCGGCGAATGCCTGGTTTGCGGCAACGAACCGGTGGCCTTCAGGGGCCTGCCCGCCCCGGAATTTACCCTTGCCGCGGATTACTTTGCGCAGGCCGGATACAAGATCACGGCCCTGGAATCCAGCCTCTACCGCAACCTCAGCGATCTGATCCAGGACAACTCTCGGCTGCTGGCCTTTGATTTCGACCATTTTTTCCACGATAAGGATGAGGAATTTGATACCGAGCCCGGCGTCTCTGTGCTGAATCCCTACCAGGTATGGATAGCGGAGGATGTTCAGCTCAAGCCTGGCGTCGTGCTGGATGCTTCTGAAGGCCCGATCGTGCTGGACAGCGGCGTCAGAATCTTACCCAATTCCGTCATCATGGGCCCCGCCTACATTGGCAAATCAAGCCTCATCAAAGCAGGTGCGAAGATTTACGGAGGCACCTCCATCGGTCCGGTCTGCAAGGTCGGCGGAGAGGTGGAAGGCAGCATCTTCCAGGCCTATTCAAACAAGCAGCACGATGGTTTTTTGGGCCATAGCTTCATCGGGGAATGGGTCAATATCGGCGCCGACACCAACAACAGCGACCTCAAAAATACCTATAAAAACGTGGCCTTCCATTCCTATCTCGAAAACGCCAGGATAGACAGCGGCACCATGTTTCTGGGAACCATGGTGGGAGACCACACAAAGCTTGGCATCAACTGCAGCATCAACACTGGTTGTGTGATTGGCGTGGGCTGTAATCTCTGGGATTCCGACCTGATCTCGGATTTTATCCCCGATTTTTCCTGGGGGCCTGCCCGTGAGCTCACAGCCTATCGTTTTGACGCCTTCTGCCAGGTCGCGGCCACCGTAAAAAGCAGGCGCAGCCTGTCCTTCACGGAGGCCGAGACGGAGCTTTACTCCCGGATACATGCCGCGCGGCTCGCCCAGATCTAATACACGCATGGAGTTATAATGCAAGAATATATAGAAGTGGAATTTCGCTCCGGGCGCCTGGGTTACTACCAAAACACCCAGAATCTGCCCCTCAAGCCGGAAGAACTGATCATTGTGGAAGTGGAGCGGGGCGAAGATATCGCCCAAATCGTCCACCTGAGCATCAGCGATAAAGAGCTTGATGCTCAACAGACTGGAAAAGGCTACGGCATCCGCCGCATCGCCACCCAGGAAGATATCGACAAGATGCGCAACCTGCCCTCGGAGGAGGAAAAGGCCGCCGCCACCTTTACGGATATCCTGCAACGCTACCCCTTCGCCATGAAACTGATTGAAACCATTTACCAGTTCGATGGCAACAAGCTCACTTTTTTCTTCACCGCGGACGGACGCATCGACTTTCGCGTCTTTGTGCGCGAACTGGCCAATGTTTTCCGCACCCGCATCGAGCTTCACCAGACCACAGGCAGGGATGAAGCCAAGCGGCTGGGCGGCTTTGGCATGTGCGGCGTGCAATACTGCTGTGGAAGCTTTCTCAAACGCTTCAATCAGGTCACGATCAAAATGGCCAAAGACCAAAACCTGGCCGGCAACCTCTCCAAAATCTCAGGCCCTTGCGGGCGCTTGCTCTGCTGCCTCAACTTTGAAGAGGATTTTTACCTGGAAGAAAGCCGCGATTACCCGATACCCGGCACCTGCGTGGAGCTGAAAGGCAAAAAGATGTATGTGTTCAAAACAGATATCCTGAACAAACGCGTCCATCTTTCCGATGAAAACCAGGTCGTTACGGACATCGACCTGGAAGCCTTCAAGAAGTTGAAAGTGCTCACTGTTCCTGAAATCGAGATATGCTAAACAGCATCTACGGCATCTACCCGCCGGATCTGTTGCTCCTCCTGGGAAAAGACTTCCCCGCCTACCGGGGCAAACAGTTGCTGGACTGGCTGTATCGCAAGTTTGTTTTCGAGCCGGAACTGATGACCAATCTGCCCGCCGGGTTTCGCGAACACCTGAGCCGCAGCTTCGATTTCAGCGTTCCCGCCATAGATCAGGAACTGCTCTCCTCCGATGGCAGCAGGAAGTTTCGTTTGGTACTGGCCGACGGTGCCCGCATCGAAATGGTTTTGATGCCCGAAGCCAAAAAACTGACCCTCTGCGTCTCTTCCCAAGTGGGCTGTGCCAGAGCCTGCGGCTTTTGCGCCACCGGAAGAATGAGCCTCACCCGCAATCTGCAGACGCACGAGATCGTGCAGCAGGTGCTCCTGGCACGCAAGATAGCCGGAACCCCCATCACCAACCTGGTTTTTATGGGCATGGGCGAACCGATGGACAACCTCGACAGCGTCCTGGATGCCCTCAAACTGCTCCAGCACGACAGCACCCTCAAGTTTAGCCCCCGGCGCACCACCCTCTCCACCTGCGGGGTCGTGCCCGGCATCCACAGGCTGACCGAATCCGGCGTAAAAGTCAAGCTGGCGGTGTCGCTCAACGCAGCTTCTGACGATATCCGCGGCACCCTGATGCCGGTCAATCACAGGTTCCCCCTGGATATCCTCAAAAAGTCATTGCTCAGCTATCAGAGACGCAGCCCTTTCCGCATCACCCTGGAATACATCCTGATCCCGGAGGTGAACATGAGTGGCACAGACCTGAAGCATCTGCGCAAATTCTGCTCAGACCTCTCTTGCAAGATCAATTTTATACCCTACAACCCCGTTCCGGCCCTCCCCTACCGCAGCCCCACCGAGGCTGAAATAGACGCCTTTCTCAAAGCCGCCCGGGACATCCCCCAGGCCATCACCCTGCGGCGCAGCAAAGGCTCTGACATCCTGGGAGCCTGCGGCCAGTTGGCGGCGCGGAACAAAGAAGCATAGGAGCTTTGCATGAACAAGATCGAAACCATTGCCAGAAAACTGTTTGGAGACAACCCTCCCTGCCGCTGCGGAGGCGGGCATAAGATCTGCCTTGGCTGCGCCGTTTGCCGCGCCGGTATGCCGGATATGATCTTCGATCCTGCCCAGGGAGTCGCCTCCATCATCGATGCCACGCTGCTCAAAGCCGACGCCACCCAGGAAGAGGTGAACGCCCTTTGCGACCTCGCCAACGATTACAAATGCGCCTCTGTCTGCGTCAACTCCCACTTTTCCCACCCCTTGCAGTTGCGGCTTTCATCCTCTGTCAAATCATGCACGGTCATCAATTTCCCCCTCGGCGCTGGCTACATGTATGCCGTGGTGGCGGAAGCCATGGCGGTGATCAACACCGGCATCGAAGAACTGGATATGGTCCAGAACCTCTCCGCGGTCAAAAGCGGCCAGCCCAACCTCTCCTACAACCTGATCAGATCGGTGGCTGAACTTTGCCGTGCCAACAAAGTGCTGCTCAAAGTGATTCTGGAAACCTGTTACCTGAGCGAGGACGAGATCATCACCTGCTGCCTCTACGCCAAGAAGGCGGGAGCGGAGTTTGTGAAGACCTCCACCGGTTTCGGCAGCGCCGGCGCGAGCGTGGAAAACGTGCGCCTGATGCGCGAGACTGTGGGCCCCAAGCTGGGAGTCAAGGCTTCCGGCGGCATCCGCACCCGCGAACAGGCTTTGCAGATGATCGCTGCCGGAGCCAACCGGATCGGCGCCAGCGCCGTCAAAGCCCTGGTTTAGGCGGTCAGAATGCTGCAAGTGCATCTGGCCGGATACAACGTGGACAGCTCCCTGCTGAGCAGCCTGGACAACCCCGCCGCGACCCCCGAAACCATCTCCGCCGCCTACGCCCGCATCAGCCGCAGCCCAAAAACTGTGACCGAACTGCGTTCCGACGCCCTGCGGGAGATCAACAAGGCCCGGCGCTCCAACCAAAACATCATCTTTGAGATGGGGCACGCCTCGATCGCCGAGCACGCGGTCTTCAATTTTGATATTATCGGCATTTCCCGTCTGCTGGCGGAAACCGTTGAATCCATCCGGCTGGCTTCCTTCACCGAAAAATCGCAGCGCTATGTGACCTTCACCCGCGCCTGGGTGTTACCCGCCGAACTGGACTCGCATCCCGAACTGCGCGAACGCTACGAGGCTTTGATGGATGCCCTCTTTACGGAATACCAGCGGAGCTTTGAAGCCCTGGTAAAACATCATCGCGCCAAGCACCCCGAACTGTCCGGGACGGAACTGGAATGCAAGGCCAAGGAAGACGCCCGCTATATCCTCCCCCTGGCCACCCAGACCCAATTGGGGCTCACCATCAACGCCCGCAGCCTGGAAAACCTGCTCCGCCGCCTGGACGCCCATCCCCTCCAGGAAGCCCGGGAGCTTTACCATGCCTTGCTGGAGGATGTGCGCAAGATTTGCCCCTCGCTGATCCGCCACGCCAGCAAGGATGATTTTCATGGCAACTTCAAGCTGCCGCACGTGTCATATCTTGAGGACAGCTTCGACATAGAAGAAACGGTGCGGACGATAACTGTTCCCTCCGATCCGGACAATCGCATCCTGGCCGCCCTGCTCTATGAGCGGAGCCAGGGCGATTATACCACCTGTCTGGAGTATGTCCGTTCCCTGGATGCTGAGGCCAAGGCGGAGCTTTACCGCCGGATTTTTGCCGGAATCAAGCCCTGGAGCAAGCTGCCCCGCGCTTTTGAACTGGCGGAATTCACCTTCGAGCTAAAAATGTCCGAAAGCTGCTGGGCGCAGTTCAAACGCCACCGCATCGGCACCTTTGTCAAACAGGCTTTCCCTTATGATGAAAGCTATCTCCTGCCCGGGCCAATCATCTCTATCAGGCGCAGGAAACACTGGAGCAGATTGCAGGATATGAGTTTTGATTTGATAACGCAGCTTGCCAACATCAATCTGGCTCTGGCAGCCTACGTCCGCACCAATGCCGACAAGGTGAAAGTGCTGGTCAGGATGAACTTGCGCGAACTTTACCACTTCACCCGCCTCCGCAGCGACGAACATGCCCAATGGGAGATTCGCAAGCTTTCCAAACTGATGACCCGCCATATCCAAAAAGCGGCACCCCTCAGCGCCAGCTACCTCTGCGGAAAAAGCGAGTTTGTAGAGAGCAAGAAGGACTAACCACAAAGAACACCAGGCTATACTGTGTCATCACGGGCAAGCTTGATTGACCCGTGATCCAGTCTTTTGGACACAACCAGCCAGTCTGGAAAACCGGCATCAATTCCTTAACAGCCGCATAAATAAACCGGTACATTCTGCAATATCCTTCATAGCTCACTCCTTTGCTACTACTCGCTTTTGTGCCATCATCCTTAGGTCATCCTTATAAATTATAAGGTTGACCCCAGGATGACCCACGCCGGAGAGGGTGATGCAAATGAGAGCCACCCTCCATATATATAGGTGCTATGATAAAATCGTGGAAAGGAAATAGAACGCGGATGACAGGATCAACAGGATCTGCAGGATCAATGAAAGGTAAAAGGATGGAATCCACTGTGTGTCGGCGCTTACCTATAACGCCGTTTGGAATAACCACCCAACCCTGAAATAACGCTTAACCAGGCTATATACCGTGTCATCCCGGGCTTGACCCGGGATCCAGTCTTTTGGAAGTGACCGTGGAAAAGTGAAATGGTGGAATGGGAACCCCTGTTGTAATAATCCAGGCTAAACAGTATCACCCACGCCCCTCATACGCTCATCGCTCATTGATCGCTGATTGATCGCTGACCGACCGCCAGGCCAATTTTTTCCCGGACATCAATGGCCGGAAGATGGGACATCAAGGTATGAGGATGCTTCGCCTGCCTTTTCACGCACGGACCGCTTTTTGTCGCATGCAGTCCATTGAGCCCAGGCGTCTGGTGATTATTTGCAGCTAGTCAGCTCAATGAACTCCATGCTGGCTTGTAGCTTGGAGTTCAAGCCGGCAATAAAGGTTTCGCCGTTTTCTCCAATCCTGAAGCTGGACTTCAAACTTTCCTCAAAAGACTGGCTTCCGGGTCAGGCGGTTCACGCAGATATACGCGGATAATATAGGGGCTGCCTAAGTCCGTTCTGCAGAGGCAACGGAGTTGCCTGTTTGGAAGAGACCTCCGGTCTCTGTGGCAAACGGACTTTACCACCCCTGGGGCAGTGGATCCCGGGTCAAGCATGCGCTTGCCCGGGATGACACAGAATATAGTCTGGTGGACTTGTTTCGGCTCCTTTCCACCTTCAAAGATCCTGTCATCCGCGTTCTATTATCCTTTCCACACTCTGTAATTTGTGGACAAAAAAAAGACCCGGCATTGAGACCGGGTCTTGATATTATAGGTTTATTGGTTGGATTTATTTCACCAGCACCGCTTTGCGCAGGAAGCTGTCCTTACCCACGGTCATGCGCACGAAATAGACACCTGTGGCGCATTCGTTGCCGTTTGTGTCGCGTCCATCCCACTGCAACTGGTAGTTGCCTTCAGTGTGGGGCTTGTCGATCAGGGTACGGACGATCTGGCCGCGGGAGTTGTAAACATGGATGCGCACCTGGTCAGTCCTGCCTTTTTCGATGCTGTAGGGAATGAAAGCGACAGGATTGAAGGGGTTGGGATACACGTTGTTCAGGGCTGTCACGGTGGGAATCACCGGAGGCGTGGAGACGCTCTGGTAAAAGACCGTCACGGGACCATGCACAGTAGAGCTACCGTCCAGTTCCACCATGCTCAGCCAGTAGTAATAGGTGGTGCCGTCAATCAGGTACTCGGAATCACGATAGCTGTAAACCTGGGTCTGGGACTGGTTGGTGGCGTTGATCAGCGGGCTGATGATCTGGGCTTGCTGTTGGGAATTCTGCTCGCCGCGCAGCACATAGAAGCCACGCATTCCAGTCTCAGACTGGGTGACCCAGTTGAGGTTCACATACATATCAGATGTTAAAGTGCAGGTGAAGGAACTGAGCACCACGGGAGTGGGGGCTAAGGTTTGGGCTGAAATCTCGTTTGAGTTGGCACTTGTGCCGTAGGCGTTGTAAGCCCGAACAACATAGTAGTAGGTAATTCCGGGTTGAAGCCCGGTAACGTTATAGGAGGTGACGTTGCCAACATCAAGGTTTTGATAACCGATGACAAATGTGTTGGTAGAGACACCGTTAAAGGTGTGGGAACCCCAATTTGTAATTGTGTCAGATGCATAACTATCCCAATCAGTAGCTGAGTATATTGCTGATGGAACAGATGCTGCTTCTTTCCTGACCAGAGTTACATCCTTTCCCCAATCGCTGGCATTGCCAATGGGACCAACCACATCAACCAAGTCGGTACCTTTGAAGATTGCCACAGCGTCGTTACCATTGAAGCCCATCACACTTGAATTGGTTGAGAGGTCATAATTTGTGCCAAAAATAGTCTGGTTGCTATTAACTATTCGGTACACGGAGCCATTAGTCAAGCTACCTGACAAGGTTAAAGTATAAGTGGGGGTGGTTGCTCCGTTATTGTATTGTTTTAAGGAATAGGAAGAGAGGTCTACTGATGCTCCGGTTCCATTGTAAATCTCGATGCCCTTGTTGTTTGAACTGCCTTCAACATATTCGGAAATGAAGAGGTCACTGGCATTATCCTCTGTTGTTTTGGTATAAACATCAAGGTTATATCCGGTAGCGCTGCTGACAGCGTCCCAGTTTGCCGTGAATCCATTGCTGGTTTGATTGGTTGCTGCTGTTGCGTTGGGAGCATTGGGCGGGGGAGGTGAAGTCACTGAACCGTCACAGGTAACGGTCTTGCTGGTAGCCCCGGTGGAAGAGGCAGTGATCACCTCGTTGTTATAGTTACCCACGCTGAGTCCAGCTTTCAAGCGCACGTAGATGGTGGTCTCGGCCACACCAAGCTTTGCAGCAGTGAGAGTGAGGGATGAAGTGTAACCTGTAGTCTCACTCAAAGAGATTTCATAGTTGGTGGGTGCTGTGAGAACGATGTCAGCAGTCAGGTCCGTTCCGCTGACGGTGAAGGTCTGGGCAGTGGAAGGTCCCGTGCCTTGATAGGTAAAACCAGTTAGTGTGGTTGGATTAACGGTGATAAGCGGAGTGGCAAGATAGATATTGATGTCATCAATTTCCCAACGGGTAGGTTGGTTAGTGGAATAATATTTGAAAGCCAGATATACGTTGGTTCCGCTAATGCCTGAGAGGTCAAGCACTCCTGATGATGTTTCGCCGCCGCCTATGCCTCCATTGGCAAAGGCAATCTCGGTCCAGGTGCTGGATGTGGGATCTCCCAAGCCAGGGTAGTTATTGGAGTATAAAAGCTTCAGATAGTTGTTGGCGTCGATGGTGCCATAAGTGGCGATGGTATTGAAGGTCATCCTTTCATTGCTGTAGTTGTTGAAATTGATGCCCGGAAGCACCAGCCAGTGCTCTTCCAAATTGCTGCCATAACCGTTGCAGGAAGCGTTGTCATTGTTGAAAATATACCAGGGTTTAGTGCCAGCTATATCGTACCTGTAGGTATCGCCCCAACCGTTAGAGAAGTCCTCTGTGTAGGGAATGGTGGTGGTTGCCGGGGCGATGACGGTGTAGCTTTGTTCACTTGAGGTTGTGGTATCGGAATCATCGTCCGTGGCATCGATCACATAATAAACTGTGGTACCGGCTGTCTGCGCGGGGATGTTTGAATTTGTGGTATAGGTCGATCCGGAAGCTGTCATGCCAATGGTGTTCCCATAAACGCCGGTAGCCGTGCCCCAACGCAGTTGCGCGCTCGTTACTGTGCCGTCGGAATCTGTAATGGTAGCCGAGACGGAAACCGTTGTCGTGTTGATGATGTCGGTTGAGGGTGTCTGAACTATGTTTGATATTGAGGGAGGTGTATTTCCACCCATTGCCGCAGTTATCTTAATGTTGTCCAGAGCAAACTTATCTCTTGAACCACTACCGCCCGCGTCATCTAATCTCCACTGTAAGTAATAAGGAGAATTATCTGCAATTGTAAGGCCTGTTATCGTTATTGTCTTCGTAGCGCTTTCCCAGTTATTAGTACTGGCAGCAGTAGAAGTAAATGTCAGGTTGCCGTTGGTATATGTAGTGTTGTCAGAAGAATGCCAGAAATCCACAGTATTTGCTCTGGGTTGATTATTATAAGCATAGACTATATACTCAACAGATAACTGGTTTATAGTAGAGCCTGTGTTGTTAACAATCTTTAGGGTGATGTTTCCTGGCGTGAATAATGAACCCGTAGGACTAAATCCTATCATCCGATTCGTTAACGTGCTGATATTATATGCAAACAAACCACCTGAAGTACCCGGACTATCACTAGTACAAGTTGCGTATACCGCCGTGCCGCTACCGGGAAAAGATGCAGCAGAACCACTGGTTTGCGAACAACTCCATGCATCGGCATCCAACTGGCCAGGAGATGGATTGCTGTCCAGATATGAAGCGCCTGCTGTAGTATCAAATCCTCCATTATTCACACCTGATACGCTATTATCAAAATCAATCGTATACGTTGATGTTGATGTAATAGACAACTGCCCAAGTGCAATGCTGACAGAAAGAACTGTTAGCATAAAAATTAGAAACGTCTTTTTCATAATTCCTCCCTGAATTACGAGTCCATTTATATGTTTTTTAAAGATTCTATCTTACATATACCAGCATAGAAACCCCGTCATATCTGGCAAGTGATTTTTTCTTAACATTTGGTGCTTGCTGACTGCTTGATCCTAAGTGATGAAGAGGATTTGTGTTTGGAAAAGAAAAAGCGGATGCTCATTTGGCCAGCACCATCCTGCGGGTATAGCTTCCCTGCGCCGTGTCCATGCGGATTCTGTAGATGCCGCTGGAGCAACTTTGGCCAAGCTGGTCTTTGCCATCCCAGACAATCTTATGCGTGCCGGCGGGTTCGCTGCCGGGTTCAATCCTGCGCAGCAACTGCCCCCGCAGGTTGTATATGGAAAAGCTTACCTTTCCCGCCTCTTGCAGGGAGTAGGTGATGAAAGCGCTTGGATTGAAGGGATTGGGGTAAATGTTGAGCAGGGCTGTCTGATCCGGAATCTGGGGAGAAGAGGGGCTTCCCTCCGCGGAGTATTCGATGTGGACAGGGCCGTAAAAGCTGCTGGCGCCGTCCAGATCAGCGCTTTGCAGCCAATAGCTGTAGCAGCCGGATTGGAACAGCTCCTCATCGGTGAAAGAGTAACTCTGGCCTTCGGAACTGTTGGCAGCGGTGATGAGGGGGCTGATCAGGCAGGCTTCATCCAGCACCGGCTCCTGGGCCCGCAAGATATAGAAACCACGAAGGCCGGTCTCAGAACGTGTAATCCAACTGAGCAACACCTTATTCTGCGCGTTGGTTCCCACAGTGAAGGAGCTGAGCTCCACCGGAGTGGGCTGCAACTTTTCCCCGGTTACGGATATATTGTCGATGGCAAAACTGGGGTCGTAACCGCCGCCGCTGACCCTGCGCGAAGCTGTCCGCAATTGAACAACGGGCTGGTCATCGCATTCAGGGGGAAGCTGTAGCGAATAAGCTACAGGATTCCGTGGATAGGGGTAACCTGAACTCACAGACTGAACTGTGTTGTTGCTGTATTCCGTTCCATACAGGTTGGTAAAGTCACCGCTCTCCCCCACGCGGTACTGCATGATCGCTTCATTGATGCGGGTATTGCTGGTGCCGTCATAGGGATTGCGGATCGTCATAAAATCATAGCTGAGGGTGATATTCTGAAAGCCTTGGGTGTTGACTGCGAACACCAGGCTGAGATCGTTGATATTGGAATTCAGGAAACCAATTTTACCGTTGTAATTGGCAACGCCAGCAGCTGTGGTCGATGCGTTTCTGTTGGCATAAAGATTTCTGTCTAAAGTTGCGGGAGAGGTATAGAACTGGCCTGTAACAGGATATCCCAGCATCCAACCTCCGAAACCGTCTGGATAAGTGGTGCTATTCCAAGGCAGATTGGCAAAATCTTCCCAGTATGGTAGTGGCTGAGGAATAGGATTGGTCTGGGCAGAGACCATAGACACCAACAGTAGCATGAAAACAACAATAAGTTTGTGGATCACTAAGTCCTCATATATAAACTTATTTACTTCTTGCCCGCTTGAAGAGGATGTTCCAAACTCCTTTCCAGAAATAGCTCCAGTCAGTGGCAAAGGGTTTGACCGCCTTCTTTTGCAGATAGCGGCGTTCGGACTCCACAATCTCCTCAAAGCTGCCTGGCAGATCGGCATAGAAGGGCGGCAGCAGGCCGGGACGGAATTTGAGGCGCAGCTCTTGCATATCCGGCGGGTAAAGCGAGTAATAGTGCTCGCTGAGGGCACGGACTCCCACCAGCACCAGTTCTCCGTGGAAGAAGTTGATGAACTGGGGCAGTTCGTCTATCCACAAAGTTCGCAGGATTCTGCCCCAGGAGGTTACGCGAAAATCATCCCGGAACTTGCCCCCTTCCTGCAGCGCGTTGGTCTGATACACGTAATCCTGCAGGTATTCGCTGTAGGGATGCATGGTGCGAAGCTTCTTGATATAGATCACCTTACCATCCTTGCCCAGGCGTTTGAGGCGGATCAGGGGGCCATAGGTTGGGTTGGGGTCAGTGCGGGGCGGCTTAGCTTTTTTGAGGATGAAATGCATGGTGGAACCGATCTCCCGCTTGCAGATGAGTTCGAAACCGCAAAAGTAGAAGCGGCCCAGCATCTCAGTCTCCGCCAGGGCGCGGTTCCTGCCCTTGGTGAGGGCAAAATACCAACCTTGCAGGATTGGCAACTTGGGCATCACGCGGCGGAAAAGAAAATCCAGGAAATAGGCAAAGACACCGAAGACAGGTGTCAGCCTGTCATATATCTTCCGTTTGCGCTGGGTGATGGTCTGGCCGTGGCAAATGAAGACTCCGCCGGGTAGCAGCAGTTCGTTGACCTTGATCAGATAGCGGTTGATACGGCGAAAGTCGTTTATCTTGTGGAAGTTGATGAAGAGCTGCCGGGACTGGGGTTCCTCGTTTTCGATATTGAAATAGGTTTCGGAATTGAGCACCAGAGTCTGGGCCTGGCTGAAGCGGGTCAAATCCAGATAACTGTCAATAAAGGAAAAATGCTCGGAGTTGTTTGCCAGGTATTTCTGGCTAAGGCTGTCTTTGATTCCCTCTTCCGGTCCACACTCCGTAAAGGGCGGCGAATAGGTGGCGTGGCTGATGATGGGGATTGTTCCCGGTTGCTGCAAAAAATGTTTGGGGTTTTGTGATTCTTCCAAAACTTCCGATCGGGTGATCAGAGATGTTTCCGCAAACGGTCTGTTTTCACTCTTGAAACGCAGGGCATAGTAGAGCCCCACAAAGAGGAACACCTCCAGCAAAAAGGAACCCAGCATTGTGCCGATCACGATGGCGCGGGAATAGTTGAACTGGTGAAAAACAAACATCAGACCGAATATTATGGCTGCTGCGAAGAGATCACACTGCAGGATCTGTCTTGCCATACTTGTGCCGTTGTTCACTTTATCCAACTGGTATTTTCCACCCATGATGCTGGCCAGGATCCAGATCGCCAGAAAAGCAAACAGTGAACGCCACCAGATGAAATCGGCCAGGATGCGGCGTGTGCCGTCGCGGAACTTGGCTACCATGAGAAAGGAGAACACCACGATGATGATGTTCAGCAGGAGCAGGATGTAGGTTGAAGTCTTGTGTTTCATAGTTTAAATGGAACGCGGATGACGCGGATCGACAGGATCATTAGGATATTATTTGTGGGTGTTTATAAATGTTTTTCTGACAAATTCAGGCTTTCTACCATAATTCAGGAGTAGCCCGACTTCGATATCAGTAGCCCTCAAGTAATTCAGCAGTTGATATGAATGCTCAGGACAGATGCGTTCTGCAGCCTTCAGTTCAAGGATGACAAGGCTTTCCACAACAATGTCCGCAAAGTATTCTCCAACAACAGATCCCTCATAAAACACCTCAACTCTTTTTTAAGATTCAGCTTTGAGTCCCTCATTTTTCAACTCGATCAACATGGCATTTTTATATATCTTTTCCATGAATCCGTAACGTAATTTATTGTACAAAGTGTAATAGCAGTTGATTATTCTCTAGGTTAAAGCGCTGTGAATAAGTCCTTCTTCTTCCATTTCTGAAAATCCTGATAATCCAGTCGATCCGCGTTCTATTGAAAGAATTCGATTGTTTGCTGGAGCCCAGCCCGAAAATCTACCCTGACCTCATATCCCAACAGCTGCCTTGCTTTCTCTATGCCCGCCAGGGAGTGTTTCACGTCGCCGGGGCGTTCGGGTTCAAAACGCGGCTCCACGTTTTTGCCCATGATCTCGTTGATCATCCTCACCAGATCGAGCAAAGTGTAACGCTCTCCACAGGCTATATTGATCACCTCACCCGCGGCTTTTTCCGCCGTGCAGGCTTGGATGTTGGCCCAAACGTTGTTTTCCACAAAGGTGAAGTCGCGGCTCTGTAAACCATCTCCATAGATGATCGGTTCGCGTTCCTGCTGGATTAGCCTGATGAACTTGGGAATTACCGCGCTGTATTGGGAGGTGGGATCCTGGTTGGGGCCGAATACATTGAAATAGCGCAAGGACACGGTTTCCAGGCCATAGAGCTGGTGAAAGATCTGGCAGTAGCGTTCCTGGGCGTATTTGGTGAGGGCGTAGGGCGACATCGGATTCACCGGCATAGTCTCCACTTTGGGAAGGGTCTCGCTGTTGCCGTAAATGGAGGACGAGGAGGCGCACACAACGCGTTTGACGCCAAATTCCTTGGCAGCTTCCAAAATGTTCAGGGTCCCCAGCACATTCACATCGTTGGAGGTGATGGGATCGTTGATGGAACGGGGCACCGAGGGCAGAGCGCCCTGATGCAGGATGTAGTCCACACCTTTCACCGCGGCGCGCGCAATATGGAAGGAACGCAGGTCTCCCTCAATCAGTGTGAGCTTGGAATTCTTTAGTAATGGGAGAATGTTTTCGCGCTTGCCAGTGGCAAAGTTGTCCAGGACACGCACTTCCTGGCCTTGTCTGAGTAACTCTTTTACGATATTTGAGCCGATAAAGCCGGCACCGCCGGTGACGAGATATTTCATTGATTTATTCCTTCCAAAAGATTAGTAATGACGTGGTGAAGTTATGGTGTGTTGGAGTGACCATTTGCTTTCGAGTCTGTGGTCAGCTTTACCAACATTATCCGCAGTCTCTTGATGCACTCTGTAAAGTATTCTACGCATGAAAAAATGGATACAGTCCTATCAGCAACCATGCTTATAACCCACACCAAGATACCAGTCCGCCATTCCACTTACCCTTCACGTACATCACGTCTCAACTTCACCACAATCTTTTTCGCTTGGTTTTTTAATGTCTGCCAAAGCAGTTCCCTTGTCCAGAGCAGCAGATTATCATTCCACCTTTGGGGATGGGTGTTTATCATGATCTGGTCAGGAAGCTTTCCCTCACGGATAAGCTGGATAAGATGTTGGGTGTTTTTGATCTCGATATGGAATGACGAAGCGACTTTGTCCCGGATACTGGCATCCATGCTGTTCCACTTGCGACCGGTATCGGTGAGATAGAACACCTTGCTGTAATCGATATCAAAATAGGGTTCGCCGACGATGCCAAGCTCCCGGTAATCATACTTTTTCCAAAGATCCCGGTTGTCGTATTTTGACAAGGGGCTGCCATGCATGCAGATTGTCTGGATGGGCGCTATTTCTCTAAGCTTTGCAAGGTTTTTTTGAAAAGAAGCGTAGGCCTTGTCCAGATCTCCGGAGCAAAGATCCATATCCTCATAGTGGTAACCTATCTCATGCCCCAAAGAGGCAATCTCCTTAATGATTTTGGGATTGAAAGACTGCGGAACGATCCTGAAATAATAGGAAGCAGATATCCCCATTTCATGCTCCAGACGCGCAAAATCCAGAGCATTTTGCGGCATTTTGTCCACGTCATGGCGAAGGATGCTACAAGCAATTCTTGGGTTATTGAGATGACTAAGAAAAGTACAGATGTTCTTATTCTTCTCTGATAGTGAGCTTATAAGCTTGTGGAATATCGAGTAAGAGAATTCACGCATTCTTCTTGATTATTTCTGAAGAATAGTAGTACCAATGCAAACGCAACAGGTAACCCAATGCTAATTACTGTAGGTCACAAATTTATAATATGTAAGATAAAAGTCTGTAGTTTTTCTGCCTGTCTTTTGTGGGAAAACTCAGATTCAGCTAATAATAGTGCATTCTTCGCCAAATGAACTCTTAGTTGAGCTTCCTCAACACAACGGCAAATTTGTTCTGCGAATTGGGAAGTGTTACCTGGCTCAGCAAGCAATGCATTTTCATTGTGTTGCAGATACAGGGGAATATCTCCTACCGAAGTGCAGATCACTGGTTTACCACAGGCCAGATACTCACCCAGTTTTGTTGGAAAAGCTCCTTCATTTTGAATGTTTTTGGGTTTTGCCAATACCAGTGCCAAAGCATTACACATATAAGCATGCAAAGTGCTCCACTCCACTCTTCCGGTAAAGTGAATATTTGTTTTACATGAGAGACCGTCCATTGCTGCATTAATATGTGCCATCCTTGATACATTTGAGTTGTCGCCGATAATCACCAAATGAAGGTCCGGGTGCATTTCATTCGCAAGAGCAAACGACTTGATGAGATCCGGAACTCCGTCTTTATTTCCATACATATTACCACAGTACACGATGTAAGGATGGTCAACCCAAAAGCTAGGAAGATTTTTGTTTTCTTCATTCTGACATGCAAATTTATCAGTTTCCACTATCAGGCCAAACAACATGATAGGTATGTTTCGATTCTGTTGACGCAAGCTATCTTCGATGAAGTCAATGATGCCATTTGATATGCATAATATTCCAGAGTTTTTACCCAGATATTTCTGCATGAATAAATAATACTCCAATCTTCTGCGCCACTTCTTTTGCCTTCCAACGAATGGATATTCGGTTATTTCGTCGAAGGTTGGGATACTCAGTTTTTCACAAATCTTGCTAATTGGAATCCGGGCTGGCATCAACATACCATAGTAGATGACCGCATCTGGTCTGTTTTCACTTTGTAAAGAAATCCACCTCGCCGCTGCCCGACCCGCGAGATATGATGAATAAATACGGCAAATCCTGTGTTTTCTTCTTCTATCACCTAGACCCACATAGTTTATTGACGGGTATTCCGCAGCTATTGATCTTAAGTTCGTCTGACAATCGGTTAGGGTGATTATGGTGACCTGATTGCCTAATTCATTGAGCCCTCTGCCATAAGCATTTAACCTATTGCTGACTGCGCTCGGGACAGAAAAACCTGAAGCAGTTATTATTGCAATGTTCATTCTGGCAATCAAGGTTGAAACTGGCTTATGTAATCATCAACTGTTAATGACAGAGCTTCCTTGAAAGTATAGCTCGGCCTCCACCCTGTTGAAAACAGTTTTGACACATCCAGTAATTTTTGAGGTGTTCCATCTGGCATTGATGAATCCCACACTATCTCATCTTTGTATCCGATCATAGTGGAAACCATGTCGGCAATGTCTTGGATCATATTGTCCTTACCCATGCCAACGTTTATATGTTCTTCTTCACTATAATGATGCATTAGGTATATCAGTGCGTCGGCTAAATCATCAACATAGAGAAATTCCCGTCTGGGTTTGCCTGTTCCCCAAAGAGCGATGGAAACACCATTGCCACTGGAGTTAATACCATACTTTTGGAGCATAGAGCATACTTCGCTTGATTTGAGAGAAATCTTTTCATGATGTAGGAAGTTTTTTATGATAAGATCTGTTTGCCCCTGGGAAAGTAATTTTGCCAGATATATTTTGCGTATCAACGCGGGCAGAACATGAGAGTTCTTGAGATGATAGTTATCTCCCGGACCAAACAAGTTTGTTGGCATAGCGGAGATGAAATCGTCCCCATACTGTTTACGATAATACTGGCATAATTTTATACCAGCAATTTTAGCAATAGCATATGCTTCGTTTGTTGGCTCTAACTCCCCTGTAAGAAGATATTCCTCCTTGATGGGTTGGGGACAAAGGCGAGGATATATACAAGAACTACCGAGGAATAGTAGTTTTTTTACATTATGCTCGTGAGCAGCATTAATGATATTGGCCTCAATCATAATGTTATCATAGATAAATTCGGCTGGATAGTGTTCATTTGCATAGATCCCGCCAACTTTCGCAGCGGCAATGATAACGTAATCAGGCTTGTTCTTTTCAAAGAATGAAACTACAGTTGCCTGGTTACGGAGATCATATTGTTGCCAAGGTGAAAACAGCAAGTTCTCATAGCCTTGGTTTTCTAGACTGCGCACTATTGCAGATCCAACCAAACCAGTATTTCCTGCGACGTAAATCCTATCTTGTTTTTTCATTGTTCCATACCATGTTCTGCTTTGATCCGCTGCAAATCTGCATTTACCATTATCTTAACAAGTTCAGGCATGAACACTTTGGGTTCCCATCCCAGCATCCGTTTCGCCTTACTATAATCTCCAATCAGGATATCCACTTCTGAGGGACGGAAATAACGCTTGTCTATTTGAACAATTGTTTTACCTGACACAGAATCAATACCTTTTTCGTCTACTCCTTGACCAGTCCATACAATATCAACACCCAAATGCGAGAAAACAGCATACACAAATTCTCTGACTGTGTGTGTTGTGTTTGTAGCCAACACAAAATCGTCAGGTGCATCGTTTTGTAGAATTCTCCACATTCCCTCCACGTACTCAGGAGCATAGCCCCAATCCCTTTTAGAATCTATATTTCCCAGATATAGACAATTTTGAAGCCCCAAACTGATCTTTATCGCCGCAACAACTATCTTCCTGGTCACAAAAGTCTCTCCTCTACGAGGGGATTCATGATTAAACAGGATCCCATTGCTGGCAAATATCCCATAAGATTCCCTGTAATTACGCACTATCCAATATGCATATAGTTTTGCGGCAGCATATGGACTTCGTGGATAGAATGGTGTAGTTTCTTTCTGAGGGATTTCCTGTACCTTACCAAACAACTCCGATGTAGATGCCTGATAAAATCTGGTATCGATCTGGGTATCTTTGATTGCATCCAATAGTCTGAGAGTTCCTAGCGCATCAACATCAGCAGAATACTCAGGAACCTCAAATGAAACCTGCACATGAGACTGTGCTCCCAGATTATATATCTCGTCAGGATTGATTTTTTCCAGCAAACGGTTCAAATTGCTGGAATCGCATAAATCTCCGTAATGGAGAAACAGGCGAACATTCTTATTATGGGGATCCTGGTAAATATGATCTATCCGTTGGGTATTGAAGGAGGATGACCTCCGTATCATACCATGAACTTCATAACCTTTTTCAAGTAACAGTTCTGTTAAATACGAACCATCCTGACCGGTTATTCCTGTAATAAAAGCTTTTCTCATTATTTCTTCCTTACATTATCGCTTGAAATGTCAGTTGTTGGCAATATCCTGCGAATAAACTTAGCAGGATTTCCTCCCCAGATTTCGTTGGGTGGAATACTCTTCGTCACTATACTACCTGCGGCAACTATACTATATTTTCCGACCGTCACACCCTTAAGTATCAAGCATCCTCCGCCTATAAAAACTCCATCTTCAATGACAACTGGAGCAGTTGAGACATCATTGTCTTTTGAAGATGTCCGGGAATTATAATTCAAAGAGTGGAAGTCAGTATCCCAGATACGGCATCCTCCACCGATAAGAACATTGTTGCCTATCACTATGCTGTTCTGACAGACTATCGTGCTGTTGGATATCCCCACTCTGTCTTTAATCTCTAACGAACCATTCCTATAAACTACCAACCTGCAGAATGTATCTCCCCCTATAGGATTTTGTTTTCTTCCTGAGTTACAAACAAATCCATTGCCAATGACAATCCTTCCATAGTTCCGTATCCAAGGTTGTCCGTTAAATCTCGCCCCACTACCTATTGAACAATAACCCAGCAAACCAACCCGTTTTTTAACCTGCATCAGAATACCAATCAATCCTGCATATAACCTGCGGATCAATATATCTCTAATTCTCAAAAAGTACGACAACGAAAACGAATCACCTGAATTCATCGAAGTTAACTTTCCCTTTGATAACTTTGTTTTCTGATTCAGGATGGTTGTCAATCAACCATAACCAAAAACTGGTCACATCAATCTTATCAGCCAGCATTCTGGCTCGTCTATTTTTCCATTCGCTTTTTACATCTCCAGATGATAATAGACTGCAAATTCGTGTGAGCATCCATTTATATTGTCTTGGGTGAAAGCTATAAGCCAACTCATACTTTTTTTCAATCTCCTCTATCACCGTTAGTTTACCAGCGAAAGTATTACACCTCATGGCTGGCGTTCCCAAAACAGCTGCCTCGGTGGTCATGGTTTGGCTGTCACAAACCAGCATGGTGGCATAATACATCAACGAGTGTATCTTTTCCGGATCGGTTCGAAGATAGTATTTATTAAACTGAGGTTCTTGATTTTCTGAAGTTATAATAACTTTCCCATGCTGTTCCAACAGCTTAATCAATTCCCATTTTTGCTCGGTGGATAATCCATACATGCCAATGTCGTGATGGGCTTTGAAAGCTGTAAACCGCAGAATGAAAAACTTATCAGTTTCATCCAGACCGCATTCAGCCAAAACAGATACATCTGGTGTAAATCTTTTCGGGTGCAGATAAGCCAGTTCTTGGTAGCCAGGGTAGCATATCTGGTTTTTGTATTTTTGAAAAGCAAGAGAATCAGGCGTCATTAAATAATCCGCAAATGGATACATGAATTTCGCAGATAAAGGAAGTACAGCTAAATCACTATCTGTTGTAGCAATAGATACAGCTTTTGAAAACTTTGCCGCATATATGTTAGAAGCCGAAGAACCTAGAGTAACATCAATATTATGTTCCCGGATCAACTTATGGCACTCGATGTTATATCTGACCTGTCGAAATAGTTTACCAGACAGAGAGTCACTTTTTTTACCATAGGAAACATACGGTATATCATAAGCTTTCAATAACCGGATCTGGATAGGCACTTCTTTGGATGTGACAATAACCGTGTGCTTGCCTTTCAACAAATGATACAAATTGCGAAAATAATGAACTTGGGCTGGATGGTTGATGTCAATCAGGATATTCATTTATCTAATCTATTCGGAGATTCCGGCATTGGTTCGTTGACTACGGAAAGGCTGGAAATCCACGACGGATTTTAACAAGCTGTAATTCACATCGTTGGTATCCTCATCATTACGATCAAAAATCAACGCTTCTATTTCGCTGATATTAGTGGTATTCCAATAATTCTGCTTTGCGTTCATATGGATGATCTCGGAGTTGTAAAAAATACTTCTCGACTTTATCGCATATTCTGCACAGTCAAAATTGTTGTTGTTCGCAGAGAAAGAGGCCAGCAACTGGTAACTATAAATACCTGTATTGGCATCAATATCATTCCAGTGAGCTTGGATTTGTCCTTTGTAGTTTGATATCGCCAGGTTTGATTTAACAAAAGCGCAGTGGACAACACTTCCAGTACTATATTCTCCAAAAGAAACGTCTATACTGCTATTGGAATCAAAATAGTTCTCACTGATCATGACTGAACCGCAATTAACTGTTGAAATCCCTTTGATGTTTTTATAAATATGGCTTTTTTCTATGTTGATATTCTGGCTGTTCTCACAATAAATAGCTGCTAATGATGTTTCACGGGAACCAGTTACGGTGCAATTAACAATGGACGCGTTATCAACATTGGACAGAGATACAGATAAATAGCGAGATTGGATTAAGGAGTTACTTAACGTGACATTCTCTGAATTGATTATTCTAAGCCCATATGTTGCACCTGATAAAATAATATTCTGTAGCTCGATCTCATTATTATTAAAGACACTGATATGATTATACCTTTCTATTTGCTCTGCCGAGTTTGACGTGCTGTACAATTTGTCTGACGATAGAACTCTTAGATATGAACTTGGACCCATTACTAGATTCCCATAAAGATTAGCTTCGGTGCCTGGATCCATCACTAAAGTAGTGAAACCATGACATATAAGTCGGGCATTTTCAAGCAAGGCAAGGTTAGAAGAGACACGATACACTCTTTCATCGAGAAGTGAGTAATCTGAACTGATGATAGCTGGTAGTTCAACCACCTGATGAAGTAAAACACCTAGATTAGTAACATTATAGTCAGTAACTGATACTGGTAAGCATCGAAAGCCCCAGCCTTCGGTAAAAACGACAACGTAGTAGTTACCCGTTTCCACCCCAGATAATTCAAACTTACCACCTGAATCCGATCTGGTTCGCAATTGCGGGGTTGCCAGTCTGTGATCAAACAAGTTTTCCTTAGCATGCAAAGCCCCAATACTGGGGTGCATCGCATGCAGATTCATCACTGAACTATCTTCAGAAGCTATGCTGTACAATAAAACTTCAACGTTTGCTAACGGGTCTATAGCTTTCTCAGTTTCACCTGTAACTGTGCCAGTTATCTTAAAAAGCTTTGGTTTATTGCTGTTGCACGAGTAAGTAAACAGCAATATCACTATGAGCGCGATGAATGCTCCCTTTAGAAAGGCTGCACGATGTTTCATCATACATCAAACTCCTTAATCACTTTTGCCGGGACTCCCACTACCAAGCTATAAGCTGGAACGTCCCTGGTAACTACTGCTCCTGCACCTACCACAGCTCCTCTGCCAATCGTAACCCCTGGCATAATAATGGCGCCAATACCGATATGGGCTCCAGTGCAAATATGAATATCGCCGGTTATAAAAGGTAAATCGCCAATCCAATGGTCCCTTTTATACAGTTTTATATCACGTTGATGGGTTAACAGCATACAACCAGCAGTTATAAAAACATTGTCTTCTATACGGACTCTATCAGGGCCATCATCATCTATTAAAACATCAAGGCCTATTAACACGTTTTTCCCTATGGATACACCGCGCAGACGGTGAAAGAACACTCTGATCATACTGGGAAAACAGTGTCTCGCCAAATGATGCAGGAATCTGACCCATAAACCTTTTATTATCTTGGAAAATTTCCTTTTTCTTGCCACTCATCGCTCCAGGCTGGTAAATAGCAAACCCCATTTTCGCACAGCTGAGCTGTGAGAGTGTTCAGATACTATCCTTTCACGGGCTGCTGCTTTCATTGAGTCAAGGGTTGGCTCTTCCAGCAAGGCTTTCTGCATCAAGCTTGTTAAAGAATCATTGTCCCCTGCTTCAAAACCAAAACCGGTGTGTTCATCAATAACATCTGGAATGTTCCCAACCAATGAGCACACACAAATCAAACCACAACTCATAGCCTCCATCAAAGAACATGGCAATCCCTCAGTTGACGAGGCCATCAAAAAAATCCTGGCTCTGTACAGCCAATCCCTGACATTCTGTTGGAATCCCCAAAAATCCACCTTTCCCTGCAAATCCAGTGAGGAAACCAAGTCCTTTAACTCCTGCTCTTGAGAACCATATCCGACAATCGCGAGTCTACTGTCAGGGAAAACGTTTTGAAGTTTTCTGAATGCCTTAATAAGTTCATGAACTCCTTTATAGCGTTCTAACCGGCCAATGTAGATAAAATCATAATCTTGTCCACGGTTGGAGGGAACATAATATCCTGTATCAATAGTGCTGTGAAGTATCTGTACATTAAAAAAACCTTTGGATTGCCAGAAGGATAGCGCATGGGAACCCGGTACATTGAGTCGCTTAGCACGTTGAATCACTCTTCTTAGCAAGAAACCCATATACTCCCTGGAGGCGAGCCTTTGCACGTCCTGCCCGGTTTGACACAAGATGTAGGGAATACCTGTTATCAATGAGGCAAATCCCGCAAAAAAGAAGTGTGGCACATAATGATAGGCAAGATAATAATCCGCTTGGGTCTTAACTCCCAAACGAATAAGTATCAAAGGGGCAAGAAACAGGTTAAAGATTGAATGTCTGCAGATTGATGGCAGAGTATGGTAATGAACCTTGGCAATGGCAGGACCAGGTGATTTTCGTAGCACCAAAATGCGTTTCACCCGATCAACCTGGCTAAGAGGTATCAGCTTGGCTTCCAGCGTTCCTGGCCCCATTCTGCACGTACAGACAATGGTCAATCCATTAGCCATCTTTCTTCCTTGAAATAATATACCGGCGTTTGCCACTTACCGTTTGTTTAATTTCCGTAACCGCTTGAACTTCTACCCTAACTCCGCTCCCCGCAAGATTGATCAGAATATTCTGCAATCTTGCGCGGACAACATCGTTGAATGAACCCTTGGGAACAACATAGAGAACCAGCCTGTCATCTTCTTCTTGAACAAGTTGAAATTGTTGCAAGCTCTCTGTTAAAGCCTCGAAAGGAATTGACAGTCCATTGAGAATTCTGCCATTAGGCAGTTTGATCAGATCTGAAGCTCTGCCATTTATTTTCTCGATCAGAGGCAGTTGGCGTCCGCAACTGCAAGTCCCTGCTTTCGCAACCGCCAAGTCTCCTGGAGCATATCTAATAAAGGGCATGGCAAAATCATTTAGTGATGTCACTACAATCTCACCTTCCTCTCCAGGTTGAGAGCACATACCATCTTTGCCTATTATTTCCAGAATGCTGGTTTCAATGTTTACATGATAAGCTGCATGTACCTCGCATTGACTCGCGCCAGCCATCCCCTCGCCACAGCCATAAGCATCCGTTACTTCGCGTCCGAATGCCTTCTGGATCTCCTCTCTATGATCATCATAGAGCATCTCTGCGGTAGTAAAAATGCCTTTCATCGGGATGCATTCAGATTGTTGGTTCAAACTTCGGGCAAGCGTCAATAACGCTGAAGGATATCCACGGATAAAACGTATACTCCGTTTTCTTATCTCAGCCAAATAGCGGACAATATCAGCTTCAGACATCTGCATAATGTCGATTGTATAATTCAATTGCATGTAGCGCCAGAATCGTGTCCCCAGACTGAATTTACCTTTTCGGGACAGGGATCCGCCTTTTAAAATCGCAATTCGATCTTGTCCTAACTTGTAACCACCCCAGTTAAAGGTGCGGATTTTGGTAGCCCAGTTTAGACCCCAACTGGCAATATCGTTGTAATACTTAAACGGAACTCCTGTAGTGCCACCAGTGGATCGCGTAATTGGGTAGTATTTTTGGTAGCCACGCGCCAGGAAGCTTTGAAAATCATTTTGAATGGTCTCTTTCCTTAGTATCGGAAACGCTTTCAGATCATCCAACGATTTTAGATCTTCAGGTTTCATACCCATTTTACGCATCAAGGCAGAATAGTATGGAACACTTTTGTAAGCATGCTCAATGATTTTTTTAACCATGCTCAACTGATACTCGTAAATCTGCTCTTCCGTCCAATACTGGCTTGCTGTCACAAAACGAACCATTTTAGCCAAGTCAAATCTATATCGTTTCCCCAGCAAGTAAAAAATAAGATCGCTTCTATTCATATCACATTAAGTCCCTTAATAGCTTAATTACGCTTCAACAAATTGTTGATTACAGGCCGGTATTTTCCTGAAGATGAATTCTCTATATTAGCTTCATATTTATACTCAATGTCAACCGGCCCCAATTTTTCCTTCAGTAACCTGCTTAACAGATTCTCTTCCTCCTTGGTAAACCTTTGAGCCACAATCCTAAGTAATATCTTATCCACCTCATTTTGGACTGCCTGGAATTTTACCAAATTGCGCAGGGGGCCAATATTGGTTTCGTAGATAATCTTCCAGAGGTAGGAACTATGCAAGGTCTGACCTGCTGGACCAGTGAGATAATCTATCACCCTGCCCCGGATCTGCTTAATCAATTTACTCTTTCTACCGCAACCACATCTATGCTGGCATACCTCTGCCTCATCGGCGTTACTATACCTGATCAGAGGCAAAGCCAGGTTATCAAGATCCGTGATGATCAATTCACCTGTTTCGCCAGTTTCCAAAATAACCCTCTCCTCAGTAACATGAAGCCCTTCATGGTGATCGCATTCAAAAGCTATTCCGCCGATTTCCCCACAACCATACTGGTCAAAAACTTCTGCACCAAAAACCTCCTGAAACAACACCCGGTGTTCAGGGAAAAGCGGTTCCGCCGTGGTCATTATCGATTTGACATTGTAGCGATATCCTCTCTGCCGCAATTCACTTGCAATTGTATATAGATATTGCGTATAACTACGGAGCAGTTTGATCTTCCGTTTGCCAAGAAGCTCTTTCAAGCGTTCCAGGTTTTCTTGTATGGGAGCGTAAGTGTCGAAGGTATAGGAATTGGAGGTCTTGTCTATCAACCAACTGGTGATGCGCTTAGAAAGTTTTGTTGGATTTAGGCTGTATCCAGCCATCAAGTCAATTTTGCCATCACTTCTCTTTATCCCCATCCAGTCGTAGAATCTGTAGTATGCCCCCCAGATCGAACTCCGGGTTGCAGCATCGTTACGCTTTAATAAAGCGCCGCCAGTTGTGCCACCTGTGTAACTGCTTTTAACACCTTTAATATTCTCAATATTATCAGGTGTCAATTCCTTGCTGTTTTGGATAACCATCTCTTTGGTAAGTATAGGTAACCTGACAATATCCTCAGGTGTTCTGAAGTCATTTGGATGCAAAGACAAATCCCGCATTATACGCTGATAATAAGGCACATTATTGTAGCAGTGGTTTAAGAGCCTCAGGAGTTTCTGCATCTGGAACTCCCTAATCTGTTCCTCCGAATACCATTGAGTTTGCTTATACAACGAGTAGTGCCTCGCTACCGTTTTACCGCTTAACAAATCCTGCAATCGTAATAAGGTCAAAGCGACTTCTCCTCTGTTTGTAATCCAGAATGGCCTGCAGAATTAGTATCTTCCGCTATATCGGTTACGAGATAATACATGCCTGGCACGATGAAAAAAGGCACAATATACATAAACCAGCCGGTTATATTCTTTAACAACCCAGAAACTATGAACCCTAACAACGATAACAAGTAATAATACCAGAACTCCTTATCTACCCTCTTTCGTACCGTGGAGATATGAGAATAAACCGAAAACAGAAAAGGCAGAAAACCAAACAAGCCCAGCGAGGCTAAAAAATACAGCCAGAATAGATGAAACGCTTCGGGGTTATTGGTTTTAGATGATCCAACAATAGGGTTCCTGGCAAATGTTTCAAGATTCCAGAACACCCGTTGTAACCTTTGCTCAACGGTTGTTTCGGTTCTTCCTGTGGATGTGATTTCAACACCTTCTACAGATGCTATTTTTATGTCATTGAGCCTGCGGCGCACATCTGACGAAGGACTTATATTGATCAAACCCTGTATTGAGTAGTTAAATACCTGCTGCGGGGGAATGATGAATGATAGCAATATAATTGTCGTCACCAGCAGTATTGAGTAAATTCGTCTTCTGAGCGTAACTCCCACTAAAGACAGCAGAGCTGAGCTGACAGCTATTAAAATCGGGGTTGTGATTGTACTGAGAAAAAGTGCCCACACTATCAGTATAACAATTATTGCATACAACCACTTATAAGCCACGGACATTGTTTTACGGTAGGCGTAGAATAAGACGGGGATTAGCATTGGCAGACCTGAGAAAAAACCATAATTCGATATTCCAATCCGCGAATAAAAATCCCTTCCCTCAGCCCCTTCTCCACCTCCAACTATATACCGAACAGCCAGCGGGTACCGAATCAGGCCATATATATTGATCAAGCAGGATAGCCCAATAATGATGGCAATGAAGTTCATAAGTTTTCTTTTATTCACTATATCGGGGTTCTGAGCGAAAACGTTAAACAGAATAAGGGCAAACAGAAATGGTCTTACTTGTGCTGATAGCCATACGCTGGAAGAATAAACCAAGTGTCCCATAATATCCAACACCAAAACAACAACAGCATATACATAACCCCAAAGCATATCGGCACCGAGAAAAGCACTTGTCTTATTCGATAATGATACCATAACAAAAATGGCTATCCATAACTCCAAGCTTAAAACCTTGACAGGGCCAATCCTTAGATCCACATTCTCAGGGACCAGCCTAAGAATGATAAGCAACAATACCAAGGCTGCTAAGTATAAAAGAAGCTTATTTTTTGTCATTCAACCTCTTTATCGATGACAATACAGACCTATGCATTTTCTTGAGTAACCTCATGACTACAGGAACTCTACACCAGTGTTTACGAAAATGATACCTGTCGTGCATATAATCGGCAACAACGAATTTTGGTTCAATTTGTATCTTGAAGCTATCATCAACAGGCCTGTTATGAAAATGGTAGACTCCCCTGCTATGGGTTCCCATGTAACCGATGTTTGTTACAAGATTGGCTCTTGGCATGATACCCAACCCTCCGTTGGCAGCAATATGAAAACCTGCCTGGACATCCCATACATGAGCCAGCCTGGATTTGTCCCGATAAGCTGAATCGTACATTTGCAGAAAGAACCTGGATTCATGAGAGGGTAATCTAGACAACAACAAACGTTTATCTCTAAAAGTTGGCCAATTCTGCATTGTAAGATCAATGTCTTCAATGCAGCGACGCCAAGTTGCCCAGCCTTGACTATGGGCGAAATGTGTAAAAATGTAATCCGTGTCAAGCTTGTATTCTGGACAATAATTGTTGCCACTGATCAACCAAATCCTTTGATCATCATGATATTTTTCCAGCAGATAGTTGCAGTAAGGAAAGAAGGCTGGGGAAGGCACGCAATCGTCTTCCAAGATTATGATACGATCCTCCTCTTCTACTGCCCAATTCATCGCAGTGAATGGCCCGGGCCCGCAACCAAGATTATGATCCATGTACTTGCGCCTTAGGTCACAATCCCAATCGACCATCCACTCAACCAGGTTCCTCACTTCCTGGCAGATTTTTTCCTCTTCTTTGCTTCTGGCCCCATCGGAAAAGACGTACAGTCTTTTGGGCTTAACTATCTGCAGAGCTTTCAGGACCTCTTTAGTGGTGTCAAGCCTGTTAAAAGTAATCAAAAGAACAGCAGATTCTTGCATAAACTCACCATTTTAGAACTTGGTTTGTTACCATGAAAATACTCAAATTGGGCTATCCAATGCTTCATACCCCGGTACTTTCTCCAGATAGCCCGCCACAACCGCTGCCGCGATCGTGCGGCAGGGCAACTGCCGTTCCAGAACCTCTTCCCGGGTCAGGGTCTTGAAATCAAGTTCGGGATACTGGCCCTTTAAAGCCCGCATCAGCTTCATATACACATTGGGCCAGGTGCTGAGCGCCCTGCCCTGTCTGCGGAATTTCTGGTTGAATAGCTTGATGTATTCCCGGCAGTCATTCAGATAAGCCTCCGTTACCTTGATACGGCGGCGGAAGGCATGGATCTCTTTCACGATCGAATTGTCCGGAGTAAACTTCGGCATCACTTTCCGTCTGGCGATGTACTTGTTTAGCTTGGAATTGTAGTAGATCACCACGTCATCCATGTTGCCGGTGAAACCGGGCAGCAGCACCTTGAGCTTTGCTTTCATATCAACTTATCCACTAATTTCACTAATCTACACGAACACATAAAACATAACTCCCATACAGAATCAAACGAAAAAACGAAACACCACTTTTACCGCTCATCTGCGTGAACACCCCCTTGTTCTTGCCCATATACCCATGCTTGCGATGCCGTTGCGATTCCCTGCGAATCGCTGGGAGCCGCAACCATATCGCAAACGGCAGTATATAGGAGAGCTCCCAGTGCGCTATGCCTGGATCCTGTAACCCTGAACTTTGTTCGCATGCGCAGCGGCAGCCCCTGGATACCTTTCCTTCCACTGATCACACACCTGTTTGTACACAGTTGGCAGATGTACCTTGGTTCCAATGTAGAATGGGTTGACACAGTTTCGGGCAAAGCTTTTTTTAAACGTATAGATGCTGTCTCCACGGGCTATGCTGGCCCCCATGGAGTAGATGTCAAACCCATGCTCACAAAGGTATTTGACCAGCTCCCAACGCTGAAAAGTGTTGGCCTTGTACTGGTAGTACTCTCCCAAAGTCCCGCCCAGAAATGCGAAAGCCAGTTTCCCGCTGGTAAGCACCAACTCCGTCGTGATAGCCTTTCCTTCCATATAGGTAAGCGCCAGCATCAGCATCTGTCCCATGTTTTTATGCAACGAGAGAAAAAAATCCAAATCAAAAAAATAGAAACTGTCCGCGTCGTTCCTTTGCATGGTGCTGGTGTAGATCTGATAAAAACTCTCCAGATCAGACCGCTTGATCTCATCGCCCGTAAGGATGTGGGTCTGCAGGTCGTAGGTCGCGCCCTTGCGGATCGTTTTCCTCACCCGGTATTCAAATGAATCCTGCCATACACCATCCACACCTGCAGACAGGTCTATATAGACGTTGTCGAGCACGTCAAGTTGGTCAGTATAGCTGTGTAACCTGCGGTTGTTGGTGATGGGGCAGTAACGCACAAACTCAGTGACCACATTGTTCTGCTGGAAATGCTCTGCCAGCCTGGAGTTATATTCGCTCAGAAACTTCTGGTCTTCCGCCACGCCCAAAGGCCCGTTGTAACCATAGGCTCCGGACACATCGAAATACTGGTCGTCCAAATCGTAGCCCAAGGCATTGACGCTCTTGATCAGATAAGGATAGAAAAGAAAGTTGCTCTCGTCCTGATAAGCCCAGAAACACTCAATCCCGACACTTTCGACGTTAGTATAGCTCCGGTAGTACATTGGAGAAAAAAAAGCAGAGCTTGCTTTCTCTGGAAGACCTTCGAACAGTCTTTGCCAGTGTATGCAACAATCAAGAGAAGCTACTCCAAATTCCAATGATCACACCATGGGTATATATTCTTGATTTAAAATGGAATAGACAGATACGGACACGAAGCTGCCATTTTTAAACAACGCTTCCCTTAGCGTTCCTTCCAATCTGAAACCTGCACTTTCATAGAGTCTTATCGCCTTGGAATTATCCTGCCTGACTTTCAACCATATTCGATTGAGTCCCAACTTATTGAAACCAAAATCAAGAGTTTTATCAAGAGCGAGTTTTGAGTACCCCCTTCCACGATACTTATCATCTCCAATATAGATAGCAGTTTCGGCGCTCCGATTGAGCAAATCTATATCTTTCAATACTGAGATACCAATCAATGCAAATGTCTCTACAACTTCTATACCAAACACAGTTACCGGATAATTTGATGTTAAAATCCGGTCATACCATAGCTTTTCCATTTCCTGATTCACCGGAAAAGGATGCCCTGAATAGAGGTCAACGATGTCTTCCTGATTGTGCCAGGAAAGTGTCAACGGCAAATCCGACAACGTCAAAGCACGAAGAACAATCTGGGCTTCCATGTTATCTCCTTACGATCATTGCCTAAAACTACTTGGTATATTGACCAAACGCGACTCAATATCTTCTGATATTTCCAGATCTCCGGAAATTGCCTTGCTGAACATGGCAAGTTTGTTCATCAGAGTCCAGGCGGGTCTGGTCATAACCTTGCTGGCATTGCTTTGCTGTAAAAAAACGTTTCTGGCTTCGAGATTACTGAATAGTATCACGTTCAGCCAGTAGTTCGAGACGCAGTCTCTGGGTTCAGAAACATAAGTGATGCCATCCAGACTGGCAAAGAATTCCTGATAAAGCCGGGCTGTCTCCCTTTTGTTGGCCAGTGTTTCAGGAAGCTGCTCCATTTGGGCGCAGCCAAGGGCGGCATTTACATTGGGCAGGCGGTAATTATAGCCGGTCATGTCATGCACGAACTCCCAGGGATGGGGCACCTTGGCGGTGGTAGTAATGTGCTTGGCCAGCTTACCCAGTTCATCATCATTGGTGATGATCATGCCACCACCTCCCGTAGTGATGGTTTTATTACCGTTGAAACTGAGTACGCCCAGCTTACCAAAAGTGCCCGTGTGCCTGCCTTTGTAATAGCTGCCTATGGACTCGGCTGAGTCCTCCACCACGGGGATATGGTAACGTTCGCAGATCTCAACTATCCTGTCAATCTGGCAGGGATGTCCGAAAGTGTGCATCGGCACGCAGGCCGCCAGTCTTTGCCTGCTGCCAATGTGATAGCAGCTTTCCCCCTCAAGGACAGAATTGGCCGCAAGCCAGGCTTCCAAAGCGTCCGCGGAAAGGCCCAGATTGCGCCTGTCGATGTCGATGAACACAGGTTCGGCGCCGCAATAGGAGATCGCGTTGCAGGTGGCGATGAAGGTGAGGGGTTGAGTGATGACGAGGTCATTTCTCTGCACCCCAGCCAGCAGCAGGGCGATATGCAGCGCCGCGGTGCCGTTAACCGTCGCCACCGCACATTTCGCACCGGTGAATTCGCGGATCATTTCCTCAAAGCGGTCAACATATTTCCCCACTGAAGAAACGAAGGTGCTGTCGATACAGTCTTGCAGATACTTTTTTTCGTTACCTCCAAAATAGGGTTCGTGGAGGGGGACGAAATCACGGTCAGGATATAGCTTCCTAATAAATTCTAAAATTGTTTTATTATCCATCATATTCATACATTACTTTTTATTTGGGTCTGATACTCACCAATCACGTCCTCATAACAGCTTAGGTGTTTATTCAGGACGTTGTGCGCGCTAATAAACTTATCGATTGTACGCTTAGCGGTCTTAGCCAGTTGATCCGCGTATTCAGTATCCGATAGTAATCGCCTGATGTTATCCGCCAAGCCAACAATATCACCTTTTTCTACCAAAAGAACCGATTCGGTTTCCGCATTCAGTTCCGGAATACTTCCCACCTTATAGCTAACAACAGGCAGGCCCAGTTGCATGCTTTCAACAATTGTTCCCGGTATGATATCCTGATGCGTGGGCAGCACAGAAATCCGCGCCTTACAGGCTTCCCTGTGAACATCTTCTATTTCTGGAAGCAAGCCTTTCCAAATGATTTTAACACCGCCTGCCAGTGCAAGCCCGTCCAAGTATTCCCTATAGTTTTGATTCACCCCACCGATAACACAAAGAGTGAGATTGGGAAAGTCTGGCGTGAGCAACGCTGCCGCTTGTATGAGGTCTTCAATTCCCTTTTGCTTGCTGACCCTGGCAAAATAAACAAGATCATACTCCTTGGGTCCCTTGAATGGCACAGGTTGAGGGATATTATAGGGCACCCAATAGGTTTTTGCTGTAGGGTTTACTTTGAGCAGATCATTACGCATAGTATCCGTTCTGATGGAAAAGTTCTTAAACCCCTTCACTATAGCCATCTCTACTGTCTTTCGTTTGCGTGCTTCCGCGGTATTGCCAAACCGAAATTCGGGATCCATTCTTTGCAGATTGACTACGATTGGAAACCGGTCGCGCAACTTGAATATGGATGACGAGTAATATGGGTTTTCCGCACCTTGTAAATGTATCACATCAGGATTGATAGAGTCGATGAATTTATGAATCATTTTCGAATTGTGCCGATAACTTGTGATCAAATCGAATCTGAAAAAGGGAGGCCATTGCCTGCCCCAACCAGGAATTCCCGGGTTAAAAAAGTGATAACGAACCCCTCTGAGGACAAATGACTTGGAACCCGCTATAAAGCGATGCGGAGATATGACATTAAGTTCATGTTGTTGCTGGTTTTCAAAGAGCCTGGCTGTGTTGGTGATCCAGGGAGCGTAAGCATGGACCCGGCGATATGGCTTGATGATATCCTGTATCTCAGAGTTGCTAAAATGGCAGATCCAGGCAATCTTCATCGGAAAGTCTCTCTTCTTATAACCTGATTTTACTGCGTGTCAAATATTTATACAGTAAAAATGCCGCGCTTACTGCGGTAAAAACCACATAAGAAAGCACCTGACCCCATGCAGCTCCAACGAACTGATAATTTGAGATCAGGTATCTGAAAACAGATGTTATAACCAGGGCTGCAATCGCTTTATTCAACAGAGTAATCTTTGTATATCCCTTGATGATTATAATTGTGGAGATGATAAAATAGAACGCGGCAGTAATATTTTTCAAGGCCATGATCCGGGTCAGACCAGCCGCCGCTGTGTACCTTCCAACCGTGAGTATCTTTAGAATCAAGGGGGTTGCGACAATAAAGGCCAGCACAATCAATACATTTGAGATGATTAGACCAAGCGTGATCTTTATAAGCCTGGAGTGCCTTTTTGTAGAAAGCGCCTGGAAGAAATCTGGTTCCAGGGTAATAGATATTACATAATAGAACATATAAATGTATCCTGAAAACCGCAAGGCAATGCTATACAAACCCAGGTTTACGTCATCTTTCAAGCCAGCCAGCATAGCCCTGTCTATGCCGTTGGTAAAGTAGTCGATGCACCCAGCAACAATAAGCGGCCAGCAAAAACGGAGCGCACTAATCAGTAATGCTTTGTCGATAAAGATCCTGTCTGTCATCTTGAAGAAGAAATAGGTGCCAAACAACACAGATACCACGAGCGTTGCTGCCAGACTTCCTGCAGCACCAAATTTGAGAACGGCGCAAAGCAATATCATAGCCAAAAGATAAGCGCCATGATGGGCAATATTTACCCATAGAAAACCGGATGCTTTTTTGGCCAGCCTCAGATTGAGCAAATAAAAAGCATAGATATTGCTAAAAACCAAGTTGGAGTAGCAAAGCACGGCATAGGGGAAGAAATCAAAACCCGTATCGTAGGAAATGGTATATATGTAAAACGAACCAAGGATAAAGAGCGTAGCTCCCAAGCCAAGAACCAAAAGGGTGGAGACAATGGTCTTCCTGAGCCTTTCTCTTTGTTGTGCGTCAACAACGAAATAATGTTTACCATAATAAGATGAAAGAGCCATGCTTGTGAGGGGGCCAAACAGTGCATTGAAAGAATTGAAATAGCCAACAATGGCGAAGTCCCTGTGACCCAAATGCATTGAAAGGATCGGCGATAGAATGAGGCCGACAACCACTTGCACCAATGAGGCAGAAAAATACATGGAAGCATTTAAGATTCTCTGCTTAATATTGGTGGTATTTAAGGCGAGAAACCCGGTGAGCCTGGACAAGAGCTTTTTCAAGAGGTCATTCCCCTGTAGCTTTCTGAATAGTTTGCTCCCAGTAAGTAAATATGCTGCAGTCTGGTTATGCTACGGTCGATCATCGTTTTCAATGCTGTAAAGGTAAATCCGATAAGGAGATTTTTCTTCTTCGAAACTCTTTATAAAACTGAGGTTCAGTTCATCCTGATTGTCGATTGGCAAAGCGGAGAAAATATACTGACAATTCATGTGCTCCAGTTGCTCTGTGTCAATGTCGAGATCACTTATCGATAAGCTGGATGTTTTGTCTATGATCGGAACCGCATTGCCGTTATACCCATAGTGATCCTCTATTTCGCTTGAGAACAGGTAACAGGTGCTACCCCAGTCATAAAATAACTGAGCAAGTTTGTCATCTTTTTCCAGCTCGTCTTCTATAACTTCAGCAAACATATATTTATGTTTGAGAGGGTAACCTCCGGAAAAGTAACCATCCACAGTATAGAAACCGTTATAGATGGCTGTGGCCGGATTTAACCCCAGCGATGCCACCCGATATTCAGTTTGCGGTTTGCCAATATAGTTCTTAATATCTTTAAACAAATCTGGACTATAAAACTCATCATAACTTAAGGCGCTGACCTGTTTATTTAGGATGTATTCTTTCACGCATTGCTTGGTATTATAATTGAAATAAAAACCGAGTAAACAGATCTGGATGGCGAGCAAAATCATTGCCAAAACCCGCAGGCGCGCCCTGACAAAAATCTGAAGTGCAACCATAAAAGCCAGATACTGCACAAAGGGAAGCAACCAATAGAATCGCTGCAACTGGATCATTTTAAGAAAACCAAGCTTAGCCTGGATATCATACACATGCCTGTTTCCGAATGCAGCGCTGATCATAGCTAAAGCCACCCAAACCACTAGCAAAATACACGCTCTGTGTCTGTCCTCAAGCTTGTGCTTAAAGCCAAGTATGACGGCAAGAATGAGTCCTGGCATGATAATCCAAGGATAACTGCTATTATGCCCATAATTTAAAAACAGCATCTTCAGGAAGATCGTCAGAGTCTCTCTATTGGAGGAGAAAAAAGATCGAACATTAAAACCGGATCTATGGCTGGCTGTTACTGGAGCAAGTACAGACAACACCATCCCCAGATTGGCAAATATGTAAAATACCCCCAGTAATAAAATCCAAAGCACCCTGTACCAATCCCCACGCTTTTTTAACCAAAACACAGCTTCATGCACTACCAAAACAGCAAGGACAAAAATACCTACCAAGGCTAAAGATGAGTACAGGGCAAACAGCAAAGCTATCAGTGCCGACCACAACGGCTTCCTGCCTGCATTCAGGTAAGCCCAATAGATCAGGGGCAGTCCAGCCACACTGATACCCGCATAGGGCCAAAACCTCAGCAAGGCAAAAGCCAAGGAAACGCCGAATCCAAACAATTTCGTGTCATTGCCAGGATAGTTTGTTTGAGGATACAGATATCTCAATAAAAGTAGCATACCAAAAAATGCAACGAGGCTGATAATCACACGGTTTATCACATCGGCATAATAAGGCTGAAAAATAATGTACAGCACCTCCTGTAGTCCAGGTATAGCTATGATCAGATCCACAAATTCGCCGTATGAAGCTTTTGCTGTTATAGTTTGCGGGTTCCCATGACCAAAACGCTGTGTGTTTTCCGCCGCCATCATGCACTGTACATGATTGCTATCCAAGCCGTCACCAATTGATAGAAAGGAGGATTCCCCCCAAATGAAGTAAGATGAAAATGAACCCAATATTGCCGTCAGGCAAACAGCCCATAACATCCAACTTTTCAACTCAAACCCGCGCTTCATGCCTCCCCCTCAGGGCAACAGCCTGATTGTTGCCTAACTTCATACAATGCAGCCGCTTGATTAGAAATGTCCTCGTAATCATAAACACCGCTTTCTATAGAACGGCAAAAAGACTGCAACTCCATTTCAAAATGATCGCAAGGAGCCAATTGGTATTCGCGGATCAAACCCTGGGTTTTGATGTAACAGACAGGGATTTCAAAGGATGGTATCGAAAAAGCGCGCTTGAGCCAGATCTCTCCTTTGCTGCACCAGATGGAATAGCTGTTTTTGTATGCATTGTCCATCCCAAAGTTCAGTTGAGCAGTTTGGCGTCCACCAAATTCCATTAAAACGGATCCATGCATGTCCAAACCTTGCTTGTTGTAAGAAACACTGCTGAAAATCCTGATCGGTTCCCGGGAAAAGAATGTTCTGGCCGCGTGCACTGTATATGCCCCGGCATCCAGTATCACCCCTCCCCCCATATCTTTACGCATCCGAAAATCTTGTTCAGGGAAAGGCGGGAAACCAAACCAGGCTTGGAAAAGCAACGCTTCGCCCAGTTCTCCCGAGTCTATAATGTCGCGCACAAACTTGTGCTGTGTGTGGTGCTTGTACATGAAGCCTTCTTCCAAAACAAGGCCCCTGCTTCTGCAAGCCTCGATAACAGTTTTGGTCTGCTGTGGGTTCATAGCCAGAGTTTTTTCACAAAGAATATGTTTCCCCGCTGCCGCTGCGGCAAGGCATATCTCAGCATGGGTCGCTATTGGGGTGGCAATATATACTGCCTTAATCCTGCTGTCCGCCAGAAGATTTTCCAAACTCTCATATGGCGTTCCTCCAAACTTCACGGAAGCTGCTTTGGCTCTCTCCGGGTTGGTGTCATAGCACCCCACCAGCTTCGTTTTATCGCATTTTACCAGAGCTGGCCCCATGTTTCTAAGAGTCTGATACCCACACCCAATAATGCCAAAACCTATTCTATCCATCTCATTCTCCACTTAAAAATACGCCAGCAGGCTGCGCAATTCAACGTTGAGCATCCGCTGGGTTTGCACCATTTCCTTCATGTTGGCCAAGCTTATCCAGAGATAGTTTTCCGGATCTGTGTTTTCGAAACCGCTTGCCTCTCTGATCATGTTCAGGTTGCATTCCCGGTAGAACCTTCCCCCTTCTTCAGATTGCCTGGCCTGGCAGATAAGTTCTTTATCATGAAATTCATCCAGATAGCGGGGCTGTTTGCCGGTTTCATAGTTTTCCGCAATGCACTGCACGGTGGGAGATAGTTCGACCATATCGTAAAGCCCTGGCTCCGTCTTCATTTGCACAAGAAACATATACACTCCCTTTTGGAGTGAGCAGATAAGCCCTATCTGCGCATGGTGCCGTTGCCGCATTATCGGTTGATCCCAGCTTTCCACTTCCCTGTTGTTGGCATTGATCCTCACAGCCAGAACCTGGAAAAACTTGTTTTGATTGTGCTGAATAAGTCTGTCGCCAATGCTCCAGTCACGTAGCTCCCTCAAGGGGAAAGCTTTGCGCCCCAATTTGCAACAATAGCGTTTCCGGTTGAGAGCGATTAGTATCTCGGAAAGCTGCCTGTTCGACTCACGCGACTCGAAACACTGAAGAACCGCGGACAACCAAAACTCACTGCGCTTGATCACATCGGAATAGTCGCTGATTATCCTGGAAATGGCTGGCACATCGATTTGGTATTTGGAATCCCAATAGCGGATCAGCGATATCACGGAACGGCTGTCCATATTTACTGTATTGTCATGCTCCATCAGGCTCTTAATCTGCCCCAGGGTAAGCCATTTATGGTTTGGGGTCAGCTTGATGGGCGCATCAGATTCATCCAGTACGACTATATTGCAGTTCCGTTTTTCAAAAAACCTCGCACCTTGTTCAGACTGGTATTGGTAATATAGCACTTTGACCGGAGCCTGACCGTTAAAGTACTCCAGATAGATAGTCTTTTTTCCTCCATGGGCCAGGGTGTAGTTGCTCCGCGTAGCCTGGACAGTGGGTGAGAGTTGGTAGGTATTTATATTTCCCGGTTCCGCCTTGGCTTGCATCAAAAAGTATAAAACCCCATCAATTTTCTTGCCCAGAATACCCAGGATGCCAATTTCAGGTTGGTCAATAATGGGTTGATCCCAGAAAATGTCGCCCGTCAGATTGTCAAACACCTGAAAGCCCCTGATGCTGAAAAACTTACCCTTGTTGTGCCGCAGGTCGCCACTCAAATTATCAAAATGCCATTGCTGGAGATGGGAAAAGCCTATCTCCTCCACCTCGAAATACTGTATGCGGTTAAGATCCTGCAACCATTCCAAAACATCATCGGTCGAGTTGAACGGGTTGTAATCTACCAGAGCTGAAAAGAAAAAATCAAACTCCACGCTCCTGGAAAAATCTCCCACGGCGGAAATCAAGCGTTCCCTAAGCTCTGTGACCCGCGCCTTGCTCATCCGTAAATACTCCTCAGCACGTTCTGCATAGTATCCAGTAACTGCGGCAGGCCTTCCCTGGCAAGGTCAGCATACAGGGGCAGCCTCACGATCCTCGCTGCCAGGTCTTCGGTTGTGGGCAGGTCGCCAGCTCTGTTACCCAGTTTTATTCCCATCGGCGCTGAATGCAGGGGAATGTATCCAATATATGCGTACGCATCTTTTCCTTTCATCCCGAGAAGGAAACTCTCTTTATTCTCTTCCTTGTCAAATACTACCCAGAAAGCATGGCTGTTCAGGTTTTGGTACAAATCATAGGGAGCAATGCTGATCGCACCCGCCTCAGCAAAGGGCTTCAACAAGTCTGTGTAAGCAGATGTTACCCTGCCCCGCAGCTCCAGGATGGTGTTCTCTTCCTCCAACTGGGCCAACAGTACCGCTGCCAGAATATCCGAAAGCAGGTAGCTGGAACCGATATCCACCCAATGGTATTTTGACTTTTGCCCAAACAGAACCAGACTGCGGTCTGTACCTTTTTCCTGCAGGAAATTAGCCCTTTCCACCCAGTCCGGGCGATTGACCACCAAAGCCCCGCCTTCGCCGCAACTGATGTTTTTGGTCTCGTGAAAACTGAAGGTGGCCAAGTCGCCAAAACTACCACAGGCCTTGCCTTCATGATAAGTTCCGTACGATTGTGCTGCGTCAACCATCACCAGCAAACCATGTTTCCTGGCCAATTCCCCGATTCTGTCTATAGCGCAGGGAATTCCGGCATAATCGATTGGCAGCAGCATTTTGGTCCTTTCCGTTATCAACGACTCCATGTGGCCAACATCGGCATTCATGGTTATAGGGTCAATCTCGCAAAACACTGGTTTGGCTCCGGTCATCACCACCGCATTGGCTGTGGAGCTGAACGTGTAGGAAGGCAGTATCACCTCGTCACCGGGTCCCAGACCAGCCAACCAGGCGCCCATTTCCAAAGCTGAAGTTCCGGAGGGCACCAGAAAGACGTTCTCCAGCTTATGCCGGTCTCGCATATGTTGTTGAACCCTTTTGGCAAACTGGTTGTTACCGGACAGCCTGCCGGACTGCAGCGCTTCCAGGACATACTCATTCTCATTGGGAGCGCGAAAAGGTCTGTTGAACGGGATTCTCATTTTATTCCTTTGTAATCAGCCTAAGCACACTTGGATCATAGGGCAGCCGTTGCTTGCCCTGGTAGATGTAGTAAGCAGGGCGCTGGGAACTGTCTAAAATCGGGGCTACTGTGTCCCCACTTTCCACAAAAACCTCGTGACACACAACTTGGGGGCTGGAAACAAACAGCACTTCCCGCAGAATCCCCGGCTGGGGAAAAACGTAATGGATACCGGCATGGGCGGGTTGGGAAAGCACAGGCTCCTCAAAACCGCCAACAGCCACTTCGATCACCCCCCTCACAAAATCGTATCCCGTGGAAAGCCTTACCAGGTCTGAACCGATGCAATCACCACCCATCCTGGCCCCTACCTCGATAAGATAGATCTCCCCGCTTTCCGTGATCTTAAACTCCGAATGCGATGCCCCGTTTTGAATTCCGAGGCAATCCAGGCTTTCCCTGGTCAGCCTGGCCAGACTTTCTTTTTGGCTGAAGCTGAGTTCCGCGGGTTGATGATGGGCTGTTTCAACGAAGTGCGGCGCGCCGGTGGTTTCCTTGTCCGTGAACTGTAAAATGTAATGCCTGCCCTGCCAGGAGATAGCCTCCACGCTAAGCTCCCTGCCTTCAATGAACTGTTCGATTATCACCTGCGCGGAAAATGATTGCTCCCTGGCCGCTTGAACGGCGTCAACAAGTTCAGACCTGTCTTTGACCAAGCTGACACCCCGGCTTCCAGAGCGGTCCACGGGCTTAACGATCAGGGGGAAATCTTTGGGGTTAACTTCCAAATCTGAACCATTTTTGCCTGCCAGCCAGTAACCGGGACAAGGAACACCGCCAGTCTTCAGCCGCTCCCGCATCAGATATTTGTTGGTGCTAACTTCCGTGCACTTAATGGAATTGCCGATCAAGCCCAGTTTTTCCGCCACCCGGTTGACAGCCACTGTGGCCAGATCGGATCCAATGGATGCAATGCCCTTGGGTTGGATCCTTTGGCAGATTTCGTAAATCTCATCCACCTCAGTGATCGAAATGGGATAAAAAGTATCGGCCAAGTCTTTACAGACAGCGCCATCCTCCCAGGCAAAGACATGGGTTTCAAAACCCATCTCCCTGGCTTTCAGAACCAAGGGTTTTTGCAGGTAACTGGCTCCGATGATGGCTATTTTTTCCCGCATAAAACTAATTGAAACCCCTCTATCAAAATCCCAGATCTTTATTGACCAACAACAGATGCAGCCTGTCCTGGTGCTGTTTCACCTGCCCTCGTACTACTACTGTGTTCAGGCAAGCGCTTTCCGGATGGCTGCAAGTAACGCATTTACCCGTCTTCAGGCACGGAACTTCCTGGAACTTGCACCAGTGTTTCAGGTTATGCCTCAGATAAGTTAGCGGCACCACATGGTTATGAATCCTGTCCAAAGCGCTGGTCTTGTCCCTGACAATCTTGTTCCTGCCCACAATACACAGCACATGCCGGGGTCCAAATATCATACCGGATACCCTGTTGCCAAAACCGTCCACCGAAATGATCTCACCCTCCATAGTCACGGCGTTTGCACTGATTATCAGCAGGTCGCTCATTAATGAAGCCCGCAGGTTGTCATACCATTTGTCATATAAAACCTTCCACTGTTCGTAAGGTATTTCCATCCGGCCAGGAGGCTGGTCTCCGTAGATCGCATACTGACCCGTGGCCGACCGCTCCAGAGGTTGATTGATGGTGAAACCAGCAGAGCCAAACTCCTCTTTGATCCAGTTGAAAAGATCAAGCTGATACAGGGTGACGCCATCACTGAAAGCGATATTCCTGATTTGGGAACGCTGTGCTATAAAACTCCTGATATAGTCCCTGACTTCATTTTCATCATTGAGCAAATGAGTCTGGATCCTGCGTGTCTCTAAAGCGCGCTTAATAGCTGCCCCTTGTATTTCAAACAAGTCTTTCAATTCATTTGTGAAATCTAACTCATCGACAAACGTCATTGCGCTATCCTCAAAAACTTGGCCGGATTACCAGCCCATATTTCTTTTTCGCCCACGTTTTTGGTCAGCACTGCACCCATGCCGACGGTGGCATGATCTCCGATGGTCAGGTTTTCCCTTAAAGTCGCATTCAGGCCAATATGCACCCCGGTGCCGGTCTTGATATAGGCTCCAACCACGGCTTGAGCTGCCACATGATTGTAGGGCCCTAATTCGGTGTTGTGACCGATACTGGCTCCCACCATGATCAACGAACCGCGGCCGATTCTAGCCCCGGCTGAGATCATCACATAGGGCATCAACACAGCCCCCGGTTCAAACACCGCATTGGGAGCATAATACGCCGTGGGATGGATGAACGTGGCCAGATCGTCATCGCTGAGGCCCAAGCTTTCAAACAGGTCCAGGCGTTCAGCCTGTCCATCGATACGGTAGATCGTGTTGATGAACTTGTAGCCTTCCGCTGCAAACCTGGACGCTTCTGAAAGGCATCCCAACACAGGATAGGATTCGATATAAGATCCCCGCTCCTCCCTGTCATTCAGGTATCCGGCCATCTCAAGCTTACCGTACCCCCGCTTGTTGGCATCCGCGATTGCTTCCGCGATTACAGTGCCATTGCCAATGCCACCCAGAATGATCACTTTTTGCATATTTCACCTATGGATTTTTTGATTATGTACTTTGGCCGCTGTTTCGTCTCTTGGAAAATGCGGCCCAAATATTCGCCGACCACTCCCAGAAACAGGAAGTTCAACCCGAAGAGAAAGAGCGTCAGCACTATCATCGAAGTCCAGCCCGGCGCCACCAAACCCATCATCCTTCTGATGATCAATATGATCCCGGTCAAAAAACTCAGTGCTGAGATCAGGCTCCCGGCCAAGATGGCCGCCCGGATTGGAAACATGGAAAAGGAAAAGATCCGGTCCGCAGTCAGCTTGAGCATCTTTTTCAAATTGTAGCCGCTCTTTCCGGCAAAGCGGGAATCACGCTCAAGTGGCACCACAACATAATCCACCCCGATCCAATAGAGTAGGCTCAGGGTCGTGGCGGTTTTTTCAGGATACTTTTTCAGCTCTTCGACCACCTCGCGGCGGATGGCACGGAACACACCCAGATTCGGCTCATGTCTGATATTGGTGATCTTTTTGCTAACAGCAAAGAAGAGCCTGGATACAAATTGTTTCAGGAATCCGTCCTGCCTGCTTTTCCACTTGGCAATCGCCATGGAGGCGTCGTTTGCCAACAGCGCGTCTATAAGCTTGGGAATATCCTCCGGCCTGTCCTGCAGGTCGGAGTCCATGATCACCACAATATCGCCGCTTACATGTTCCAAACCAGCGGCAATAGCGTTCTGCTGGCCAAAGTTGTGTATCAACTTCAAGCCCTTGGCCTGGCTATCATGTTGATGCAGGCCTTCGATGATCTGCCAGGAATTATCCGCGCTGCCGTCGTCAACAAACATGATCTCGTGGTTGGGGTAATATTGGTTCAGCAGAGCTTTTAACCGTTGAAACAGCTCCGGCAACACTTCCTGATCGTTGAAGACAGGAATCAGGATTGAGATTAATAGTTCCATATGCTTCATAGGCAACAATTATCGGTGGGAGAAATTGTCCGCATTAGGCAAGTTGCTATATAGGTCACAAGCCCCTTAATCACAGTTTCCACTCAAACCAATCACGCTACGAGTAAGTTGCGGAATTGTTTGATGTTTCGGATATAATACAGATAAACATAGGGTAAGGAAAGCAAAGCGGCAAGGCCAATCAACTCTAAAGTGCCAAGGTTGAACAATTGACGTACAACCATAAATACGACTGCCAAAGGCAGCAGTTCCAAAACCCTGGTTAGGACAAAACACAGGATTCCCTTGATGTCCACTCCCGCTAGTCCAACGATATATATCGCTTGCCACATAAGCACCACCATATTGGCCAGAGCAAACACAGCAAGGGACAATATCACGTTAGCTCCTGCCATCCCCATTAAGATGAGGATCAAAGCCCTTATTAGCAGGGTTGCCAAAGTGAACCTGGTGTACTGGAGCTGCTTATTTAGAACTCCGTACAATGGCATCAGGCTGGCATTGATCAAATTGGCAAAACTCCACAGGGCCATGGCTTGGGCAAACTGACCGGAAACCATCCACCGCTCACCTAGAAAGACACTAAACAGCTCCGGCCCAACAAGTATCACCAGCATGAAGGGCAGCAGAGAAAGATATACTAAAGCTCGAAAGACATTGTTGATAAACGGAGCCAGGTCTTTGCCGCTATTAACAATATCAGCTGCTTCCTTATGCAACACCCGGTTGACAGAGTCGCCCAACAACAACACAAACATATACAGGATTGTGAAGGCTTTGGCATACAAGCCGGAAACTTCAGTGCCCCAATACCTGGCGACCAGAATCACTGGCAGATTGAAGGACAGCAGTCCAGCTATATATCCCAGGTATTCATGCCTTGGATAGTCCCGATACTTCAGGGCTACAGACCTGATCCCGGTCCAACTCACATCCCTGAATACCTGTAGCATGTCGCGGGAAATGAATGATAACACCAAAAGCAATGGGTAACAATAATATGCAATGCTCCTGATTAATATCATTTGCCATTCTCCAACATTGCCGCTGAATCCCAAGAGCAAGAGCATTAGTACCGGGGTTACTTGAGTCATAATTGTGGCGGCACTCTGCAAGCCAAAACGTTTATGATATGAAGCCCAAAACCTGAGCAACGCTGCCAGTGAACCCGCCACTAACGCGCTAAGAAAAAAGGCTTTGTATTTGTCAAAAGGAAAACTACCGCCTAACAATCTTCCAAGCAGAGGATATCCTAAAGTTATCAGCGTGAAGAAACCAGCAAATATGATTGCTGACAAGGCCAGCAGATTAGCTGCCTCCCTGTGGTCAACAGCCTGGACAATGGCAAAATTGTAACGAAGAAACAAAGCTGGAGTCAAGAATTGAAGGATTGAGTAGAAATAAGCCCCAATCCCATAGAGGTCCGGGCTCCATAAACGGGAAACCCAAGGTTCGGCCAGAAAACCAACCAAAGAACCAATTATCGGCCCCAAAGCAACCAGTCCGATGTTTTTTAGGAAACGCCTGTTGTCAGTCAATACTCAAATCCATGTTGTTTGATTTCCTCATCATCTGCCTTTTGCTTGAGCAGGGAATGTGCATGCGAATCCCATAACTAAAATCCGTTCATACAGATTGTCTGAACCTTATGAGTATACAAATGATCTATATAACAACATGCGTATAAACAGGTCTAATCGCATTGCTACCTATTCATACACCGGATTCAAACAATGCCAAATCTGGCATTGAACAAGTACACATCTTTAATCTATCTTCTCTTTACTATACGTAACTGTAGTTTACCATTATGCGGGGCTCCATCAGTGGCAACCATCATCTTATCATTAATTTGGAAAATATTGAAAGTATGCATTTTTGTTCTGTTCCATCCATCCTGTTTAAAAGACAATGGAGAATTCTCAATCTCTCTTTCTCTATAGGTAGTTTCAGATAACTCAAGAATTTCCATCATTCTTACTTTCTCCCCGTACATATTCGAACAATCTTGAACTGGCCTGTATAGCTTATTATTCATTTCGAATATGTTACCAGCATTGCGTGCAATTCTTTTGTTTTTGCTAACAACTGGGTTCATTGGATGTTCAACATACGGACCGAAAAAGCTATTGGAAGAAAAGATATGTGCATCTTCGTAAACATATGGAGTTGATACAAACAAGAAATATGTGTCTCCTGATTTATAAATTGATGGATCTGACCATGGACCAGTAAGCAGAGTATCTACACAGGTCCAGGAATAAGGAAAGTCAAGTGCCTTAAACAATCTTATGTTATTGGCCTTTACGCCCTCAATTGTCATATACTTATCTTCACCTACCTCATATACGATAGGGAATGAAATTGACACTTCATCTTCCAATACTATGCTATGATGCTTATAGGATACGCCATCATCAGAAACTGCCAAAGCTATAGCCCCTCTTCTGTCTTTCCTGTCAATCAATCCTGCTTCATAAAACATCAGGTATTTTCCATTGTGCTTGAAAATAAAAGGATCAGCTACAAAATATGTAGGCTTCTGCGTAACACTGGATTTGGTTAGAATGGGGTTATTAACAGATTCACTAGTATTAAATCTTTCATCAATATCATAAACTCCAATAGCCCAAGGTATTCTAGCCATATGTATTTCATAGCTTAAAAGAAACCATACTGCAGCCAACAAGATGATGACTGGAATCAATACTGCTATTGGTTTAATTTTCATAGTTAAAATCCTTCAAACTATATTGGTTGCCTTCATACTAAATTCAACATAAAAATTATGGGAGCTTCCTAATTTTATTAAACCATGACTATAAACATCAGGCTAATAAATCATGTATCCTGGTGTCAATGATTTGCCCCTTTTTAACTGATATAGCTGCTTCAATAATTGGGTCACTCTCCTGTGTCACAATAAGATCAAGATAAGGTGCCAAGGCTTCGCTTATTGATTCTGAAACCTCCAGAGGCCACATTGTAGGAGCATGGTTATTGTTATATACAATGATCGGGTTAAATCTTCCAAGTTTATAGAATGGTGATATTGACGGATGCGGTATGCTTCCTTCGACACCTTCGCAAGCAACATCAATAAAAAGTGCCCCAGTTTTCATTTCCTGAAGGTCGCTAAGGGTTAAATAATTACCAACTGCCGGATCAAAGTACCAGCAATTGATTACAACATCAAACTCATTTAGTCTTTTTTTAAACTCCAAAAACCTGTCTCTACCAAATGTCTCATACTTGGCATTTTCTTCCTTCAATCTGGCAAAAACACCTTCAGCTACTCTACCTCTACCAAGAACCCCTATTTTAAGTCTTTTGGGAGAAGCATAGGCAAATGGAAGTGCTTGGGAAGTTGCAATATAACCTGCATACCATCTGTTTTTGACAAAAACGTATGATTTATCCGGTCCATACATATTCTCCCAAGATATAGCTGTCATATTTTTTTCGATCACGGCTCTTGCTATCATTTTCTTTTCAGATAGATACAACCATCCCATTATCGTCTGTCCATCTTTAAAAAGATCGACGTCATTACTCCAAGGTTTGGGTAAACAAAGTACAGATTGTTCAAGTGCTTGATGCCTAGTAACCACATTTACCCCTACTTCCCTGTATTGTCTGTCTGTAATACCCAAGTGCTTGCCATATTGCTCTTGTATGTAAATCATCTCGGGATGTTTTATTTTTTTAAGGTCTTTTGGAACTATTGCTATTCTACTTTCTTCTGGCATCTGCGATGAAACAAAACCAATTGTCTCCATAAGAATCTCCTGTTTTATTAAATCATTGAAACTAATAAGTACAAGTATAACATTCTAATAACAATAAACTCAATCCGATCATAATCCTTTTCGGTTCCTTTCAAACCGAGTGGATAACCCAACTATGATGATCGCCAAACCTCGCATAAGCGCTTATCCACCCTCATTCGCAAGCGGCGGTTAAGTCTATATTTTCCTTAGGTCATCCTTATAATTTATAAGGATGACCTAAGGATGATGGCGATAAAGCCAGTAACAGCAAAGGAGAGAGGCATGAAATAAAAACGGGATAGTAAGCATTATATACTGATTAAGGCAAACATGGCAATACATTTTCGAGAACACAGTAATTATCTATTATCAGCATTCTACCAATATAGCTTTAAGAGAGCCTCATTTTTTTAGTTTTGATATAATAAGCGGCGCTTTTCCAGACTTGCTTTTCTCTAGTTTATCCACAATTGCAAACTTTATGTCAACATCCTCGCTGATGTTTTTTATCCTTCTCAGATTAGACTCAATATCATTATAATACTCGGGTAAAAAATGGCTGTCGACAACTAGATTAATCGTTATCTCGTCTATATCATGCTGAATATATTGTGCTGCTATTATACCTTTCGCATAGCCTAATGCACCATCGGCAAAGTATATCTTTCTTCCATTTGGCAATAATAAATAATCATCCATCCTGCCTTCGATCTCAAGAACCTCCCTAAAGGAACAATCCTGTTTATCAGCCAACCGCACATTGTCCCTTGTCCTATAACGTATCAGGGGCATGGCGTAGTTGTAAAAGCTAGTGCTGACCAGCTCACCATAGTTCGTCTCACTTGGATGCCCTTTGCCATCAAGCACTTCGGGATAGAAGTAGTCTTCAGTAAAGAGTTTTCTACCGCTTGGCAATTGACAGATCATGGCTGAATTTTCCGCGTTCGCGTAAAAATCATATACCTTGGCTGTAAAACCATTTTCGACAAAACTACGGGTTTGCTGAGACAAGGTTTCCCCATAACAAAAAATTCCCCTCGGTGAGATGATCGAGTGCTTTTTATCTTTGATAAACTGCAAGAAATCAATAAATGAGCGAGAATAACCCTCATAAAAGACAGGTTGGTACCTTCGCAATAGCTCGGCTGCCGCAAGGCATGTCTCTTTGGTCATGCGGCTTGAATTAAGAAACACACATTTTCTGAAAAAACTGTCCCTCACGACACCATAGTCTTGTTTGTATGTTCCCGACAACCCCTTGATCATGAACTTGTTCACAAAAAAGCTATCACCCGCCCAAACATGCGCGCGCCAGGATGCGGCCATTTTATTGATCCGGCTTTCTTCATCTAACAATATCTCAAGTGGTGTACCGGTGGACCCGCTGGTTTTTTCAGTTCGACAGTTTAGCTTACCAGCTTCGTCAGAAATAAACTCTTCGGGGCGGGTTCTTAAAGTCTCTTTATCCAGCAGAGGTATCTTGTGCAGGTCATCTCGGCCTCGAAACGATTTGGTATCCAGCCCGATCTGGGCAAACAGCTCCCGGTAGTATGGTACGTGTTTTCCCGCATATTGGATAATCTTCCTGAGTTTGTTGTCTTGAAAAGCGTGCAACTTCGACTTTGACCATCTGGCGCTTCTGGTGTAAGCCGCGTACCTGGACATCCATTTGAGAGTGAACAGTGGATTTTCATGAAAGAGTTTGTTGCCCATAAATCAATCCACCTTTCTTATTTTTCTTGACCAACCAATTGCCAATCCCGCCGCTTTATTCAAGACATCCTGCAGATTGGCGTTTTTATACAAAAGCACTTTCTCTACAAAACTCAACTTATCTATGTGTTGAAAGTCTTTTTTTATCTTGTCGTTTTGCCTGCTGATCTCGTAAGCTTGCATATAATACTTACGCAGATAACTCAGGTAGTCTTTTTCCAGTATTTGTGATACTGACCGCACCTCTTCCTCAAACGTCGCGTTTGTAGTTGCATCATAACACTCCACGCCATTGTCATCGGTGTGATACCCACTAATTTTAGCAGTATATGTGTGGTCCTGATTTAATTCTATGGAAAATAAAAAAGATTCTTGGAGCCTGGGATCGTTAGGAATCGGTGACAAAGCCGTAAAAACTGATGAATGAAAGATGAAGTTGCCCAAGCTGTAGATGATCTTTTTCCCCTTGTAATCCTCTATTCCCTGGTAAATGTGGGGATGCGAACCGATGACCAGATCAGCTCCAGTGTCCACAAACTTATGGGCTAATCTGCGGTCTCTCGGACTGGGTATTCTCACGTATTCATAACCCCAATGCACGTACAATATCACAAAGAAACCCTCATGTTTCAGATCTTTAATCTGTTGGAATATGTGTTTGCTGCAGTCGCATGCAGTCCCTCCTCCATTGTCTTTGGTAGCATTAGCAAAACGGGTTGCTCCGATAAATGCCAGTTTGAGTCCGTTCAATTCCAGCCTTAATGGTCTTAATGCTTCCCCACGTGTCCTGCCAGCGCCAAAGTATTTGATACCTTGGGTATTCAAGGCATCTATAGTGTCCCTAAGCCCTGTCGTACCATAATCCCGGATATGATTATTAGCCAGGGACACAACCCCAAATGGTTTCAGCAATGCAAGTGAAGAAGCTGGGGCTGACATGTTGAAAGCCTGGTCTTCCTTGGTTTCCGACGAAGTCAATGGACATTCCAGATTACCCACCACAAGGTCTGAAGATTTGAATAGTTGACTGCAGATATCGTTGAAGCAAAACGCATCTGTGTCTATCCTGAAGAGCGAAATGTCGCCCGCAAAAGTGATCTTCATCTTTCACCTTCCATCATGTATTAGTCTTGATCCGGGGCTTATTCCTCAAGACCCCGGCAATTCTGTAGAAAAGCTCGTTCAACCTAAATCTAAAGATCAATGACAAGATCCTCGCGCTGAGTCGGATTGGATATTTTTCAGCCACAGCAAACTGATAGAGGTCCTGAAAAACATAGCTACGCTTTTTCAAGCCCAGCACTTTGGCCATGTAAAGGGTCCTCAGGGTCGATGATGGAGGAGGATCAAAAATATCCGTATATAGATCTATTTTATTCAGAGCATCGAAGATAAGCAGTGTCCTCAGGCACTTGTCGCACCGCGAACAATTCCTTTTTGAACCAGACTTTACATTAGCCCAGGGACCGGAATACATCTCGTTGTTCAGCACGAGGTCGCGACAACACACATAAAGGTATTTTTGGACAAGTTTGTCGTCACAAATGATTTTTGCTTTGGCGCTTCTGGACAAGGCTGGATCGCCAGTGATCAGTTCCGTATTCTCCGTTGAGATTGCAGGCAGAAGCATGGTCTCCATATAGGTTGGATCTATCCCGGAGAGATGGATCTCAGTTGCCGGATAGCCAGAACTGTAGATGTATCTCTTGAAAAGCTTCTGCATGGCCAACACCATGCTCATGTTCCGAAGAACATGGGTTTGATTGAAATTATAACTGTAATTGGTGTAGAAAAACGGTAGATTGGATTCCATGGCAACCACTGGCAGGTCAATCACCTTTGCAAATTCCCGAACTTTTCCCAAATCTCTAAAATATGCCTCTCTGGAATCTGCTGAGTTCTTTTCGCCATGCGCACCCACGTTGAAGTAAGCAAGGTGCGTCAGTTTAAAGGAAGGAGGACAATCCTCTGCTGTGTGTTTGAGAATAGTAGAGAAAGAATCGACTCCGAGGGAGCACCCAGTGCCAACTGCCTGGGGATTGTGTTGCAACACTGTAAGTTGTGATGGTTTTATTTTAATCTCTTGATAGCCAAAAGCTTTCGCCAAGACATTAATCACAAAATTGCTCAAATTATAGTACAACCTTTCGGAAAGCTGCCCATCCACAACGATGTCCTGATTGCTTTGCAGGGCGGGAAGTAGCAATCCCAGAACAAAAGCGTCAGCAGTTTCGGTACATAGAAAGTCGCCATACTCCTGATCCGCAGAAAAATAGCAGTTACCCTTGATACCAGCTTTTTCGTCCACGACTTGGGATTCCAAGTGGATAACATTGCCATGATCAACAAGATGGGGGTTGCCGATAAAAATCATGTTCGCTCACGCTCCAAGACCTTGAATTTCCCTGTCCTGGCATCGATCTTAAAACTATCGACCCATTCAATTTCAAGACGAGCTCCTGGGAACTTTGCATGCCATCTGTCCATAACCGCTACGGCAACAGTGTCTTTGTTAACTCCAGGTTCTACAATCAGTTGAAGTATCACATCACCGTTTTTTCTTTGTAGAAACTTGTACTGCTTGCACTCATGAAAGTCATGAAACAACTGATAAGTTTGATGAAACGATAAAGTTTCTCCATTATCCAAAGTTATTATATCGTCAAATCTGCCATGAATTCGGCCAATCTTTTTATTAGGAAACTGTCTGTCATCCAAAACTTCCACAAAATCACCCAAGTCATAACGGATAAATGGCATTGTTTTATTAATAAGGTTGGTAATTATGACATCACCGACCCTGAAACCGTTCATATCCCTTGGATTGATTACTTCTGCGAGGGTGGAATCGCTTACTATGTTCTTGTATCCGACCGAATTGTAACTAAAGCCCATGGAAGGCGATTCCATGCAACCATAGACATCAAGGATGTTCAGGCAAATACGATTTCTGAACAAGGCTAGCTGATCATCCGATATAGTTTCCGCCATAGTCACAATCAGGGGAATCTCCAGTCTCTGTTTCTGTCGTTCAAGTTCCATTGCTAAAAGATGTATGACCGAAGGAGTCGACCAAAGTACATAGGGATTGTATTTTTTAAGCTTTTCGATGATGGTTGTGACAGGATCAAAAATCGAGATTACTTCCCTTCTGAACACGGGAAACAAACGTTGGATTAAGTTTAGTTTTTTCAGATCACTCTCCACTTCAAACTCATGTCCAGGTTCGTAGCGGGAAAGAAGTACCAGCTTTTTGAATGGGTTGTAGCCATATTTCATCATAGCGGTGGTTAACCTAACATGAGATGCGTAATCCTCAAACTTGCTATATGCAATTTTCAGAGGTTCACCGGTTGACCCGCTGGTACTGTGAATATTGATATTACTGTCTATTTCACATGTCATTATGTCACGAATGTCATGGTTGCGGATCATTGTTTTATTGATGATTGGCACCTTTTGAACGTCATCCCAGGAATTGATCTTCAAGTTCAGTATCCCATGTTCTTTATACAAGTTCCTGTAGAACTTGGAATGCGCCCTGGCATATTCAAACACATCTCTAAATTTATGCAGTTGCATTGGGCGCAGCCTATCAATTGATGCTGCCCCCCAATACCGCAGGGAACAATAGTAGCTGAACAGTTCTAGAAGCATGAGGTTACCTATGAATTGCTTTATACTTTTGGATTACTTTTTTTGCAGCGATTACCATAGGTGGGCCAATGAACTTGCCATCCTTGACAGCAACACCTTTCCCCTCTGCCTGGGATTCATCAAAGAGGCGCAGCATTTCCACCGCGTCATCGTATTCCTGCTGTGTGGGAGAGAAATACTGATGCACCAGAGGCAGTTCCTTGGGATGCAGCACCAGCATGCCCTCAAAGCCCAGATTCTTGGCCAGGATGAGGTTTTGTTCCAGGTCTTCCAGATCGTGCACGTTGATGTGTACTGTATCGATGGGAATCACTTTATTGGCCCTGGCAGCCAGAGCGATCAGAGCACGGGGCGTGAAAATGCTCTGTCCCTCGTGGTCATGAATCCCTTCCAGATCACTGACAAAATCCTCACAGCCAAAGGCGATTGCCACTACTCGCTTTGAGGCACGACAAATGTCCTGGGCGTTTAGCACCGCCCCCGCCGTCTCGATGAGGGGAATGATCTTGTAGGTGCCAACGGGGATTTTCTTCTCGTATTCAATGGTTTCAAGCAGTTTATCGAAGAAATAAACGTCCTCTCCAGTTCGGGATTTGGGATACATGAATCCGTGTATGCCCTCAATCGTCAGGGCTTGCACATCTTGAAGCAGGTGCCCACTTTCGCGGTCGTTCACCCTGGGAAAAACATAGTAGTTTGACAAGCGCCCCGAACTAACCCATTCTGCGATTTTCTTTCTGGCCAAAGGCTTGTTGGATTCTGGCTGCACCGAGTCTTCCAGATCCAAAAGCAGGACATCGGCGTCCGATTTGGCGGCGCTGGTGAGCAACTTTTCATTGTGCCCGGGCACGAACATCAGGCTGCGCATGATGATATCTGTCATCTCAAGCTCCTTTTTTGGCGATCAGGACGTGACGGCGGAACCTCAGAACCGGTTTGCCGTCCTGGTTGAAAGCAGTGGTCTCCACATAGATGATGCCTCGGTCAGGTTTTGAGGCTGAAGGCCTGGCTTCCAGGATCTCTGTTTGGGCATAGATCGTGTCATTGATAAACACCGGGCCAAGGTGCTCCACCTTTTCGTATTCCAGGTTGGCAATCGCTTTGCCGCTGATATCAGGTACCGTCATCCCCACCACAATGCTGAAGACCAGGGTGCCTACAACCAGAATCTGGCCATGCTGGCTCTTTTCGGCAAAGTCCCTGTTCGTATGCAGGGGATGGTGGTTCATGGTCAGCAGGCTGAACAGGTTGTTGTCGCTTTCAAAGATCGTTTTACTGGCAGAATGTCTGATGATATCGCCAGCTTTGAAATCCTCGAAAAAATGGCCGATGGGACTTGGATTCATTACTCCTCCCTTGGGTATTAAAAAGTGATTTGTTTAACAACCCGCAAACTAACTGGAGCGGGTGCGCCTCATCATGCTCAGTATTGGGGACTTGTGGATATAAAACACATACACATAAGGTGCTGCAAGAAGAGTCCCAATCACCAATGTATATATTTTGGAAAGATCAAGTAATGTTTTGACCGCAATAGCTGCCAAGATATACGGGATAAGTTGGATCAAACGGGATAGTATTGATTTTCCCAGATCTTGCATATTGACTCCCGCTTTCCTTAGTATGTAGTGAGATTGGAAGAAAAGAACTGCAAAATTAACCAGGGAGAATATTGCGATGGTAAACGTTATACTGAATTCGAGTAGCCCAAATACAATCAACACCAACGCACGCAAGAACATCAATACTATAGTAAAGACCGTATATTGCTTCTGCTTGTTTAAGACTGCATATACAGGCACAATCGACGTACAAACAATCCCGGACAAAGCCCAGATAGCAATATAACGCGCTATTTCACCGGATACAACCCAATTTGCTCCCAAAAAAACGGAGAATAGCTCAGGTCCAAATAATATAATCGCTACCGAAGGTAATAAGGCCAGCCTCGATAAATACTCAGTTGTCTGATTAAGAAAAGAACCTATTGACTCACCACGGTTTACCATATCTGCTGTTTCTTTGTGTAAGACCCGGTTAACAGCATCTCCAAGGAAAATAATGAACACATAGATCAGATTATAAGCTTTTACGTAGTGGCCATTACTCTCCGGTCCCCAATACCTGGTGATCAGAATCACCGGTAAACTGACCGATAGCGTATTCACCAGGAATCCTAAGTATTCATAGCGAGGATACTGAGAATAATCTCTTGCCGCACGGACAATCCCTTTGAAGCTGACAGATTCAAGCGTATGTTTTAAATCATGTTTAGCGTAAGGCCACAACAGGATTAAAAACGCCACTATATAGCTAAGTGATCGTATTAATACAATGCTCTTTTCGTCCGCCCTGCCAAAGTAGGCAAAGACCAGCTTCATGGCTATATAGAATAGCGACGCCGAAACTGAGGACTGAGTTAAAACAATAAACTGCTTCTTTCCAGAATGCCAGTACTTCAATAGTGTTGATAAGGCATCTACAATTATGCTGAAACACAATATATACTTGTATTCGTGGAAAGGAAAGTCTGTTTCCAGGTTTTTGGTAATCATCCCATAAAATGGAAATGACACCATAGCCACCAGCAATAGTATTAATATGCACAGTACCAGCAGATTGTGGCTCTCGCGAGAATCTTTAGCCTGCACAATAGCATAGTTATAACGAAAGAACAACAATCCGGACAACAGACTGACAATGTTAAAATAATAGGAGCCAACACCGTAAACAACAGGACTCCACAATCTGGCGATCCAGGGTTCGGCGATAAAGGCCGCCACAACCGCTATAATGGGGCCTGCAGAAACAATGCCTATATTCTTAACAAAGTCTCTTTTCACAATATGATAGTCATGTCATTAATATCATGCAGCATACCAGACCCTCATTTAATCCCAAACATATTTTACCTATTCCCCAAGCCTCGAAATGATAACCGGTGGGACTTGAAGCTATAACTCCTCCTCCAATAGACGGAGCAGGTACTCACCGTATCCACTTTTTCTAATGGGTTCAGCCAGACGCCGTAATTGAGTTTTATCAATGTAGCCCTTTCTATAGGCAATTTCTTCTATGCAACTGATCTTGAAGCCCTGGCGCTCTTCGATTATCTCCACAAACTGGGATGCCTGAAGCAATGACTCGAAGGTGCCGGTGTCCAGCCAGGCTGTGCCGCGGCCAAATACAATGACTTCCAGCTTGCCTTGTTCCAGGTATGCCCTGTTCACATCGGTTATCTCATATTCGCCACGCGCAGAGGGCTTTAAATTTGCGGCAATCTCCAACACTTTGTTGTCATAGAAGTATAAGCCGGGGACTGCATAATTAGACTTGGGCTGAGTGGGTTTCTCTTCCAAACTGATAGCTTGTCGTTTTTCATTGAACTCAACTACGCCATAACGCTCCGGATCTTTCACAGGATATGCTGTAACAATGGCGCCGTTGGGACTGACGCACTTGCTCAGCCTGGATTGGAGATCCGCACCATAAAAGATGTTGTCGCCCAGGATCAGGCAGACATTGTCCTGACCGACAAAATCGGCTCCGATCACGAAAGCCTGAGCAAGGCCGTTTGGCACCTTCTGAACTTTGTATTCAAAGCGCATTCCCAATTGAGAGCCATCACCCAAGAGCTTTTGAAACCCAGCCTGATCTTCTGGAGTGGTGATGATCAGCACTTCCCTGATGCCAGTCAGCATCAGGGTGGAAAGGGGATAGTAGATCATCGGCTTGTCATAAACCGGCATCAGCTGCTTGCTGACTGCTATCGTGAGAGGATGTAAGCGGGTGCCGGCTCCACCGGCAAGGATGATACCTTTCATAGATGATCCTTCAGGTTTCGTTTTATTGAGTGAGTTTTGCCAAGTAATCTCATTGTATATTTCTATACTTAGGATTGTCCGGATCAGATATGATCCCGTCTCTCAGGATCCTAATTATCTCACGCATACCATCTGGCACTCTTTTGGAAATGGTAAATCCCAGAGTTGAATAGATTTTTTCGAAGGCAACCCTGTAATCACGTGGATCTTCGTTTTTCTGAACGTACTTCACCTTCATCTCTGGCACAAGTTTCTGCAACTCCTCAGCCAACATCTTTTTCTGGTAGTTTTCGCGAGTGTCTCCAACATTGAATACTTGCTGTCGCACTATTTCCGGGTCTGCTTCAAGTACGCTAACACAGGCGCGGGCGAGATCTTCCACATGGCAATAGGGACGCCAAAACTGCTCTCCAAAAATCACCAGTTCCCTACCCAAGGCAACATCGCGAGTGAATTCATTTACTGTCAGGTCAAATCTAATGCGTGGGGAAAGGCCGTACACAGTGGCAAAGCGTAGGGCTGTGGGACAAAAATCATATCTAAAAGCAGTATTGAGCAGATAGCTTTCAAACTTCACTTTTAGTTCCGCATAGAGCGATACCGGCTTTAAAGGCGATTCTTCCGTTATATAATCATCACCTTCCATTTTCCCATAATTACTACAGGTCGAGGCAAATACAAAACGTTTGACCTGAGATGTTTGTGCACAAAGATCAACAAGGTTTTTACTTCCTTCCCAGTTGATGGATCTAGCCAGTTCAGGTTGCTGCGCGCAGGCTGGGTCACCCACAATAGCTGCCAGGTGCACAACAGCCTCAACCCCTTCCAATAGGGGCTTGATAGCTTTGCTATTTCTGATATCAGCTTTCACAAAGCTAAAATTGGGATCATTATAAACTCCGATCAGTGATTCGCCTCCAAACATAATGCTATCTACTGCCAGAACCTGATGTCCCTTACTCAAAAGCTGACGCACCAGAACTGAGCCAATATAACCCGCTGCCCCTGTTATCATAACTTTCATACTATCTCCCATTATGAATTTTCAATTATAAAAATATGTCTGAGCAAACCAATATAATCACCCAAGCAGGGATTCAACGTGATCAGCGATGGCAAGGCTTGAAGTGAGACCTGGCGACTCAATGCCAATCAGGTTAACCCATCCCGGCAAACCATTGCCAGATTCTTCCTGGATGTAAAAATCACGAAACCCTTCCCCAATCCCCTGAAGTTTTGCCCGCACACCCGTGTCATCCGGAATTAGGTCTGAAATATCAATGTCCATATAACGGTTAATTGCCTTATAAAAATCTTCTAAATACTCTTCTTTAAAACGGTAATCAATTTGATCCACATAAAACGCATTGGGACCAAACCTAACCTCTCCACCCAGATTCAATGTCAGGTGAATTCCCAAAAAAATACCCTGAGGATCAGCCACTGGGTATATTAGATGCTCAATTCCTCTGATCTTGGTAGTTTTATAATATTCCCCCTTGCACCAGTGCTGAACTAAGCCCAGAGACAAGATATCCATTCCAGCTGCCTTGGCTATTTTATCAGCCCAAAGTCCAGCTGAATTCACGACTTTATCGCAAAGAAATATTTCTCCGTTCGTGAACTCAATCAGGTATTTTCCTGCCTCCCTCCTGACTGCAACTACCTCCATGCCATAGATGATAAAAGCACCGTTATCTTCGATGCCATCAGACAGATACTGCATATACTTATGTGTGTCGAAGATACCTGTGCTTGGAATATACAAACCTGCAAGGCATTTGACCTGTGGTTCCAGTTCACCTACTTCCGCAGCTGATATAAGCCGCATATCAGGGCAACCATTGAGGCGTCCCAAATTCAGATACTCTTCAAGCCTTGGCAACTCATGGGGAGTTGTAGCTACAATGATTTTGCCTGTTTTTTTGTATGGGATGTTGTTTCTAGACAGAAAATCATAAAGCAGCGTATTACCTTTAACACAGAAAGACGCTTTCAGCGATCCTGGCCTATAATAGTGACCTGCATGGATCACTTCACTATTGCGGCTGCTGGTATGTCTGCCAAAACTATTTTCTTTGTCCACCAACACAAGATCTGGATCATTTGCAGAAAGGCGGTTGGCTATTGCCAAACCAACCGCCCCAGCGCCTATGACTAAAGTTTTTACCTTTTCCATCAATCCTGCGAGGCAAAGCGTTCTTTATAAATCTCCTGAGCCTTTTCGTAGTCGTCTATGCGGCCGATATCCAGCCAGTACTCTTTAATGGGGTAATGAGTGATGGGCATTGAGCGTGAGATCATGTCCTTAATCAACACATCCATACCGTAGTATGTGTCTGTAGGGATCAAATCCAACAAGGCTGGCTTGAACACATATATTCCCGCCAGGATAGTTGTGTGGAGATCCGGTTTTTCATCTATTCCAGTCACATAATCGCCTTCAGTGAATATGTTGCCAAACTGAAAAGGTGTAATTATCTCTTTGGTACCGATAGTCAGTATGGAGTCCTTACTACAAGCGAAACGATACATTGCTCCATAGTCAAGCAGGGTTAATATATCTCCATTCATGACCAAAAAAGGGCTATCCAGTTTATCCTGTAACAATTTAACCGGTCCGACAGTGCCCAGAGGCTTATCTTCTTTACTGATGAATAGCTTCACGCCGTACTTGCTGCCGTCACCGAAAAAATTCTCTATGTATGAGGATTTGTAGTTGGTTGCCAAATATATCTCATTGAATCCATATCCCTTGAGATGCTCGATCTGGATTTCCAAAACAGCTTTTTCCCCTATCGGTAACAGGGGTTTGGGAATAACCTCGGTAAATGGTTTTAAACGTGTACCCAATCCACCAGACAAAATAACTGCTATCATAATAACCTCAGTTTAAGAAAACAATTAATAGACTGCATATCAAGTTGATGCAGCCTGTGTTAAGGGAATTTCTGAGTATGGTAAACAAAAATTACTTGTGATATTTCCTGATAAACTCCTCAACCTCCGGGATGCCACCCTGGTAAATGAGGTAGCCGTTGTAGGGTTCACCTGTGGTGATATCTCCAGCAATGGGGGTAAGCATCAGTTCGCGCACCTTTTCCGGATCGCTGGATTGCCCCAAAGCCCAGCCCAGCTTGATATAGGCAACCTCGGGCAGCAGGTTTTCACCTGGCACGATACCCATGCTCATCAGGTCGCGGCCGGTATCGTAAACGAACATATGCACAAAGCCCCAGAGGGTCTGCACGGTCATATAAATCTGCACGCCTTTGGCAACCGCGCGCTTGATGGCAGGATAGACTGGCTTGTTGACGTGGCCCAAACCGGTGCCAGCGATCACGATACCCTTGTAGCCATTCTCGGTGAGGGAATCGATGATGTCCGGATGCATGTTTGGATAGTAATAAACGATGGCTACCCGCTCTTCGAAAAATGGCAACACAGTCACTTTCTTATCAGAGCGGCGTTTGTTATAATCCGTCTTAATAGGGATCACGGAATCCCTGGTGACGCGGGCAATCGGAACGTCGCCAATGGTGCGGAAGGTGCTGCGATAGGAGGAGTGCATCTTACGTACCCTGGTTCCCTGATGCAGTAGTCCGTATTCATCGCTGGTGGGGCCAAACATACAAACCATCACCTCTGCGATGTCGGAATGCCCGGCGGTGAAGGCAGCGTGCATCAGATTAAGTGCTGCATCAGAAGAAGGACGGTCACTGGAACGCTGCGAACCCACCATCACTACGGGGATGGGCAGGTTTTGCAGCATGTAGGAAAGCGCCGCCGCAGTGTGGTGCATGGTGTCTGTACCATGCCCAATAATTATCCCTTCGATACCCTTGCCAACCTCTTCGCCGATGGAGACCGCCAGTTTTTTATACTGCTCAGGGCCCATGTTTTCAGAGAAGACGGCAAAGAGTTTTTCTGTTTCCAGATTGCAGATCTCCGCCAGTTCCGGAACTGCTCCATAAAGTTCGCCAGGCGAGAAAGCAGGGATCACGGCTCCGGTGCGATAGTCCAGGCGCGAAGCGATGGTGCCGCCAGTGCCCAGCAGTTTAACCTTGGGCAGTCCCGGCGTCGTGGGAAACTCTTTTTCCGGGATCTTATAATGCGCTTCCTTGTATCCGGTTTCGTGCATTTCTAAAATTGTATCCACATCAATGCCCACATTGTAACCGGTGGCCAATTTGAGCACTATGTGACGGTCGTCGTCGTTTTCACTGCGGGGCAGGATGATGCCCTGGAATGTGCCACGGGTGGTCTGAACTGTATTGTCGCCCCACACCCTGGCCTGGAAATGTTTCAGCACCTCCAGAGCGCGACCTCTGTAGCCTTTAAAAAGATCCAGCATCTATTTCTTTGTCCACGAATTACGCGAATTTACACGAATTATGCACTTAAAGTAGTACGCGTTCATAATGCAGGTTGGTAGTTCCAAAGTTGATCAATAGCCCCAATTTCAGTTTCGATGCCTTAAGAAAATTAAAGATTTGTGGATAATTCATTGTCAACAGCCAGGCGCAGCTCAGCCAGAGGGATGTTCCCCAAGGCTATAGGGCGAAGACGTCCCATCATCCACCGTGCCTGGGCGTCCGGGCGTTTCAAGCCACGAGTTTTAGCCCGGCTCCACATGCTTTTCAACAGTGGAATCTGTTCCAATATCTCTTCGCGGCTTACTTTTTTGAAGTTCAGCACAGACAGCACAGAGGAAAACTGCATATTGGGCTGCTCGAATAGCACTTTCAGCATCGCTGGGAGAATATCCACGGCAAGTTTGTTTTTGGCGGCATATTTGAGCAGATCGGCAACACGTTGATGGCTGAAGGGCAGCGGATCACGTCCCTGTAAGCTTTTGAGCAAATGCGCGTAGAGCAAAGCCAGCCGTTTGGGCGGGAATGAGTGTTGGTCAGAAAGTTCCACCAACACAGGCATCAGATTGTTGCGCAGCAGATAGATATAGGCATCGCGGGGAACACCCCATTCCGCCAGTTGTTCCAATCTCTGTTCCAGGCCTGTAGGCAGCGCAGCCCTGGCGTCTTCGATCATCTCCTCGGTGACCGGAATCGGAGCGGAGTCAGTATCGGGATACATGCGGTCGGCGCCGGGCAGCACCCTTTCAAAGAGTGTGGTCCCGTCCGGCAACGATTTGCGGGTCTCGTTGGGCACTCCCACAAAGGCCATAAGGCAGCGTTCCCCGATGGTCTCCAAGGCAGTTTTAACGTCTTCCTCTGGCGCCCAAAAAAGTATCTGCGCGTCATCCGGAGCAGCTTTCAACTCCTGCCTTATCCTCTTCCAATCGCTTTCTGAAAGGCTGGGTTGCAATTCTTCGCTGTGGTACATATTGGGCCATTCCAGGCAGGCGATTACCTTGAGCCGGTCTGAAATCTCGTTGGCAAAACAGCGTCCGGGCTGATTGAACCAACTCAGTATGCCGCCAAAGCTGGGTAAGTTGACAGCAACCAGTTTCCAGCCATCCGCAGCCTGTTGTTTGAGGAGGGGGATGTGCCGCCATTCCGTAGCGTCCAACTGGCAGTGGCTGATCTTCCACTTAGCCGGGTCTCCCAGTCTGGCATTCAGTTCATTTTTGATCAGAAGCAGGGATTTCTGCCGGAAAGCTTCGTTGTGCGTAAGTTTGGGAATCCAGGTGATGTGAGCCACACCCTTGATCTCCACCCTGGTACCGCCAGTGATGGATACATTCACATCTTCACGCGCCGCACCGATGCCGGTTCGGACCAGACCGGAGCTGCGTGCGATAAAACGGATGTGCTGGGCTGCTTCAGCAGCCTCCCAGGGAGTGAGCATGTCCGGATAGGTGACCGTTTCGATCAGGGGCATACCCAGGCGGTCGGTGAAATAGGTCCTGGTGTGGCGATGATCGCTGACTTCTCGGCAACTGTCTTCTTCGATGGAAAACTGGATCACGCGGATGGTCTTGGAGGTGATGGGAAATTCACCTTCGATACCCAGGATGGCTGTGCGCTGAAAGCCAGTGGGGATGCTTCCGTCCAAATATTGCTTGCGGGTTATGTGCAGTTCGCCCACGATCTTCATCCTGAGTAACAGAGCGATCTGCATCGCATGAGCGAGAGCTTCCCGGTTGAGAGGGAAGGGGGGCGTGTCGTCCACCTCGTAGGTGCAGGCGCTGTCGTTATTGATGCGGTAGATAATCTTCTTGCGGGTCTTAAATTCCATCAGCGCGGTGCCATCGTATTCGCCCAGTTCAGAAAGGGTTGGACGCATATGGCGCACCACTTCCGCGTCGAAATCCTCAAAGTCGTGATAGATTCCCGCGGGGCAGCGGCAAAATAATTTTTGAGATGTTTTTAATTGCTGATGAACTTCCAGGCCGCATTTGAAGCCAAGCTCCCGCCAGGTCACTTGCTCAGTGTCCGAAAGTTTCTTCCAGCCGGTCTTGTCCCGGCTGAGCAACCAGTTATGCTGGTTGGGGTTATCCATCAAAGATTCCCTTGTATGTATCGTTGGAAACTAAATCAGGCGAGGGGCTGATTTTGTCCAGCTTTAATTTGACCATCTTAGCTGTATGACGAAACGCAAGCGAAGCATTATAGGCATAACCGGAATTCCTTCTTGATAGAGTTAGTGCGTCTATCTCTTTCCGGCATCTGAAAAAAGTGACTAAGCCACAGCAACAGGAAGAAGGCATAATCTGGGAAAAAACAATCCTTGACACTGGCTCTGCATCTGAGTTAGTCGCAACAAATGGAGCAGCCCAAGCATAAGCGATGAAACATGGCATCCCCCCATGCCATAATTTGCCCCTGTGATTTGCCCCATAAGTAGTTAGTGTTATCATCCTTAGGTCAACCTTATAAAAGTTAAGGTTGACCTAAGGATGATCCAGGTTTGCCCATAGGTTGGAAACGAGGGCAACTCAGTAAAAACGCGGATTAAAGACACATACCCACTCATGCTGGGACGCGGGTTTGCGGAGAATGCTATCCGCGCTATAGTTTGAGAGAATCAGCTCGGGTTGCGTAACTTGAGTCCCTGGTGTTTGCTACGTTTTGGGGCAATACAGGATAATCTTCATTAAGCGGTGTTGGTTTGGGGACAAGCGACATTAGATAATCGTAGCTAAAGAACAGCGCGATCATGATGAGCAACACCAACAGCGGCCATAGTTTGACAAAAGAATTGGATAGAATCTGCGTTGTAGTTTTGCGGCCCGGATAGTAGATTCCCCTGCCAGACCTGCGGCTTTCTCTGGTTAACAGCTTAAACAATCCCAGAATCATGAACACAGACAGCACAAAAAGACCTAAAATACCCAGTACCATTATTACATCAGGCAACCAAAATAGATCTGAATTGATTAGAGACATACTGATAATCAGGTACACCGGCCTCAGTGAATAACTCATCACAAATGTTACCAGCAGAGCCAAAAAAACCACCACAACATATTTAACCTTGTCGTCCAAAGAATCCTCCCTGCCTAAACAATCCTTTCGAAACATTCATTCCAAGCATTATTCCTTCATTGTTTCATGGATAGATCCGGAAATCCTGAAAAATACAATATAATCCGGATTAGAATTCCGCTCCAGTAGCCAACAATGACCATTTGAAGCGCCCTATCCCAAGTAATCTTTTACCGGAATACTTAAAAATATGAGAGTATTTCTGTCAAGAAATTTTTTGCCGCGCAAGCTAACTGCTTACTTTCAATGATCTTAAGCCATAAGCAATTAACCGCGTTATCAGAAGATTACAGTTGCCTGGGCGCTCAGGCTGTCCAGATCTATCTCCCTGATCACAAGCTTGATTTCCGTCTGCAAGGGAGGCCTGTCCTCGCAACAAACCACAATCTTTTTTCCCCACTTGACAAGCTCCGCTACATAGCCGTTGCGCAGCCTGCGCAGCAGCACAGCATCCAAAGGCTTGTCCAGGCACCGTTCCCGCAAGTAGCGGAGCAACCAGTGGCGTTCGCTGCGCTGGCTGATCTCATTCAAAAGCAGCAGTCTTTTCTCGATGCCGGGGATCAGCCCATCCAATTGACTGCCACTGAAAGGGGCGGCTGTGTCATTCAGCAACGCCGCAAACTGAAACTGATTGATAAGGTCGGTGACCCGGCGAATGGGAGATGTGGCATGCACGTAAGCTTTGGCACCGATCCCGGGATGGAATCGCGCCGCTGTGGAAAGATAGGCCAGGGAGCCTGTGACAGGCTCATCGGTATCCTGGTCATCGGTGGAGTATTGCGAGATGTTGCGGAAGATCAGGGGCAGTTTACCCTGCACCGCGAAATCCGCAAACAGGCTATTGTAAAGCACCATCAGCTCTTCCACCAGAAAACGCGCCGGGCTGAGGTTGTCGGTCTTGCGCAGACTGATCTCCCCATCCTCTACTTTAAGCTGCCAGGAATAGGGCTGCTTGCGGACGGTTTGCTCTCCCTGCCGTTCTTCCTGCAGCTTGCGGGCAAACTGCAGCAGCACGCTGAAAGGCTGCCCGGTTATCTGAGCATCCACCTGCTGGTAGTTGTAATTGGCAATAATCGCCACCCTCTGCCTGAGAAAGCGCCAGTTCAAAATCCTGAGATTGTGATCCAGGTTTAGCTGAAGGGAAATCACCGGCCGCTTGCTGCCTTGAACAAGGCTGAACTCGCTGCTGGAGAGCTCATCCGGCAGCAGCGGAACGCATTCCCCCGGCAAATAGAGCGACGACACCCGCTCCAGAGACTCCTGAAACAGCTCTGACGCGAGGTTGATCCTACAGGCCAGATCGCTGATGTGGATGCCCAGTTCATACCCCTGGGGACTGCTCTGCAACGACAGGGCATCATCATAGTCAGGCGTATCCCCGGCATCGATGCAGAAAGCCTCTGGCCCCTCGGGAAGTTCAGTTGGAGCAGACAGAATCTGACGCTCCAAATCCTTGGAAAATTTGATGGGGATTCCATAGACCGCGGCAATAGGATCGGTGCTGGCGGAAACATCTCCCAATCTCAGGCGCAGCTCGTGCAGAAAAGCTTCCAGCCCCTGCTGGCCGGAATGTCCGCGCAACAACCGCTGCAGATCCTTGGCACCAGACTGGAGCTGGCATTGCCGCAGTTCGCCCAGCAAGCTTTTTCGATCTGCCGGTGACAGTGTTTGTTGCTCTCTTTGGGATAGCTCCTGCAGCCAGATGCCGATACGTTCCAGATAAGCGGAACGCGCTTCCGCTTCCTCACGGGCTTGCTGATATTTACACACCTCTTGCTCATCCCTCAGCCGGATCGCGTCTTTTTTCCAGGCGATAAACTCCGGCATTGATTTGAGTTGCACAAACAAGGCAAAGCGTTGCACATCGTCAATGGATCGGGTGGCTGCGCATGCCTGGGCAAAAGAGAAAGGTTGGGACAGTTCACGCAGAGTGGCAAGCAGATCGGAGCTGGAGAAGCTTTGCAGGCAGGTATCCACTTGAGAGACAAATCTCTCAAGCGAAGTGGAGTCCAGAGGTTCATAAGTGGATTCGGAGAGCAGGAGCAGGCGTTCAGCACGCAGAACGATATGCCCGCCATCTTTTTGCAGAATCTGGCAACGGTCGTCTGACAGATCCAGGATCAGCCCAGTCTGCAGGGCTTCCTGATCGTAGTAAAGCGCCAACATACCGGCAGTGATAGCGAGCATAAGATCCTTTAGAAGTGGCGCCCCAAGGATGAATCGAACATCCGACCAACGGTTTAGGAAACCGCTGCTCTATCCCCTGAGCTACTGGGGCGCGACAACGGAGGCTAAGTTTGCGCAAGGCCTGTTTTTGTCAAGTTTTGCATTGACAAAAGGCGGCTCTTGGGCAATTATGCACGTTTACATGAAAGAAGATGAGGAATCCACATGAAGATAGCGATTGTTGGCGCCACTGGTGAAGTGGGACGCATGATGCTGACCTGCCTGCAAGAATACAAAGTTCCCGTGAACGATCTTAGCCTCTTTGCCTCCTCCCGTTCAGCCGGGGAGCAGCTTTTTTATGAAGACCGGCCAATCACGGTGCGGGAATTGGATGAAAACGCGCTCACCGAACCCTATGACTACGTACTGTTTTCAGCCGGCGGCAGTGTGTCCAAGACCTTTGCCCCTATCGCAGCCCGGGCTGGCAGCGTGGTGATTGACAACTCCTCCGCATTTCGCATGGAACCTGAGATACCTTTGGTGGTACCCGAGATCAACGGCGATCTGTTGGAAACCTATAAAGGCATCATCGCCAATCCCAATTGCTCCACGATCCAGATGGTGTTGCCGCTGGCTGTGCTGGACAAACTGTTCGGTTTGAACAAGGTGGTCGTGAGCACCTACCAATCCGTATCCGGCAGCGGACATCAGGGTATTTTAACCCTGGAAGAACAGCGCGCCGGGAGTGCTGACAAGGGTGTCTATCCCCAAATCATTGACCTGAACGTGATCCCGCAGATCGGCATTATCCTGGACAGCGGCTATTCCCAGGAAGAGGAAAAGATGCACTTGGAGACACGCAAGATATTGCGCAAAGAAAATATAGCAGTATGCGCCACCACCGTCCGCGTGCCCGTCCTCTACGGACACAGCGAAAGCGTATATGCGGAGTTTGACATGCCCGTGGATCTGGCACTGGCAGCCCAAGCACTCGCAGAAAGCCAGTCAATCGATTATTATGAAAACAGCTACCTCACCCCGCGGGAGTTGGGATCATCGGATAACAGCCATGTCTGCCGCCTGCGCCACGGCGTGGATGAGCATTCGGTAAGTTTTTGGAATGTGGCCCACAACGTGCGTTTGGGGGCTGCTTCCAACGCGGTACGCATCCTGATCAGGCACGCTGTTTTGGCGGGAAAGTTATGACCCTTGATCTATTCCAGCTTAGAAAGCTGCTGCACCAGATACCTGAACTTGCCTTCCAGGAGCACAGGACGAAAGAGTTGTTACTCTCGTACCTGCGAAAGATGCCTGGCATCAAGATCCATGAATTCCGCACCAATACGGGCATCCTTATTGAATATTCACAGGGACAGGGCGCATACCGCTTGTTCCGGGCGGATATGGACGCTCTGCCCGTATCAGAGCAGACCGGTTGCAGTTTTTCCTCGCTCAATCAGGGCATGATGCACGCCTGCGGGCATGATATCCACATGACAGTGCTTATGGGATTGATCGACCGCATCTGCGCAGAGCAGCCGCGGGTCAACCTGCTTTTTCTCTTTCAGCCTGCCGAAGAAGGATGGGGAGGCGCGGAAGCAGTTTTGGCTGAAGGGTTGATCCAGGCATTCGACGTGAAAGAGGTCTATGCCCTGCATGTGTCAGGTGGGATGGAACTGGGCAAGATATCCAGCCGGGAGGGAGTCTTCTTTGCCATCCCACAGGAATTTGACGTCACTTTCCGGGGTAAGGCTGCCCACGCGGCTTATCCTGAGAAAGGTATCAATGCCCTGCAGGCTGGCCTCAGGTTTATGAACCTGATGCAGGAATCTGTGGCCGGACTGTCACAGAGTGAAAAAGTGATCTTTCATGTGGGCAGGATGGAGGCCGGCCGTATCCGTAATGTGGTGGCTGACCTCTGCAAACTGGAGGGAACCCACCGCAGCCTGCGCAAGGAAGTGAGCGGACAGCTCAATGACTTAATCCAGCTCAACAGCCGCTTAGCCTCGGACGAGTATGGCGCCACGGCAAAAGTTGACCTGCTCTGCAGCTACGATCCCGTGGTAAACTCTCCAGCCTTGGTGGCAGCCTTGAAAGAGGTTGTGCATCAGGCGGGAGCCGTCTGGCAGGAAGCGGAAACAACCCTGAGCGGGGAGGATTTTGGCTTCTTTACCACCCGCTATCCCGGCCTGCTGTTTTGGCTGGGCAGCGGCTGCGAACATCCCCTGCACTCAGAGCTGTTTCTTCCCGATGAGGCCTGCATTCAGCTGGGTGTGGAAATCTTTACCCGCCTCGCTTTGAGAGACTGACCCCCTTAATCTCGCAAGAGCACCAGCTTGCCGTTGAGTTTGTTACCGTCCGGATCGGTAACCACCACAAAATAGACACCGCTGCTGCACTTTTTGCCACTGGCATTGGAACCGTTCCAGAGAAAGCGGTTGCTGTTTGCGACATCCTCGGTCAATTCCATCACCAGTGCTCCGGAACTGCTGTAAATTCTGCATTTGCTTCCGCTGCCGGGGAAGGCATCATCAGGGAAGTTGGCTATCTGCAGTGCTTTGCCTTCCCTGTCCGGATAGTAGGGGTTGGGAAAAACCAGCAGCTTGTCCAACTTGACATGAGGTTTCTCCGCGATGCCGATCCGGAGGGTATTCAGACCATCCGGAGTGCCCACCAGAAGCTTGCCTTCCACAGGGTCGTAACCCAGGGCAGTAATGTAGTTTGAGAGCAGGGGCGAATTGCCCTGGAAATAGTTGGTAAATCGATCCGTGACAGGATCGTACATGCTTATGCCATGGTTGAGGCTGCCAATCCAGATCCGGTTGAAGGGATCCAAATAGATGGCCGTGGGCGTGGTTCTCTCAGAGCCATACAGCCTTTCTTCGTCCACGTAGTAGAGCTGATCGTTCTCCCACTGTCCGGTGCTGGTATTATATTTCTTGCGTTTCACCGATGTGTCGTACAAATACCAGTTCTCCTCGTCCCACATGAAGAGACCCGTGCTGGCGGCGATCCAGTGCTGCAATCCCTCATAGGGGCTTTGCACGGAGACCACCCCGTAAACCTCGCAGTTGTTAAGCTCATGGGGAGGCGGTTTCAGCCAATGTTCCCCATCCGTTACCGGTATGGAGTCGTGGTTCCAGATCACCAGGCCAGGGTCGTTGTATGTGCCGAAAAAGTACTGCCTGCCGCTGTGGTAGCTGTAAATCACCTTCTGATTCACAGTATATTTGACAGTGAAAGTGGACAGCACATTATCGTTGGGGTCGAAAACCGTAAAACCGTCATCGTAACAAGCAACCAGCATGTTATCGTGCCGGTCTTTTGCAATGTGCAGCGCGGTTCCACCCAATAGCACGGGTCTGATATAATAAGTCCAATTATATTCTTCTTCATTATCATCCAGCACGGACACACCCCTGGCCCAGCCTTCGGGCGTGCCTGTGGTAACGTCGTAGGTGCCGAACCACTTACGGTTGTGGCTATCCACAGCGACGGAAAGGATGTTGTCCGTATGGATGCCGCTATTGGCTATATTGAACGACTGCCACTTGCCAGATTTGTAACGGCATGCTCCCAGGGCGGATTTTTTGTTGGGGATGTGGTTCATATTGCCGCTGCCAAACCAAGTGACGTGGTTGGCGTCGGTCACAATTGAGCGGATATTGGGGAAGCTGATGGAATTGGGCTGATAACGGCTCCAGGAATCACCCTCCAGGAGAAAGACCCCGTCACCCCAACTGCAGAGATAGACCTGTCCCTGGGCGCAAACAATCTTGCTTATACTTTTATCACCCAGTCCTGCCTCTTTCTCAACCCAGTGCTTAACATTGCCGCTTTGGTCAATGTGCGTGAACAAGGTGTCGATATCACGGGAAAAGCTCAATACATTCTCGTTCCAATTCCCATAAGCTATCCAGATTCCGTTTTGCGCGTCGATGGCGGCAGTGGAGATTACTTCGCCCACGATCCCGTCGTCCGCACCCAAGGTGATCCAGCCTGCTTGCCAGGGATCCAGGGAATGCAGATATACCGAGTTTGTCGCGACCACCAACAACTTGTCCTCATTCAAAGAAAGCTTTGCGGCCCTGCCGCTTGTGCCGGGAAAATCCGAGAATCTATGCCAGGCGCTGGAAATGGACAAAGAATCCAGATGAACGTAATTGATGCCTCTCAGGCTGCTCAGATAAAGATAGTTTCCCGGGCTTACAGCAATGGCTTCGATCCCGTCATGAAGCAAACCACCGTTGGTGGAGGAATTGGTGTATTGGTGCAGCATGAGGGGGAAATTTACGTTTTCCAGATAAGCGAATTCAGCCAGTCCTGCCGAAGTGGCTACCAGAATCTTTGAACCATACTCCACCATACCTGTCACCTTGTTAGACGGCAAACCAAGCTCTTGATTTATCTTTTGCACACCAGCCGGGCTCACGATACTGATCCCGTCAAAGTTGCTGCCCAACCACAGGCTGCTGGAGAAATTGATGTATTCCAAATTTCGTATGTCGTTGGAGGCCAGTCCATCCGCGGTAGTCCAGATCCCTTTCTGCTCCAGCGAGGAAAAACCTGCACCGGAATTTGCGGGCTGCCCTATCTTCAGCACCCCTCCCCAACTGGAAAAGTAGATGTCGCCATCTTTGACCATCAGGTCATACACATGGCTGTTGTTTGTGATGGTTTGCCATTTAGCCGCGCCCAGGGCAAGGCAAGACAAAACCAGCAGCAGGATCAGAGATGTTTTCTTCATTTTCTTTTCTCCAAACGCATCAGGATGTAAGCCACAACCACCATCAGTATAAGCAAGCCCAGAAGCACAGAAAAAAGCACCTTCTTGGAGCTGAACGAGAAGCCAATAGCGATCAGGCCAAACATCAGGGTAACAAAATAAACGATCAGCGCGATCGTTTTTTGGGAAAGCCCCAGCGCCAGCATGGTGTGGTGCAAATGAGCTTTGTCCGCGGCAAATATGCTGCCCACACCCAGGCGGCGGAACACTGCCAGAAACATATCGATCAAAGGTACTGCCAAAACGGAAAGTGGAATGATCATCGTCATCGAAGTGATCCCTTTGAACTGGGTACTTCCCGCTGTGGAAATAGCCGCGATGATCAAGCCATTGAATTGCGCCCCCGTCTCACCCAAGAAAATCCTGGCAGGGTGGAAGTTGTAGCGCAAAAAAGCCAGATTGCCCGCCAGTAAAAATGAGCTCAGAGCCGTTGCCAGGATGTTTCCCTCTTTTACTCCCACGATCAGCAGCACGCCGCTTACAATGATGCAAACTCCACTTGCCAGGCCATCCAGGCCGTCGATCAGGTTGATGGCGTTCAGCACCACCAGATACCAAATGATCGTGACGGGAAACGACAGCCAGTTGAGTACAAACTCTGATCCCAGCGGATTGGTCAGAGTGCTTACCCGGAAGCCGATAAAATACATCATAACACCCACGGCTATCTGCCATAGCAGCTTGTAGCGGGCCCGGCTTTCATACTTGTCGTCCAGCACTCCAAACACCAGGGTAAGCAAACCCACGCCAGCCAAAGCAAGCAGATCATTTCTTTCGCCAGGATCAGTAAGCCGCAGTGAAAAAACCAGCATTACCATGATCATCGGCAAAGCGAAAGACAGTCCCCCGGCCTCTGGCATCGTTCTTGTGTGGACACGCCGTTCGCTGGGCTCCACCACTATCCCAAAGCGGTTGGAAACCCTGATGTTGACTGGAACCAGCAGGTGGGTGAGCAGATGGATCAGCAAGCTGCCACCCAGGATCCAAAGCGCCAGATCCCCGCTCACAGCCTTCCCTCAGAGGATTCTGATTGCCGCTCGTAAAGCCGCAGATAGCCATCCATCATTTGACGGTAGTCGCAAAGCTGCCTGACCCTGGCTGCCGCCTGCTGCCCGGCTGCAAACACATCTTTCGCGCAGCCCGGAAGCCCGGCCAGAAAGTCAATCAAAGGCGGCAGATCATCCAGGGGAAACAGCCAGCCGCTGTCCTGATCCACCAGTTCCCGGATGGAGGGGATATCCGAACCCACCACCGCCAGGCCCGAATACATAGCCTCGATAATGCTGAAAGGCTGCGCTTCCCAACGTGAATAGAGGATGAACGCGTCAAATTGGGGCAACCATTTGTCAACCCCAAGATCCCAACCCGGCAGCAAGACCTGCTCGTTCAGGCGATGCGAGGCAACGATCCTGCGGCACAGTCCCAACAGCTCGCCCTCGCCCAAGAGGATAAAACGCAAGCGCGGATTGCGGCTGCAGGCCCGGCAGGCGGAACTTACCAAGTCAACCACGTTTTTCTGCTCTGAAAACCGCAGAGTTGACCCGATCACGAAATCCGGCTTGTGGGGATCGTAACGCCTTGCGGCGGCTATCCCGCTCAGACGGTCAGCATAATCCACAGGGATGGCGTTGTACACGCTCACAGCCTTTTTGGGGGACACCAAGCCCAGTGCCAGACAGCGCTCCCTGTCCGAGTTGTTGACAAAGACCACCCAATCGCAAAGCTGGTTGCCCAGCTTCTCCGCGGCTTGAAACAGCTTCTGCGTGAGCCTGCTTTGCCCCTCCTGGAACGAAACGCCGTGGGCGGTATGGATGATCAGGGGCACCCCGCAAAGTCTTGCCGCCAAGCGCCCCAGAATGCCTGCTTTGGATGTATTGGTGTGCACGATGTCGAAACGGTGGCGGCGCATAAGCAGGATCAGCTTCACGAAAGCGGCGATATCCCAAAGGGAAATCTCCCGCCTCAGGCTGGCAACTGGCAGATAGTGGAATCCTCTGGCCAGCACGGCATCCACAAACTCTCCTCCGGGTTTGCTGGCCACCCAGATCTCATACTCATCCGGGGACAGCCCCGACAGCAGATGCAGGCTGAAGTTCTGCACTCCGGTGAGCAGCGGCAGCAGTTGCAGATGCAGTATCTTTTTCATTGATCCTTGAGCAGCCTGATCACAGCAATCGAGCCGGCTTTAACGTTACTGAAGCGGATGAGGTTGTTATCCACGAGCGCAGGCGCGCCTTCAATTTCACGTATTTTTGCCTCGTTGAAAATCTGCAGGCTCAAATGCTCCAGATCATCAGGGAAATAGACGCTGATCTCGTAATCCGATTCATCGATTGTCACCCGGGAGCGCTTTTCCCACCAGGTAATCAGCTCCTGCGCCGTGCATATCCAGATCTTGCCGGATCTCAGCAGCGCCAGCAGGTAGGTATAGAGCTTTTTGCTGTAATGCACGTCGGTGTAGCTTGCCAGGCTGAAATCCAGGCCATAGATGCCCCGGGTGCGGTTTGTGTTTTGGAAAAACTTCTTCACGGTGCGTTTGGCGTCGTCCAACTGCAATACTTTGTACGCGTTTACTTTCAAATAACTGTCCCGGAATACGGTGGGCAACTCCCAATACCCCGCTTTTATGCCCGTTATCCAGGGCTGGTAAGGCACGGAAAAGCCGAAGGGATAGCCGGGAGCTTCACTCCAGGCGGTGCTTTGGCTGTATTGCGGACTGAGTTTGTTGTACAGCTCGCGTAGTGCCCCGCCTGTCCGGTAGCCCAACTGCCTCACCCCTATCTGTTCGCGGTGGATCTGATGCAGCATGATCTGCTTGCGGGTCACGTAGTCGTCCAGATTTGGTTTGTCGGCAGTCATCAGCAAGCCCACTTCGTTGCCGTCGGCAAGCAGCTGGCTGATCTCCTCCTGCAGGTCGGGATCCTCCAGGCTGTAGTTGATATATTCGTTCTGCTGCGGGGCGATGAACCAGGTACTCCGGCAGCGCGAGTCCTTTTCCAACTCGCGGAATTCATCGAAATTCCAATACAACTCGTAATTGGTAAAGAGAAACTTCAGTTTTCCGGCGATGGTGTGCCAAAGCTGGCGCCAGTTGAACGTGAAAAACATGCCCAGATCAGATGCCACCGAAAGAAACAGCGAGGCGTAATCCCATTTGCGCAGATTGTCCACGCTGTGGGAAAGAGTCGCCGCGCATTGCTGTGCCTCTGGCCAATACTGCTTTTGGACAATATAGACGCCTTTGGCGCGGGTGTGTTCCTTGATCAGGCTGTCCAGCAGCCAGAGCAGGTTGTCCACATACGGCGTTTCACGGTATGGATGGAAGCAACTTGTGCTGTCCAGGCATGCCGCGTTGGGGTCTTGCCTGTTTTCGATGCGTTCTTCCAGGCCCGCCAGATGGAAAAAGATGTTTCCCACCAGGTCAAAGTTGATCTTCCCCGCGTGGACATTGCTTTCGGAGTAGTTTTCCGCGGGGTACTGAAATTTCCTTGAGCTGATGATGGGGGTCATGGAGAGCAGCTTGATCTCGCTGATGGACTTGCGCAGCTTGTCCGGGCTGAAAGCTTTGGGGTCATACAGGTCAGGATCGCATTTGATGTAGATGGTAATATAGTGCCGGGCAATGCCTTTGAGGTCTTCCGGGGTGGGTTCGTTGTAGCCATAGATCAGCAGGATGTCGTTCTTGTTCAGCCTTCCTGTATCCGAGATAAAGCAATAGCTGTATCCCAGGGTCTGCAAGATAAAGCTGAAAGCGTATTTAATCTCGCTCTGAAAGCGAGTAAGTTTTCCGTCGATGAAGATCGAGACCATACTGTATGGTTACCGCCATTTCGTTTTATATCCTTTAAATAAACTTTTTCCTCTCTGTCAAGGAAAATCCTGAGTTTCCAAGCCCGCCACCGCTTTTTGCAGCCCGCCGCCCCTCCCCTGGATGGGCCATCAGCGCCCGCTACGGCAGCAAAATTCCCTGCTCCTGCCTGGAGAATCCGCTACTGCGGCCATAAAAAATGCTGGTGATTCCGGCAAACGAGGTTAATATGTTTCTATGTGTTCACTTTCTTGTATTGCTTGTTTTGAGGTGAGATGAAAAAAGTTTTGTTCTTTGCCCTGCTCTTTTTGCCGCTCTGGCTGATGGCCCAGGAATTGCCCTTCACTGTCAAATCCAGGACCAAATTCAGTTCTTCCGCCATTCTGGGTTACGAGAAGGTGGATTCTGTCCGTTATTACCAACTGCGTTTCATCCAGGAGTTTAACCTCTGGAAATTCGGACTGGGGCTGGATCTGGACTTTTTGTTCGACAAGCGCATAAGCCTGCGCAAAGATGAATGGAACGAACTGGAAGACCTGCTGGACAAGATCTACTACCTCAATTACGGAAAGAAGGGAGATACTTTCTTTTTCCACCTGGGCGGCTTTCCCGGGCTTACCCTGGGCAACGGGCTGGTGATGCAAAACTATTCCAACATGCTGCTCTATCCCGATCTGCGCAAGACCGGACTGATGTTGGGAGGCAGTCCCCACTGGCCTACCCAGCCAAGCTTTGAGCTATTCGCCTCCGATCTGCAAAGAGCACCTGTCCTGGCAATGGCGGCGCGCTTCAAGCCCCTGCCGGACTCCACCCTAAAGGTGCTGGATCAGATCAATCTGGGCTTTTCCCTGGCCACGGACACCAACCAATATGGCAACCTCCGCCATCTCGTGGCGGATTCCCTGGCCTGTGAAGTTGACCTGCTGGGCAGAAAGCCCGCCACCGTTTTTGGCCTGGCTTACACCCTGCCCATGGTGAAAAATGAGAAGATGACCTTGGGACACTACGTCGAGTTTTCCCACATCCTGAACTACGGCTCCGGAGTGATCCTGCCCGGAATCTATGCCGATTTCAAAGCCCTGCGGGTGAATCTGGAGTACAGGCTCTACGGGGGGCAGTATGTGCCCGCCTATTTTGACCATTATTATGAGGAAGACCGGGCCGTGACGCAGGAGGATGAGCTTGATCCCTTTGTGACCAAAGTGGAGAGCCTGGCCAGCGTGAAGGCATCCCGTGGCTGGAACGGAAGCATCCAGGCAACCTTTTCCCACAAGGTCAAAACCCGTTTCGCCTGGCAAAACATGATCGGCAGAAAGCTCAAAACCGGCAAATCGATCTGGTTCAGCGTCTGGGTGGACACCCAGTACAAACGCCTGGAAAACGTGTCTCTGTCTTACAGCAAGATCAACACTGAACACATGTCCATCCGCAAGTTCTATGAACCCAATACGGACATCAGATCGTCTCTCACCTTCAGAATCTCCAAAAAGCGCTGGTTCCTGATCGCCAAATACAGCGAGAGCTTCCGGGATCGCAATAAAGACGGAAGGATCAACTGGATAAAGGAAGTCAGAAGATCGGTGGGCGCCGGACTGAAATATATCTATTGAACGGATGAAATACCTGCTTGTTCCCGCCCTGATTCCGGCGTAAATAAGCACCTATTATACTTGCGCCAGGAAACATAAAGTGCTTAATATCCTGTATTCCTTTCATAGCTCCGTCCTTTGCTGCTACTGGCTTTTGTGCCATCATCCTTAGGTCATCCTTATAAATTATAAGGTTGACCCCAGGAAGACCCACTCTTGGGAGGGTGATGCGAATGAGAGCCACACCCCCCATATATATAGGTGCTATGATCAGGACGTGGAAAGGTGTTTTTGAGGTGGAAAGGTGGAAAGGTTCCCCCTGACAGACTCTCATGGTGACGTGGTGAGGTGATGCCGTGATGATAGAACGCGGATAACAGGATCTTTGAAGTTGGGAAGGTGGAATGGTGGAAAGGTTCCCAAAAAACAAGTCCACCAAGCTATATAATGTGTCATCCCGGGCAAGCGCATGCTTGACTCGGGATCCAGTCTTTTAGAAACAAGCAGCAAATCCCGAAACACCACCCAATAACCCCAGTCTGCGCTAATCCGCGCCTTTTATCCGCGCCAATCTGCGTGAACCGCTTGATCCGTGATCCAGTGCCCAGGGGTGACGAAGTCCGTTTGCCACAGAGACCGGAGTTCTCTATCAAACAGGCAACTCCGTTGCCTCTGCCGAACGGACTTCGGCAGCCCTTAATTTACACAATCCACAATGTGCGCCAAACAGCAAAGGGATGGAAATCTCCATCCCTTTGCGTTGAGGCTATATCTCGCGTTACTTGATGAGCATCATTTTGCGGGTGGAGCGGTAGTTACCCGCGTCCAGCCTGAACAGGTAAACGCCCGAGGCCACGCTTCTGTTGCGGGAGTCAGTCCCGTTCCAGATCAGTTGGTGGCGTCCGGCAGCCAATTCTCCGCTGGCGAGGGTCTTTACCAGTTGTCCGCGCAGGTTGTACACGCTCAGCTTCACCTTGGTGTTTTTCGCCAGGTCAAAGGAGATCGTGGTGCTCGGATTGAAGGGGTTGGGGTAGTTGCCATGCAGTTTGGTGACCAAGGCAGGAGAGACGGGATCGTCTTCTGAGACATAGGGATAGGCAAAAGACAGGGTATCGCTGGGACATCCTTCCACGTTGAAATAGATGGCCGTAACCAGATACTTGTAATTGCCTGTCAGCGTTAGATGGTCATTATAGATGGTGTCTGTGGTCTGCTGGATCATCTCGAAGGGGCCGGAGTTGAACTTTTTATAGACCTTGTAGCCCATCACCGGCAACACAGGATCTAAAGGCTGGTTCCAGGACAGGGTAACCGCTCCGGTATCGTTGTCAACATCGAAACCAGCGCCTTCAGGTTTGGGCAGGTTGATGAGGGTAAAGTCAGCCAGATACACGGGAGCGGAAGTACTGATCTGGACGGAGTTGGTGGTGGAGGACTGATGATGGAGCAGGGACGCCGTGGCTGAATAGCTTCCGTTGGGCAAATAGAGCCTGTAATAGCCATTTGCGTCGGGATTGGCGCACATGTTGTTGCTTGCTTTCACCACAACCTCCGTAACAGGAGTATCGCTGGTGGCGATCACGTTGCCATGCAAATAGCCGGTGACCTGGTTCACGCCACTCAGCTCAAAGTCGTCAATGAACCAGCCGATACCGGAGACGCTGGCGTCGGAAGCCATGCGGAAACGCAGCCTCACCTGCTGTCCTGAAAACTGGCTGAGGTTGAAGCTCACCGTCTCCCAATTGGCGATGCTTCCGGAGAATCCCGATTCGCCACCCAGGGAGTTGATGCTGTAGTAGGGGTAGCCTCCCTGAGGGGTGATCAGTTGCCAGCTTTCGCCATCGTTGGTGCTGATGGAGACATTTCCTCCGTCATAGTTCGCCTCCAGGCCATAGCGGTGTTTGAAGGTGAGCACGCTGTTTTCGGAGAGCCTGTAGATGGGAGTTATCAGGTTGTAGTTCGCGTATTCCGGATAGGTGCCGCTCAGTCCGGTTGCCCAGACCTTGGAGCCGGAATAAGGAGTCACCTGGCTGGGAGTTCCCCACACCCAACCTGCTTCCGAGATCATGTTGCCGTTGTCGGCTTCAAAGTCGTGGAACACGTTGGGAATATTGTATGGCAACAGGATGTTTGCCGAGATGGGTAATCCGTTGCCAAGCGAGGCGTTGAACTGGAAGGGGATGTAGCTGCCCAGTCCGCTGGTGCCCGTGAACTGCAGTTCATAAACAAACTGCTGAATTGCATTGGCGCCGATCAGGGGCTGTTGAAGCAGGGGATGGCCGATCGAAACCTCGGAATTGGAACTGCTGAGGCTGGCCAGGATATCACGGGATTCCACGTCCGCCTGGTTTTTGACGTTTATCACCAGTTGCACCGTTTCCAGCGGATCGATGATTCCATTGTAGGTGCCATCAACGTCGTTGATCATATAAGATTCGAACACCAATACGGATGCGTCCACCCGGATGCTGAAAGGACGGGACCATAGGCTTTCGCCGGAGACCACCTCCAGGTTAAATTCGACTACTTCGCCGTTGGGGCAGTTGGGGGCGATCGCAAATCTGAAGGGATCGCGGTTCACTCCAAAACATTCGCTTTCCAGCGGGAAATAGGTGGAAACGCTGTCTATCATGGTCACATACTGGTTTTCCGTGCTCAGGGTGGCCTCGATGCCTTCGGCCGTCATGTTGCCGATGTTTTTCAACTGGACTCCCAGTTCGATGGTTTCGCCGGGTTCGCAGACGCTGTTGCCATTCCCGTCGGTGATAAAGGTGTCGCCCAGGATCACATGGGCCGCTTCGTGATAGATGGGAACGTTGGTGATATAGATGGCGCGCTGGTTGCCCAGGGGTGAGGCCGCCACCGGATAGGTGTTGTTGAAGGAATATTCCAGTCCAACGTCGCCGGTGTGGTTCTCGATGCCGATGGTGCAATAGCAGCCGTGTCTGTTGCCAGATTGGGAATTGATATTGTTAAAGGTGTGATACTGGATTTTTATGGGTCCGTCTCCCATTGAAGTGGGATGGGCGGATTGATCGTATAGTATGACCTGGAATGTTTCCGGGGAGGTGCCGTTTTTACCGTTTCTGAGATTGTACCATTCAATCACGAAGGCATGGTTGGTGCGGTCGAACCAGGTATAGATCCCGCCACCTGAATGGGTGGCCAGATCATCCCAAAACGCCGCGATCATGGGATTGGGGCCCATGGGGCCGGGGAGGCGGTAATTGCGGAATTCCGCGTTCTCGGTCACGCCCAGGGCAATAAACCCGTTGGAGCAGACCGTGATCTGGTCGTAAAGAAGTCCGTAAAACTGGAATGGGAAGGGCAGATTCACCACTTCCAGAGCGTCGGCGCTCACCTGGTCGCCTTCTTCATCACTGGTGTAGGCGTCGCTGATCGCCAAAGCGGTTCCGAATCCTCCCTCCGCCGGAGCGATGCCAATCCATTCGTAAACCGGGCAAGCTTCATAGGATAGATCTTGATCGTCATAGATCACATAACCATAGCTATCGGGCCCCAGTGGATCCGTGACGCTCACCTCGCCGATGGTAATGGAGAAATCAAGCCACTGTTCAAAGCCCGCTTCATTGTAGAGTTTGAGCTGCATGGGGATCACCATACCCGGCAACAGGGCTGGACGTCCCGTGATCTCAAAAAAGTCGGTGGAAGGAGTTACCTGGACGTTTAGAGGCAATTCACCATAATAGGCTGTATTGTCCCCCACCGAGACCAGGTCGTTCCTGCTGTAGAGCCGGCCGGTAATGTTGGTGACAGTGGTGGGGGTGGTATTACTGACCGTGACCGCGAAACCGGCGGTCTCGCCTGGATCGAGCACCTGGTTGCCGCCGTTGGTCACAAAGCTGTTGTTGTACATGATCTTTGCGTTGTGGATGGGGATAAATTCCGAGACATCGTAGCTGTTGCCCTGGCTGTCGGTGAGGATCAAATGGATGCGCACCATGCTCTCATGGGGAGCATTGTGAGCCACTTGTAAAACCACGGGGCTAGTGTTGAAGCCTTGCGAAGAATCGGCGATCGTGGCATAGGTGACCAGGGAATCCACCAAAGTCACATAGGGGTTGTTGGTGCAAACGTAGCCGGATATTCCGGAGATCGCCGCACTGCCTGTATTGAACAACCCAAACTGAATCTCCACAGTTTCCCCGGCGTTCACGTTTCCATCACCGTTACCGGAGGAGGGGGGCACATTACTGTCGTCCACCACGATCTCGCCAGGCACCAGGGTACCGTGGTTAACCACGTTTATATTCTGTTGGTAGGGTTTAAAATTGTGTTTTGACACGGTGATCACACACTCGCCGGCCACCATCGACTGAGGCAGGGTCATTATCACGTTGCCGTTCCCATCGGTGAAGCCCCTGCTGATGATACTGCTTCCCTGGGAGATGGTCACACAGGCGCCTTCTACGGGAATGTTCATGCTATCCGCCACCGCGAAATCCATCAGGTTGAGGCCCTGGGGAATGCTGTCCAAGGTGGCAACGTTGAAGAAATTGGGCCTTCCGGTGAACACCTCCATGGTGGGGTCGCCCATCAGGTTGCACCAGTGGGTAAATTTCTCAACGTTGGTGGGGGTTGACACGCCGTAGACCTGGTGCATAAATAGTTTTCCACTGAGCAGGGCTTCACCCATGGTGCGCATGCCATGGGCAAAGATACCGCCGAAGATACCGCCATGGAGTACGTTATTAAAGGCTGTATGCGTACTGGAGGTGCTCATTCCAATGCCCGTCACGGCTCCCTTGGGAGCCGCGGGGGTTCCGTAGCGGATAAACTGCTCTATCTCAGAAGCTCCGCTGCCGTCATAGTTGTTTGAGCTACAGGTGATGTTCACTGCATGAAGCAGTCGGTAAGCGTTGCTCAGGGCTGATTCGGCAGGCGGGGTATAGTTGATCCAGCCACGAAAGCTGTAGAAACCCACACCCCGGTTGATGGCGGTGTTGATCTGGGTTGTGGCTGGTGATCCGGTGTAAAGCTCCGTGTAAGTGTAGTTGGGGTTGGTGACCAGGCTTATTTCCTTAATATACTTGTTGATATATATGGTGGAGATTCCTGACTGGGAGTAGCACCCCACCAGCAGCATCCTGTCCAGCCAACCGGCCAGCTCAACGTTAATGTCCTTTTCATAGAGGTATATCTTGGCAAATAGCACCTGCAGTTGAGCAAGGTTTTCCGCCGAGATGCGGCCGATGAAAACATCGCCCAGCAAGTCGTTGCCCGCCAGATGGGTGTAAGGATAGTCTCCTGCTCCGCCTGAATAGTTATAACAAGGGATGGCGTAACTCCCAACGGTATCACCGATCAGGATCACAAAATCCGGCCGGGTGGCTGGATTGTTATAACGGTTCTGGATATAGGTTTTGATCGAGGTGGTGGAAGAACCTGCTGATGCTGAAGAAGTGTTCGCCACATCCACGTCCGCGCCCTTTTGCCGCTTCCACAAGACATATTCGTTGAGGGAAGCGATAAAGTTGGGATCTGTATTGTTGCCATGTATAATCAGATAACGGGGTGGAACGTTGTGGTCTATGAGGTTGCGGTAATCATCGAAGTTGAAGATCACCGATTCATATATCCTGGCAAAAGCCGGCGAAATATGGGTCAGTTCGCCTACCAGCTCGTTGATCCCGGGAGTTGGGCTGAAATTCACCCTAAAATCAAGGCTGTTGCGGATGTTTAGCTGTTGAGAGGCGGGATCGTAGCTGAAGGGATTGATATTGATGGTCATAATCCTGAAATCGCGCAGGATAACTGGATCGCCATACTCCAAAGCTGTCTGCGGATAACTCGCGCCCGCGGCGTAGAATCCGGCATCCTGCTGGAATGCTTTGGGGCTCTCCAGCTCAGCGCCCTGCTGCACAGGGTAGGCGTTAAACTGCTGCAGAGAGGTGGTCCGGGAAGACAGGACCTGCAAGTTTACGCTGCCCTGGCGGGGAATGGCCAGGTTGAGCGTGAGCACTGGCAATTCCGGCAAGCCGCTCGTCATGGTCGTTCCCGCGCCGGGAAGCATAATTTTCTGGAAGCTCTGGCCACCTGCGGTGACGTCTTCCATTTCAAACTCCGGTAAGGTAAACCGGATATCCATATAGTTCCGGCTTCTGGCTGTTATCTCAAAAGCCTCCCTATGCTGAACCGGCTGGCTCTCCGTGATCAAGGCAAAAGCCAGGCACAAGCTCAGACTCAACAAGGCTGAAACTATAGTTCTTTTCATGGGCACACCTCATAGATAGGGTTAGATTGTGCCCATTTAACTATGCAATATCTGTTCCTAACTTACAGATTATAATAAAGCTGAACCTCGTGAGGGTGAACTCTGTTCGTCACAGCCTCGTGTTCAGCCATTTTCAGTTTGATGTGGGATTCGATCAAATCCTCATTGAACACATTCCCCTGCAGCAAATACTCATGGTCTTTTTCAAGGCATTCCATAGCCTCTTTCAGATTAGCGGGAATGGAGAGCAATTTGGCCTTTTTCTGTTCGCTCCAGGCGAAGACGTTGTCATCGAAGGGTCCAAGGTTGTATTTGCTGGGGTCGATCTTGTTGATGATCCCGTCCAGTCCTGCCAACAGCAGAGCGCTCATGGCAAAGTAGGGGTTGCAGGTGCCATCGCCGGTGCGGAACTCGAAGCGTTTAGTCTCCGGGGTATTGGCATATTTGGGAATGCGGATCGCGGCAGAGCGATTGGCCAGTCCGTAGAACAGCTTGACAGGCGCTTCAAAGCCGGGCAGCAGGCGCTTGAAACTGTTGGTGCTGGGATTGGTGAAAGCCACCAGGGAGCGTCCGTGTTTCAGAATGCCGCCGATGAACCAGATGGCGTTGTTGGAGAGGTCAGCGTAGCCACCTTTCTTGTAGAATATGTTTTTGCCGCGCTTGTGAAGCATCATGTGAAAGTGCATCCCGTTGCCAGCCTGGTTGTACACCGGTTTAGGCATAAAGGTTGCGGTGAGGCCATAGTTGAGGGCGGTGCGGCGGATGACATCCTTCATCACCATGGTGTCGTCACAAATCTTGGGGAAAGGCAGCAGTTCAGGCTCGATCTCCTGCTGCGAGCTGAGGCCCACCTCATGGTGGTGATAGCGCACCTTGATCCCCTGTGCTTCCATTGTGTCCACCATCTCCTGGCGGATTTCATAGAAGCGGTCGAAGGGGGTGTCCATGTGGTAGCCTTTGCGTTCCTGCTGAGCCACCGCGTCGTCATCCTCATAATCAATCGGCAACGCGTCCTTGCTCTCGGCGGAGCTTATAGTATATCCGCTGGAGAACTCTCCGCTGTCGAATTCCACAGTGTCAAAGAGATGAAATTCCAGCTCCGGAATCCAGGTGCTGTTGTCGGCAATACCGGTGGAAAGCATGAAATCATGCGCCCTAAGGGCCACGCTGCGGGGATCCTTTTTCACCCCGACGCGGGTGTCGGCTTCGCAAATTGAGCAGATCAGGCGCATAGTTGGCGTCTCGTAGAAAGGATCGATCTGGGCTGTGGAAATATCCGGCATCAGCACCATATCGCCCGATTCCACGGATTTCATTCCCGGAATGGAGGAGCCATCGAAAGGAATTCCCAGTTCCAACACTTCTTCCAGGCCCCTGGTGGGGAAGGTGATGTGATACCAGCGACCGTCCAAGCCGCAATACTTGAGGTCCACCGCTTTCACTTCATGTTCAGCGGCGTAATCCAGCAATTGTTTCTTTGTCATGGTTCTTTCTTCCTTGTATCTATTTGTTTTATAAATCGTTATTGCAATCCCAAGAGCTGCATCACAATCATGATCGGCTTTAGCACCAGCCTGCCGACCAGATTGAGCCTGAGCAGAGAGGAAACCATCAGCACTATAAAGAGAATCATCATTCCCTTGCGCTCCTGGGCGGTCCATCTGAAATATAGTTCGTCTGGCAGGAATATACCCAGCACCTTTGATCCATCCAGGGGCGGAATGGGGAGCAGGTTAAAAAACGCCAGCATCAGATTGAAGAACACCACATACAGGCTCACGTGCTGGATATAGGCGTTATCCGGACTCAAATGGAAAAAGAGCGCGAAAAGTATTGCCAGCAGAAGGTTGGTGACCGGTCCCGCCAGTGCACACAAGCCTGTGTCCCGCTTGAAGTTCCGATAGTTGTAGGGGTTGAGGGGCACCGGCTTGGCATAGCCATATACCACACCCAACGTATAATAGAAAAGCAGAGGCAGGATCACCGTGCCAAACCAATCTATGTGCTTGAGGGGATTGAGGCTGAGGCGTCCCATCCGCTTGGCGGTATCGTCACCCAGCCAGTTGGAAACCATGGCGTGGCTGATCTCATGCAGGATGATCGAGTAGAAGACCAGAAACACAATGATGGCATTGGTGCCAAAACTGATCATCTTCATTTGCAGTTCAGGACTCATGAGGTTTTGATCCTTATGAATTTACGCTTTCCAGCCCGCAGCACCATGCCGTCCCGCGGAGTGATCTCGGCATCCACAGAGTCCACTTTGTCCCCGTCCAGGCTCACTCCGCCGCCCTGGATAAGCCTTTTGGCTTCTCCGCCGCTGGCGCAAAGGCCACTGTCGGTAAGCAGTTTGACCACCCGGATCGGGTTGGCCGTAATCTGATACTCGGGCATTTCATCCGGTATTTCGCGGCGGGAAAAAAGCTGTTCAAAGCCTTCCTGGGCGGTGTTTGCCGCCTCTTCCCCATGGTAAAAGCCCACTATGCTATGGGCAAGACGCTTTTTCAGCAACATGGGATTGGTGCCTTTGGCAAGTTCAGCCTGCACTTCGTCCAGCACTTCCTCATCCGCGTTGGCGGCGTATTTGTAATAGTTGAGGATCAGGCTGTCAGGAATAGACATCACTTTGCCGAATTTATCCGCCGGAGTATCGAAAACGGCAATGTAATTGTTCAAAGATTTTCCCATCTTGTTCACGCCGTCAGTTCCGGTGAGGATGGGAGACAGCACCGCAACCTGCTGTTCCTGGCCGAAATGGCGCTGCATATCACGTCCGCTAAGGATGTTGAACTTCTGTTCGGTAGCGCCCAATTCCACATCGCTGTGGATTGCAACGGAGTCGTAGCCTTGCAGGATGGGATACATGATTTCGTGCATACCCAGTGCCAGGCCTTGTTCAAAACGGGTGCGGAAGGTGTCGTGGGCCATGAACTGTGCCAGCGTGAATTTGCCCATCATTTTCAGCACCTCGCTCATGCCCATGGAGCCGAACCATTCACTCTGGTAGCGCACTTCGGTGAGCTCGGGTTTGAGCACGGTGTAGAGCTGGTCCATGTACTTTTCGCTGTTGTACATGATCTCTTCGTGGGTAAGAGGGGGCCTGGATTCGTCGCGTCCGGTGGGATCTCCTATCTGGGCAGTAAAATCGCCGATGATGATCACTCCCAAATGGCCAAGATCCTGAAAATCACGCATCTTGCGAATGGGCACCAAATGACCCAAGTGCACGTCGTAGCCGGTGGGATCGATGCCAAATTTCACGCGCAGGGGTTTGCCGCTCTTTTCGCTTTTTTCCAGCTTCTGCAGCAGATCTTCCAGAGGGACGATCTCATCAACCCCGCGTTTGATCACCTTTATTTCTTGTTCAAATCGCATGGATATCCTTCGTTGAATCAGTAGTTTTTTGAACTGTCACCATAAACCAGGACAGCTTTATTTGTCAAGCCTTTCCCGCCCGTGATGACACAGTTTTATGGTCTGGCTGGTTTGTTTCGGAGCTGGGTGGTTGTTTCTAAATGACTGGATCACGGCTCAAACGGTTCACGCAGATTTACACGGATAAAAGGCGCGGATTAGCGCGGATTGGTGTAAGTTAGGGGGCTGCCGAAGTCTGTTCGGCAGAGGCAACGGAGTTGCCTGTTTGGAAGAGACCTCCGGTCTCTGTGGCAAACGGACTTTGCCACCCCAGGGCACTGGATCACGGGTCAAGCGGTTCACGCAGATTTACGCTGATAACAGGCGCAGGTTAGCGCAGACTGGGGTTATGGGATTAGTTTCTTGATTTGCTGCTTGTTTCTAAAAGACTGGATCCCGGGTCAAGCATGCGCTTGCCCGGGATGACACAGTATATAGTATGGTAGGGCTTTCAGGGGAACCTTTCCACCATTCCACCTTTCCACCTTTCCACCTCAAAAACACCTTTCCACGTCCTGATCATAGCACCTATATATATGGGGGGTGGCTCTCATTCGCATCACCCTCTCCGGTGTGGGTCTTCCTGGGGTCAACCTTATAATTTATAAGGATGACCTAAGGATGATGGCCCAAAAGCCAGTAGCAGCAAAGGAGGGCGGTATGAAGCAATATCAGGTTAATTGGCATATTATGATTTATGACGCAAGTAAAACAGGGGGATATTTTGCTTGAATCAGGACAGAAACAGGCAGGCCCGATTCATATTGAACCGGGTCTGCTATCTTGTATATTTGATAGTATGTTGTATCTTTTAAAGCACCTGCAGCATCTGTTCCGCCGCTTTAATAAAACGATCGGCATTGACAGTGTTTGTACCGGACAATACAAAGCCTGGCAAGACCTTGGCTCCCAAGGTGCCCATTGCTCTGCGCATGGCGTTCATCGAGCTTGTGCCCGTGAGCCAGGCCCAGGGGAATGCGTGAGTTACGAAGGCAATCACCTTCTTGCCGGCGAGTTTTCCACCCAGGTCTTCGATCGCTTTCATGATCACCGGAGAAGGGCGGAAAGCCCAGACAGGCCCGCCCAACAGCAGCAGGTCGGCAGAGCTGATATCCGGCAGATTGGTGAAGTCGATGTTTTTCTTCTTAGTGGGATTCCTGGTATCGATGGGTTCCACTGTTTCAAGCCTGACCAGTTCGACATTATGGCCTTGGGAGGCAAGCAGGGCTTGGGCGCTTTCTGCGAGGCCCAGGGTTTTCCCCGTCTGTGAATGAATAATAATCAATACATTCATGGCATCATCTCCTTGGTTGGTTTGGCGTTGTCGTCTCGTTTCCAGCGATCATCGATCTTGGTCTTGACCGGGCTGTGTTGCTTAAAATAATTCACGATGGCATCGCGCAGGTTGATTTGGTGGTTGATGATATCTTCCTGGGGCACCTGGGTGAGCAGGGTGAGCCCCGCGTTGCCCTGGAGCAGGAAATCCGTGGTGGCGCAGGTATAGATCTTGTTGGGATCCCAGGGTTGGCCTCCGATCCTGAGCGAGGTAACGCGGTCGAAATTGGGGCGTTTTTTGGAATAGACCACGTTCACGCCTGACACCACCAGGCCATGCCGGGAGCCTTCCACACGCGTCTCGATGATGCGGCGCAAAAACTCTCCGGTGCATTTGAAACTGACCAGCATGTTGTCGAAAGGCATCACCTGAAATATATCCCTGTAGGTTACGGGGCCGCTTTTGATGTCCGCACGCACGCCGCCCAGGTTCAGAAACGCGAAATCCGCCTTCACCTCGTTGCGCATGGCGTCCGTGATCGTGTTACCCATCAGGCTTTGGGCGTCCACATTGGTGCGCGAAAGATAGTATGCCGAAGAGCCAACGATCTCATCCATGCCTTCTTCAGCGATGGCAACCTGGGCTTCGATGGCCTCGGAAATCTGCGAATCGGGAATGAACTGATCCTCAAAGAGGGTGATCATCATACCTTCACGCAAAGCCGGCAATTCATAACCGCTCACGGTCTTGGTCTCGGGATCAATCTTGATAGTGATCCAGCCCAGATTGGAGCCGTAAGCATAGCCCTGAACCACCATCGTGTGGGAATAGGGATCGATCCAGGGTTTGGGGAACCCTTTATGGATGTGGCCGCCGATGATCAGGTCTATGCCCGGCACCTCCCGGGCAATTTCCTGGGCATCCCAACCCCAGGCGGCATAACGCTCCCTCTGAAGCGGATTGCCTTTGGCGTCGTAACGGCTCAAATAGGTGGATTCGACATCGTAGGGAAGGCCGGCATGGCCCAGCACGATAACGATATCCACATTCTCCTGGTTGCGTACGATATCCACATACTTGCTAACGGATTCCTTTTCGTCCACGAAATCCACGTTTTTGATGTTCTCGGGGAAGCTCATCTTTTCCGTGTCGGTGGTTGTGAAGCCGATGATGCCGATGCGCACGCCCATCCTTTCCAATATAATGTAAGGCAGGGTGTAGGGGACCAATTTGCCAGTATGCCGGTCTATAATGTTGCAGGACAGGATGGGAAACTCGGCGTCGGCAAGGGTCTTGATCAGTTCGGTGTCGGCGATGTCATATTCGTGGTTGCCGATTGTCATGGCATCGTAGCCGATGGCGTTCATATAGTCGATCACAGCCTTGCCCTTGGTAACCGTTCCCACCGGGCGTCCCTGGAAGAAATCGCCCGCGTCCAGCAGCAGGGAAGCACGTTTGGGGCCGCTCATCGCGCGCACATGCTTGATGAGGGTGGCGGCTGAGGCTCCCCCGCCCAGTTGAGGGGGGAAGTCAGGATTCATGAAGGTGGCCTGCGAACGGTCGATGCCGCCATGGATATCGTTGCTGAACATAATGTCCAGACGCAGGTCTTCGGCACTGAGGCCAGCTATCAAAGCCAGGCTCAGCGCCGCTGTCAGCAATAGTTTTCTCATAGGGTACCTTACCATTTGAAGCTAAGGCTTGTTGTGAGGCTGATGATGTTTTCGCGCACCTGGTCAGGGTTTTCCCAACCGCGATCCTTAAGCTCTATATAGGTGTTGGGCCACAGCACTTCGTTGTTCAGCCCGGTGTAATGGGTGTCGTCGTAATAGGTATCCATAAAGAGATCCAGAGCCTGATACTCGCGCCAGGTGTAGGCAATGGCCAGGTCGAAAGTAAAGCTCTTGGAGATGTTCACGCTTGAACCGGCTGTGATGGCGGGGCTGATATACTTGGTGGGGATATATACCATTATGGTCTCGTCCGGAGTGGAAGGATTATCGTCCAGATCCCCGGTCACCAGCTCGCTACTGCGGAAGTAGCTGTTGACGGTGTTGAAACCCAGACGCAGTGGAAGGCGGTTGGTCACATGGTGTTCCACGCCCACATAAAAGTTATACTGGTCGTCATAGTTATCCCCCATCTGGCTCCACTTCACAAGCTCCACATCCATATTGAACCAGGTGCGCATGATATTGCGGGGCTGATAGTTGAAACCGACTCTCAATTCCGAGGGCAGCAGATACTTCTCGTCAATATCGGTGCTTTCATCGGAAGCATCCCAAGCCAGGCATTCTTCGTTGATCTCACGGGTCTTGCCTTTCCGGTCGAGCTCGGTTTTTTCTGTATAAGTGACGCCAAAGCCCAGTATCTTATTGAGGCGTATGGCAGTGCCTAACTTCAAACGGTTGCCGGAGTAATTCACATTTTCGGTGAGGGTATAGTCCGGCAATACATCTTCAGGATCGCTGATATTATTTTCCCGCAGCAGGTTGTAGGCCTCGGGAGTCCAACGGATAGTCTTGGCGCTCCTGGCATAGCCATCCAGAACCAGGTAGGCCATGCCAGCGTTCAGGCTGAGCTCGTCTCCAAGTTTATAGCCCAGACTGAGCACATTGTCAAACTGGTTCAGGGTGCCCTTGTTTTCGATCATGTTCACCGCAAGCTTTTCCGCATATCTGTCGTAATCCGTATTGCGGTTGTTGCGAATCTCCTCTTCATAGATGCCTTCAAAACTGAGCAGAGGCCTGTGGGAGATACCCAGGCCTATCCGGCCGTTTTCTATCACATCGTAGGAGGCAAATCCAGCCAGTGCATAGTCGTAGAAGAAATTGATGTTAGAAACATACACCGCATCGTCGATATAGGCATCGAAAGAGTTGTAGAGGGGCACGCTGCGGTTGTCCTCGTCGCGGTTCAGCAAAGCTGAGCCTTCCAGTCCCACAGTTATATCCATCAGGGTCAGGTTGGCGGGGTTGATGCTGAACCCCGAAGGACGCATGTCGTCAAAAACGCCGATGCCGCCCATAGCCTGATTGCGGGCGCCCATGGCAATAATCTTGTTTCCAAAATAGGTGTCTGTGATGGACCAGGCGGAAAGAACTGCCACAGCGAGCAGCAGGGCAAGCGCTATGATAATACTTTTATATGATCTCATTATTTCCTCCACTAATAGCGGTATTCAAGGCTGAGCCTGATTGTGTTTTCTTTGTTTTCCACTCGCTGATAGTAGTTTTCAGCTTGGACGGGTACATTGTATCGCCGGATCGAAAGCTCCTTGGCCTCGTATGCTTTGTGCCGGTATTTCAGAGACAGATACATGTTCCGGGATACGCGGGAGTGCAGCGCGATCCAGGCTTTTGCACCCTTTTCGCCCATGAAATCGATCTCCATATCCTCCCAATCCCAATGCGAAATGCCATGCCCGAACCAGTAGAGGAAAGCTCCCTGGACCTTGAAGTTGGAGTTGAAATTGTGGGTGTAGTTCACCCCGATATAGTCTCCAGTCATCAGGGCCATGGCGCCGGCCATGCTGTTATTGCCAGGTTCAGCCGGATTGGTAAGTGAGGTATATGGCGGGCTCAACACTGTGTTGTAGCGATATTCAAATTCCAGGAAGTCCCGGTTGGAAAGGAAGGTGCGCACCGCAAGGGTGTATTCGTTGGTCTTGGAAACACCCCTGTCGGCGGCATCGTCATAACGGTTCACCTGGTTTTTATACCGCAAGCGCAGGGCCAGTTGATAAAGAGGCCTGAATTCCAGTTCGCTTTGGAAGCGGGCAGTACGGCGTCCGTCGGCCAAACGTTCGAACAGATCCAGATAACTCCTGCCGATGGTGTAGTAGCGGTTAAATTTGTAGCGGGTCTCAAAATACAGCCCTCTTTCCGGCTGTGCCTGGGTGGAGTTGTTGTAGAGATCAACCAGGGTGGGATTGGTGAGCAGATAGGCGTTGTCAGGTTTCAGGATTGTATCCTTGAAACGCTCATGCTCAGAGAAGGCGTTGCTGTAGGGATTGTCAAAGCCGATGTCGTAATTGCGGTAAAGGGTCAAAAAGTAAAGGTTCGACCACTGAGTGTAAGCGCTGATCAAATAGGCTTTGGGATCATCTGTCAGCACTGTATCCTTGCCATCTACAGTAAGTTCGGCATACTCTCCCTGAATCGAGGTGTTGCCTAAAACTGTCTGGGCATCAAAACCAATCACGCGGCGGAAATTGCGGGCATAGCTGTCGGTGAGCGTGCTGTAAAGCCCCGCGACCTCGGAGTTCATCATCTTGTAGTCCGACTCTCCGTAATAACTATAATCCCGCAGCAACACATACTTCAGACCGTTCCAGTCCGGCACCGCAAAATAGGCGTCGTCGTAAAACGCGGTGTAGGTGGTGAAACCAAGCTTGGTGCCGATGAAGGGGTTGACCTGCAGATGCGTTCCCACCAGCCGTTCTTTGAGCGCGTCCTTTCTATAGCCGAGATTGATGTAACTGTTGTCGTAAGGGGTTCCGCTTTGCAGTTCAGAGTTGAAGTAGGCCTCTGCCTGGCGCAGCTCGTTGTTGTCAAAGCGGATTGTCGGCACCACGTAGGAAAAGACCTTGCGCTTGCCCTGGACTGGCGTTCCGTCCTCGTATGTGTAGATTTGGTCATTCTCTCCATCGTTATCGATATCGTCGAGATAGTAGTGCTTTCCCTCCTCATCGATAAGAATATCGTTTTGGTATTTATCGGTGAGGGCATAGCTGCCATCCGGCCTCAGATAGACCACGGCATCCTTGTTGTCCTGTGACAGCCAACCCGACACATGGAAATAAGGGTTGGCAATCTCCAGGGCGCCTCCACGCAGGGCATATTCCTGAGTGCGGGAAAGATCAGGAGTGATTCCCAGAATCCTTTTGCTGAAGCCATATCCTGTCTTGCGGGCGCTATAGAAATCGCTGTTTTCCATCACCAAGCCCTCACCGTAGGTCACGCGATAATGCCCCAGATAGGCTTTGAGCTTGGTATTGTTCAACAGCGGCATTTCATTGTTCTCATAACCGGCATAGAACTTGGAATCGGCAATGATCTCGTCCATATCTTTCTGTTCCAGGTTGGCTTCACCTTTGGGGCTGTAGTGCATCCAACCGATCTTGTAGCGGTTGCCATAGCGTGCCCGCAACTTGATCAGGATGTCCGGATCGATCCTGTCCAGATCGAAATAGCCCCAATAAGTCAGGTCTTTGCGATGATTGATGCTCATGTTGGTGCCATAATTGTCCAACAGGAACGGCTCCAGATACATATCCACCGAACCTTCGTCAAGATAGCGGGTGTAATACTGCATCTGAGCATCCCACATCAGGCGGTTTTTCACCGGGGGTTCCTTGTAGTAAACATAACTGCGGAGATTGGTGTAGCCATAGTAAGACAGCCCCACAGTGTTCCGCAGGTCACGGGTGTCGGCGATCGTATCCCCCTGAGCCACGCGGCGCAGAATCCCCACGGCATCCACACCGGATACATTGGGAAGGCTGATCAGATCGTCAAAATGCATCTTGTTCACATTATGGGGAGTCATCAGGTAGTCTTCCCAAACGTCTGACATCCCTTCGGAACCGCCCTCATTGCTGTCCAGGCGTTCCATCAGGTCTCTGATCTCCTCGCGCCGGGCAGCGACATCATCTTCCTCAATATAGAGGGAGACAACCGCCAGATCCTTGATTTTAAGCAAAGTTTTCTGGTCGATCGAGGGTATCTTGCGCAGATCATAGATACTGCCAAAGATCGCGACATGTTCGCGGTATTCCAGAATGTCCTGCGCCTGCTTTTGAGTTATGGGCAGCAGAAGCAGTTCGTCCAGGTCCGCGGTGTTCAGATCCACTTTGGCAGCCAGCTGTAATGCGCACACAAGCACAAACAGCAGGACAAGTAACTTTTTCATCGCTTTTCCTTACAGCACTTTATACTTTATAAATATAATGCTTTCTTCTCGAATAGACACTTTGGCGGAGCTCTCAAATCTGTAAAGCGTTTTTTTCGTTCGTTCCCCCCTGCGTATCCAATCAGTAAAAACCTATTTCCCGCGCCTTCATTTATTTTGATGACCGTTGGGATTGGTCTGGTAAGCAGAAAACCCTGCCAAAGTATATGCTTGCCACCATCCACTTTTGATGGATTTGTCCACTTTACTATTGACAGAAAAGCTCTTTTTTTAGCTTAGTTACAGTAACCAAAATAAATACAGCAATGGAGGATAAATGCCTGATATTAAACGTGTTTACCTCTTCGGAAACGGTAGTGCCGAAGGGAAAGCTGAGATGAAAAACCTGCTGGGCGGAAAAGGCGCCAACCTCGCCGAAATGAACCTGATCGGCGTTCCGGTGCCCCCCGGCTTTACGATCACCACAGACGCCTGCAACGAATATACCAAGTTGGGCGAAGACAAGATGCGCGAACTGCTTAAAGCGGAAGTGCAAACCGCGGTCAAATATGTGGAAAACCTGATGCACATGCAGTTCGGTTCAAACGAGAACCCCCTGCTGCTCTCCGTGCGTTCCGGTTCCCGCGCTTCCATGCCGGGCATGATGGACACCATTCTGAACCTGGGCATGAACGACCAGGCGGTGCAAGGCATTATCAAAAAGACCGGAAACGAACGCTTTGCGTGGGACAGCTACCGCCGCTTCGTGCAGATGTACGGCGATGTGGTGCTTGGCCTCAAGCCCGCCAGCAAAGAAGAACATGATCCCTTTGAAGTGCTCATCGACGCAATGAAGAAAGAGCGCAAGGTGACCAATGACCTCGAACTGACCGCCGCTGACCTCAAGGAGCTTGTGACCCGTTTCAAAAAGGCCGTGAAGGACAACACCGGCCACGACTTCCCGGATGACCCCTGGGAACAACTATGGGGTTCCATCTTTGCCGTGTTCAACAGCTGGAACAACGATCGCGCCGTATTCTACCGCCAGCTCAATGACATTCCGGATGACTGGGGCACGGCGGTGAACGTGCAAGCCATGGTCTTTGGCAACATGGGCGAATCCAGCGCCACCGGAGTCGCCTTCACCCGCGACGCGGCCACTGGCGAGAACCTTTTCAATGGCGAATACCTCATCAACGCCCAGGGCGAAGATGTGGTGGCCGGCATCCGCACCCCGCAGCAGATCACCAAGATCGGTTCACAGCGTTGGGCTGCGCTGGCAGGAGTGACCGAAGAGGTCAGAGCCGCTCAATTCCCCTCCCTGGAAGAGGCGATGCCCGATGTTTACCAGGAACTGTATGCCACTCAAAAGAAATTGGAAAACCACACCAAGGACATGCAGGATGTAGAATTTACGATCCAGGAAGGCAAGCTCTGGATGTTGCAGACCCGCAACGGCAAGCGCACCGGATTTGCCATGGTCAAGGTGGCCATGGATATGGTCCGTGAAGGCCTGATCGATGAAAAGACCGCTCTGCTGCGCATGGAGCCGAACAAACTCGATGAATTGCTGCATCCGGTCTTCTCCGGCGAAGCCCTCGCCAAAGCAAAAGAGATCGCCAAAGGCCTGCCCGCCTCTCCGGGAGCAGCCACCGGCCAAATCGTGTTCTTTGCCGAAGACGCCGAAGCCTGGGCTGCCCAAGGTAAAAAAGTCGTGCTCTGCCGTCTGGAAACCTCTCCGGAAGACCTGCGCGGCATGAACGTGGCCCAGGGCATCCTCACCGCCCGCGGCGGCATGACCTCCCACGCAGCCGTGGTCGCGCGCGGCATGGGCAAATGCTGCGTCTCCGGCGCCGGCTCGATCAACATCGATTATAAAAACCGCACCATGAGTGTGGGAAATACCGTTTACAAGGAAGGCGACTGGATCTCCCTCAACGGCAGCACCGGCCAGGTTATCGAAGGCAAGCTCCAGACCGTGGATCCCGAACTGAGCGGAGACTTTGGCGAGCTTATGCAACTGGCGGATAAATACACCAGAATGTATGTGCGCACCAACGCCGACACCCCCAAGGACGCCACCGTGGCACGCAATTTCGGCGCCAAGGGCATCGGCCTTTGCCGCACCGAGCACATGTTCTTTGAAGGCGACCGCATCAAATCCATGCGTGAGATGATCCTCGCCGATGACGAAGCAGGCCGCAGGAAAGGCCTGGCCAAGCTTCTCCCCATGCAGCGCGCCGATTTTGAAGGCATCTTCACCGCGATGGACGGCTTGCCTGTCACCATCCGCCTGTTGGATCCGCCCCTGCACGAGTTTGTCCCCCAAGAGGAAGACCAGCAAAAAGAAATCGCCGAAGAACTGGGCATGCCCCTGCAAAAGGTGAAAGACCGCGTCAACTCTCTGCATGAGATCAACCCCATGCTTGGCCACCGCGGCTGCCGCCTGGGCAATACCTATCCCGAAATTACCGAGATGCAGGCCCGCGCCATAATCGAGGCCGCCCTCAACGTCCAGGCCAAAGGCGTGAAGGTATTTCCCGAGATCATGGTTCCGCTGATCGGAACGCAGGCGGAATTTGACATGCAGGACAAGATCATCCGCGAGACAGCGGAAAAGGTCTTCGCCGAGAAGGGAACCAGGGTGAAATACCTTGTGGGAACAATGATCGAAATCCCCCGCGCCGCGCTGACGGCCGACAAGGTCGCCCAGAAAGCCGAGTTCTTCAGCTTCGGCACCAATGACCTCACCCAAATGAGCTTTGGATATTCCCGTGACGACGCGGGTGTCTTCCTGCCGGTCTATCTGGCAAAGAACCTGCTCAAACACGACCCCTTCCAGATTCTGGATCAGGAAGGCGTGGGACAGTTGGTGAAGATAGGCACCGAACGCGGACGCCAGACCAGACCTGACCTCAAGGTCGGCATCTGCGGCGAGCACGGCGGCGAGCCGAACTCTGTGGAATTCTGCCACCGGGTGGGAATGGACTACGTGAGCTGCTCCCCCTACCGTGTGCCAATCGCCAGACTGGCTGCGGCCATGGCGGCAATTCGCTGATCAACTGCAATCAGATATACATACAGCCCGGTCTGAAAGGATCGGGCTGCTTTTTTCCCAACTAACGCAAGACCCCTACAAATCAAGGCGATAGGCACAGCCTTTTTTGGAATCGGGCTGCCAAAGCTGTTATACTATTTCGCTTGCATTATTACATCTGTATAACTTTTTTCACCATTTCACCTTTCCACGGCGTGATCGTAGCACCTATATATTATGGAGGAGGATGGGCCTCATTTGCATACCGCCCTCTGGCGTTAGTCATCCGTAGGTCAACCTTATAATTTATAAGGATGACCTAAGGATGAGAGGCTAACACCTTGCAGCCCAAAATGATAGCCAAACGGGAGAGGAGGCTGGGGCACAGGATTCAGACAAAAAGATTGACCGAAAAATCCAGCCCTGAATTAATGGGTTTCAGAGGTGCTTATGAAAGACGATATTTTTGAAGGCAGGGAAATCCCTGAAGCTGAGCAGGAGAAAGTCAAAGACCGGATCCTGGATATGGATGACAAAAAAATGCAGTATTATGAGAAACTGAGGCAAAAAGCCAAACGCTGGGCAAGCGAGAAAACAGGAAAGACAGGCAGCGCGCTGAGCGAGTATCTTTTCTTGCTGCCTGACTTCTTTGTGCTGGTCACCCGCCTGGCCCTGGACAAACGCGTTCCCACCAAGCGCAAGCTGATGATGGGCGGCATAATCGCCTACATGATGATGCCCATCGACATCATCCCGGATTTCATCCCCATCCTGGGACATGTGGATGACATGGTGCTGCTGGTGATGGGGCTGAACATGGTCCTCAACGATACCGACCAGAAGGTGTTGGAAGACAATTGGAGCGGTGAAGGCAACATCCTGCAGATCATGCAAAAGATCACCGCCAACGCGGAGAAGTTTTTGGACAAAAACGTCTTGCAGCGCATCAAGAAATGGCTTGGTAAAAGAAGCTGAATGCCGGCACTGCTGATCGCATCCCACAACCCGGACAAGATTGGCGAGATTCGCGACCTGCTGGGCGACCTCAGGGTGGAACTCCATTCTCTGAGGGACTTCCCCGAGCTGAAGCCCACGGAGGAGGATCAGGACAGCCTGGCTGGCAATGCCATGAAAAAAGCCCTGGAAGGCGCTTCCCACACAGGATTGCTCTGTCTGGCAGACGACACCGGGCTCTTTATCCGGGCGCTGAACGGCGAACCAGGCATCTTCGCCGCACGTTATGCCGGAGATCACTGCAGTTACGCTGATAATCGTGAAAAGGTCTTGCGCCTGATGCAGGGCATAAGTGACCGGCGGGCGGAGTTTCGCACCTGCGTCGCTTTGGCTGCCCCGGACGGCGTGATCGCCTGCCTGGAAGGCGTTATGCCAGGCTCGATCGCCACAAGCGAACGTGGGGAAAATGGCTTTGGCTACGACTCGATATTCATCCCGGAGCATGGCGAACTCAGCTATGCAGAGCTGGACGACAGGCAAAAGAACGCCATCTCCCACCGCGCCAGGGCGTTGCAAAAGGCGCTTCCCCTGCTCAAAGATATTTTAGAATTACAACCACAAGAGGTATAGACATGATAAAAGCACAGGTTTTTAGACAGTATGACATCCGCGGCATCGTGGGCGAAGAGCTGAATGAAGAATCCTACTACCTTATAGGCAAAGGATTTGGCAGCTATCTGCGCCGCAAAGGGCTGAGCACCATCGCCCTGGGCGGAGATGCCCGCCTCACCACGCCGGATCTGAAGGCTGCCTTTGTAAAAGGCGCGCTGGAAACAGGTTGCGATGTGACCGATATTGGCATCGTGGCCACTCCGGTGCTCTATTTCTCGATCTGGAAACTGAAAATGGACGGCGGCGCGATGATAACCGCGAGCCACAACCCTTCCCAATACAACGGCTGCAAGCTGAATCTGGGACTGGGCTCCGTGTATGCCGAAGAGCTGCAAAAAGTGTTGCGGATCATCCAGGCGGAGGATTTCATGACCGGCGAAGGCCACTACAGCAAAGATGATACCATCAACGACGCCTACATCGAATACATCATCCAAAACATCCATCTGGAACGCCCCGTGAAAGTGATCGTGGATGGCGGCAACGGCATGGGAGGGCCTTATCTGCCGGAAATCCTGCTGCGCCTCGGTTGCGAAGTGATCGAGATGTACTGCGATCCGGATGGAAACTTCCCCAACCATCACCCCGATCCCACCGTGGAGAAAAACATGACAGACCTCTCCCGCGCCGTGGTCGCGGCGGAATATGAACTGGGGATTGGCCTGGATGGAGACGCCGACCGCATCGGAGTGGTGGACGAGAAAGGCAAGATGCTGTTTGGGGATCAGATCCTGAACATCCTGGCCCGTGACTATCTGAAAAAGAATCCCGGCAAGACGGTCATCGCCGATGTGAAATGCTCCAAGAACCTCTTTGACGACATCCGCAAACATGGCGGCGTGCCGATGATGTATAAGACCGGCCATGCCAACATCAAGATGAAGATGAAGGAAATCGGGGTGGAATTCGCGGGCGAAATGAGCGGACACGTGTTTATGGCAGACCGCTATCTGGGCTTTGACGATGCCATCTACGCAGGATGCAGGATGATCGAGATCGTTTCACAGACTGACGCGCCGGTCAGCACTTACCTGGCTGACCAGCCCAGGATGTATAACACTCCTGAGTTGCACATCAAGTGCGCGGATGAAAAGAAGTTTGACGTTGTGGCCAAGGTCTGCGCCGAATTCAAGGCAGAGGGCTACGATGTGAACGACATCGATGGAGCCAGGATCACCTTCAGCGATGGATGGGGACTGGTGAGAGCTTCCAATACCACGCCCGTGCTGGTCACCCGCTATGAAGCAGAATCAGAAGCCCGCATGAACGAGATCAGGAAACTGATCGAAGGCAAGATCGACAAGTATATCTAAACCCGAGAATCCACTGGCTGGACCGGGTATGTTTCGGACCCTGTGGCTGGGAACGCCGCGGGGTCCGCTTTTTTGCCTGCAAATTGCCCGGCAAGGGGCAGGATGTGTTTCTCTATATCAGCTGCGCTTGAGGGCCTCGATGAACTGGCTGTTCGCGTCCAGCTCCAGCAGGCGTTGTTCTCCGCTCTGCAGGTCTTTGAGCAATGCTTTGCCTGCCGCAGCCTCGTCTTCGCCAATTATCAGCGCGAAACGCGCCTGGCAGTTGTTGGCTGCCTTCAACTGGGCTTTGAACGAATTCTTGGTGGGATCGTATTCCACCCAGATGCCACCCAGGCGGAGCTGGTTGAGCAGAGGCAATGCCAGTTGCTGAGCCGCAGGCCCCAGGGTGATGAGATAGGCGTCCGCAACAGGTCTGGCACCAAGGTCAATCTGTTCTTCGCGCAAGGCCAGCAACAGGCGTTCGAATCCTCCAGCGAAGCCGATGGCCGGGATATTCTTGCCGCCAATCTGTTCCAGGAGGCCATTGTAGCGTCCTCCGCCCGCCAGGGAGTTTTGGGCGCCCAATCCTTCATAGACCACCTCAAAGGCGGTGTTGGTGTAATAATCCAAACCCCGCACGATCCTGGGGTTGATCACAAAGGGAATGTTCATCCGGGCCAGGAAGTCCTGCACAGAGGCAAAATGCACCTTGCAGGGCTCATCCAGATAATCAAGTTGCGAGGGCGCGCCCTGGGCAATCTGCTTGCAGGTCTTCACCTTGCAATCCAAGAGCCGGCGCGGTTTTTGGCTGTGGCGAACCTGGCAATCCGGGCAGAGTTCGCTCAGATGAGGTCGAAAGTAATCCTGCAAAGCCTGATCGTAGGCCTTTGAACACTCCGGGCATCCCACGCTGTTCAGTTCCAGGCGCATCCTTTTGATACCCAGGACAGACAGGTAGTTCCACAGGATGGAGATCACTTCCGCGTCAAAATAGGGATGGTCGCTGCCGATGAATTCGATGCCATATTGGTAAAATTGACGGTAGCGTCCCGCCTGGGGGCGGTCGTAGCGGAACATCGGGCCAACGTAATAGAGCTTGGAGTGGGCTGCGCCGATGTCCAGCCGGTTTTCCAGATAGCTGCGCGCCACCGGGGCGGTTCCCTCCGGGCGGAGGGCAAACTCGCGCCCTTTTTGGTCTGTAAAGCGGTACATTTCCTTTTTCACCACATCCGAAGTCTCTCCGGAGCTTCTTTCAAAGAGCTGGGCCTGTTCAAAGACCGGAGTGGTGATCTCCTCATAGCCGCAGGCCGCAGCCAGTTGGCGAAACTCAGAGATGACCTTGTGCCAGTCGTGGCTCTGGGAAGGCAGGATATCGTAAGTCCCGCGCGGAATCTTGTAGTTCATATCAAAACCTCATGCAATGCCATGTCTCAGGGCAAAGGTGTTTCGTCAAGTTGCAAATTGGGATACCGCACCCCGCTCAGGTACAAGCCCTGGGCTGGGGCGGTCACCACCAGGCGCTGCCTGGGATTCTTTTCTGCCAGGATATTCAGCAACTCCTGAGGGCCAAGGTCAAAATGGGAAAGATTCACCAGGGTGCCCACAATCCTTCTGACCATGTTGTGCAGAAACCTGTCCGCGGTGATGTCGAAGCGAACCAAATCCCTCCACTCGTAAATATCCAGTCTGGAGAGCGTGCAGATGTGGTTTGGTACCAATGGATTGTCCCTGCTCAGCGAGCTGAAATCGTGACTCCCCAACAAGTGTTCCGCGAGTGTTTGCAAAGATTCCAGGCTGAATTTGCTGCGCGGCATGAAGCCGGTAAAAAGCCTGTTCAGGGGTGTTTTCTCCCTGGCCAGCAGATAGATGTAGCTGCGCGCCATGGCACTGTAGCGGGCGTGGAAATCCTGCGGCACAGGCCAGACGCCCGTAACCAGAAGATCGTCCCGCAGCTTGGTATTCAATGCCAGTTGCAATTGCAGGGGCGTCATTTTGCCTTGATAGTCAAAGTGAGCGTAGTGCGCCAGGGCATGCACTCCCGCATCTGTGCGGCCGGAACCGGTCAGGCCCGGATGCCTGATCCCCAACTGCCTGAAAGCCGCAATCAGGTCTCCCTGGATGCTTCTACCCGCACATTGCACCTGCCATCCCCGGAAGGCCAGGCCGTCATACATCACCCGCAGCAGATATCTGGCCATTAATTTCTCACAAAGACAGGATCAGGATCATGCAGCAAAGCAGGCACAAGGCGATCAGATTGGATCCGGAGACCTGGGCGATATCCCCACTGCCGCTATGGATTTTCCTGATCTGAGCCTCGATCACATCCGAATTGCCCGCAACCTCTTTTCCGACCGCGACCAACCTGTCGAACACATTGCCGATATTGTCGGCGGAACGGATCCCCGAGGCGGCAAACCGATGCAGGTAAGCCCTCAGAAACAAGGCTGTGGCAAGGCTGAAGTGCACCAAGCGGCTGCCCCAGCCAGTTTTACGCAAACAGCGGGTATCGTGCAGGACTCGGCGCAGCGATAGATTTCCAAAAACATACACGGTGACCACGATGAAGAACACTATCTTTGCCGTGAACAGCAGCATCTCCAAAAAACCTGTGCCAAAGAGAGTGGCAAAGACCCAATAACCAGCCAGGAAAGGCAGGCTGATGCGCAGGGCTTTCAAGATTTTGGCATAACATTCAAGATCCAGCAGCAGAAACAGGAGAAACAGGACAGTAAGTCCCAAAATCTGCTTGAGGGATGCCTCCAATGCCCCCATCAGAGAAAGGATCAGGATTACAATCCGCAACCAGAAGTTCTGCTCACTCAACAGTGATCTGGTTTCGTTCATTTATTCTTGAGGCTCGGTTTGTTTGTCGGAGGGAGCTTCCACAGGCTCAGGCGCAGAGATTGGTTCTTCAGGCGTTTCTGTGTGGATATCGTCATCAACGGCAGGAGCCTTGTCCTCTTCCTGCGCGGATTGATCCTGAATCAATTCCGGGTTCTGGTCTGCCAAACCTTTTTCTTCTTCCTGCGCCTTCAGTGAATCGTCAACCGCGGCAAGTGTGTCTGCAACAGCAGACGACTTCGCGGCAGCCTGCCATCTCTCCAACAAGTCCTGGTTCAGGGAAAAGTCTTTGCCATTAAAGAATCTGCGCGTCAGGCTGGCATAGTCGCCGCTCTGTTCCAACTTGAGCACTTCTTCCAAATATGGTCTGGCCCGGGCTGTGTCCCCCGCTGCAAATGTATAATGCCAGCCCAAGCGGAAATTCGCTCTCAGCTTGACGCTGTGATACTGCGATTCTGTTAGCCCGCCAAGTATTGCCACCATGGAATCCGGCGCCGCTTCGGACAGTCCCAGGGCGTGATCCAGCGCTTTCTCTTCAGCGTCTTCCTCGGGATCGATCAGGCGGGCAGGCTCGCCCCGCAGCATGGAAGCGAGGGCGTTGGTGTACTTGCTGCGCGGATACTGCTCCTCCATGCCTGCATATATCTCCTGCACCCTTTCCTGCTGGCCACCCCGCCGGTTGTGGATACTGGCCTTGGAAAACATCGCCAGGGGAATTATCTCCGCAGAGTAACGCCTCAGCATCTCCGCAAGTTGTTCCAATCTGGTTCCGCCTTGGTTTATCCGGGTTTGAAGGGCAGCTTTTTCGGCTTCCAGCTTTCTCCTGCGATCAGCAGCAGACTCGGGTTTGGGCTCCTGGCTCCCCTCCAGACCAGCGGCCAAAGAATCGGCAGGCTGAATATCCGGCTTCAGGATTTCCGGTTCCTGCTTGTCTGGCTCGCTTGCCACCGCGGTGGAATCGGCTGCTTGCTCTGCATCAAGCTGCGTGAAAAGACTGTCCGCGACAGTCAGGCTGTCTGCCGCCAGAGTGGTTTCCGGCTTTGGCTGTTCACCCGCTTTCACCGCATCCAGACTGTCTTGCAGGGCAAGTTCGGAAAGCACCAGCGACAGCGAATCCAGTTCAGCTTCCAAGCCCGGCAACAGCAGGAAGAGCGAGTCGTGTTCAGCCTGGATACCCGCTTGTGAATCGATAAGCCGTTGATACAGCATCAGAGCGGAATCAGGCAGATCGAAGGGGCTAAGATAGTTCTCGGCAGCCGCCAAATGATAGTCCAGATACTCCTGCAATCCAGCCCGGGGATTCACCCCGCTGCCTTGCTTGAGTTGGTTGACAGCCGTATTCTTGCGCTGGGAAATCTCTGAATAGGGAGAGCCTACCAGCTCGGAGCGAACCTTCCCGTAAGCCACTCCGGCTTTTTCCAGGTCGCCCAGCCGGTAAAAATAGTATTCTCCCAGAAAGTACTGGTTAGCAGCGGAACTTGCTGTGCGGGGATAGTCTTTGCTGACGTTCTCCGCCAGCTTCAGGGCCTCCTCATTCTGGCCTGTGGCGAAAAGCAGCCTGACGCGCAGAACGCTCGCCTGGGAAATGCTTTCCGGACGGTATTCGTCTTTGAGCAGTTTGCGCACCAGCTTCAAGCCCTCGTCATACCGCTTCAGTTCATACAGGTTCAGGGCAGCGTAATATCTGGCGTCCAGCTTCATTTCCTTGCTAATGTTCCGCGAATCTATGATCTTTTCAAACTCTTGCAGGGAAGCAGGATAGTCCTGCTGGTCATAGTAGTTTTTGCCAAAGAGGAAGTGCGCCTCGCGGTATTCCCTGCTCTTGGGATAGTCGGTGATGATCTTTTCCAGCCAATACTGCGCTCTGTGATAATCCTTGTCCTTGATCTCAAAATCCGCCAGGGTCAGCAGAGCCTTGGGATGCAGCTTCTTCTGCAGCGGATCACGGATGAAATCCTCCAGCAGATCCTCCGCTTGTTCAGGCTGATTGATCTCCCTCAACACCCTGGCCAGCCAGATGTGCGACTCTCCATAGAAAGGGCTGTCCGGGAAACCCGCGATCAGCGCCTCAAACTGGTCTTTGGCCTGAAACGCGCTATTGCCCTTCAGATAGAGGGCTTGTGCCATCAGATAGAGGGCGTCGTCGGTCTTGGAACTCCTCTTTTTGCTGCTGAGGATGATGCCACATTTTTTTATGGCCTTGGTATATTCATCCACAGCCTGAGAAGAGGGGCGTCCATTGGCAGTCAACGGCCTGGACTTGGCGTCATTGAAGTATTTCCTGGCGTTGTACATCGTGTTGTTCAAGCCGCAGGAAAAACCAAGCAGCAGGACACAACAGAGCAGCAGACGGTATTTTCTCATGTTACCATGATGCCCGGGGCAAATAATTCTGTCAATACAAATCCACACCGGCAGATTTTACCGCTTGCAGCAGACTGTGGGAACTGAGCACTGCGATGGCGTCCCTCACAAGGGGATACATGACCCTGTCTTCGCCCAGGGAAGGAACGCTCTCGCGGAATTTGGCCTTCGCGGCTTCCAGGCAGGGTGAGCTGGGAACAGCCCGTTCGTCCAGCCCTTGCATGGCAGCCATCAGTTCGATGGCCAGCACTCCCCTCACATTGTCAAGCACCTGCAGCAATTTGTTCGCGGAGACCGAGCCCATGCTCACATGATCCTCCTGATTGGCAGAGGTGGGGATGCTGTCCACGCTGGCGGGATGGGTAAGCACCTTGTTTTCGGAAACCAGCGATGCTGCCGTAAGCTGGGCGATCATGAAGCCGGAATCGACTCCCGGCCTTTTTGCCAGGAACGCGGACAAGCCCCGGTTGAGCGCGGGATTCAGCAGTTGTTCCATCCTGCGTTCCGAGATGTTTGCCAGCTCAGCGATGGCAATGGCCATGGCATCCAAAGCGATAGCCAGAGGTTCACCGTGGAAGTTCCCCCCGGAGATAACAGTTTCCTCATCCGGGAAGATCAGAGGGTTGTCCGTGGCGGAGTTTATCTCGATCTCCAGCACTCCCCGCGCGTAAGCCAGCGCGTCTCTCACCGCGCCATGCACCTGCGGAGTGCAACGCAGGCTGTAGGCATCCTGCACGTTGCTGCAATTCAGATGCGATTCCCTCAGTTTGCTGCCTTGCAGCAGATTGCGCAGATTCGCTGCGCTCGACCGCTGCCCCGGATGTGGCCGCAGGTTATGGATCAGTGCGTCGAAAGCGCGGGGTGTTCCTTTCAGGGCGTCGATGCTGCAAGCAGCGTTGATGTCCGCCTGTTGGCAAAGCCGTTCCGCTTCCAGCAGGCTCAAAACGCCCAAAGCCGCCATCACCTGGGTGCCGTTGTTGAGCGCCAGACCCTCTTTGGCCTGCAACTGAACTGGCTTGATGCCCGCCCTGCGCATGGCTTCCGCGCCAGACAGCACCTGATCCTGATACTCAGCTTCGCCTTCGCCGAGCAGCGGCAAGGCCAGATGGGAAAGGGGCGAAAGGTCTCCACTGGCGCCCACCGATCCCCGCATCGGGATCACGGGATGCACACCGGCATTCAACATGTCCACCAAAGTTTGCAGCGTTTCCAGGCGAATGCCGGAATGCCCTTTGGCCAGAACATTGATGCGGAGCAGCATGATCGCCCGGGTCTGCTCGCGGGTGTAGGCTGGCCCAATGCTTGTCGCGTGGCTGCGGATCAGGTTGACCTGCAGTTCGGCTATATGTTCCGGGGGAACGGTTACCGTGCTGAACTTGCCAAAACCTGTGGTGAGCCCATACACAATATCTCCCCGCTGGATCACCTTATCCACATAAGCGCGGCATTTTTTCACCTTGCCCACACACTCATCGCTGAGCGCAACAGGAACCCGATCCACAGCGATGGCCTCCACCTGCCTCAGATCCAGACTGTTTCCATCGATCATTATTGTTTGCATTAAAATCCTCGGTTGATGCCGCAAATCTGACCTGTTAACGCCAAAGCAAGCGGCAGATTGTTTGGCGCAAACTATTTTTCCCGTCCTTTTTTGTCAAATGGCATTAACGATCTGCCTCGCCATCGGCCTCATATGCAAATCAACCTCAAACCTGGCACAACCGTAGGTCAACCTTATAATTTATAAGGAATACCTAAGGATGATGGAACAAAAGCCAGGAGCAGCAAGGGAGGGCGGTGTGAAGGAATTTGGATATGGTACCGCATATTATGTGATAACGTGAACTATCCGGCATCTGTAATCAGCCATATCCATAATGAGTTACAGCGATAAAGGCGGGACCTGGATCCCGCCTTTATGCTACTTTATCATTTTTTAGTGTTTATGGGTGGCTTCGCCGGTAACTTGCCCGGTGCTGATCGAGCGTTTGAAGTAATGGGTGTGCAACAGCTTGAGAGCCAGCTTGGAGTTGGGTTCGCCCAGGAAGCGCTCATAGACTTTCAACACTTCGGGATTGTGGTGGGACAGGCGCACCGGCAGGCTGCGGTCCTCGGCATATAGTGCCTGTCCGCGCCTGGCGCGGGACGCGATATCGTTGCCATAAGGCTGACCGCCGCCACCTACGCAACCTCCGGGGCAAGCCATAATTTCTATGAAATGCCAGGGAGATTCGCCTTTGGTAGCCAGGCCTTCGCGCACCCGATCCATCACCTTGCGGGCGTTGGAAAGTCCGTGGGCCACTGCCACGCGCAAATCGCCGAAGCCGGGGACGTTGACCGTAGCTTCCTTGACACCTTCAAGGCCGCGCACTGCCAGGATTTCCAAGTCCTCAAGATCGGTCTTGGTGACCAGATAGTAAGCAGAGCGGATGGCGGCTTCCATCACACCACCGGTGGCGCCGAAGATGGTTCCGGCTCCGGTGTAGAAGCTCATGCCTTTATCTGGTTCCTCTTCCGGGATGTTGGCGAAATCGATTCCGGCTTCCTTGATCATGCGGATAAGCTCGCGGGTGGTGAGCACATAGTCGGTATCCTGGAATCCGGAGTCACGCATTTCTGGACGGCGGGCTTCGAATTTCTTGGCGGTGCAGGGCATAACCGCCACGGACACGATCTTGGCGGGATCGATATTGTTTTCCTGAGCATAATAGGTCTTGGATAGGGTGCCAAACATGCTCATGGGCGATTTGGCCGTGGAAACGCAATCCGCGAGGTCGGGATAGTAGGTTTCCATGAACTTGATCCAGCCGGGTGAGCAGGAGGTGATGAGCGGGCGTTTTTCGCCAGCCACCAGCTTGGCAACACATTCCGTTCCTTCTTCCATGATGGTGAGGTCGGCAGTGAAGTTGGTGTCCATCACGCTGTCGAAGCCGATCTTACGCAGCGCGGCATACATCTTGTTGGGGGTAACCGATCCGAAGGGCATGCCAAACTCTTCACCCAGGGATACCCTGATGGAAGGGGCTTCCTGCACGATAACGTGCTTTTCGGGATCAAGTATCGCTTCCCAGACCGCGTCGATCTCGCTGCGCTCACGCAGGGCGCCGGTGGGGCAATAGACCGTGCATTGGCCGCAATTCACGCAAGGGCTGTTGGCCATGCCCAGGCTAAAGGCGGTATCCACATGGGAGTCTATGCCGCGATCCGCGAAGGTGAGGGCATAAACGGTCTGAACTTCGTTGCAAACCGTGATGCAGCGTCCACAGGCAATGCATTTGTTGACGTCGCGGATAATGGATAGCGAGCTATCGTCAACCGCCTCTTTGTGCAGAATGCTGGGCAGGTTATCGGGATCCACACCCAGGTTGTTGGCCAGGGATTGCAGTTCGCATTTGTTGTTTGCCGCGCAGGTGGGGCATACCACATCATGGTTGGAGAGGATCATCTCCACCAGGGTTTTACGGTATGTACGTAGTTTCTTGCTATTGGTAACCACCTTCATGCCTTCGGCCACCGGGGTGCAGCAGGCGCGCTTGGGGACGGGACTGCCCGCCAGTTCCACCACGCAGACACCGCAATTGGCAGTTGGCGGGAGGTCGGGATGGTAGCAGAGGCGGGGGATATAAATCCCGTGTTTGTCTGCGGCTTCGATGATGGTCATCGTATCAGGGACTTCCAGATGCTTGTCATCGATCCAGATATTTACTGTTTTAGCCATGTTCTAATCCTCTTTATTTACTTTTTTGTAATCGCAATGAACTCATCTTTGAAGTTCTCGATGGCCGAGCGGACACCCATGATGGGAGATTGGCCCAGCGCGCAGAAACTGGTCTGCTGCATGGTTTCGGCAATGGTGAGCATGAGATCCACGTCCTCCATTGTGCCTTTACCTTTCTTGATCTTGGAGATGAGACGGTAGAGCTGCTGCGTGCCGTTGCGGCAGGGGGCGCATTTTCCGCAGGATTCGTGGCGGAAGAAGCGCAGGATGGACCAGAGTATGTCAACAATGCTCTGATGCTCGTTCATGACCAGTATGGCCCCGGAACCGAGCACAGCCGCGTATTGGTTGAGGCTGGAAAAGTCCATCTTGACGTCCAGCAGTTTGTCCGGCAGGATCACGCCAGCCGCGCCGCCCACCAGAGCGGCCTTGAAGCGGAAGCCTTTTTTCATGCCGCCGGCATAATCGTTGATGATGGTGCGCAGGGTGGTGCCCATATCCACTTCGCAGAGACCGGGATGAGCAACGTCGCCCAGGATCGTATAGACCTTGGTTCCGGTGCATTCCGGGGTGCCGTGTTTCATGAACTCCTCGGCTCCTTTCTGGATAATGAAGGGCACATTGGCAAGGGTTTCCACGTTGTTTACCACCGTGGGGCACTTCCAGAGGCCTTCCACGCCAGGGAAAGGCGGTTTCCAGCGGGGATTGCCGCGGTTGCCTTCGAGGGACTCAATGAGGGCTGTTTCCTCTCCGCAAACGTAAGCTCCGGCGCCGATCTTGATAAAGATATCCAGATCAAAACCGCTGCCGAAGATGTCCTTGCCCAGGATGCCATATTCGCGGCACTGGTCAATGGCCTTCTGAAGGCGGTCGATGCAGAGCTTGTATTCGCCGCGGATATAGATCCAGGCTTTGGTGGCACCCACCGCGCGAGCACAGATCATGGTGCCTTCCAGCAATTGATGCGGGTCGCCTTCCATGATCAGGCGGTCTTTGAAAGTACCGGGTTCACCTTCGTCGGCATTGACTACAACATACTTCTGGGGAGCGTCAATGGGAGCTGTGAAGTTCCATTTCACTCCAGCCGGGAAACCTGCTCCGCCACGGCCGCGTAAGCCGGATTTCTTGACCTCGGCCACGATATCGGCGGGCTGCATCTGGGTGAGGGCTTTTTCCCAAGCCTCATAGCCACCTGCGCCGATATATTCATCGATGTTTTCCGGATCGATGATGCCGGAATTGCGCAGGACTATACGGTCGGAGTAGTTCAGCTTGGGGCTGAACTTGCCGCCGTCATCCAGCATCAGGCGCTTGAGGGGACGTCCTTTCAGGAAATGTTCGGAGACCAGCTCCGGAACGTCTTCCAGCTTGACGTCCTGATAGTTGATGTTTTCAGGATACACGCTGAGACAGATCCCACGTCCGAAGAATCCGAGGGGGCCAGTCTCCAATATGTTTATCTCTTCTTGCAGGTTATGCTTGGCAAGCTCGAGGCGCAGGGCTTTGATGAAGTCCTGCACGCCTGCCATTATCGAGGTCTCGTTGATCCCAACGAGCACATGGCTGCGAAAGAATTTCATCTTTTACCCCCTTCTCACTTTCTCGATGATCTCTTCCACTTTTTCTTCGGTGAGATCGCCATAGACATCGTTGTTGATCATCATGACCGGCGCGTTTCCGCACACACCAAGGCAAGCGCAAAGCTCCAGGGTGAAGCAGCCATCTTTGGTGGTCTCGCCCACCTCGATATCCAGCAGAGTCATCAGCTTATGCAGGATGTTTTCGGAACCCTTGATGTAGCAGGGCGGAGATTCGCACAGGCGGATGATGTTCTTACCCCGGGGTTTGGTGCTGTACATGGTGTAAAATGTAAGCACGCCATAGACATGGTTGGCCGGCACTCCCAGATACTCCGCCACGGTCTGGACAGCTTCCTCAGAAATGTAATGCTGAGGATGGCTGTTCTGGATCTCGTGCAGAATATAGATCAGGTTATCTTTGTCGGGAGCATATTTGCTGCAGATTTCTCGGTACATAAGTACTCCTTAATCTTCACGCGCCTTTCGTTTAAGCATTGCTTCCTTGTGGGCACTGACGTCGCTGTGCACTCCAGGGATACGGTCGATCGCCTTCACGGGACAGACATCCTGGCAGTTTCCGCATTTGACGCAATCCACTTGGCCAATGGTGTATTTATCTTCACGCGAACCGGATATGCAGTTCACCGGGCACTTGCGCGAGCAGAGTGAACAGCCGATGCAGCGTGATTTATCGATTTTGAAATGGAAGAGGTCCCGACAAACCTTGGTGTGGCAAGCTTTGTCTTTTATATGGGCTTCATATTCATTACGGAAGTAACGGATGGTGGAGAGGACAGGATTGGGTGCTGTTTGTCCAAGCCCGCACAGCGAAATCTTGGCGACAGTCTCGCCCAGGCGCTGCAGTTCCTCGATATCTCCTTCCTGCCCTTCGCCTTTGGTGATACGGTCCAGGATGTTGTACATCTGCTTGAGTCCGATCCGGCAGGGGGAGCATTTGCCGCAGGATTCATCCACGCAGAAATCCATGAAGAACTTGGCTACGTTGACCATGCACTTCTGGTCGTCCATCACGATCACACCGCCGGAACCCATCATGGCGCCGCGGGCTTTCAGGGTTTCATAATCGACGGGAACATCCAGATGCTCTGCCGTGAGGCAGCCGCCGGAAGGTCCTCCCAATTGAACCGCTTTGAATTCGCGTCCGCCGACCATGCCACCACCCACATCAAAGATCATCTCGCGCAGGGTGGTACCCATCGGAACTTCGACCAAACCGGTGTTTTTGATGTCTCCGGTGAGGGCAAAGACCTTGGTGCCTTTACTGGTTTCGGTGCCCATGGCGGAAAACCATTTGGCACCTTTCACAAAGATCGTGGGCAGGTTGGCAAGGGTCTCCACGTTATTCACCACAGTGGGTTTGCCCCACAAGCCGCTCACGGCGGGATAAGGTGGCTTGGGTGTGGGATTGCCGCGTTCGCCTTCGATGGAATGGATCAGGGCCATTTCCTCACCGCAGACGAATGCGCCTGCTCCGGTGCGGACTTCAGCTTCGAAACAGAAATCCGTGCCGAAGATGTTTTTACCCATCAAGCCAACTTCACGGGCCTGCTCGATGGCTTGCTTGATCCTCTTGATAGCCAGGGGATATTCGGCGCGGATGTAGAAGAATCCTTGGGATGCGCCGATCGAATAGGCACAAAGCATCATGCCTTCAAGGATTCTGTGGGGATCGCCTTCCAAAAGCGAGCGATCCATAAAGGCTCCGGGGTCGCCCTCATCGCCGTTGCAGATCACATACTTCTGGTCTTCCTTGCGATCATGCACCATCTTCCACTTCATGTGGGTGGGGAAACCAGCGCCGCCGCGGCCGCGCAGACCGGATTCTTTCACCACGTCTATGGCCTGTTGAGGCGTCATCTGGGTGAGAGCGGTGCCCAATGCTTCGTATCCGCCGGTGGCGATATACTCGTCCAGGCTTTCCGGATCAATGAAGCCGCAGTTGGCCAGAGCTACCTTGATCTGTTTCTGATAGAACGGCACTTCCTTATGGGCGGCAATGGTCTTATCTTCATCCTGCAGCATCAGCCGCTGGACCGGGCGTCCCTTTATAAAGTGCTCGGTTACTATCTCTTCCACATCTTCCGGAGTAACTTTCTTGTAGAAGATGCCTTCGGGATAGATAACCATCACCGGACCGTAGTCACAGGGACCCATACAACCAGTTTCGATGATATTGATTTCGTTGGTCAGGCCTTTCTCGCTGAGAACAGCGTGAAACCTTTCCTTGATTTTCAGCGCGCCCGCCGATATACAGCCTGAGCCACAGCAGATCAGCAGGTCAATTCTTTTCAAAGACATTTCCATCCCTCCGTCAGTTACCCGTGGCAACCACGTAATCGGAGACTATCCTGCCATTGACAATGTGCTCCACGACCACTTTCTTTACTTTGTCAGGGGTCATATTGCCATAGGTGACCTTGGGTTTATCTTCTTCGATCAAATCCACTACCGGCTCCAGCGAGGACAGTCCTTTTTCCCCTGTCTGAGTCACGAGGACATCAGTCAGATTGCGGTTCGAAATCTCTTCCAGGAAAGTTTTCATGACTTCGCGGGCGCCCATGGCGATGCCGGATGTTCCCATCCCGACAACGATCTTGATACGCACGCTTGAGCCACGAAGCTTCATTTCTTCCTGGGCTTTCTCACGGATTTTCTTAAGGTCTGCGAGTGTCTTCATCAGACCACCTCCATGTTTGTATTTTGTATTCCTTCTTGTAAACTTTGATCGATGTATTCGATCACATCAGGGTAGGTAAGCGGGATTTCTCCCAGCTCTTCTTTTATTGCTGCCGTGCTGAAGTGGAAGGATTGTTCCCTTCCCTTTTCGCGGAACAGCAAAGTAATCTGATAATCCACATCCGGATGCCCGATAATGACGCCCAGCAGAGTGTCTTTGAGATTACCCAAAGGCATCCTGTCGATGTGATCCAGCTCAAAGTCCGCGGTTAAAACGGTCCCGAAGCCTGGTTCGCTGGTCATGTTGAAACAACCGTTGGCAAGTTCCGCATTCTGCTTGAACAGTGGAATGCCCAAGCCAACCTTTTTGGCACGTTTTTCCTTGCTTGTATAGAAAGGATTCTGAGCCATCTCCAGGGTTCCGGTGTCCATGCCAACTCCATCATCTTCCACAATGATGCGCAAGAGGTTCTGTTTGCGGTCGTTGATCACACGCACCTTGATGTTTTTTGCGGCAGCCCGGACAGAGTTTTCAATGATGTCCAGCAGATGCAGTGAAATGTCTTGCATTACAATATCCGCATCAGTCGTATTTTTTCAGAATTTCGTTGATCTTATCCCGGGTTTCGATTCTGCCAAAGGTGTCTTCCCCGATCACAAAGACCGGAGCCAAAGAGCAAGCCCCCACACAACGCACCGCGCTAACCGTAAAGCGGCCGTCGGAAGTGGTTTCGCCAACTTCCACCCCCAGTTCGTCGCTGATCATTTGCAACAGGCGGGGCGCGCCTTTCACAAAGCAGGCGGTTCCCATGCAGATGTTGAGGGTGTGTCTTCCGCGGGGTTTCATTGAAAAGAAGTTGTAAAAAGTCACCACCCCATAGATCTTACTGGCGGGAATGTTCATTTCCTGGGCTATGAACTCCTGAACCTCGATGGGCAGATATCCAAAGATTTCCTGGGCATTGCGCAGGATCTCAATGAGCGGGTTGCGCAGATTCTTTCTTTCTGCAATGACAGCGCGCAGTTTGTCATATAGCAGGTTGTTTTGTTGAGAAATGGGATTCATTTCTCCTCCTGTTCTATATTTTTTATACTAATAATCTTCTTTCTTCCAGGTTGAGGGCTGCCTTTGCCAGTTCAGATACTCTGGTTTCGCTCGCGAACACCTTGCTGCTGCCGCTGCCCAGATCGTTCAGATAATGGGCGTCGGAACAGCGCAGAAAGGCTTTCCCCCGCAGTTCAGGATGTATGGACAGATACTGCTCCAGATCGAGCCCGGCGCTAATACCCAACAAGGGAAAGACCGGCTCCGCAGGCAAAAAACCAAGCTGGCTGATTATACTGTTCACTTCGGCATCGATATGTGCCGGAACGCAGTATCCGCCATATTCAGTTGCCTTTGCCACGGACGTGTTCAAATCCCAGATGGATGAATTGAGCAAGGCTCTTTGTTCCATTCCTAAAATGTTCTCATTTTCGTCAATGATTACTTGATCCCCAAAGAAATCCGGATCGTTGGGCAGCGGCAGCAGCGAATCATATAGCTCGGCGCCAAATGCCTGTGCCTTGTCCGGCTGGTCAAAATACACCAGCAGATGTATTTCTTCCGCGGTCTGCACTTCCACGCCCCAGGTAAAGCCGACCCCTTCCCGCGAAGCAACAGCGGCGTAAGCCGGACAGTTTGCCAGAGTGTTGTGGTCTGTGATCGCCATCCAATCTATCCCCAGGCTTTTCAGGCGTCCTATTATGGCCTTGGGGGCCATTTCCAAGCCCCCGCAGGGCGACAGAACCGAGTGGATGTGCAGATCGGCGGTAAACCAGCGCATCTCATCCTATTTTTGGAGCAGTGTGTAAAGAATTCCCGCCAGAGAAAAGGTGTCCAACTCACTTGAGCAGATGCAGACGCCTTCTTCATTGGCTTTATCGATCACAGCTTGCTCGGGAACGTTGCCCTTGGACAGGATGATCGCCGGAACGCCGGTCATGCTTGCCACCGCAATGGTGTTCAGGTGCTTCATGATCGTGATCCAGACCTGGCCTTCCCTTGCGGAGCCCATCACATCGCTGAGCATGTCGCAAACGTAGCCGCCTTTCAATACTATCTCGCGTGGATCGAGGCCGGGAGTATGATTCGTCCCCCCGATCTCCATCAGATATTCGTGCAGTGTTATCATTCTTTATCCTGTGCTGAATTTATTTCTTCCTGTTTGATCTCTTCTTCCACCTGGCTGTGTCTGCGCAGCAACACTATGCAGTCCTCGATGGTTGCCTTGCCCTGCACTACGTCCTCCGCCAGGGCATAGCAGGAGGGAGAACCGCAGGCGCAACAATTGAGGCCCGGCAGACTGGTGAGGATTTCATTGAGCTTCTTCATCTTGACTATGGCTTTCTTGATGTCCTTGTCCAGTTCCATTATCGGACGCGAAGAAAGGGGAGCCACATCAAACTCACCTTCCTGATACAGCTCGACCAGGTCCTGGACGTCGATCTTCTTGTCCTCGCCATCCTTGATCATCTTCTTGATGCGGCTCATGGCCACGAAAGGATTTTCCACGTTCAGGCAGCCTCCCACGCATCCGTTGGTGCAACTGCGCAGGACTATGAAGTCATATTGGTCCAGGTAGTGGTCTTCCACCCGGGAAAGTATTTCCATAACGTTGGCAATGCCGTTTACCGACAGCGCCCGGATGTCTTCGCAATCAACCAGGTCGGCTTGAACGCCGGACAGCGCCCAGGTCAGCCCCTTGGGAAAGGTCTCTATCTCGGGCGGATTGTTTTGCAGCCGTTTGATATGCTCGCGCACCTTGCCATAGATCATTCCGATCGAGAAAGCGCCATCCTGCAGGTGTTTGTAGGCTCCTTCCGGCTGGTGCACGGCGGTAACATGCGCCACGCAGGGCACGATCAGAAAGATACCGATCTCATTCTCCTCCAACCCCTTTTTATGCTTGATGCTTTCGCGCAGATAGCGGGTGAGGATGCTCATCGGGGCTTCCAGTTGGAAGAGATTGGAAAGCAGGGACGGATACTTGAGCTGGATCAGGCGCACGACCGTGGGGCAATTGCTGGACAGGATCGGTCTCTTGTCCCGGTTGGCGCGGATATAATCACGGATCATATCCACCTGAAACTGGGTGACCATCGCCTCTTCCTGCACATCGTCAAAACCCAGTTCATAAAGCGCCTGTTTGGCCACTTCATAGGACACATCCTCGGTGAACTGGCCAAAATATGATGTGGAAAGGATAGCCACCTTGTATTTGAAATTGTGGATCACATCCAGGGGATCGCTGCGGGGTATGATGGCATGGAAGGTGCAGGCCTCGATGCAGTTGCCGCAGTCCACGCAGCGCAGGGGGTCGATCTGCGCCTTGCGGTCGCGCACCCGGATGGCCTCCGTGGGGCAAACCCTCACGCAGGATGTGCAGCCCGTGCAGTTATCTTCAAGGATGTGCAGGGCGTGAAAGTATTTTTTTTCCTGTTTACTCATCGCTCATGAAATAGATTATAAACTCCAGCAGGGTCGGATTCCCCCGCTCGGAGAGGATATGTAAAGCGTCCGAATTCTTCTTGATGTTCGGCAGCCCCAGTCCCGCGCCAAAACCAAGCTCGCGCACCATATCATCTGCTGTGGAATAGCCCGGGGTCATGGCTTGTTCGATATCTGCAATGCCCGGACCCATATCCTTGAAAATTATATGTATAAACTCATCATAGATTCGGCACTCCATCATTCCACCCAGGGAATGCGCGGCCACATTGATTTCCGCTTCATAGGCGGCAACTGCAACCCTTCTGAGTATCCCAGGATCCACGCCCAGGCGTTTCAACAGGTTTTTCACCTCAGCGGAGCCTTTGCCTGCTTGGTTGAAGTCCTTTTCGGGTATCTGCGATTCCAGCGCCATGTCAGCCTCGGGTTGAGCTGAGAAATAGCCGTTTACGCTTTCCTCAAGGCCGGGCCGGATATACCAGTATTCGCCCATCTCAGATTTTACAGCTGCGAAGTCCTGCATTGAAAAGCAAACCGCTGGAACGGTACATGGTAAGATTTGTGCAAATCAGAGGGATGTTACGCTCTTCCGCCATATCGATGATCTCTTGCAGAGGGCGTTTTCCCCTCACAAAAACAATTCCCACGATGTCGATCATGTCACACAGGCGGATAACCTGATTGTTGGTAAGCCCGGTAAGCAACAAGGTCGGCTCCTTGGTGCACATCAGGATGTCGCTGATCAGGTCGGACGAGAAGGCGCAGGGCACCTCGATATCGAGATCAGCCCCAGGAAGCAATACCTCCCCATCCAGAATAGCTACAATTTCTTTCAATTTCATCGAATTTCACCTGCTATATAAAGTAATGCCAGTTCAGAGGATTGTTATATTTCGTCAAGTGAATATTTTGGCATTGCGGAATTAAATTTGGACATGGGTTCCGGCCTGCTTTTCCTAGTAAGAGCCAGAATGCCGCCAAGTTACACAAAAACCAACCTGATAGTTGTCGGTGTTGGGGGCATATTTCCCCTCGCATGGAACCTCGCCCCCATTTGCATATCTCCTTGTCCCGCTGGCGGTTGACCTATCATCCTTAGGTCAACCTTATAAATTATACGGAAGACCTAAGGATGACCCCTGCAAAACCCCAGGTTTCAAATGAGGGCCAAGTGGCTGGCTCGCGGCTGCAAGGGCATAGACCGCTATCTTATCAGAAGCATCTTCCCGCTGCCGTCAAACCCATTTGCCTGCAGGCGATAGAGATAGACGCCGCTGGCCACCGGTTTTCCCCGGTCGTCCCGTCCATCCCAAACTGTATGATGCTGACCAGTGTTTTTTTCTGCCTGGAGCAGGCTGCGCACCAATTGCCCCTTGAGGTTGTAAACGGAAAGTCTAACCGGGGAAGCCTTACCCAGGGTGAAGCTGATTTCCGTGTTGAGTTTGAAGGGGTTGGGAGAGTTGCCCTGCAAGCTGGCAATAGATTCCGGCGCGGCAGGATCGCCGGCGGATGTGTAAGGCACATAAGCAAAACTGGTTTTGGGAAACAAAGCTATTGCGGAGCCCGCGGGTGGATTGGCAGGATCATAGCTGGTTACGTCACTGCGCGCGTATCTGCCTCTGAGCAGGGTTCCCTGCTGGCAGTAAAACCTGTTTCCGGAATGGTAACAGGTGCTATCCATGGGCCGCTGCACCAGCATCACGAGGTTTCCGCCTGTGTAACGGAAAGGCGTGGAAAGCTCGATGGTGACGGTGTTTTGCCCTTCCGGATAGACCAGAATGCCATCGAAGACCGGTGTGAGTTCTGTGGAAGGGATCCAGCCCTCGCTCAAGGAAGAAAGTCCGGTGTTTCCCAACCAGATTCTGGTCGCGCCGTTGATGTCATGCACGAAGTTGTTAAAAAAACCGATGGAGTAGATATAGGCATCGTCAACTCCCAGTTCTGCGGCTGTATAGATGCACTCGTAAAGGGAGTTTTTGAAGTAGAAGTCCATAGGATAGCGTTCCTGCTCATTACCATTCCCGATGGTTACATATTGCATTCCAGCCACTTGAACGTTAACCGCCAACCCCGGGCACTGGTCGTTGGCAGGATGCTCGTCACCCTCCAGAACCACCTTCGCATAGAGGGTTTCATGCCCGCTTTGCTCAGGCGCCCAAAGCAGTTGCACCGATACTTCCCCACCGCTGGGCAAAGGCCCCTGCGTTACAGAGTCCAATTCGTTCATCTGGCTGTCATAGAGTTTCACCACAAACTCTTCCTGGCTGAGGGAACCGGGATTGGACACCAAGGCCGTGTAAGGGGTTACAGTTCCAACAGTGGGATGGATCATGCCGTTGAGGCTCAGGCAGGCAAGGTCGTTCGCATAGGTTTGCACCGGAGTAAAATGGAAACGGGTGCCAGCCGGTATGGGTTCATTAACCCCGCTGAACGAAACGGTGGTGGAAGCGGTGTGTGGAGTGCCGGGGGTCACGCTGTAGAACCAGTCTGATCCTCCCGGCAGCATGTTGATGCCAATCGACGCGCTGGCGCTTTGGGGTTCACCAACATAACTGCCATAGATCAGGTCGATGCTGCCATTTTCATGCAGGCGGACTTGAAAATCATAGAGGTTATTGGCGGCAAAGTTCCATTTCGCCGCTGTATATTGCACTGTAAAAATCCTGTCCGGAGCGTTGCCCGTAAGCAGATATTCCACCAAACCATAATCCATGTTCAGGTCGTCCCAAAGCGGCGCGACGACCGGATTGGGAGTGAAGAGGGAAAGGTCGTTGCCATGATAGCTGGAGTTATGGCTCGAGCCAAGGCCAATCCAGCCGTTGGTGCTGATCCTCACGTGGTTGTAGGCATATTCTCCATAGGGGAAAGCGAAACCCAGGTCGATGGGCGCCGATATCTCATCGTCAGCGCTGAGGGCCTGGATAACGGTGCCGTTTACAGATTCATACGGGGCAAGGCTCCAGGAAAAATCATAGTAGCTATCAATGCCTGCATATACGGCGACTATGGCAAGCCAGACAAGGCATAATAATGCAGTTCTCTTCATGGTGAACCTCCATCGGTGTTCTCATCAGCCAAGGGTGTCCAAATCTCTTGCTCGTAATGGAACGGGAAAAATGTGTTATCCAATATTCTTCAAGCAATTAACGTGCCAAATACCACTCGTATTCTCAAAAGCCGGCAGGCTGGGCAGATGGATGCACAATGTGTCTAACTAAGGCTTCACTTGCCCGTCCGTACCAGCCGGAAACCCAGATACCTGGCGTTGCTGTGGGGTTTGGCAAAAGCCCGGTTGGTCACACGCATCTCTGAGGAGGGATGGTACCAGGAACCTCCGCGGATGACCCTGTCCGTCCCGCTGTCCGGGCCGCCGAAAAAGGTGCTTTGCTTCCAACTGTAGCGGGCGTACCAGTCCCAGCACCATTCATATACGTTTCCGCTCATATCGCTCAGACCCCATTTATTGGCCGGCTTCTGCCCCACCGGATGGACATCGCCATCGCTGTTGCCATTATACCAGCCTACGGCATCGGGGGTGTTGGAACCGGCAAAGAGGAAAAACTCTCCTTTGGAGCTGGCTTTGGCGGCATACTCCCACTCCGCTTCCGTGGGCAGGCGATAGCCGGAGGCCGAGAAATTGCAGCTTACGCTGTTGGATGAGAATTCATAGCAGGGTTCCAGGCCGTCCTGTTCGCTCTTGGCGTTGCAGTAATCCAGCACTTCAAAGAACGATATGCCGGTGATCGGCAGATACTTGTCCTCAGCCTGATAGGGGTAGCTGGTGTTTACCATCGCCCATTGCTCGCGCGTGATCTCGTGGGGAGTGATCCGAAAAGCCGGTATCCAGACCGTGTGGGGTGGAAACTCGTCGTCCTCCGCGAAAGACCCCACGTCGCCGATCGTGACGCTGTCCGCAGGAATTGACACCATCCGCAGGGGCGTGTTAACAGGATTAACATCTCTGACCACTTCTTCCGGCTCATCCTTGTCCCCCACGGTCTCGAACCTGGGCCTGCGGGCAAAGACGCAGTATTTGAGCAGGATGAACAGCAATATGCCCAGGGAGATGTAGCCGAAGATTTTGAAAAGATGACGGATATATGGGAGGTTGTCTTTCTTCGGCGCAGCCTGGGGCAGGTAATGATAGACCGGTTCCGGCTTGGAAGGCTCTTGGGAACTGTCTGGCAGAGGATCGGGTATGCGCCAGGATTCCGGCTTGCCGTCGGCCACAGGCTCTGGAGAAGGCGGAGCGGGGGTTTGGATGGTGGCAGCCTGTTCCTCCACCTGAGTCGGTGTCGCTGTAACAGGTTCCTCTGGAGCACTGACAACTGGAGCGGGGACGGGTGTTTCAGGTTCCTTAACTATATGCAGAGGAGCGGGTTCGGCAGCCGGCATCTGATCCCGGACAGGGGCGCCACTGCGCTGCAAACAGGACTGGTAGGGCAATTCCTGCTGCTCCTGCAGAGCAGTGATCAGGCGGGACACACTCTGGAAACGCAGGTTGGGGTCCAGCATAAGGCAGCGGTTGAGGATGGTGAACAGCCAGTGGGGCAAGCGTTTGCCAGTCAGCTCGGGATCGAGCACCGGACGTTGCAGGGAGTTCTGTTTCTGAGTGGCGGAACTCTGGCGCAGATCAAGATACCAGGGAAGCTGCCCGCACAGCATCAGATAAGCCAAAACACCTACCGAATAGATATCCGAGCGGGCGTCTCCCTTTTCGCCAAGGTAGGTCTCGGGCGACAGGAAAAGCACGGGATGATACTCATTCTCCGCGGGTTCGGCAAATTGCCATTCCTCGCCGCTTTTGCCAAATCCCAGAACAAACAGGTCTCCGGACGCATCAATAACTATATTTTCAGGGTTGAGATATAAGTGCCATATCCCCTGGGAGTGTGCATATTCCAGCGCGTTGAGCAGTTGCAGCAGCCATTTTATAGCGTCTGACGGACTGATGGAAACCGCTGGGTCGGCAAGTAAACTGTTCAGGGTATAACCGTCCACGTAATCGCCCACAATATAGAGGTTGCCACCCTCTTCGAAGGTGCCTTTGATCCGGCGGATGTGGGGGTGCTTAAGCCTGGCGGCTATTTCCGCTTCTGCCTTGAGAGAGTTGCAGAGGGTGGAATCTGAGCGAAACCGCTGATCCAGCCCTTTCAGGGTGACCAGCTCTCCGCTGAAGTAGTCCTTGGCCTGGTAAACACAGTAATAGCGGGATTTGTGCAGGGTTTTGAGAATAACGTAAGCCTGCTCTCCCGGCTTAACGTTCACTCCGCCGCCCTGTGTACGCAAACACCCTTGCAGTAAACGCTTGTGATGTGCGAACTACCCAGATGATAGGGGATAAAGTTATGGGATGGAATATCCCAAATGGTGAAATCCGCGCTCTTGCCTGGCTCCAGGGAACCGACCTGAGCTTCACGGCAGACCGCCCTGGCAGCGTTACGGGTGGCGGCTGTGAGCGCTTCTGCCGGCGTAAACCCCATCTGCAAACAGGCCAGGCTGATGGTGAGGGGCAGGGAATCACAGTTGCAACTGCCTGGATTGTAGTCCGTGGCGATGGCAACGGGAAGCCCGCGCTGGATCATATCTTTGCCCCGGGCATAGGTCTTGCTGCGCAAGGAAAACAGTGTGGCAGGCAACAGCACCGGAACGACGCCTGCCCTGGCCAAAGCCTCGATGCCCTGACCGGATGTGGCACCCAGATGATCGGCAGACACGCAACCCATTTCCGCGGCAAGCTCCGCCCCGCCCATGGGCTCGATCTCATCGGCATGCATCTTTAGCTTCATTCCGTGTTTCCTGGCACAATCCAACACTATCCGGGATTCCTCCAGGTTATATACATGGGCTTCGGTGAAGATATCGCAAAACTCTGCAATGCCCTGCTCAGCGACCGCGGGGATCATCTCATCCGTCAGGATGTCAATAAAGGCGGAATGGTTGTCCTTATACTCTGCCGGAAACTCATGCGCTCCCATGAAAGTAGGCACTATGTGGATGGGCAGTTCTTTGGCAAGGCGGTCTATCACCCGGAGCTGTTTGAGTTCGCTGGCTGTATCCAGTCCATATCCGCTTTTTGCTTCCAGTGTGGTGGTTCCCAAGGCGATCATCCTGCGTATGCGCCTGGCCGCCAGCTCAAACAGCAGTTCTTCATCGGCTTCCCTGGTGCTGCTGATCGTGCTGCGAATCCCTCCTCCAGCCAGAGCTATATCCACATAGGTCTTGCCCTGCAGGCGCATGGCAAACTCATCTTCCCGGGTGTGAACAAACACAGGATGGCTGTGGCAATCCACGAATCCGGGCAACACGATGCCTCCCGCAGCAGAGATATGCTCGGAAGCGGTGTAACTTGCCAGGATATCGGCCTCGGTTCCGACAGCCAGGATTTTGCCGTCGCCGATCGCGATCGCGCCGCCGGAGACAACTCCGGGATCATCCATCCCGGCTGGTTCGCCTGCGGCGTTTTGGGCTCTAAAAGTAAGAATCTGCCGACAGTCGCGGACTATCAGGTCTGCTTGCATGTTTGCTTGTACCCCCAGGTTGAGGTGTTATTCCTCTTCTTGTTCCTCTTCCTCGTCATCCAGGTTGAACAATTCGTCAAACTTGGCCGCCACAGCTTCAAACTCCGTGTCGTCCTCGATAACGTTCAGTTCCACCGTTTCACCCACCAGGTTCATCCTCAGGATGTCATATTCCATCGTCTCGACCTCAGCCAAAGCGATGTAGTTCTTGCCTTCATACTCCAGGGTATCCAGCACCAGAAAGTCTTTCTGGGTGCCGTCTTCCATATCCAGGGTAATGGTGTCGCATTCGCAATCATCGCCGCAGTCGCAGTCGTGACCGTCTTCGTGATTGCCGCAGTTGCAGTTTTTAAGTTCTTTTTCGCTCATGGGAAACTCCTTATGTTCAAACGCTTATTTCCAGACTGAGTTTTTTGGCAAGAGAAAAGATGTATTCCACTGTCCCTCACATTAAACTGAGGGGATCGACGTCAATCTGTTCCGTGATGGCTCCGGGCAGCTTGTATGCCTGGCGGATGGATTGCAGCAGAGCTGGCATCAGCGAAGCATTTCTCAGCTTGATTATCAGGTGATACCGATAGTTGTTTCTCACTTTGGTGAGAGGAGCGGGAGCCGGGCCCAACAAGAATACCGCCTGATCCGGATAGTGGTCTTCAAAGCCCTGCAGCCTTCGCGCCAGAGCGTGCATTTCCGCAGTTAGCAACGCTTCGTCGGCACAGAGATAGAGAATCCTCGCCAGTCTGTAATAGGGAGGGTAATTCATGCGCTGTCGATAGCCCAGTTCCTCCTGGGCAAAGGAAGGAAAATCCTGTCTGCTGGCATGCTGAATGGCGTAATGGCGCGGATTGTAGGTTTGAACCAGCACCTCGCCGGATTTGTCCCCCCTGCCAGAGCGTCCCGCCACCTGTGTTATGAGCTGGAAGGTGCGTTCCGCGGAGCGGAAATCAGGCACGTTGAGGCTGATGTCGGCATTGATGATGCCCACCAGGGTCACACCGGGAAAATCAAGTCCCTTGGATATCATCTGGGTGCCCAACAGGATATCGACCTCTTTGTTTTTCATGCGGTTATACATGTTTTTATGGCTATCCGGTTTGCGGGCGGAATCAGAATCCAGGCGTAATATCCTGGCATTGGGAAAGCAGATCCTCAACACCTGCTCAACTTTCTGCGTACCCGGCGCACCGTATGAAAAAAGGAAACTTCCGCAATGGGGACACTTTCTGGGGCTGGGCAGGGTGAGTCCGCAATAGTGGCATTGCATCTGCTCCTGATCCCGGTGGTAATACATGCTGATCTCGCAGTTGCCGCATTTCACAAGCTCGCCGCACTTGCGGCACTGGATAAAGGATGAAAAACCGCGCCGGTTCTGGAAGAGGATCACCTGTTCCTTTCTTTCCAGACGGGTTGAGATTGCCTGCAGCAGTTCATCCGACAGCAACTGCTCATGGGGCACGTCGCAGAGGTCGATAATCCCCACCTCGGGCAAGGCATAGTCCAGAGGCCGGCTGTTGAGCCTGTGCAACGCGTATTTTCCCAATGCGTGATTGTGCCACGACTCCAAGGAGGGAGTGGCGGATCCCAAGATTATCTGAGCGCCCTCCAGCTTGGCCCGCATCACAGCCAGATCCCTGCCATTGTAACGTGGATTGTTATCCTGTTTGTAGCTTTGTTCGTGTTCTTCATCGACCACTATCAGCCCCAGATTGGGCATCGGGGCAAAGACCGCGCTGCGGGCGCCGATCACGATCCTGCACTCCCCCCCACGAATTCTCCTCCACTGGTGCAAGCGCTGACGGTCGCTCAACTGGCTGTGGCTGATCGCCAGCACCTCGCCGAACTCAGCTTGAAAGCGTTCCACCATCTGGGGAGTCAGGGCTATCTCCGGAATCAGGAAGATCACTCCCTTGCCCTTTTGCAGGTAGCTGCGGATCATGGAGATATAGACCTCTGTCTTGCCGCTGCCGGTGATCCCATACAACAGATGTGCATGGAATCCGCCCTGATGGCTGCCGATCTCTTCCACGGCCTGCATCTGCTCACCGTTAAGAGTGATATTCTTGCGGGCAGAGGAACCGTCGTAACGGAAAAAAGATCGTTCGATCTGCCGCGGATAGATGGAAACTAAGCCTTTGCTGGCAAGGGCCTTGAACACAGACCAGGAGAAATCCTGAGCCAGCTCTGCCAGGGGAAGGTCCTCGCCTTGGGCAAGGATGATTTGCATAGCTTCTTTCTGCCTGGCGGGAAGCTTGTCCAGAGCGGGCTCCTGCTGCAACAGCTTGATATAGTTCAAAATCCTGGGTTTATCTTTGGCGCTGAGCTTACGTTTTTGCTCCAGATAACCAGCCTCTTCGCCTGTTTCCACCAAACGCAAGACCGGAACGCCCTTCAGCGCCTTCCTAAGTTCCGAAACCTTGTGGAACTCACCATCCGCCAGCAAGCCATGCAATCTGGCATATTCATCAGGTATTTCAGAGCCAAGCCATCTAACCTCTGCATCAATATCCGGAGTTAGCCAGGCAGGCAGCATGGCAAAACAGGCGCTGCCCACAGAGCATTGGTAATAACCTGCCATCCATTCCGCCAGCCTCAACAGCCGCGAACTCAATACAGGCCTGGCGTCCAACACTTCCAATACAGGCTTGAACCTAACTTTCAAGTCTGGCGGACTGCTGCAAGCTTTGCCGCAGATGCCGATCATATCCCTGCGGTTGAAAGACACCAACACACGGGTTCCTTCAGCCAGAGACTGCTCACAACGATAATGATACTCCTGGCGCAAGGATATCGGAAGATGGACAACATAGTAATACATACGGGCATGCTCTTGGAGACACGTCAATTGTGTCAATCGAAAAAAGTCCGGAGTTGGGATGCCATCTGCACTACAAAATAAAAACGATTTTTGCAATTTATTGCTTGACAGCCTGGCAAAATACACAAATGTTGCTTTAGCAACCACAAAGGGGGAAGATGATATGCGCTGGATGTACCCGATCGTAATCCTGGCGGCCTTCGTGCTGCTGTTTGGAAGCAGTTGTGATGAACCGATCCCTGAAAAGGTGTTTTGCAGGATCAACGCGGATGGAAGTGGGTTCAAAGAGGATAACAGCTTGAGGATTGCCAACCTGGGCAGGGCGTTTTATGTGTCCGACGACCTGATCTTCCACCTTGGCAAGCACTTGGTAAAACAAGGCATTAGCAGCTCCGTTACCATTCTTTCCCCAGCAAACAAGTCCATTACAGATACCCAATACCTGGCGATAGACCAGCAACACTCGAGGCTCTATTTTGCTGCAGATTACGCAATCTACCAGGTAAGTTTTGAAGGATATAACCGTATCCGGGTCAGCCCGGATGACAATGGCCATTACAGCGCACCTGCGCTATCCAGTAATGGCAACTACCTCACCGCCATCCGGGATGGCAAGATTGCCAGGATGGACATCCAAACAGGGGAATGGACGATCCTGCCGGAACCGGTAACCGCCAAGTATGCCATCTTCACCGAGGATACCCAGGAATACTACTACTTCAGCAGAAACTCTGAAAACTATCAGCGAACAGTAGCTCTGTACAAGCTGGATGCCCAACAGGATACTACCCTGATTTTCACCAACTCAGGCTCATATTCTCCTGATTTATACAACGCCCAGGTTAGCAGCAACTACCGCTATTTTGCCATACATAGTATGAAAGAACCAAGGGACGATTCGTATTATTACCGCCGTTTTACACGCTATACTTCTCCTCTGAGTGTACATGACCGCCAAACGGGTGAAAGCTTCATTGTTCCTGATTGTTTTACCTACACCTTCGACCCCGGTGGCAATGCCATCATATATTCCCGCCTAAAATACGGAATGGCGGATTTGATGCGGCTGGATCTCTCCACCCGCCAATCCACTATGATCTGGGATGGCTATCACAAAGCTAATGTCTTTTCCTACAGCGTGTCGGAGATATTCCCCCGCTTCGATGGCCAGTTAATGCACCTGCAAGCCTGGAAACGAGTGTGGAGAACTGACGACGACAAATCACCCACCGCGCCAAGGCACGAAAACCATCCCCTGCCCTCAGGAGCTATCAGCGCGCGCTGATCTTCCCGAGTAGCTTTTTTCACTTAGAAGCTTTTGTCAAAATACGAAGCGGCGGATATGCCAATGTAGCTGCGGCGCTGCCTGTTAACCGGCTGGACTGGCACCTTGAAGGTGCGGATATCCTCCCAATAGCGCAGCTCTATCCTGGTTGTCTTTCCTCGCAGGCCAAGACCGAACTGCACACCGGGAACAGGATTGGAAAAGGAATCCTTGAGGTTCATCTTCTCACGCTCCCCCTCCGTGAGATAGTACAGCCAGTTGTGCGCCCTGGCATAATGCACGATGTCCGCGTAAAAGGCGGCACCCAGATAAGGGGAAAGGCGGGTTTCGGAAAAGTGCATTGTCCAGTCACCTCCCGCTATAAAGCGGGTGGCAATGGTGGTAAGCCCAAAATCCATCTCCATCACATAGGAATAGGGATGGCACACCAGCCTTTTGGAGTAATATACCTGTTCGCTGATCCCGCCCCGGATTTCAAAACGGTGTGCGGGTTTGTAATTGTAGTTCACTCCGATGCTGGTGCCAAGTCCATACTTCCATCGGTTCTCAGGTCGGGTATCAACCCCCATACCGAAGCCCTGGTTCACTTCGATATCCAAACGGCTCACAGCTTCCACAGGCGCACTCTGCCCATAGAAGCTGGCGCAACACAGTAGGATCCAAATTGCCAATATGAAAGCTTTCATCCTTATACTCCTGTCTTCATAATTGTTAACAGCGGCAGGGATGTCAAGAACTTTCTGCTGTCAGCAGCCACTTTGGAGTCAGATGAATGGCAGGCCGGATCAAAAGCCATGCGTCCTGCTTTCCTTGCCGACACTTTTAAGCAAGGCCTCGTTTCGTACCCTGTCAAGTCCTGAAATGGCGGACTGTTTTTTAGCTCTTTTTTCACCATTTCACCTATCCACCTTTCCACGGCATGATCGTAGCACCTATATATTATGGAGGAGGATTGCCCTCATTTGATTCCCGGGTTCCGGCCTGGGTCTTCCTGGGGTCAACCTTATAATTTATAAGGATGACCTAAGGATGATGGCACAAAAGCCAGTAGCAGCAAAGGAGGGCGCTATGAAGGATTATGAGGATTGTATTTGTCATTTACTGCGATTATCAAGTAATTGACGCCTGCTGTTTTTGGACTGGGTGGTTGAATGTGGCAGTAAAAGACTGGATCACAGATCAAACCACCCCACCGGATCGTTGCCGATCCGGCGAGGACCCCGGTAGGTCGTGATGACACGGTACATAGTCTGAGGTGCTTTGTTTTGAGGTCGAGTAGGTCTTGTTTCGGGGGAACCTTTCCACCTTTCCACTGAATTTACAAGAGAATATCAGTTTACAAATAGCATAAAATAGCTTAATAAAAGCTAATTGGTATTACTCAGTATGTTCAACCCTTATACATGCAGCAGATGAGCCCTAAAATAAAGACCCTGCCGTAAAAGCAGGGTCTCTTCTTCCCGTAACATGTGTTTTATCTTTGGCTGAGTCGTATTTGGAATTGGTAAATAGTCTTTTTGCTAACCCTGAAGGTCCAGTTTTCCACCAATCTCTTCACTTCCTGCAGGAAGCTCTGGGTGAAACTGGCGCTATTGGGTGTAACATCCGCTACCACCGTGCCGTTGGAGTCGATATACATCTTGATCGAGATCGAGCCCGATGACGCCTGCACGGCGGAGTGTTTGCGGTATAGCTGAGTTATCTGTCCTTTGCGACCGTATAGCTGTCCATAGATATCATCGACATCTGAGGAAGTTCCTGCGGTCGCGCCAACTACGTTGTTTTCTGAAATGGTCGAGATGCTGGGTGACTGGAAACTCTGGATTATCCGTTGAGTTTGAGCCGATTGGGGCAAAGGCTTCCTCGCGGGAGCGAGTTTGGCGGCATCTCCTGTAAACTTATCGATCTTTCCGGTTGGCCTGACTGTGGTGCCGCCCCGTGGGGTTTGGCCAATCACAACCTGGCTCAGATCAGTTTGGTTGTATCTTGCCGTTTCGCCGGGATTGAAACTGGGCGAATATCCACTGCCAGCTCCACCGCCGGTGGCGTCGAAGCTGGGCCCCACGCCTCCTGATCCACCTGAGCCGATCCTGCTGCCCGGCCTTGCGGTAACGAACTCACGCAGCACAGTGGCTTGCTGGGCTGGCTGACCGCTGGTGTAAGCACCTGAGGTGGGGTCGGATGAGCGGAATCTTCCGAAGGTGGCTTGGGCTGTGGCAGGGGCGCGTCTGCCCGTTCCAGTAGTGGTTCTTTCCTCGCCTGGGATCACTTCCGGTTGTGTCACTTCCATCTCTTGCTCCGGCAATGCTTCCGGTTCGCCAATCATAGCTTCGATGCGTTGCGCGCGTTCCAGTTCGGCCAGCTTGGCAGCCAGGGTGGCTGCTGCTTCCGCCTTGGGTTTCAACACATAGTCATAAACCAGCAGGAAGATGATTCCCACTATCAGACAAACCAGGATCAGAGTGCGGTTTGCACGCTCTGACGGCGTTAAAGCCTCACGGCGTGAGTATTGGGCTACCAGGCGTTGTTCCTGATCGGTGAGCCGCAAAACTCTGGGTTCAGCGTATTCATAGCTGATATCCCAATCCGGAGCGATCTTTATCGTGCCAGCCATATCGTTGCGCAGCAACAGGCTTCCGCTTTGCAGGATCCCGTTTTGCTGCAGATACGCGGCTTCCACTGGTTGGCCGTCTTTGCTGCAAGTGAGACTGGCACCGGGGGGCATCTGCAGATAACTGTTATCGCCTTTTTGTACCAACAGCCTATGCTGAAATGGGAAACTGGTATCCAGAATCTGCCACAGGAGACGCTTGTCCGAACCAATGATCCACTTGTTGGTAAAATCTTTACCCTGTTTGATCACGTCGAGCGTCTTGCCTTTATAGCTCAGTATGAGGTTAAGTTGAGTTTTTGCCATCTTGCCTCCTTACCCTCCCTGAGCCGCTTTGGCTTTGCCAAGCCAGTCCTGATCGAGCAGGTTGGCAAAGTAGATGTACTGATAGAACGAGCTGGTTCCCAATTCGACCAGAGTTGTGATATGCTGGCAGAGAATGGTTCTGTCGGCCTGGATCAGCAAAGCTGTTTCCAAGGGATTGCCATCCTGGTCTTTCAGTTCCATTGTTCTTTGCGCGGTGGACTGAAGATATTTCAGGATTTCGGTGCGTTTCACCGGGTCTGTTTCCAGCTCTTGCAGGGTGCCGAAATAGAGGTTTTCTTCACCAATCAGAATACGGTCGGGATACACTTTAATAGCTGTCGTTCCCTTTCTTTCCAAAAGGTCATGACTTTGCATTATGGAGGGGAAATTCATGTTGTCAGGCACTGTAACCCTTTGAGCTTCCATCGATATGTTCTTGACCAGGAAAACCAGCAGAATGGTGAGGACGTCCACCAATGATGTAATGGAGAGTCCCTTGGCTTCCTCGAACTTTCTGCGAACGCGCCGGTTGAGCTTTTGTGATTTCATTCTGTAGCTCATCATACCCCCTTTGAGAAATACATAACTTGAGGTGCTTTGTAATGCGCGTTGATAAAGCTGTTGCTTTTACAGATATCGATGGTTTTGATCAAGGTTTCGTAACGAACATAGGGATAGGGCGCAACGTTGATATCGTAGAGATTGGGATACCTGCTCCGGATATCTTTAAGCAATGAATCGAGGGCGACATAGTCGTACTGGTTGTTTACCAGATGCAGAGGCACCGGCGCTTTGCCGGGCTCGCGGATCTCAAAGCCTGGATACAGCTTATCACCCGCATCCTCTGGCGCCATGATGATCACCTCAACAATCGGTATATCTCGTTTTGCTCCGCTGCCGCCACCTGCGACACTTCCTTCTCCGCCACCGGTACCCTGGGTAAAATTCAAGGCAACCAAAGCCACCTGTGTGATCACCAAAATCAGCAGTAGAAAGGGTATAATGGTGACAAACAGGTTGATGATCGGAACCAGATCTATCATCTTGGGTTCCGTGAATGTTCTTTGGTTCCTTCCGGCAGAAGGACGATAAGCCATTGTTTTATCCTTTTGAGCTGTTGATATGGTTAATTAGTTTTACGCTGAATTCGTCAACATCGTTGATCAGCCTTTGAGCGCGGGTCGTGAAAGCGCCCTTGATCAAGGTCAGAGGAATGGCAGCCAGCAAACCGAGGGCTGTGGTGCCGATCGCAACCTTGATTCCTCTGGTGAGCAGGATGTTCTTTTCACTGTCCAGGACATTGGGGGAGGAAAGAGCCGCAAAGGCCTTCAGCAGACCCCAGATGGTACCAAGAAGTCCAAGATAGGTACAGACTTGGGCCAGAGTGTCAAACCAGAAAAGGCCTGAATCTATCTTGTGAACACTTTGCAACACAGCTTCGTCAAAGGAATTTTGGACTGCCATATTGAGTTCCTCGCCTTTATGCACTTTGCGGGCATCCTTGAACCCCATCAGTCCGCTCCAGAAGATGAAACCGAGAGTGGTGTTCTTAAAGCTTTCAGCGATCCTTATTGATTCATCGATCTGGTCGTTTTTGATATAGCCTTTCAGCTTCAGGTATAAGTTGCTGGCATCCAGCTTCTCTCTCTGATAGAGTTGTACCCAACGGATTATGGCATAGATTATGCCGACCAGGAAGGTCAACAGGATCAGATAGCCGAAAAAACCGCTGTCCTGGAAGATGGTCCACAAATTCACTTTGTCCCCGCCAACCACTTGAGGGGTTGCGTGCAGGAACCCGATGCTGATTGCAAGAGCTAATACTACGAGAAGGGTGTGTTTAGCTTTCATTTTGACTCCTCTAGCCAATTATTAATTTCTTGTTGCCATTCGTTTAGTTGTTTTTTGCTTTCTTCTTGGATCACACCAAGATCTATGGTATAATTATATTCTCCCGGTTCGGAGTAGGTGTCAGTTTTAATCTGAACAACACTGATGTCGGGTATCATCGCCTTGATCTGGATCTCAATCTCTTGGGGAGCCCGAGTCTCGCGGATATTGGTAAAACCACTGCGAGGATCTATCTCCACCTGAGCCAGAAGGCCGGCTACCATCAGCAGCAACGCTGTTGTAAGTAATACCTTGCTCATTTCAATTTACTCCTTTCCAGTTTTGCTAATATTGATCTCGGCCAGCATGCCGCGATATTGGGAACTGTTTTGGACCACGATCTGCAGGGTGTTTTTTCCTTGCACGATCAGTCTGGCTGGTAGTTCTATCCTACTGGGATATGCCATGAATGGGTCGGGATCGTAATCCATCGGGTAGTTTTCGTCCAACACCGTTCCGTTCAGATATATGGTGGCATAGTTGGGAGCCACAAAATCCAGATAGCCTTCGCGGAATTGAGTATCGAGCATAAATGTGGTCTGGAATGTCAGTTCGTTTCGCGGCGAATCTTGGGATTCACTGCACCAGATGGGCTTGGCTATGGTGTTAATCATGCGTTCTGACATATCCAGAGGAAGCCCGAACTTCTCGGCGGCTATCGCTCTGACTTCTTCAGCTTTGCCTGTTTCCGGATTGGTATAGAAAACCGTCCAGTTTTCCTTGGTACCTATCTTCATGGTTTCCACAGGCAATGAGGCGGCCAGCTTTTGTTGATCCAGATAGGTTACCAGACTCCAGTGTAAATCAGCAGACTCAGCCATGGGATTGGGGAATTCGAACTGCACAAGGTTATCGCCAGTATTCCAATAGGTACCGTCGATACGCAGGGCGTAATGGATGCTGTTTCGGTTTCCACCATCCAGAGTGTCCACAGCCACATGCACATATTCCACATTATTCCCATTCACTTTCAGGACAGGGTCGTGTGGATACACAAGATGCAGAAACACAAAATCAGGAGCGATTTTCACCTTGATCTGCCGCTCTGCAGACAGTGTTTTCTGGGCCGGAACACTGAGTTTACCCAATTGCAGGCCTTTGACTGTCCTGGTCTGCCCTATCGATGCGTTGTAGTTATTGGGTGAACCGCCACTCTGAGTGACTGTGAGGCTCCAACCATCATTGGGCAGGTAGTTTTCTGTCCTGTATTCCTTGATCATACCCTTGGCAGCGATTTTTTCCTGGGCACGGGTTGTGTATTTGTCCGAATATCCGGCCAGTGTGTAGTTAGTATATATCTGCTCATATAGCTCAAGAGCAGTTGCATAATACCGATCTATATAGGTTTGTGCATAGGGCAGCAGATCATTATTAATCAAATTATCGTATTCAGCCTGTGAATACTGCGACCGGTTCTTGAAAGGCTGCATTTCTACCGCGATATCAAAATAGCGATTGATCTGCACCCTAATGGCTTCCGCCGCATGTTCGTTGATCTTTCCGATCAGATCGAAAGCGTGCAGACGCCGCTGGTTGTCCAAATACTCAGCTTCAGGTTGATTCATAAGTTTTACAAGGTTCCGGTATTGAGATTCTACCACAGCACTCAAACCAGGAACACGATTTGGCTTGCCACCAAACAAATGCCTCTGCCAAGTCGTGTTTTGATTGACAGTGATTAACTGGGCTGGCTTGCTTTTGAGGAAGGTCCCGTCCTCTATAGCTTTGAGCTGCTGGTCAAACTTTTTAAGGTAGGCATTTTTAGCCTGTTCAACCTTATATTCCTCATTTGCGCGGGCAAACACAGCTTTGGCTTGAGAATTGTCCATTGGCAAACCTTCGCGGGTATATCTGGCTTCCAGCTGCAGGAATTCATCCCGTTTGGCAAAAGCTTTGTTCCAGTCTTTCTCGGCATGAGCGGCATCGAAATCTATCGCTATCTTGCCCAGATTCCGTTTAGCCGTAGTCAAATATCTTTCATACTGGTTTTTATCCTTCTGGAACAACTCACGGGAATACTGCTCAAATTTATCATAATCTTCCCTGGCAAGATGCTCATCTGCCAACAGGGTCAGGAAAATAGTATTCTGTTCATGGTTGGGATAGGTGCGGGTAAAGTATGTGAGCAGCTCGATGATCTTGTCTTGGTTTTTTGAGGTACGATAGAGATCCAAAGCCCAAAGGTATATCTGCTCAGGCGCAACTGAGCCATTGTCAACTTTGTTAGCTCTCACCAAGTCGTGCAATTGCAGATACATCTCCGCCGCTGTTTCTCTTTGGGATGGGTTCTTGCTAAGTTTGTCGATCTGCTGCACCCGCAGGTTGAAGGCCAGATTACTGGCTGGATACAAAGCTATAAACTCATCCTTGAGCCTGGAGCCCTGCTCTTCGTCCCGCATCAGAGAATCTGCAATGGTCCAGGATTCGTAATACAGGAAGTATTTTTCGTTCACAGCGGGATTGGCTTTCGCAAGGTCCAGCTTCAGATCAATTGCCGGTTGGTAAAGGCCTGCCTTTTTGTATGCCTCAGAGGCTTGATACCTGTATCCGGCATATTTGGTAGAATCTGTCTTGTATTCCTCTGCCAGGCGCAAGTATTCGTCCGCGGCCAATGCGAAGTCTCCACTTTGTTCGGCAGCCTCATAGCTGCTTTGGATTTGGAGCTTCACTTGCTGGTCAATATCTCCCGCATCCTGTTGGTTGCGCGCAAAGGCATAAGCTTTGCGATACCAGCTTTCAGCTTCGGCGTAGTTCTTCTCATCTTCGGCAATACCAGCCAAACGCAGGTAAATATCGCGCCGGGTGGCTGGCTCGAGAGTCTCTTCAAACTCCAGGGGTTGCTTGTAGTGTGCCTTGGCTGGAGCTCTGTGTCCCAAGCTCAATTCTATCTCCCCGAGATTCATGATCACCTGCGCCGAATTACGCAGGTTAGCATCTGTTCGGTAATCAGGTTTTTGGAGAGTGTTGTAGAAACGCACTGAAGCATCTCTGAAGAAAGTGTAGAGGGCTTCCTGGGTTGCAGGTGTACCTCTGGGTGGTATATAATCCGGTTTACCAATGTCTTCAGACAAAGTTGCATAGGCTCTTTGAGAGTATTTGAAAGATAATCCCTCATAGTTGAAATAGTCTGGATTGTCCGGATACTTGTTGTTAAATCCGTTGAGGGAATCGATCGCCTTTATATGGTATTGAGGTTGATCCAGTTTGTCGGCCATGGCCATAGCCAATGCAACATTCGCCTTGTCCTGATCCTTAACCCACTGGTCACGGTCTTGCGCAGTAAGCTCCCGATATGCAGCAAAATCCCCCACATGCTGGTTATACACAGCCAGATTCTCCATGGAAGGATCCCTGACAACCGCATTATAGTGGCGTATCCTGATCTCCTCATAGGCGTTGCGGACGATTTCGAGTTGTTGCGAAATCTGTGGATCGCGATAGTCTTTGCCACTCACATTTTGCGTGTACCATTCAGAATTATTGTTGTATTGGTCGAGGATAAACTGGTATTTGGTGTTGCGGATCGTAGCCAGATCCTGTCCTGGCCTCAATTGCAATCCGGGTGTATGGTACAGCTTGATGATCGAGTCCACAATTGTGGGATTGATAAGCTCGAGAGGAGTAGATTTCAAGCGGAGTTCCATATAATCTATCGCCTGAAGCGGTGCCTGCATGCCAATCTTGAGTAGAGCGGCTTTTTCCATAACCCGGTTTTTGACTTGAAGGTTTTTGTAATCTGCCATGGCAAGCTGGATTTCAGTAACCCCCTGCGCCTCTGCGGAGTAATCCACTCCATCCAAGGCTATTAGCGTATAGGAAAGGTTTTCTACGGCATTGTTTTTAAAATCCTGGGCCAAATTATCGTTTTCTATTTTTTTGCTGTCAACCGCTTTCAGCAGGCTGGTAAAATCTGCCATAGCGAGCTTTAGGGATTCTTGGTCTCCCCGGTTCATATTCACCCAACCCCGCTGATAGAGTGCTTCATAGCGGTAGCTGCTGTTCTCGTCCGCGATCAGTTGATTAAAGCCATTATTAGCCCTTTCGTAATAGGCTATGGGTTCATCCGCATCCGCACCTATCAGGAAATAGAGAACACTCAGCCGATACAAAGATTCGTCACGAATGGAAGAGTCCTGATAGCGGGTGTCTGTGGTCACTTCCTGATATGCCGAAATTGCTTCCCGGAAATCCGATTCTTTGTAGCGAAGGGATGCGGGACGGCTGGAGTTGGGATTGTTCTTGCGATATTCGGCAATTTTCGGATCAAGTTCTTCTTTCTTAACTTCGCTGCTCAGATATCCTATATTGTAAAGAGCATAATCCCTCAGGAAGAAATCCGGATCTGTCTGCAGCACTTTGCGGTAGTATGACAAGGCCAGCTCCGGACGGTCGAGATCGACTGCATATTGAAGCTCAGCCATATTGTAATAGAGTATTGAGTTGTTGATCAGATATCCGCCGCCAGGTTGTTCCAGCGCCTGGAAGCCAGGATTGGCAGAAACGAAATCCTGATGCCTCTGAAGTAAGGCTGCTTTGTCTGCCAAAATCTGATTATACTGATTCTGTACTTCTTGTTCAGAGAGGGTCGCAGCCATTTTTTGCCGCTGCATATCCCGGTATCTCAGGTTCCGGTAGTCAAGTTCCAGTTGAATAAAATCAAGATTGGCAAAGAAATCCCCAACATCTTCTCCACCCAGAAAGCCTTGCGAAACCTTATCTGCGGTCAGTTTCCGTTGAGCAAGGATATCACCCTGGATGGTCTGCGGATACCTGTCTCTAACCATGGCTGTCATCACTTCTTCAACCTGAGGCAACAGGTCTTCGAGCATCTCTTTTTCCCTGATCAGGGCATAATATTCTTCCAATAGTTCGTTAAAAACAGCCTCTTCCACCGGATCTTCATGAACACGCATAGCCAGGTAACGCGATTTTCTGCTCTGCAAATCAGCCAGTTTCTCTACATATTCCTGGCGTTGGGGTCCGAGATCGATATTATGAGTGGGATACTCGGGATCGGCCATCAGTTCGTCGATGGAAGAAATGATATCGTTATAGATGCTGATGTTTCTCTCAATGTCGATCAACCGGGTCAGTTCCATATCACTGAAACCTTTGCCTTTGACCGAGGGATCGTCTTTGACAAAGAGATCATAACGCTTATCAAAGAAACGGTTAAGGACTTCGATCACTTTTCCGTAATACTCCGCCGTCCCTTTGAGTTGTTGCAGTAGCACAGCGCCTTCACGATATCTGTCATAGGGCCCCTTGCCTGTTCCCTGATAGTCAGGTGAAGCAAGTAGTTCCCAGTCCAGAGGAGGTGGTTCAACATAAGATTTTAATTGAGCTTTTAGTTCCTCCAGCAAGGCCAACTCCTCTTTGGCGATCATATCCAGCGCGTCGAGCATGATCACCCCCCGCATGGATTTCACCTCATTATAGAGGGTTTGCAGATCAGTCTGGATAGAATTGATTTCACTTTCCAGGGCAAGGTATTCCTCATTGGTCGGATTTTGGTAGAGCTGGTCAAAACTCAGGGCCTGTATCCGCCTTACAAGTGCTTCTTTGCGAGGCCGGAAGCTGTTTTGTAGCCACTCCCTGTTTGCATTGTAGTTCTTAAGATAATCGTCAACTTCTTGATGCCTACTGCTTTCAGATATAATGTCAGCCCATAGATACAGATAGGTTGGGTAGTATTTGCCTGTGGGGAAAAGATTGAGAACATCCTCGATATAATCTATTGTGGCAGCCTGATTGTCGCCCTTTAGATAATCCACCGCCCGATAATATAAAAGCAGATTCAACATCTGCCTTGCGTTATCACCCAGCCTGGGGTCATTGATCAGCAGCTCAAAGAAGGGAATAGCCTTTTGAGGGTTGTCCGATACAGAGTAGAAATGTCCCACCAGATAGAGAACATCAAGCTCTTCCAGCTTGTTCAGGTTCTCCACGTGGGTCATATACTCTTCCAGCGCCTTCTCCTTGTCTGTTGTAATCAACTGAGGAAGACGGTCTTTAAGGAAAATGACAGCATCCCGCACTTTGGGATCAGAATAGATTTCTCTTTGGGCGACTGTGGGTCTGAGCCGTTCCAAAGAAAATGCCGATGTAACTAAGGCCAGTGCGATTACTGTCAGGAGAAACAACTTAAGGTGCTTTTTCATATACCCGCTCACTTAAAAATTCTTACTCTAAACTGCTTGACGATAATGCAGAATTCAGGATGCGGCGCCTGCACCACATCCTGAATTTCTATCTTCACAGGAAGTACGAACTCGATAATCTACACATCACGTGGCATCGCTGGTACTTGCTTAACTATTTTTGCTCTTGCAGTTCCTGCAGCCACTTGCGAAGGTCTTCCAAGGCCTTTTGGGCTTTCTGCCTTTCTTCACGCAGACTTCTAAGCTCTGCAAGCAAATCTTTCACTTCGGGTGACAGCTCTTTGTACGCGCTTGAACCTACTATCCCGGGTGTTGTGGTGGTGCCGGGGGTTGCAATCGCGACCTCGGAACCAACTCCCACAGGCACTTCGGTCTCGGGAGTGATCCCAGTCCCCTGCAGGTCCGTGGTTTTGGCATAGCGGCTCAGGTCTGGCCTGCGTTTGGATTCCGCGTATTTGTCGAAAAGGTATGATATCCCCATTGCCACGCGGATGTTTTTGTTATACTGGTTACCCTCGGATTTTTTCGCCAAGTCTTCCACAGATTCTCCAGCTACTTTGAGGGCAAAGTTTTTGATCGAGTATTTCATACCAACATTGAAATCTTTGCCGTCATATTCACTTTGAACAGCAAAATTCCTGAAGGGAGACACCTCAATCGAGGCAAACCCTCCGCTGAATATGCGGGAACGTGGAACCTGGCCAGTGTAGCGGTTGCTTCCATAACCCAGGTTAAACATCCAGGAAAGACCGCCAAACACTGCTTGCTTCGATATAACTGCATATGGGGAAAAATACTCATAGTCAGTTTTGTCGGGATGGTCGGCATATTCCCAATCGGGGTCCGGCGGCAAACCAGGACGATAGTCCTGAGCCCTGCGATGGTTCACAGGGGAGAAAATGTTATCCATACCCACAGCCAATTGCGGCATCTTGGGGGTTTCCTGCAAAACTTTGATCTTGGCGTTCATGAAATAGACATTGTCTCCGCCAAAGAATCCCAGTTCGATCCTGTCCAGAATTCCTACTCCGATCATACCGTAAGGAGTGAAGCCACTGTATTTGTCGTTGGCATATCCTTCCTTAAAGTCTCTGTAGTACCCAACGAGCAACAATTCCGCTGACTTGTTGGGCAACACATATGCGTCAGGCGTACGCAGCATTCCCAATGTCTGGAAAGGCGCGGCATGCGCCATGCTAAACATAGCAGCCAGAACATATAGGCTAATTATTAATTTCTTCATACTTCCCTCCACCTTTCGGTGTTTTTTTCTTGTCATGACCCATAAATATAATTGACATAAATTCCGTCAAGTGTTTTTTCGGCTCATGGAAAATCGTAAAACCGTTGAGCTTTTTCACATCGGCGAAGACCTCGCTGCCAAATACCTCGCCGCTCAGGGCTATAACATATTGTGTAATAATTTCCGCAGCGATGCCGGCGAAATCGACATCATTGCTTCAGATAACGACAATCTCGTTTTTGTCGAAGTCAAAACACGTTCCAGACACTCTATGAAACTCGCGCTAATGAGTATCTCCTACACGAAAAGAAAACGGATATCACTCACTGCACAAAGATATATTACTCTAAATCCAGACAAAGTCAAGCCCAAAATACGGTTTGACGTGATTGTGGTCTTCTATTACCCAGAAACCGACAGTTACAAGATTGAACATCTGCAGGATGCTTTCGTGCCAGTTTTTTGAGGCTCTGTTTACAAACCATATAATCTTTTCGATTAGCTGACATGGACACGCAACCCTGATCAATAAACCTAATTGTTCAACAATGAAGTGTCGAAATCATTTCCCAAATATCTAAGATAATCAGGATTCGAGCTTTCCCTGTCGTCATTGTCCACATAGACAAGGCGGTAGTTACCGTTCATTTGTATGTCCACAAAGAGATACACAGGCTTGTTTCTGCTACTGTATTTCCAGATCTGGTAGTCTTTGCGCACATAGCGGGTATCGTCAGATGAAGTACCTTTTTCGATCTCATCAGGTTTTCCATTACGGATATGGATCCTGCCCATGTCCGTAGTCCAGCCCGGATCGAAGAAACTGAAATACTGGTTGCAGTAATCCACCCTTTCCCGCACTACATCGATCGCCGCCTGGGTACTCATTGTGCCTGATTGCGACCAGTCTTTCCACAACTGGCTGACGAATCTGCGCTTGGTTTGTTCATCGTAACTCTTCCACTGGGCGGGTTCGCTGTAGCCCACAAAATATCTCAGCAGACGCAGATCATCGTCCGGATTGGTGAACAGATAGAATAGACTGGCCTTGGGTTCGGTGATGAAGAACTCAAACTCGCGATGCTCATTCTTTTCACCCAGTTGTAAATCGATACTTCCGACATATTTGCCCACGCTCAGGTCTTGCAGCGGGATTTTCAGGCTGATGCCTTCCGAACTGCTGAGAGGGGTAAAATCTATGTAGTTATCAAATACGATCAGGCTGTCTTTCTCCACTGTAAGCACCAGGAGGCTTGTTTCTGTTCGCTGTTCCTCGGTTGTGTAAACCTCAAAATACAGGTTCACGAACTCCTGTTCATTTTTGTCGAAGATATGCGAGGGTTGGGTTCGGTAGAGGGTTTTTCCCCGATGGAATTTTTCCAGATAGGAACTGCTGTCCGGCCGCACCTCAGAACAGATTTCCAGATCGCTGAGGTTGACCTGTGGAAGCAGTTGTTCCGCACTGAAGTTCCAGAAAAACTTCTTTTGTGACAACACATCGGTGGCACTGAGCTTAAACTGATATTTGGGACGGTCAATCTGGTAGCTGACCCGATTCAGATAAGATTTGGACGAGTTGACATCTTCTTTGTTGGTAATACCGATATTGTCCGTGATCACCTGTTCAAAGACCAGGCTGTCAGCCTCCATCACTTCCACCTTCATCTCCACCTGGGCGAAATATCCCCCCTTGAGTGCCTGAAATACCAGACCGTTGTAGGGGATCTGGTAATCGATATGGATCACCGTGTTCAGGTTTTTATCCAAAAACCTCTGGGTGCCAACGTGAACATTCAAAAACTCCGAAGCGGAAAGAGTGCCTGACAACAGGCATAACGACAAAGCCAGTAAAATCTTATAACTCTTCATCTTTGTTCCTCAATGTATATTGTCCGTAACCGCCGGTATCCGTGAATATAAATTCCAGCTTTTCCTTATAGTAGGTCCAGACGATGTAGGGATCCTCATCCAGGGGTTGAGACTCAGCCACAATTTCGTCTGGTTCTCCATATTTGATATATATTCTACCCCGGTCGGATCTCCAGCCTTTCAATCTTTTATGCAAGGTGTAACGCTCATCCGCTGTGATCACCCTTTCGTTAAATCTCTCCCTGGCTTCGTTGCGGATGGTGCCCGGGGTGGGATCATGGACCTGCCAAAACCTTTCGATCGCTTCCTGATAATCAGCTTTGGGAACAGCTCTCAGGCTGCGCCATTCATTCTGATTCGCCACATAGCGGAGCTGTTCGATCTGGTCTTTATAACTATATCGCTGATTGTAGCTAAACCATTTATTATAGAAAAACGGCTCCATCTCATAGCGGATATTCCCTTCAAATAGGGTAAGGGAGACATGCTCCGGCTGCAGCTCGTTTACCAGACTCACAATATCTGTGCTCAGATTACCGTGCTCGGGATAATGGACGGTCGCCACGTCATCCAGCCGGATCAGCAGGCTGTCCACTGGCAGGGAATAGGATTGCCGTATCTGGAACGCTTCCAGAGGGAACCCGAGGGCATTCATTCCGTTCGGAACGAACTCCAGTCCTTCTTTCTGGCAGACCAGAAACGCCTGCCCGATCTGCGTGGAAAAGGTGCTGACCGAGAAGTTGCGCTCCAGGTTGCTTTTGCCCCCCAATACCAGATTCCGCAATCTGATCTGGGCAGTATATTTACCGGGAGACAGCTTTTCCCGGAAAAACAAGGGGATGGCTTGGTCCTTCATCCAGCTTTTCCGGGGAACAAGCAGGGTGCGCTCAAGGGAAGCCGCCTGCCGCCCATTGGAGTCCTTGATGGATACCGAAAACTGATATTCCGCTTCCTGCCTGCCTTCCTGAAAAACCAGATCGTTGTAGGGGATCACGGCCAGAAATTCCACCGACTCCCCATAGCGCTCGAAGAAGATTTCCTGCGCTTGCAGGGATGTGCAGGCCACAATAAGCAACAGAAAAAGATTAAGATTTTTTCTCATTACCAGCGGTGCTGATCTTAAGCTGAAACTCCGTTCCCTGCTCTTCCAGCCATTGCAGCATCTGATTGCCGGGGAAGAGCTTGTGGGCGGACTCCAGAATGTGCTTATCGCCATTTGAGTCCGTGAGAGTGGTCAACAGGACGAATCCCCCACCGGACTTATCTATCTTGAGTGAAAACTCATCCAGCCATTGCGGGGTCAGCTTGCCCGCATCGAGGCTGAGCTGCAACTCGCCTTTTGTTTTGTGGGACAGTTCTTCGATAGGAATGATCTGATCCGGAATAACGCGCAGCATGCTGTCCTCATTTGGATCGTAGCCGGATTTTACACCCATTACAACATAAATATTACCGACGGATAAAAGGGGCAGGAAGGATTCGCAATCCTTGTTGAACAGCGCCACTTCAAACCTGCCGTTCAGATCCTCAAACTCCACAAAGGCAATGGGGTTCCCTTTGGCGTCCCTCTTGCGGGAAATCTGGTTGATGATGCCAGCCAGGGTGAGATCCTGGCCAGACCTTCCTTTGCCTGTGAGGGAGGTGGCATTGGTGAAATACTTGACCAGGCTGTGATATTCATTCAGGGGATGCCCGCTCATGTAAAACCCAAGCACATCTTTTTCCTTCGCCATCTGATAGCCATATTTCCAAGGCTGTTCCAGAGGCAGGGGAGGATAGTATTCCTCAGCCTCCTGGTCATCGATGATCAGGTCGAACAGCGAGGTCTGCCCCAACCTTTTATCCCGTTGTTCGCCATTGCTGAAAGCCAGCGCCTGCTCGATCACCGCCCATTTTTGGGACCGGGTACCTTCCAATTCATCCATTGCCCCGCAGGCGATGAGGCTTTCCAATACTGTCTTGTTCACCGCGCTGCTGTCCATGCGTGAGCAGAAGTTGAATACATTTGTATAAGGCCCATTCTTGTGCCGGTCTTCCACGATGCAGGAGATGGCTGCCTCACCCAGGTTCTTGATTGCCCGCAGGCCAAACTGCACCTCTTTGCCGTGGACGGTGAACTCCCGGTCGCTGCGGTTGACGTTGGGGGCGATGATTGTGATGCCCATGTTTTTGCAAACCTCAATGATCTGGGGAATCTTGGCGGGATCATCTTCCAAAGACAGCAGGGCTGCCATAAATTCTACCGGATAGTGGGCTTTGAGCCAGGCTGTGCGATAGGCTACCAGGGCATAGCAGGTGGCATGGCTCTTGTTGAAGGCGTATTCCGCAAACTTTTCCCAGTCCTGCCAGATCTTTTCCGCGACTTTGGCTGACACGTCCCTGGCGGCTGTGCCTTCCATGAACTTTTGACGGAACTTCTGCAAGAGATCCAGGCTTTTCTTACCCATCGCCTTGCGCAGGCTGTCTGCTTCCCCGCGGGTGAAACCGGCAATCTCGATCGAGATGCGCATCACCTGTTCCTGAAACACCGTCACGCCATAGGTATCCCGGAGCGCCGCTTCCATGATCGGATGGTCATAAACCACCTTTTCCCTTTTGTATTTGCGGGCGATAAAGCTGTCTATGAACTTCATCGGGCCGGGCCTGTATAGCGCCACCATGGCGATCAGGTCTTCAAACATGTTGGGTTTGAGATCGATCAGATACTTGCGCATGCCGTCAGATTCAAACTGGAACACCCCGTCCGTTTCGCCTTTGCCCAGCATGTTAAATACTTTTTTATCGGTCAGATCCAGATTTTCCACATCCACAGTGACCCCGTGGGACTGCTGTACCAGATCGACCGTTTTCTGGATCAGGGTGAGGGTTTTCAGTCCCAGGATGTCCATCTTGAGGAACTTCAGCTCATCCAGCCACTTGCCTTCATATTGAACCAGGATATTGTCTTCGCCATCCTTTTGGTTGCCACGTGTGAGGGGGATGTAATCGGTCAGGTCGCCGGGCACGATCACCAGCCCCGCCGCGTGGATGCCGGTTTGGCGGATCAGTCCCTCCAGCACCAGGCTGTGTTTGTAGATGGTTTGATACTGTTCGTTGCTTTCGATCAGATGCCTGAAATCCGCGGATTCCTTATAGGCATCCTCCAGGCTCCTGCCAAAGGGGATGGTCTTGGTGATATTGTTGGCCTCGCTGGCGGACACCATGAGCACCCTGGCCACGTCCTTGATCACCGACCTGGCGCCCAAAGTGCCAAAGGTGATAATCTGGGTAACGCTGCTGCGGCCGTATTTTTGCACCACATAATCGATCACCTGCCCCCTTTTCTGGGCGCAGAAATCGATGTCAAAGTCAGGCATGCTGATCCGCTCAGGATTGAGGAAACGCTCAAAGAGCAGGCCGTAGCGCATGGGATCGATCTTGGTGATATCCAGCAGATAAGCCACTATACTGCCCGCTCCGGAACCACGCCCCGGACCAACCGGCACACCCTGTTTGCGGGCGTTGTCGATCAGGTCTTTCACCACCAGGTAGTAGCCGTCGAAACCCATGCGGTGGATCACTTCCAGTTCAAAGTCTATCCTGGCGCGAATCTCATCCGTCATTTCCGGATACTTTATCTTGCAGTTTACGTCGCACAGATGGCGCAGGTAAGTGCCCATGTCCGCATACCCTTCCGGGATATCGATCTCGGGCAACAAAAATTTGTCGTATTTCAGCTCCAGATCCACGCTCTCGGCTATCTTCAGCGTATTGTTATAGGCATCCTCATGCTCGGGAAAGAGAGCCCGCATTTCCTCGGGGCTGCGAAAATGAAGCTGGTTGCTGCTGTAGCGCATGCGGGTCGGATCGTTCAGAGCCTTGGCGGTTTGGATGCAGAGCAGGATGTCGTGGGCTTCATAGTCTTCCTGGTGCAGGTAGTGGCAGTCGTTGGTCACCACCAGCGGCACATCCATCTCTTTGGCAAGCTTGATCAGCAGGGGCATCACCTCGCGTTCCTGGTCGATGCCATGATCCTGAATCTCAATGTAATAGCGGTCTCCAAATAGATCTTTATACCAGGCCACGGCCTCCCTGGCCTCCTGCTCCCTGTGATTGGCCAACAGCGAGGCTATCTCCCCCTGGATGCAGGCGGAAAGGCAGATCAGGCCTTCGCTGTATTGAGCAAGCACAGCCTTGCTGATCCTCGGTTTATAGTAATACCCATCTATAAAGGATATGGAGGAAAGCTTGATCAGATTGTGGTAACCTGTATTGTTCTGAGCCAGCAGCACCAGGTGGTAGCGATTATCGCTCTTGTTGTGCTCGCTGTTCAAATCTCCGTTTATGATATAGGCTTCGGTGCCGATGATCGGCTTGATTCCGGCTTTTTTTGCTGCCTTGTAAAAATCAATGGCGCCATACATATTGCCATGATCGGTGATCGCCACGGCTGGCATGCCATACTCGACCGCCAGCCTGATCATCCGGTCAACCCTGCAGGCTCCGTCCAGCAAACTGTATTGCGTGTGGTTGTGTAAATGGACAAAGGACATTTTTGCTTCTCCCCAAAACTCTCTGAAACGTATAAAAGAGGCAGCCCCGATTTTGTCAAAGGATAAATTGTTTTGTGGCTCTCCGCGAGTTCATCGATGCCTGCAAGTGCAACACAAGTTGTTTTTTACAAGCTGTTCCACAAAATGGGATATAGCCAAATACGAGCAATGTGCGTTCAATCCAAACCGCACACGGCAGTCTGTTATCCTCATTTATGGATTTATTGATCGCTGGCGCGCCCTGCTTTGAGACTTGATGCCAAACCTTGGTCTTCCTTAGGTCATCCTTAACCTTTATAAGGATGACCTAAGGAAGATAGGCTAACTGCATCTGGTGCAAAATGATAGCCATACGAGAGGCGGATAAGTTTTGACGGAATTCTTTTGAATGCTGTAGCAAGCGTAGTGCTTGAAATCAAGGCCAGGACAAAGTTCCACAGATTTACATGACAAACGATTATGGATATTTAGCAGAAACCAAACCTCAAACCAGCACAATTATTCTGAAACCTTATTCGGGACGAATCTCCTATCAAGTTCTCTATCAAGTTGTTAGACTTAGTTGTAGGATTATTTCACACAAGCCTGCCAAAAAAAACTTGCCTTATTTTGGCGTTCCCATATTCTGGAATAAATTTAGTTATTCAGCTCTTCTTTTAGAGCATTGGAGCGTCAATGCGGCTAAAAACGTTTCCCGGGGGTGTGCATCCCCATGATTACAAGCACTACTCCGCCTCGGTTCCAATAGAGGAACTTCCCCTTCCCCAGAAGGTTATCATCCCTCTATCCCAACACATAGGTTCCCCATCAACGCCTTTGGTAAAGGTGGGCGATGAAGTGAAGGCCGGGCAAAAGATCGCCGATGCCTCGGGATTTGTATCCATCCCCCAGCACGCTTCGATCAGCGGCAAAGTTAGCAAAATCGACATTTTCCCCCATCCCTCCGGAACGCCGCAACTGGGCATCGAGATCAGTTCCGACGGTTCCGACAACTGGGTGGAGCTGGCTGACGATCCCAACTATCTGGAGCTTTCCCCGCAGGAGATCAGAAGCAGGATTGCCGAGGCAGGAATCTGCGGCATGGGCGGAGCGGGGTTCCCCTCCGTTGTAAAGCTTTCCCCGCCGGAAGACAAACCCATCGACACCGTTATCCTTAACGGGGTGGAATGCGAACCATACCTGACAGCAGACTACCGCCTGATGCTGGAACGGGCGTCAGATGTCATAGCTGGGCTTAAGATCCTGCTCAAGATCCTGAACGCGCCCCGGGGCATAATCGGCATCGAAGCCAACAAACCCGAGGCGATCGCCTTGATGCAAAAGCTCACCGCGGAAGACAGCCAGATCAGCGTGGTGCCCCTCAAATTGCAGTATCCCCAAGGCGCGGAAAAGCAACTGATCTATGCCACCACTCGTCGCAAGGTGCCAGCAGGCGGCCTGCCCATGGCCGTGGGCGCGGTGGTGGAAAACGTGGGCACCGCGGCTGCCATCTATGAGGCCGTCCGTTTCAGGAAGCCTCTGGTGGAACGGATAACCACGGTCACCGGCTCCATCGTGCAGAATCCTAAAAACCTCAAGGTGCGCATCGGCACACCCTTCTATGAACTGGTGAACTTTTGCGGCGGCATCACGGGCGATATCGGCAAGATCATTTCCGGCGGCCCCATGATGGGCGTCGCCCTGCCCTCGCTGGACGCGCCGGTGGCCAAGGGATGTTCCGGCCTTGTGTTGCTGAACACCAGGGAAGCCCGTAGCATCAAAGAGCGCAATTGCCTGCGCTGCGCGCGCTGCGTGGATGTCTGCCCGATGAACCTGATGCCCAGCCTGATCGCGCAGGCGGTCAAGGGCAACAATCTGGACCTGGCTGTGCAAGCTGGTTTGGATGACTGCATGAAATGCGGCAGTTGCGCCTATGTGTGCCCGGCGCACATTCGCATTGTCCAGTGGATCGACACCGGCAAGCTGCGCATCGCCGAACAACGGGCCAGCAATAAATAAGGACAACATCATGAAAGATAAATTCATCGTCTCTCCAGCCCCACACCTGCATGACCGAACCAGCATCCCCAACGTGATGTGGAACGTGGTCATCGCCTTGCTGCCCGCGCTGGTCTTTGCCGTCTATTACTGGGGTTGGCGTTCGCTCTGGCTCACCCTGCTGGGAGCGCTGTCGGCCGTCCTGACCGAAGCCCTGATCCAAAGACTCCGCAAGGTGCCCGTCACCATCTATGACGGCTCCGCCTTCCTCACCGGTATGCTGCTTTCCTATAATATATCAGCTAATTCACCCTGGTGGCTTCCGGTGTTGGGCGCGGCGTTCGCCATTGCGGTCGGCAAGCAGGTCTTTGGAGGATTGGGTAACAATCCGGTCAACCCCGCCCTGCTGGGACGGGCTTTCCTGCTTGCGTCCTGGCCGTCCCTGATGACCAGTGGCGACAATTGGATAAAGACCCTTTCCCGTCCTTTCAGCCAGGCTTCCATCAATGGCATCAGCAACCTTGACCTGATCCACCAGAACCTGCAGACCGTGGCTCCCAAGGCCTACGACCTGGTGACCAGCGCCACACCTCTCAAGGTAGCCCAAACCCTGCGTGATTCAAGCTTTGTGAATACCATTACAAGCTCCGACAGCCTGAACTCGGTGATCAGCAACAACATCTTCACCAGCCTCTTCGACCTGGGCACCCTGCAACAGCTTTTCTGGGGCAATGTGGGCGGCTGCATCGGCGAGGTTTCGGTGTTTGCCCTGCTTCTGGGCGCAGCCTATCTGCTCTGGAAAAACATCATCGAGTGGCGCATTCCCCTGTTCTACATCGGCACCGTGTTTGTGCTCACATTCTTCCTGGGTGGGATCAAGGGCACCGGTTATTCCCTGATGCTTCCCTTCTTCCACATCTTTGCCGGGGGCTTGATGCTCGGCGCCTTCTTTATGGCCACCGATTACACCACCAGCCCCCTCACCAAAAAGGGCAGGGTCATCTATGCCATCGGCTGCGGCCTCATGACAGTGATAATCCGGCTCTGGGGCGGATATCCGGAAGGGGTTTCCTATTCCATCCTGTTTATGAACGTGATGACCCCTCTGATAGATAAGATTACGATGCCCAAAGCTTTTGGGAGGATCAAGAAATGAAGTTTTATCTCAAACTTGGATTCATCCTGCTGGCCTTCTGCGTGGTCGCAACAGCCATTCTGGCCTATGTGAACTCCGTCACCAAACCGCGCATTGATGAACTGAAGAGGGTTGCTGCGCAGGAAGCGATGGCTAAGCTTATCCCCAACGCAGAGTTCAGCGATGTTGTGATTCATCTGCCGGAGGGAGAATCCACCCCAGACTCGCTGGTCTATTACATCGCGACTGCGAAAGGAGATTCGACCAAAATCCTCGGCTACATCTTCACGGCGGAAAAACATGGCTACAGCAGCAACGTGAAGACCATGGCCGCCATCGATACGGAGTTCAAACTGATCAACATCAAGGTGATCGAGCAAGCCGAAACTCCCGGCCTTGGAGCGAATTGCAGTTCCGACAGCTTCGCGGAAAGGTTCAAAGGGCTGCTGCCAGAAAAGCTGCTGGTGGACAAGGACGGAGGCGAGGTCAAAGCCATGACTGGCGCCACCATCACCACCCGCGCGGTTACCAACTCGATCAGGGAAACTATCGCCATCGTCAGAAAGGATATTGAATCCCGCGCCAATACGCTACCGGAGGTGGAAGCATGAGCTTTTTCAAAGAACTGACCAAGGGAATCATCAAAGAAAACCCCACCTTCGTGATTGTGCTTGGCATGTGCCCAACCCTGGCGACATCAACCTCGGTGAACAACGCCATCGGTATGGGCATCGCGGCGACCTTCGTTCTGGTCTGCTCCAATATCATGATCTCCCTGATCAAGAACATCACTCCCGATAAAATCCGCATCCCTGTCTATGTGGTCGTGATAGCGGCGTTTGTGTCCGTAGTGGACATGGCGATGGCAGCTTACCTTCCCGATCTGCACAAGAGCCTGGGCTTGTTCATTCCGCTGATTGTGGTCAACTGCATCATCCTCGGCCGCGCGGAAGCCTTTGCCAACAAAAACAATGTGCTAAACTCGATGGCAGACGGCATCGGAATGGGCCTGGGATTCACGCTGTCCCTTAGCGTGGTGGCAACGATTCGCGAGCTTCTGGGCAACGGCACCTGGCTTGGCATAAGGATTCTGCCTCAATCCTACAATCCCATGCTGATAGCGATCCTCGCGCCGGGGGCCTTCTTCACCCTCGGCTTCCTGATGGCTGCGATCAACATGCTGAAGGAGAAAAGATAATGGGATTCTTCGGACAACTCTTCGTGATGGCCGTGAGCGCCATCTTTATCCAGAACTTCGTGCTCGCCAAATTCCTCGGCCTCTGCCCCTACCTGGGTGTCTCCAAAAAGCTGGATTCCGCGTTTGGAATGGGGATGGCCGTGATCTTTGTGATGACCCTCGCTTCGGCCTTTACTTTCCTGATCGACAAGTATCTTTTGGTGGCCAATGGCCTGGAATATCTGCGCACCCTGGCTTTCATCCTCACTATCGCCGCCTTGGTGCAATTTGTGGAAATGGTGATCCAGAAGAATGCTCCGGCGCTCTACAAATCGCTGGGCGTGTACCTGCCCCTGATCACAACCAACTGCGCGGTGCTGGGCGTGGCCATCCTGAACGTCACCCCGCTGCCTGACGGCTCCACATACAACTTCCTCTGGGCGACCCTCAACGGCTTCCTGTCCGGAGTCGGCTTCACCTTTGTGCTGCTGGCAATGGCGGGAATCCGGGAACGGCTCGAACTGGTCGATATGCCCAAAAGCATGCGGGGATTTGCCAGCGGGCTGATCCTTGCCGGCACCATGGCTCTGGCTTTCTATGGCTTTATGGGCCTCAAGATCTGAAGGAGCTGAAAGATGATCGTTACAACCATACTCGCAGCCAGCCTCAGTTCCCAGGTTCTCATCCCGGTGATCATATTGGGGATCATGGGCCTTGCCTTTGGCATCATCCTCGCCGTCGCAGCGAAGTTCTTTCATGTCCAGATCGACCCCCGCGTGGAAGAGATCACCGCCATCCTGCCCGGAGCCAACTGCGGCGGCTGTGGCAAGGCAGGCTGCTCCGGTTATGCCGACGCGGTCGTGCATGACGGCGCACCGGTGAACCTCTGCGCTCCCGGAGGCGCGGAAGTGGCAGCCCATATCGCCCGCATCATGGGCACCGAGGCGGGTTCCATGCAAAAGAAAGCCGCGGTATTCCACTGCTCTTCCGGCGGTTACAAAAACACAAACTGGAAATATACCTATAAAGGCATCGAGTCCTGCAAATCCGCCGCCAGTATCGCGGGAGGGCCAAATGCCTGCTTCTGGGGCTGCATCGGATACAACGATTGCCTGAAAGCCTGTATGTTTGGGGCAATTAGCCTGGATGAGAACGGCATGCGGGTGGTGGACTGGGACAAGTGCACCGCTTGCGGAGCCTGCGTCAAAGCCTGCCCGCGCAAACTGATAGAACTGGTGCCCCAAAACCGCGCTGTCCATATCAAATGCTCGTCCCTTGCCAAGGGACCGGACGCCAAGGCTGTCTGCGGCACCGGCAACCCCTGCATCGGCTGCGGAATCTGCGCACGCAAATGCCCGGTTCAGGCCATCACCGTAAGCAACAACATCGCCAGGATCGACTATGACAAGTGCATCAACTGCGGCTTATGCGCCACGGCCTGCCCCACCAAGGCAATCCTGGACCTGCTGGCGGGAAGCCGTAAAAAGGCAGAGATTGACCCTGAAGCCTGCATCGGTTGCGCCATCTGCGCCAAAGCCTGCCCGGTGGAAGCCATCTCGGGCGAGCTGAAACAGACGCATAGCATCGACAAGGAAAAATGCGTCAGCTGCGGCATCTGCATCGAGAAGTGCCCCAAGAAGGCCATCAGGATGCAGGACTAACCCATATTTATAAAGCTATTGACCGAGAGCAGCGGCGGGGATTTCACACCCGCCGTTGTTGCATTTAATACAATTTAGCTTGCATTATTATAACTGCATCTCTTTTTTTTTCACCATTTCAACTATCCACCTTTCCGCGGCGTGATCGTAGCACCTATATATTATGGAGGAGGATTGCCCTCATTTGATTCCCGGGTTCCGGCCTGGGTCTTCCTGGGGTCAACCTTATAATTTATAAGGATGACCTAAGGATGATGGCACCAAACGCTGTAGCAGCAAGGGACGGAGCTATGAAGTAATATCGGAAAGGTAAACACGTTATTCTCTTGACAACAAGCATGGACCACATGGTTTTCGCCTGCAGCAGAGAAGGATCAAGCGGATATTCCTCAAATACCAAATTATGTTTTTTGGTTGTTCACATCCCCAAAACGTCATGCTTGACATAATGACATTATCTGACAACAAAAATCCACACCCTTTTAGCTTGAATGAGATTCATAAAGTTGGCTGGCCAGTTGCTGATGGACTTGCCGTGCTTCCCTGCCGAAGCCAATTTTGCGATTGACACAATCCGCATATTAAAAATGATTGTAAAAATTATAATTTCCGCATGCAGGACTCTAAAGGAGCGAAGATGCCCTATATTTCAAATACAGATGCTGACAGGCGCGCGATGCTGGACAAGATTGGTGTCGAGTCGTTTGAAGAACTGATCGCCGCCATACCAGCCAAGTTGCGCATGGACAAACCCCTGGCTCTGCCCGACCCGCTTTCCGAACTTGAAATCACCCGCAAGATACATGCCAGCACCGGCAAAAATATCTGCGCCCAGGGAGCCAATTCCTTTCTTGGCGCCGGCGTCTATGACCATTTTATCCCGGCAGCGGTGGATTCCATCGTTTCCCGCCCCGAGTTTTTTACAGCTTACACCCCTTACCAGGCGGAGGTGAGCCAGGGCACATTGCAGTTTATCTATGAATACCAGACCATGATCTGCGAGCTGACCGGGATGGAGATCGCCAACGCTTCCATGTATGACGGCGCTTCAGCCATCGCTGAGGCCATCCTGATGGCGGTGCGCAAAAACAAGCTCCACAAGGCAATCCTGCCCGCCACCCTGCATCCTGAGTATGCAAAAGTGATCAAGGTTTACACCGAAGGCATTGGCGTGGAATTGCTTACCTGCCCCGCCAGAAACGGCAGGCTGGATCTTGACGCCCTCAAAAACATGCTGGATGAGAGCGTCGGCAGCGTGGTGGTGCAAAACCCCAATTTCTACGGCAATCTGGAACCGGTGAACGAACTGGGGCAGATCATCCACGCCAACCCCAAAACCCTGTTCATCGCGGCAGTCGATCCCATCTCCCTGGCGATACTGACCCCGCCGGCTGCCTATGGCGCGGATATCGCCGTTGGGGAAGGCCAGGCCCTGGGTAACAGCATGTATCTGGGCGGGCCGCTTTTTGGATTCTTCGCCACCAAGCTCGACATGGCGCGCTCCATGCCGGGACGCATTGTGGGAGGCACCCTGGATGCCGAAGGCAAGCGGGCTTACGCGCTCACCTTGCAGGCAAGGGAACAGCATATCCGCCGGGCAAAGGCAACCTCCAACATCTGTTCAAATGAATCGCTTTGCACCCTGGCGGCTACGGTCTATCTGAGCCTGATGGGACGGGAAGGGCTGGTGGAAGCCGCGACCCAATCCGCCCAGAAAGCCCACTATCTGGCTCAGGAACTCGCCAGGATCAAGGGCTGCTCGCTATCCTGGCCGGACACGCCGTTCTTTAAGGAGTTCACGCTGCAAACGGCAATCCCGGCAGCGGAGATCGTGGACAGGCTCAGTTCCCGGGCGATCTTCCCCGGAGTGGACTTGGGCCGCTTCGGCCAACCGGACAGGCTGCTGATCGCGGTCACGGAAAAGAAGAGCAAGGCCGATCTGGATGAACTGGTGGATGCCCTGAAGGAGTTGAACAATGAGTAAGACCATTTTTGAACACAGTTCCGCAGGCCGCAAAGGCGCAACCCTGCCCCGGCGCGAGATAGATATCCCCCTGCAAAGCATTATCCCCGCCGATCAACTCCGCGAAAAGCAGGCCCGCCTGCCGGAAGTGAGCGAACTGGATGTGATGCGCCACTATATCGCGCTGTCCCACAAAAACCACTTTATCGAAAAAGGGCTGTATCCGCTTGGTTCCTGTACCATGAAATACAATCCCAAAGTGCATGAGGCCCTGGTGCGGGATTCCGGTTTCAACAATCTGCACCCCTATCAACCGGAGGCGACGATCCAGGGTTCCCTGGAAATCCTTTATGAACTCCAGGAACAACTGGCTGAGATCTCCGGCATGAGCAAAGTGACCCTGCAGCCCGTGGCGGGAGCACAGGGCGAATTCACGGGCATCAAAATCATCGCCGCCTATCACAAGGCCAAAGGCAACCACCATAAAACAAAGATCATCATCCCGGACTCCGCACACGGAACCAATCCCGCCACCTGCTCCCTGGTGGGCTATGAGGTGGTGGAGCTGAAATCCAACGCTCAAGGCCGTTGCGATCTGGAACATCTGAAGAGCATCGTGGATGACAACACCGCCGGTTTCATGCTCACCAATCCCAACACCCTGGGCTTGTTTGAGACCCAACTCGAGCAGATTGCCGAGATCATTCACGGAGTGGATGGCCTGATTTATATGGACGGGGCAAATCTGAACGCCCTTTTGGGAATCGTGCAGCCGGGCAAGATTGGGTTTGACGTGATGCACTTCAATCTGCACAAGACCTTTGCCACCCCTCACGGCGGCGGTGGGCCAGGTGCCGGGCCGGTGGGCGTGGTGGAAAAACTGGTACCCTTCCTGCCAGTGCCCATGGTTGCCAAGGCAGGAGAGGAATACTATTTTGACTATGGCCACGCGGAGACCTCCATCGGCAAGGTGCACACCTTCTATGGCAACTTCGCCGTGCTGCTGCGTGCCTATATCTATATCAAGATGTTGGGTGCAAAAGGCATCCGCCAGGTTGCGGAAAACGCCTTGATCAACGCCAACTACCTGATGGCATTGGTGAAGGATCACTATCACATTCAGCACCTCGAGTATTGCATGCATGAGTTTGTGGCGGACTCAAGCTGGCAAAAGAAAGAGTTTGGAGTAAACACTCTGGACATTGCCAAGCGTTTGCTGGACAAAGGATTTCATGCCCCCACCATATACTTCCCCCTCATCGTGCCGGAAGCCATGATGATCGAGCCTACAGAGACAGAGAGCAAACAGTCTCTGGATAGCTTTGCGGCGGCCATGCTGGAAATCGCGCAGGAAATCAGGGAAAACCCGGAAATGTTACATGAAGCCCCACTTACAACGCCGGTGCGCAGGGTGGACGATGTCCGCGCCGTGAAGGTGCTCGATCCGGCCTTCAACCTGGGAGACTAAACCTTTACATCTATACCAATAAAGAATTTGGAGAATAAATGAAGAAGACTTTACTGCTGATCCTGCTCGCTCTGGCAACCGTGGCCACGCTCCTGGCTGCCGATGTCAAGCTGGGTTATGTCAATACAGACCGTTTGCTGCTGGAAAGCAACGAAGCGGCTGAAATCTCACGCCTGTTCAATCTGGACAAGCAAAACTGGACCCGGCAGGTTAGGGAGCTCGATGAAGAGATCAAGCGTATGGAACGGGACTTTGAGATTGGCAAGCTGACGCTCAACGAAGCCCGCAAAAGAGAGACCCAGGCAGCCATCGACGCCAAGAAAGCTGAGGCCGGGCGCATGCTGGAGGAATACTTTGGCGAAGGCGGAAAGGCGGAACAGAGATACCGCGAACTGATCGATCCGCTCACTCTGAAGATACACAATCTGATCAAAAAGACCGCCGAGGACGAGAAATATACCATGATCTTTGACGTGAGCATGGGCACTGTGCTCTATGCCGCGCCCGCTATCGACCTGACCGATCAGATCCTGCTGGAACTCAATAAAGATACAGTCAAACCCGCCGATCTGACCCAGCCTGAAGGAACATCTGCCACCGGCACGGAGATCAAGCTGGAAGACAAGCCCAAGGAATCCGGCGAAGATTACAAACCAGACAAGCCATGAAGAAATTCAAGCCCGCGCTCAACGTCGAGCAAATCCGCCAGATCACCGGAGCCGTCTATCAAGGTGAAGAGAATCTGGTTTTTGACAATGCCTGTGAGCCTTCAGAGGCCACCTCAAGCAGTGTAATATTCTGGGAACAGGAAAAAATGTTTGAGACTGTGCAAAACAGCGGGGCAGGGCTCATCATCTGCCCTCCCCAGGAAGCGCACCGCCTGCCCGGACGCAACCTGTTGCTTTCGCCACGGCCTTATTTTACCCTGATGAACCTGGTGGCCTGGTGGCTGAACGAGGCAACGGACAAACCCACCCCCGGAATACACCCCTCCGCGGTGGTCGATCCCACTGCCAGCCTCGGCGACGGTGTTAGCATCGGAGCGCTGGCCAGGATCGGCAAAAACGTGAAAATAGGAGCCGGCAGCGTAATCGGCGATGGCTGCCAGATCGAAAACAACGTGTGTGTGGGCAAGTCCTGCAGGCTTTACCCGCGGGTGACTGTCTATGAGGACTGCGTGATCGGCAGCGGGGTCATCATCCACAGCGGAGTTGTAATCGGCGCGGACGGCTTTGGCTTCCTGCTCTTGGACGGCAAGCAGCAGAAGATTCCCCAGATCGGGAATGTGGTGATTGAGGATTATGTGGAAATCGGCGCCAACACCACGATCGACAGGGCAACGCTTGGCTCGACCGTGATCGGTGCGGGCAGCAAGCTGGACAATCTGGTCCAGGTGGGCCATAATTGCAAGATTGGACACCACTGCATCCTCTGCGCTCAAGTAGGCCTGGCTGGCAGCACGATCCTGGGAGATTACGTATATCTGGCAGGCCAGGTGGGCGTGGCAGGACATCTCACCATCGGCGACAGAGCGATGGTTGGAGCCCAGTCCGGCGTAGCCAACAACATCCCGCCTGACGCACGCTATATGGGATACCCGGCTGATGACGCCAACCTTACCAAACGCGTTTTTGCCAGCCAGAAACACCTGCCGGAGATCTACCGCCACTACCTCAGGCAGATCAAAAACGAAAAGGGAGAACAATGATGACTGAATACAAGAATACAATCCGCTCCGAAGCCTCATACACCGGCATCGGACTGCATACCGGAGAAATCTCCACCATCCGTTTTAAACCTGCCGACAAGGATTCAGGTATCGTCTTCGTCAGGGTGGACATGCCGGGCCAACCAGAAATCCCCGCCGACATCGACCACGTTGTGGATATGTCGCGCGGCACCACGATCGGTATCAAGGATGCCACCGTGGGAACGATTGAGCACGTGCTCTCGGCCATCAAGGGCTTGAATATCGACAACATCCGCATTGAGATCGACGGTCCCGAAGCTCCTGTGGCAGATGGCTCTGCGATAGTATTTTTGAACCTGCTCAAAAAGGCGGGGATTGTCAAACAGGATGCCGAACGTGAGTATTTCGAGTTTGACGAGCCAATCAGTTTTTCCGCCCCCGAAGAGAACGTGGATATCGTGATCGTGCCCTCCAACGAACTGAAGATCACCTTCATGATTGACTACAAGCACCCCTATCTGGGCACCCAATATACCTGGCTGCCTGATCTTAGCGTGTATGAAAAGGAGTTTGCCGGAGCCCGCACTTTCTGCTTCATCAATGAGATCCTGAAACTCAAGGAAATGGGCCTGATCAAGGGAGGCTCCCTCGAGAACGCCCTGGTGATCGCGGAACCTGGCATCAGCGATGAGGAGCTCAAGCATCTGCAGGATGTGTTTGGCTATCACGAACCCGTCACGGTTTCCCCCCAGGGAATCCTCAACAGCCACCCCCTGCGGTACTACAACGAGTTCGTGCGTCACAAAGTGGTTGACCTGCTGGGTGACATCGCTTTGCTGGGCATGCCGATCAAGGGGCACATCCTGGCTGCCCGCAGCGGACACAAGACCAACGCGGAGCTGGTCAAGAAACTGCGCCAGATACAACTGAAACAGCAGTTTCAGAAACAATACCAGAAAAAGACCGAAAAGGACGTGGTGTTCGATATCAACGCCATCCTCAAGATCATCCCCCACCGCTATCCCTTCCTGCTGGTGGACAAGATCATAGATTTCCAGCCGGGAGTTTCCATCACAGGCATCAAAAATGTTACCATTAACGAGCCGTTCTTCCAGGGGCACTTCCCGGGACACCCCATCATGCCGGGCGTTCTGATCATCGAGGGAATGGCTCAGGCAGGCGGGATCATGCTGCTCAACCAGCTCGACAACCCGCAGGACTACGTGGCATATTTTGCCTCCATCGACAACGTCAAATTCCGCAAACCTGTCTTGCCAGGGGACACCCTGCGCTACGAGATGGAGGTGATCTCTCTGAAGAGATCGCTTTCCAAGATGCACGGAGAAGCCTATGTCGGCCGCACCAAAGTGGCCGAGGGCGACTTCATGGCCATGATCCAGGATAAGAACAAATGACTAAGATCCACCCCACGGCAATCATTGATGAGGGCGCGCAGATCGGAGCAGACTGCGAGATCGGCCCCGGGTGCCATGTAGGGCCTTCGGTGGTCCTTGGCGACCGCAACATCCTCATCTCCAACGTGATCCTCTCCGGACACACCACGATCGGGGATGACAACAAGATATCCCCTTATGCTGTTTTGGGCACAGACCCCCAGGACCTCAAGTTCAAGGGAGAGCCCACCCGTCTGCGTATCGGCAGCCGCAATAAGATCAGGGAGTTTGTCACCATCAACCGCTCCAACAATCTGGAGGAAGACACTGTGGTGGGTGACGACAATCTGCTCATGGAATACGTGCATGTGGCCCACAACTGCCAGATTGGCAACAACTGCATCATTGCCAACGTGGTGCAAATGGCGGGGCATCTGGTGATCTCAGACTTTGTGAGCATCGGCGGCATGACTGCCATCCACCAGTTTGTGCATATCGGCACCCACGCTTTTGTGGGCGGGGCTTCCGCCATCAAAAAGGACATCGCCCCCTATACCCGGGGACAGGGAAATCCCTATCACACAGTGGGCTTAAACAGCGTTGGCCTGATGCGCAGAGGGTTTTCCAACGCCGCCATCGCGGCCATCAAGGAAGTGTACAACCTCTTTTACCGCAAAGGGCTGAACACCAGCCAGGCACTGGAAGAAGCTGCCAAACTGGGCACCCTGACACCGGAGCAAGAGATATTTATTGAGTTTGTGAAACAGGCAGACCGCGGCCTTTCAAACTGATAGAGTTACCTTATGACAGCGACCCCCTGCTCGACCAGGGGGTTCTTTTCATACCATTTCGCTTTCATCAAGCTACTTTATACAATTTCTAAACTGACATTCTCTTGTGTTACCCGTGGAAAGGTGGAAAGGTGAAATGGTGGAAAGGTTCCTTTGAGAATAATCATCCTCGAATTAATACGAATTAAAAGAACAGGATAAAGGCAAGAGTGCAGACCAAAACAAGCGGCATATACCTAACCCCTATTATACCAATCCGCGGCAATCTGCGCCTTTTGTCCGCGTAAATCTGCGTGAACCGCTTGACCCGTGATCCAGTCTTTTGAAGCCTCAAACAACCACCAGCCTAAAAACAACCGGCATCAATTCCTTGACAACCGCATAAATAATCCTATATAATCCGCAATAACCTTCATAGCGCCCTCCTTTGCTGCGACTGGCTTTTATGCCATCATCCTTAGGTCATCCTTATAAATTATAAGGTTGACCCCAGGAAGACCCAGGCTGGATAGGCTGATGCAAATGAGGGCCACCCCTCATAATATATAGGTGCTATGCCCTGAAAGGGCTGTGGAAAGGTGGAATGGTGGAATGGTGGCCAGTTGTAATAACGTAAACGAAATAGTATCAGGTTTGGAAACCAACCCTCTGGGCTCACTGTCTGCCCGGACAAAAAAACTGTTGACTAAAACCATGTTCTACAAAGAAGTGGAATATCACTAATAATTTGAAGGTCGCCCATGCTGCAAGCTAAAATATTCATCCGCCTCAAACCCAACGTTCTTGACCCCCAGGGCAAGGCCGTAAGCAATTCCCTCCATCAACTGGGATACGTCAAGGTGGTGGAGACGAGAGTGAGCAAATACATCGAGATCAGCTTTGATGACGACAATGAACAGGCGGTTGAAGAGCAAGTGCAAAAAATCTGCGCAGACCTGCTTGCCAATCCAAACACCGAAAACTTCACCTATACCATAGAAAAGATGGGGACGGTCTAACTTGAGAGTCAGCGTGATCACTTTCCCGGGCTCCAACTGCGACCGCGACGCCCAGCGTGCCTTTAGCGAGAGGGGTCACACCAGCAATCTGGTCTGGCACAAGGACCGCGACCTGCAAAATCCCGATCTGGTGGTGCTGCCTGGCGGTTTCTCCTATGGCGACTATCTACGCTGCGGGTCTCTGGCGCGCTTCTCTCCCATAGTGAATGAAGTGGTCGCTTTCGCCGAATCCGGCGGACTGGTTCTGGGCATCTGCAACGGCTTCCAAATCCTTACGGAATGCGATTTGCTGCCCGGATCGCTGCTTATGAATTCCGGCCTCACCTTCATCTGCCAGCATCAATACATCCGCGTGGAAAACGCAAACACCCCGTTCACCCGCAACATCCCTGTGGGCAGAGTCTTGGACATCCCCATTGCCCATAAAGAGGGGAACTTTTTCATCGATCCCGAAAGGCTGAAAAGCCTGCAAGACAACGATCAGATCATTTTCCGCTATTGCGACCGGGATGGCGCGGCTACATCCGAAGCAAACCCCAACGGGTCTTTGGACAATATTGCCGGCATCTGCAATATCCAGCGCAACGTCCTGGGCATGATGCCGCATCCTGAAAGAGCAAGCACAGAGGGAGTTGTAAGCCGTGACGGCCGAGAGATTTTCGCTGCAATTGAAGACCACTTTGACAGCTCTCGATAACCTGTTCTTTCCCCCCACCTGCCTGCACTGCGGCGCGGGGATAGATTCTGCGGCTCAGGTTCTCTGCGGGGATTGCATCCTTGCCGCCCAGCCAATTTTGGAAAACTACTGTGATAAATGCGGTTCTCCCCTGCGGGATTACAATTGCCCCGCCTGCTCCGAGACCGATTTTGCCTTTGATCTTGCCAGATCCGCCTATGTTTACAAGGATCCCGTGCAAAGCCTCGTGCACCAGCTCAAATACAACTCCCTGCGCTCTCCCGCAAGGTTTTTCGCCAATGCGCTGCTCAACATACCAGCCGCCGGGCGTTTTGCCAAAGGCTACGACCTGGTAAGCTCTGTGCCCCTGCATCACGTCCGCAAACGTGACCGCGGCTACAACCAGTCGGAGCTGATCGCCCGTAATCTGGCGCGCGAGCTTGGGCTTCCTTATGGAGAACCAGTATTCCGCAAAATAAACACCCTTAGCCAGACCAACCTGAGCTCCGCTGCCCGCAGGGCAAATCTGCAGGGAGCTTTCGCGCTGCGCAATAACGCCAATCTGGCCGGCAAAAGAGTGATCCTCCTGGATGACGTCTTCACCACCGGCAGCACTGTGAACGAGATTGCCCAACTCCTGAAGTCCGGCGGCGCGGCCAAAGTGCTGGTGCTCACAGCTACCAGGGCGGTTTGAGATGAACAGGGAATATCAGGAATACAAGACCACCATCGATGACAAAGAAGCCACCGAGATGATCGAGAAAGTGGCGCGCTTCATCGCGGAGCGCCATCTGGGCTCGGCGGGCATCCTGCTCTTGGAATCGTTGTATCCCCTGCACGGCATTGCCAGCCAGGCGATGTATTTTGTGCTGCCCTTTGCCGAGATGATCTTTGACTCCCAAAAATACCAGAATTTTGCCCTCACCATCCAGAATGAGGCATACCTGAAACGCCTGATCAACCGCATTGACGAGCTTGATGAAGAAATCAACCGCGAACGCAGGGCTGCGGCACGCCTCAAACGCAAGCGCCGCCGCAACCGGATCAAGGCCTTTTTTGCCAGAACCTTCAAAACTAAAGATAAGAATGCTGAATAAGCGGAGGAATAATGCAATACGATGAGAAACGCCTGACCCGCATCGTCGCCACTGACTGTGGCAGCACGACAACCAAGGCAATTTTGATCGAATGGGTGGATGGCGAATACCGCCAAACCATCCGCGGCGAAGCTCCCACCACGGTGGAAGCCCCGCTCAACGACGTTACCAAGGGCGTCATCAACGCCACCCAGGAGTTGGAGGAGCTGGCCCGCCTCAAGTATAAGAACCCCAACATCAAATTCATGGAAAACGGCGAGTTTGTGATCCCCCGCAAAGGCGATGTTGGCGTGGACGCCTATGTTTCCACCTCCTCAGCCGGAGGCGGCCTGCAAATGATGGTCACCGGAGTGGTGGCTTCCATGACAGGCGAAAGCGCCGAACGTGCCGCTCTGGGAGCGGGCGCCATTGTGATGGACCTGATCGCAAGCAACGACCGCCGTATGAACCACGAAAAGATCGAACGCATCCGCGAACTGCGCCCGGACATGATCCTGATGGCGGGCGGAGAGGACGGCGGCACCGTTAAACACGTGGTGGAAATGGCGGAGTTGGTCAGCGCGGCCGATCCCCGTCCCCGTCTCGGTTCCGGCTACAAGCTGCCCGTGATCTACGCCGGGAACAAGGATGCCCAGGATGAGATCCGCAACTCCCTCAAGGACAAGGTGGACCTCATTGTTACCGACAACATCCGCCCCAAACTGGAGATCGAAAACCTCGGCCCCGCCCGTGACAAGATCCACGACCTCTTCATGGAACACGTCATGAAGCAGGCGCCAGGCTACAATAAACTGATGGAATGGTGCCAGGGCCCGGATCACGAGACGGTGCCCATCATGCCCACCCCCGCCGCCGTGGGAAACATCATGCAAGCCATCGCCAGGGAAGAGAACATCGAAGTCCTGGGCGTGGATATCGGCGGAGCCACCACAGACGTCTTTTCCGTCTTTACCGAGGACTTCATCTTCAACCGCACCGTGAGCGCCAACCTGGGCATGAGCTATAGCATCTCCAACGTTCTGGCCTCTGCCGGACTGCCCAACATCATGCGTTGGGTGCCGCTCGACATCGATGAGAGCGAACTGCGCAACATGATCAAGAACAAGATGATCCGCCCCACCACCATCCCCTCCCTGCTGGAAGAACTGGTGCTGGAACAGGCGATCGCCATCGAAGCCCTGCGCCTGGCTTTTGAACAGCACAAAGAGTTTGCCAGCGGCCTGAAAGGCATGCAGCGCCAGCGCGATATCTCCGAGGCCTTCAGCCAGTCCACCTCCGGGGCCACCATCGTCAACATGATGACCCTCGACCTGCTGGTAGCCAGCGGCGGCGTGCTTTCCCACGCTCCACGCAGAAACCAGACCGTGATGCTGCTCATCAACGCCTTCCTGCCGGAAGGAATCACCCGCCTGGCGGTGGACAGCATCTTCATGATGCCCCACCTGGGAGTGCTCTCCGAGATCAGCACCAAAGCGGCCACCGAAGTGTTCCGCAAAGACTGCATGGTCTATCTGGGCACCTGCGTTGCGCCGGTTGGTAAAAGCAAGATCGGCAAACCGGCCCTCCACGCCAGGCTGGAAATGCCCGATGGCAGCGTTTGGGAAGAGGATATCCCCTTTGGCGAAGTGCGGCTCATCCCCTGCGGTATTGGCGAAGTAGCCAAAGCCTCGCTGAAAACTCATGGCGGCCTGATCCTGGACAAGGACAAAAACCGCGAACTCAATATCGACCTGCACGGCGGAACGGTTGGCATCGTGCTGGATACGCGCGGACGCCAGCCTTTCGTGCTGCCCACGGAAAAGGCCCAACGCATAGACATGCTCAAGAAATGGATGCGCGAGTTCAAAGCGTATCCCGAAACGATTCTGTCATAGGAGGAAAGAATGGGACAAGCATATTCAGCTGGATTGACCGTTACCGACAGCATCATTCTCAAGAAAGAACGCATCCTGCCCCTCAAGGGCAAAGTCCTTGTTAAAAAAGGCGATAAAGTAAAGGCCGAGGACGTGGTGGCGGAAACCCTGCTGCCCGGCAAAGTGGTGCCCTTCAATTTGGCCAACAAGCTGGGCGTTACGCCGGCCCAACTGGTCAATTTTATCAAGATCGAAGTCGGCCAGCAGATCACCAAAGAAACCATCCTGGCGGAGACCAAAGGCCTTTTCGGCACGGGACTCTTCAAAAATGAAGTGCGCTCTCCCGTGGAAGGTGAGGTGGAAAACATCTCCTCCGTCACCGGCCAGATACTGTTGCGTGAACCACGCGTGCCAGTGCAGGTGAAAGCCTTCATCGACGGCATCGTTACCGATGTGATCGAAGACGAAGGCGTGATCATCGAAAACAAGAGCGCCTATATCCAGGGCATCTTCGGCATCGGCGGCGAAACCATCGGCGAGATCAAGGTCCTGGCCAAGGGCCCCGCCGACCAGATCAACCCCCAGCAGATCGACCAATCCTGCCAGGGCAAGATCATCGTCTCCGGTTCTTTCATCACACTCGATGCCATCGAAGCAGCCCGGAAGAACGGAGTGAAAGCCATCATCACAGGCGGAATCGACGACCAGGACATCAAGATGCTGCTTGGGCACGACATCGGCGTAGCCATCACCGGCCATGAAAACATCGGCCTCACAATTGTCTGCACCGAGGGTTTTGGCAAGATCGACATGGCCAAAAAAACCTTTGAACTACTCAAAAAGTTTGATGGACACAAGACCTCGATCCACGGCAAGACCCAAATCCGCGCCGGCGTGATCAGACCTGAGATCATCATCCCACTCGACTTTGACGAAAAGGAACTGGTGACCAAAGAAGCCACCATGCCCGTGCTGGAGCCGGGCACCCTGATCCGCGTGATCCGCCAGCCCAACTTTGGCAAGATCGCCAAGGTCATCTCCCTGCCCGAAGAGCTAACCAAAGTGGAGTCGGAGACCCTGGTGCGCGTGTTGGAAGCCCAGTTTGAAGATGGAACCAAGATGATCATCCCACGTGCCAACGTGGAAGTGATCGAAACCTGATCCCAATAGATAAGTTACGCGTGGGGCGGCCGTTGCGCCGCCCTTTTTCTTTGCCCGCCAACAATTAGGAACGGAAACCGTGTCTGCATGCCCCTCCTTCACAGCGGAGGCCAACCATAATCTATCCCCGAAGCTCCCTCATACGCTGATCGCTCATTGACCGCCCATTGATCGCTGACCGACCGCCGAAGCATATATTACCCGGCCATCAATTGGTGATCAGTAAGGCATGAGCGTATCGGAGCCCAAAGATACAGTTCGCTTTCTTTTGATGGCTGCATGATAAACCCCGAACTCGTATTTGCGCCGCGGATGTCACAAATCCGCCCTCTGCGACTGCCTCCGCCCCCATTTCCATCCCCTTGTCTTCCATGTGTCAAGCGTAGGTCATCCTTAACTTCTTTAGGGAATACCTAAGGATGATCACGTAAGCTCCTGATATTGCGAATGATAGCCAGTGCCGCAAGTTGAGGAAGCTGCTGTATTTTTCTCCAGAGGGAAAGCATTATTTACTTCAGATCGCAAATCTTGTGCAGTTGCAACTGCAATCTTGCCGTGAGGCCGTCATCCAGCATCCATTGGGCAAGGGTTTGGGCTGGCAGCACGCTGGTGACCGGTGAAAAAAGAAGGGTGCGGGACTCCAGGGAATTGTCTTTAATAAATTGCCTGGCAAAGAGATAGTCTTGATAGTTGGTGAGCACGAACTTCAGTTCGTCATGCGGCTGCAACAGCTTGAGGTTCCACTTCATAAAGCTGTCCGCGCATCCGCTGCCGGGACACTTGACGTCGATGATCTTGATCACCTGGGCGGGGATGTCTTCCAGATAGAGGGAGCCGTTGGTCTCCAGCATCACCTGATATCCCGCCTCCAAGAGTTCCTCGCAGAGTCGTGGCGTTTCATCCTGCCAGACTGGTTCCCCTCCTGTGATCTCCACCAGTCGGGCTGGATATTTCGCCACCTTGGCCATGATCTGGGGAATGTCCATCTCCCTGCCCGGGGCAAAGGCGTATTGGGTATCGCAATAGGAGCAGCGCAGATTGCAGCCGCTCAGGCGGATAAAGACGCAAGGCCTGCCGCTGAGCGTGGATTCGCCCTGCAGGCTGTAGAATATCTCGCAGACGTTGAGCAAGGCAAAAGCTCCCCCGGCTTCAGCCGCGCAGCTCTTTCACCTTCTTGATGAGCTTTGGCACCACCTCAAAGAGGTCGCCGACAATGCCGAGATCCGCCACTTTGAAGATGGGGGCGTCGGGGTCTTTGTTGATGGCAATGATATAATCCGCCGAGGACATTCCCGCCAGGTGCTGGATGGCGCCGGAAATGCCGACCGCGATGTAGATGGTGGGCTTGACGGTCTTGCCGGTCTGCCCGACCTGATGGGAATAGGGAATCCATTCGGCATCCACTGCGGCGCGTGAGGCGCCCACCGCTCCGCCCAGGGCATGGGCAAGCTCTTCCAGTAAGGCGAAATTCTTTGCCTCTTTCAGGCCTCTGCCGCCTGAGACGATAATGTTCGCCTCTGTGATGTTGACCAGATTGGTGAGTTCTTTGTCGAATCCAAGCCAGTCCGATGTTTCGTCATCAAAATCGAACACGATCTGCTCGCAGATAACCACGCCGGAGCGGGAGTCGTCCCGGGTGAGGGGATTCATCACCTTATGGCGCACGGTAGCCATCTGGGGGCGGTGGTTGGAAGTGACGATGGTGGCCATGATATTGCCTCCGAAGGCAGGCCTGGTTTGCAGCAGGTTGCCCGATTCGGCGTCGTATTCCAGCCCGGTGCAATCCGCGGTCAGGCCGGTGCGCAGATGGATGGCCACCCGCGGGATGAAGGACCTGCCGGTAACCGTGGCTCCCGCCAGGATCACCGCTGGTTTATACTTCAAAGCAAGCTCCGTAAGGGCTTTGGCATAGCGTTCGTCGCGGAAGTGTTTAAGCTCGGGATCGTCCACCTCGATCACCTGGTCGGCGCCATAGGCGATCAATTCGGAAGAAAGGCCCTCGATCCCCGAGCCGAAAAGGACGGCGGTGAGTTCCTGTTCCATCTGGTCTGCAAGTTCGCGCCCCTTGCCCAGCAATTCAAAAACCACGGGGGCAATCTCGCCGTCCCGCTGCTCCGCAAAGACCCAGACGCCGCGATAGTCGCCTTTGTCCACGGTCTCGCCGCTTTTCTTGCGGATCACGATGGCGTCGAAGGGGCAAGCCTGGACGCAGGCTCCGCAGAGTGTGCATTTTTCCAGATCGATGCTGGCAAGTTTGTCCGTCACGCGGATGGCGTCATAAGCGCATGCTTTAAGACAGGCTCCGCAACCCACGCATTTGTCGTTGATAACTTCAATCATCACTTTCTCCTGATTGGCAAATCCTTTTATAAGGCGCAATCTTGTCAAGACGATTTTTTCGCTGCCGGTTATGGAGAGGCTGTTTCAGTCCGGGCCGTTGCCGCGCACACCCCCCCACTTTTGGACTTGGACATTTGAAGTTTTGGTGATTGAAGAAGTTGAAGCTTTTAGTGAAGATTAATACTTACATACTCCCTGAAAAGGTTTGCCTATCACTATCAGCAGGCATTTCCCTGCTTTGTAGAGTCCCAAATGTTGGTGTAAATTCCAACTAATTGTTTCTATGGTTGGTTAAGGATGCAAAGTGACAACGGAATCTGCAAATTGTGCAGCTAAAACTGCAAACTGTCGCATCGCAGGACATCCTTAATCATCCTTTCCAAGACCACTTTAGGTACTTTTTGACAGGATTACCGCAAATTAGATCACTGAAAACTTCAAATTCTGACAGGATATCTGCAAGGGTCAGATTTGAAGATTGCACTGAACAATGGAAGAATCAATTATTTCTTTTTCGGGTCATTAGTTGCTTTGAGGAACAGGTATCTTGCCAATCCTGAATTTGAGTTTGTTATACTGCACACCGTTATATTCCAAAACCTTATCATTTTCAATGATTTCAAAACCGATACGAAGAGCCAAACGCACCATCCTTTCATTACCTGACCACGTTTCACAGTAAATATGCTCCAATCCACGGTTCTCAAATATGTATCCAATCCACAATTGCAATGCTTCCCTGCCAATTCCCTTAGCCCAGAACTCATCCTCCGGGATGGAAATGCCAACTGCCAGAAAGTCCGGCTTTCTCTCAATGTTGTAAGAAGAAACCCAACCAATATGGGTGCCATCCACTTCTATTTCTAAACGTGTTTTTATCTCTTGTGGTCCTTTTGATAGTCTGGTGGATAGCCTCCGTACAAAGTCCTGAGCAAATGTGTCACTCATTTCTTCCCAAGGTGCATCCCATTTGGTCCATTCGAGCCCTTTCGTAAACCATTTTCGATAATCATTCAAGTCAGTATCGGTCAGGTCCCGTAGAGTAACCATTTTTCCTTTTATCTCTTTGACCATGTTAAATCTCTCCAATAATAGATTTGTATTCCAGATATTATTTCAAAATCAATTCGAAGTTCGAGCAGTTTGATTTGTGTGTATACCCTTTTTTACTTTGGGCCTTGTAAGCACAGCCAGCACAACATATATACCTGTATTTTCAGCTATCTTTTGAAAACCATTTACCAACTTATCGAAGGAAATTCTCCGTTTGTTGTGCAATGTTGGTGTAAATTCCAACTTATTGTTTCTCTGGTTTGTTAAGGGCATCTGATATCCCTCGTTATTCACAATCTGTGTAAGGCCAAGCGACCGACTGCATTGTTTTCATCTTGTAGATCCAAGTCAAGTTCTTTTTCATGAGCATCTACCTTGCTGCGACAGGCTGAAGATCTGCGGAGGAGGCATAGCCGACGGAGCAAGGCTCCAGCCCGTCGCGCGTTGTCTCCAATGGAACGGGCTTTTTCTGGGTATCCCCGATTCTTTCCAGTGGCGTATATCTCGTCAAGGCAAGTGCTAATGGTAAACAGGCGAGCTTGAAGCGATTCATTCTGATAAACTAACAATTTCCTTTTCTAAATATTCTATCACCGTTTATGAAAGCACTTGGACGTCTGAAGTTTTGGTGAGGGTTTATAGTAACACCAGCTTTACATTTTGGTTCTGCGCTCCTGGGACGTTGAAAAACTCAGCAGACATCAGGTTCTCGCAGGGTATCGTTTGTGAAGCCTGGCAAAGGGTGGACAAGGTTTTTGTTGACGCACCGGCCAGTGCTTTTAAGCTTGCGCAAAACAAACAGATGGAAATGATATGAAGATAAGCTCGATAACGATCCTGTTGCTGCTGGCGGTTGCTGGCCTGTCCGCTCAAAGCGGGCTGTTTGGCCTGTCTTTCGGCGATACTCTGAACAGGGCTGATTCACTCCTGGCAAGTCAGAGATTCTTCGCCAAAGAAGTGGAAAACACCCTGGTCAAGTACTACTCTTCAACCAACAAGATGGTGGAATCGATTGTCCTGGTCGTGCATCCGGAACAGGAAACCGTGGCTGGCTGGCTGGTTCGCTACAACGAATACAACAGCAAAAAACAGGATGATCATGTGCTCGACAAACTGCACGAGATGCATGGCGAAGCGGTGCATCTGGATAAGGAAAATGCCCGCGTGACCTGGACACTGACACCCACCCGCACAGTGACCGCCTGGTATTCCAAGCCCAACAACCTCACTGTCTTCTACCACGATTCTGAAAAGGAATATCTGTTTCAAACAACTCAAACACCCTCTGAACCGGCAGAAGAATAAGTCCACTTTGTCACACTGGCGCCTGTGAAGGCAAGCCCGGATCAGGTATTGTCCTTTGCGCTTGACAGGATTGGCTTGAACAAAAACATTGAATACTATCTTAATTTGCTTATAAACTAATAATATATATCTTTGGAGGATCGGATGAAAACAGGCGGATGCCGTTATGGAACCCACCGCGTGATCGAACCAAGCGGGGTTTTGCCCCAACCCGCGAGAGTTTTGAACAATGACATGAGCGAGATCTGGGACAATGAAATGCTGATCGACGTGATCAGGCTGAATGTTGATTCCGCCTCGTTCCACCAGATCAAAAACAAGCTAATCGCCCAAGGGCACAAAGACTTGGAAAAAGCCTTCGCGGAACACGCGATCGAACTTACCAACCGCACCGGAAAACATAAGAATGAGGACACCGGCTCCGGCGGAATGCTCATCGGCAAAGTGGCCGCCCTGGGGCCTAACTTTGAGATGAAAGACCAGGTCAAGGTCGGCGACACCATAGCCAGCCTGGTTTCCCTCTCCCTCACCCCCCTCAAGATCAACAAGGTCAAAAGAGTCCTTCTGGATAAAGACCAGGTGGAGATCGAAGGCCAGGCCATCCTTTTCAGCAGCGGCATCTATGCCAAGCTTCCGGACGACATGGATATAAACCTTGCCCTTTCCGTGCTGGATGTGGCCGGCGCTCCCGCTCAGGTGGAACGCCTCGCCAGGCCGGGGGACACAGTTGTCATCATCGGCGCCAACGGCAAAAGCGGAATCCTCTGCAACGCCGTCGCCCGTGAAAGAGTGGGCGTATCGGGCAAGGTGATTGGAGTGGTTCGCAACGAGAACTACATCCCCACCTGCAAGCAGACCGGCTGCCATGAAGTCATCATCGCCAGCGCCACAGACGCTTTGGCAATTCAAAGAGAGGTTTCCCGCCTCACCAACGGCAAAATGGCAGACGTGGTGATCAATGTGGTCAACGTCGAAGACACCGAACTGCCTTCCATCATGGCCTGCAAAGACCGAGGGATAGTCTATTTCTTTTCCATGGCCACGTCATTCACCAAGGCAGCCTTGGGTGCCGAAGGCATCGGCGCCGATGTGGATATGATCCTTGGCAATGGCTATGCCCGCAGCCACGCGGCAATCTCTCTCGACCTGCTGCGCCGCAACCCTGTCCTGATGAAGCTGTTTCAGGAACGCTACACCGACCGTTAAGGAGGATAACATGGCTGAGATAACCAAAATCCGTTCAACCGCCACTGCCAAGGAATGGAATGACTGGCACTGGCAACTCAAAAACCGCATCACAGACTTTAAGACCCTCAGGAAATACATCGAGCTGCAACCCGAGGAAGAAGCGGTTGCAAAGTCCAAAAGCTTTTCCTTCCGCATGGCGATCACCCCTTACTACCTTTCCCTGATCGATCACAAGAATCCAAACGATCCCGTGCGTATGCAGTGCATCCCCCGCATCGCCGAAAGCAGAAAAGACCCCTCCGACATGGCTGACCCCCTGAGTGAGGATGCAGACGCTCCGGTTCCCGGCATGACCCATCGCTATCCCGACCGGGTCTTATTGCTGCTCACCGACCAGTGCGGCATGTATTGCAGGCATTGCACCCGCCGCCGTAAAGCCGGCGAGCACGACGCCCCCATGCCCCGCGAGAACGTGGAAAAAGCGCTGGAATACATCGCCAGCCACAAAGAGATCAGAGACGTCATCCTGAGTGGCGGAGACCCCCTCACACTGGGCGACGAACGCCTGGATGAGGTATTGGGAAAGCTTGCCAGGATCAAGCATCTGGACATCGTGCGCATCGGCAGCCGCCTGCCCGTTGTGCTGCCCCAACGCATCACGGACAGCCTGCTCGCGGTGCTCAAAAAGTATAAATTCCTGTGGCTGAACACCCACTTCAACCATCCCAACGAACTCACCCCGGACTCCACAGCCGCCCTTGCCAGGCTGGCTGACGCGGGCGTGGTGCTGGGCAACCAATCGGTCTTGCTCAAAGGCATCAACGACAATGTGGACGTGATGAAGGAACTTGTCCATCGCCTGGTCCGCAACCGCGTGCGCCCATATTACATCTATCAATGCGACCTCTCGGAAGGAATCTCCCATTTCCGCACCCCAATCTCCAAGGGAATCGAGATCATCGAATCCCTGCGCGGCCACACCTCCGGCCTTTGCGTTCCCACCTACGTTGTGGATGCTCCCGGAGGCGGCGGGAAGATTCCCGTGATGCCTAACTACCTGATCTCCCAGATGCCCGGCAGGGTTGTTCTGCGCAACTACGAAGGTTTTATCACCGCCTACACGGAACCGGAACACAAGCCTTTGGATGACAAGCAATACAAAGCCCTCTGCCCCAAGGAACGCAAGTCCGGCGAAGGCGTGATGTCCCTGCTGCGCGGCAAGAGAGTATCGATCGGCCCGGCCGAAACCAAGAGGAACCAACGCCGTAAAAAATAGCGGCAGAATATATTCATATTCACTGGAGTTCAGTGCAGCCTTTTGACTGGATTTTGGAAGATGATGTCCGCAGCATTGCGATCGTGGGCATCAGCAAAAACTCCGGCAAGACCACCCTTCTGAACCATCTCCTGAGGGAACATGCCGAACTCAGCTTCGGCGTGTTCAGCACCGGGATTGACGGAGAAGAAACCGATACAGTGTTCAAAACCCCCAAACCCCGGGTCAGGCTGAATCCCGGCACGCTTTTCTGCTGCGACACGGCAAGCCTGGACAGGCACGGCAGCGCCGTGGAAGTTCTGGAAAAGCTTGGCTCTGCTTCGCCCCAACGCCAGTTATGGCTGTCCCGAACCATCCTGCCGGTGGAGACTGAGATCACCGGGCCAGCTTCGGTTGCCGGACAGACCAGGCTGCTGGGCAAGATTCTGGCGCATGGCGCAGCCAGGGTGCTGATCGACGGTTCCCTGGACCGCAAGTCCATAGCCCTGTCGGAAGCGGTGGACGCCGTGGTGGCACTGATCGGAGCAAGCTTCGGCAGCCCCGCCGCCATCGCGGATGAACTGAAAAGGCTACTGCTGCTCAACCAGATACCCCTCTCGCCCCTCACCGCCGATCCTGAGCTTCACGGCAAATTGCTGGAAACGGAAGAGGTGATGGCCTGCCAGCGGGGAGTATGGCATTCCACCGGCTTGGTTTCCCTCTTGGGCAGCGACGCCGATCTGCGCGGCCTGGCGGAAAGCAAACCGGAAGCGCTGTATTTCCCCGGCGCGATCACCGATTCCATCCTCGCCAGGGCCAGGGTCTTGTTTGTTCCGGGCGGGCCCCTGCCTGTTGTGAGACATCCCGACTGCCTCAAGCTGAGCCTGCCCAAGCTGGAGCTATTCCTGCGGAATATGGCTCCCGAAGTTTTGACAGGTTTCAAGATCAGGTCTTTCGCCCTCAACACCCGCGCCGTGGGAGTACCTGAGGGTGAAGCGGACGACTTGCGCGCAAAGCTGCGCCGGGAATTTCCCCACCTAACTCTGACAGATATCAGGGAACTGGCTATATGAGAGACAGAGACCACATCACTTCCCAAACCATCAACTTGGGCATGGTCGTCAACATCATGCTTTCCATCGCCAAGACCGTAATCGGCATCCTGGGGCACTCCCAAGCCCTGCTTGCCGATGGTATAAACTCGGTGTCGGACGTAATCTACTACATCGCCGTGAAAATCTTCATGCGCCAGGCGAAAAAACCTGCCGATTCCGAGCATCCCTACGGCCACCGCCAGTTGGAAAGCATTTCCGCCATCGTGGTGGGAGCTTTCATCCTCACCACCGGTATCGCCATTTTCTTTGAATCCATCAACAAGATTTACGACCTCGCCACTGGTTTCAGTCAGGCCCGCACAGCACCCATGATTGTTGTTCTAATCGCGGCGGTCACCCTGATTATCAAGGTTTTCCTCTTTCTGTTCAGCAAACGCAACTACCGTAAAACCAACAACCCCACCCTGCGCGCCCTGGCGGATGACCATTTCAACGACATCATGGCCGCCCTGGCCGTGATCGTGGGTGTGGTGATGGCCAGGCTTGGATTCATCTGGATGGATCCCGCCGCCGGGGCTGTGGTTGCCCTCTTCATCGTCCGGACTGGCGTCTCAATCATTCTGGAATCATCTGCCGAACTTATGGACAGGGTTCCCGACCAGGCTTTTGCCGACAAGGTCAGGGAGATCGCCGCCACCGTGCCTGGCGTAAAGTGCATCGAACAGCTTGGTTCACATCGCTTTGGCCCCTATTTCTCCATCGAGATCACGATCTGCGTGGATGGCAGGATCAGCGTCGATGAAGGCAACTCCATTGCCCACGCTTTGGAGGAAAAGCTGAAAGACCATTACCGGGACAGCCTGAGCAGGGTGATGATCCACTTTCATCCAGAGGACAAAACGCATGCGTAGCCGGGGCAGACATCTGCTGCTGAGCCTGGTTTTGCTTTGCCTGGTAAGCTTTATGCTGCTTGGCTTGATGGGAAGGTCTAAAAGTGGAGCCACCACTCAACAGCAGCCCGCAAGCCCACCTCCCGCGTCCGATTGGATCAGGATCGCCATCCCGGAGGGGGGCAGCATCTTTTCCGTTCTGGAAGCCAATTCCGTTCCTCTGGGAGAGATCGCCCTCTTTGCCTTTAACTTCGGCAACTATGTGGATGTCACCACGATCCAGCCCGGAGACAGCCTCCTGCTGAAGCTGGATCCTCAAAGCAAATCCATCTGCAAAGCGGTTTACTTTCATGAACCTCCCACCCGGCACGTCTTTGTGCCTTCCGGAGACAGTCTGAATTACAGCCTGGAACAGCTTCCGGTGCAGGTTGCGGAACGCCTGGTGCAAGGCCAGCTCAGCGGAACGCTGGACTCTTCGCTGTTGGCCGCGGGCTTTTCTCCATGCGAGAAACAGGCCATCAACAACGGATTGGAGACCAAGGTCAATTTCGCCCGGAACGCCAAGGACGGCGACAGCTTTTGCGTCCTGATCCGGGAACGCTTTTTCAATGGCAAGAAACTGGGGGGCGGAGTCATCCGCTACGTCTGCTATGACGGCGCCGCGGCAGGTAAACACGAGTTGTTCCGCTTTGAAGTTCAGGATGAGAAATCGGTAGCCTCCGGGCTTTACTCTTCCGATGGCAAAAGCCTGAACACGGCTGGCGTTGGCTATCCGCTGGCATCCATCCACGTAGTTTCAGCCTTTGGCAGGCGGATCGACCCCATCTACAGATCCTGGAGAATGCACCAGGGAGTGGATTACCGCGCCAGATACGGAACGCCGGTCTATTCTGTGGCCAATGGCAAAGTGGTGAGCGCCAGGTATTCAGGCAGCTGGGGCAATGAAATCCGCATCCGGCACAACAACGGCCTGGTCACCCAATATGCCCACCTCAGCTCCATGAGCGTTAGAGCGGGGCAAAGCGTCCGCAAAGGCCAGGTGATCGGCAGGGTGGGCAGCACAGGCAAAAGCACCGGCGCGCACCTCCATTTCGGACTTGTGCAGGGAAGCAAATATATCAACCCCAACAAACTGAAGATGGTGGGCACCGAGCAGCTCGATTCCGCGCAAATGGCGGCTTTCCAAGAACAGATCGCGGAGATCAAGAGGAAACTGGCTTCCCTGGGCGCCGCCTGATACCAACATCGAAACAAAGCATCCACAAACTATATCACCGCGTCATCACGGGCTGTCGTGACATGTTCTATCTCCTCAGACCAGCCTCGTCTCTACGTCCTCGTATGCTCATCGCTTGCTGATCGCTGATTGATCGCTGACCAATCGCTGGGCTGACTATCGCCCGGACGTCAATGGGCTGACACTGGGACATCAAGGTGTGAGGGTGATTTGCCTTCCTTATCACGTATAGACTTCAAACGGTCTTCAAAAGACTGGATCACGGGGCAAGCGGTTCACGCAGATAATCGCGGATTAAAGGCGCAGATTGCCACGGATTGGGGTTACGGGGATGGGTGTCTTGGGGCTGGCTGGTTGTTTCCAAAAGACTGGATCACGGCTCAAACCACCCCACCGGATCGTAACCGATCCGGCGAGGACCCCGGTAGGCCGTGATGACACGGTTTTGGGGCCTGGGGGGCTTGTTCAGGGCTGCGTCCACCATCAACACGTCACCACGACACCACCTCACCACTTCACCGCGAGAGTCTGTCATGGGAACCTTTCCACGTCCTGATCATAGCACCTATATATTATAGGAGGAGGATGGGCCTCATTTGCATCCACATCCCCGGCGTGGGTCTTCCTTGGGTCAACCTTATAATTTATAAGGATGACCTAAGGATGATGGCACTAAAGCCAGTAGCAGCAAAGGAGGGCGGCATTATGGGAAAGTGAGATTATTGACACAATACCGTGAGAATGGCATTCGCGCATCCCTCCTCCATAATATATAGGTGCTATGATAAGTGGAAAGCGAATCGGCCTTAAGACTGCTTTTTATCCAAATATTGCCTGATCTCCGCGCGTTCCTTGTCGAAGCCGGCTTTCCCCATCAGGGCGTAGGTAGCGATCTTTCCGGCTTCCACTCCGGGCTGATCCAGCGGATTGATGTGCAGCAGCTTACCGGCGAAAACGGTTTGAATCTCGTACATCATGATAAACTCGCCCAGGTGGAACTCATCAATGACGGGAAATACGATATTGGCGTTAGGCCTGCCGCTTTTGGTGAGGGCAATCTCGGTGGCCAGGCGTTCCGCGTTGAGCAGTTCGGAGAGCTTGCGCCCGCCCAGGTAGCTCACTTCCTGGCGGTCGGGGTGCAGATCGGGGATCACGAAGTCGTGAGCAAAGCTTTCCACGCTGAGGAAGGTGAAGACCTTGTCGTGCGGGCCTTCCGTGTAGAGTTGCACCTGCGAATGCTGATCGGTGGTGCCCAGGGCCTTGACGGGGGTTTGCCCCACCAGCACCTCACGACCTTTCAGGTCGTGCCGCTTGCCCAGGCTTTCAGCCCAGAGCTGGCGGTACCAATCTGCCAGATCATAGAGGGAATTGGAGTAGGGCATCATCACGGAGATGTTTCTGCCTTCGCGCAGATAGAGGAAGTGGAGCAATCCATTGAGATAGGCGGGGTTGGCGAAAATATCCTGTTCCCCGCAGCGTTGACGCATCGAGGCGGCTCCCCGGAGCAGGGCGCCGATATCCATTCCGGTAAAGGCGGAGGATACCAGGCCGACATCGGTGAGCACGGAGAAGCGCCCACCCACGTTGTCCGGCACCACAAAAGAGGTGTAGCCTTCATGGGAGATCACCTGGCGCAAAAAGCCTTTTTCGCGGTCGGTGGTGATGATGAGCCGCTTTTTGTAATCCTGCGGATACTTTGTTTTGATGAGGTCGGCAAGGATCATGTAGCCAGCCATGGTTTCCGCCGTGGTGCCGCTTTTGGTGATCACGTTGAAGATAGTCCTGTCTAGGTCGATCTGAGCCAGAATCTCATGCAGATAGACGGGATCGACGTTGTCGTACACAAAGAGTTTACGGGGCAGTTCGCGTTCGGTGCGCAGCGCGGAATAGAGCGCTTTGTTACCAAGGGCGGAACCGCCGATGCCCAACACTACCATGGTATCAAAGACGGGGTCAAGTCTGGCTACGAAATCCGTGATGTGGCTGATGTCCTGATCCGGCAGGCCGTAAAAGCCCAGAATGTCGGCTTTGCGGTCGGCAACGATCTCTTCATGCGCCTGTTGGCAGGCAGGGTGCCAGTCCTTCACCTTTGCGGCGGGAATGGCGGTGGGCAGGGAAGGGTTGTGCAAAAGGTTGTGGTGTTCAAAGCGCAGCATGGCGGCTCCTCAGATTTGATAGTAGGGTTTAAGGGTTTGGTAGATTAATTCTTCGGTCTGGGCAAGATCGCAGTTGAAATCGAAATCTCCGATCAACAGATCCAGGGCGTGATCGCATCCGCGGATAACGCTCTTGCACTGGTTGAAAGAAGCCGGATTGACGCTCAGTTCGGTGAACCCCATGCCGATCAGCAGGGGTATATAGTGCATTTGGGAAGCCATCTCGCCGCAGATGGAAACTGGAATGCCGTGCCTTTGGGCAGCCCGCAGGGTCAGTCGCAGCAGTTGGAGCAGGGCAGGATGATGGGAGAGATAGTAGGGTGCCAAAGCGGGGTTGTTGCGGTCGGCTGCCAGGGTGTATTGCGTCAGGTCGTTGGTGCCGATGCTGAAAAAATCGCAGTGCTGCGCCAGTTCATCGGCACAGAGAACGGCGGAGGGAATCTCGATCATCACTCCCAGGGGGATTTGAGGGTCGTAATCTATATTTCTGGCCTTCAGGTCGTTTTCGCATTCCCGCACGATCCCGCGGGCTTTGAGAAAATCCCTCACATCCATGACCATGGGAAACATCAGCTCGATCTTGCCATAGGCGCTGGCCCGGAGGATGGCGCGAATCTGGGTGCGGAAGATGTCGGGATGGGAGAGGGAAAAGCGAATCCCGCGGCTGCCCAGATAGGGATTGTCCTCATGGGGCGCGGGGATCAGGTGGGAAAGCTTGTCGCCTCCCAGATCGAAACTGCGGATCACCACGCCGTGGGGGGATGTTTTTTCCGCCGCCTCGCGGTAAGCCTCAAACTGCAAGTCCTCACCGGGCAGGCTGTCTTTGCCCATGTAGAGGTATTCCGTGCGGTAAAGGCCGATGCCGTCACAGCCCAGGTGGCGCAAAGAATCCAGTTCGGAAAGCAGCTCCAGGTTGCAGCGCAGCTTGATCTGGCGGCCACTGAGGGTGATGGCGGGCAACTTGCCAATATCGCGCAGCTTATCCTGTTTGGCGAGGTATGCTTTGAGCAGCCCTTCATAACGCAGAAGGGTGGGGGAGTCCGGATTGACGATAACTTTGCCTTCCAGTCCGTCCAGGATCAGGGTATCTCCGTTTTCCACCATGTCAAAAAGGCCGGCGATGCCGGTGACTGAGGTAATGTCCAATGATCTTGAGAGGATGGAGGCGTGGGAGGTGAAGCTGCCCTGCTCGGTGCAATAGGCGTCGATTTTGAAGCGGGAGAAGTTGCTGACCTGGGAGGGGGTGATCTCCCTGAGCACGGCTATCTGGCCTGGCCGCCAATCGTCATAAGAATCCTGTTCCTCTCCCGCCAGAACGGTTAAAAGGCGGTTTTGCACGTCCTGATAGTCAGCCGCGCGTTGCGAAAAGAAATCGTTGCGTATCTCCCTGAATTGATTGGTGATGGAGTCAAAGGTGTTTTGCACCGCCAGAGGCGCCGATTCCAGCCTCACCTGAACAGCTTCCCGCAATTGGGATTCCAGTTCCGGGTCTTGCAGGATCAGCAGATGGGTGCTGAGGATTTCCTTGTCGGCAGGTGGCCCCTGGAAGCTGGCAAGGTATTCCTCCAAATCATGTTTGGCGGTCTGCACGGCTTGGTCAAGGACACGCAACTCCGCGTCCGACTCCGCGGGAGATATCCGAAGGCGGTGAAGATGCCAGGTTTTGGGGCTGATCTTGCGCGCGACGCCGATTTTCAGGCCCGGTTGGATGACGCTTCCTTCCGCGATGATCATGGTTTGTCCCTAATCCTCGTCGAAGCCGCTGTTGAACAGCGCCTCGATTTCTTCCAAAAGATATTCCTCATCCACTCCGTCAGCTATCAAATGCAGAGTGGAGCCACACTCGGCAGCCAGCATCATCACGCCCATGATGCTCTTGCCGTTCACCTGAATTCCATCTTTCTCGATAAAAAAATCGCTGCGGTATTTGGTGGCTGCCTTCACCACCAGTGCCGAAGGACGCGCGTGCAAGCCCAGCTTATTGGTGACCTTAATCGTTCTCTGGAGCATCAAGATGTTCCTGAGCCTTCTTCAAAAAGGTTTGCTTGCGGATTTCGGCATGGAGCTGGCTGTTAAAATCCTCCGCTGCGTCGTAGCCAACGCCCTTGAGGATCATGTTCATCGCGGCGACTTCCACGATCACGGACACGTTTTTTCCGGGCGATACCGGCAGGTAGATGATGGGCAGTTTCACGCCCAGATGCTCGGAATAATTGTTGGAGAGCCCGATGCGTTCATAGTCCATGTTTTCCTGCCAGGGCATCAGCTCGATCTGCAGGTCGATCTTTTTTTGACGCCTGACGCGCTCGATGCCAAACATGCGTTCCACATTCACGAATCCCACGCCGCGGATTTCCATGAAATGGCCGAAATCGCGCCCCGATTTGCCAATCAGGGCATCGTCCAGGTAGCGGATGGTGATCAGGTCGTCGCCCACCAGGCTATGCCCGCGGTGAATGAGATCCAGAGCGCATTCGCTTTTGCCGATGCCGCTTTTCCCGGTGAGCAGGATGCCCAGGCCAAACACATCGACCAGCGTGGCGTGGAAAGTCTTTTCCAGGGCGAAAACATCCTGCAGGTAGCGGGTCAACTGGCTGATGAGCTGGATGGTGGAAAAGCGGCTGGAGAGGATGGCAATGTTGAGGTCGTTTGCCAGGTGTTCCACCACCGGCGGCAGGGTGAGGCCCTTGGTCACGATCACACAGGGGATGTCGGTTTTGAAAACATCCCTAACGCGATCCATGAGCAGCTCTTCCGGCAGGGTCTGCATAAAGCGCACTTCCGCTTCGCCCATGATCTGGATGCGGTCATGGGCAAAGACTTCCAGATATCCCGCCAGGGCCAGTCCCGGCCTGTTGAGGTGGGGGGAACTGAGCCGCTTGTTCAGGGTTTGTGGCTCGGTGAGCAGGGACAGGGCCAGGTCTTTCTTTTTGGCATCAAAGAATTCTTTGATGGTAATCTCTTTCATGGCTGATCGCTCCCTCAAAGTCAGGCTGCCGGAAGCGCGTGGTCCCGGCAGCCCGGCAGATTATAAATCAAGGCTCAAAGAGCTTGTAGTTTTGATCGTCACGCTTGACCAGGACATTGAGGCGGTCGCTTTCCACATTTTTGAAGATGAGGAACTCCTCTTTCTGTCCATCTATTTTTTCCAGGGCTTCCTGGACAGACATGATCTCTGGGACAACACGTTTGGTCTTAACCATTTTACGGACGTGGTTTTCTCTGTTCATCTGGAAGTCGGACTCGCGGGAGAACTCGTGGAAGTGGTCTTTCAGCGCCTTCTTCTGGTGGTCGGTGACCCGGTCCTTCAGCCTTTTGATCTGCCCTTCCATTCTATCCATGGCGTTGTCGATGGAGAGGTACATATCCATCTCTTCTGCCTGGCTTTGCAGGGAAAATCTCGAAGCGTTGAGGGCAATCTCACAGATGTTGCGGTTGTTTTCCAAGCCCAGGGTAACGTGGATGTTGATGATGTTGTCGAAGTATTTCTCGAGCTTAAGGCAAGAAGTTTCCACATAATCCCTGATAGCTTTGGTAAGTTCGAAGTGGCGTGCAGTGATGGTAATCTGCATTTTAATACCTCCTTGGTTAAATCTTGTTGATGGACAGGTTTCTGATATCTTCCAGAGCTTCCTTGACGGTTTCAGACAGGGTGGGGTGGGCAAAGACCAGGTTTTCCGCCACCTCCGCCGTCGCGCCGGATGATATCAGGATTGAGCCCTGGGCGATAAGCTCCGCCGCGTGGGGGCCGATGACATGCATGCCCACCAGGCGGGAATCTTCCTCCCGGGCGATGATTTTTACAAAACCGAAGCTGTTTCCCATGGCGAGGGCTTTGCCATTCGCGCTGAAGGGGAACTTACCCACCTTTATCTGGGTATATTTTTCCTTTGCCTCTGCTTCGCAAAGCCCCACAGAGGCGACTTCCGGGAAGGTGAACGTGCATCTGGGGATGTTTTGGTATTCCAGCCCGGGACAATGAAAATCTGTGTTTTGGATCAGGCTGCGGATGTGTTCGGCGGCTATCATGCCTTGTTTTGACGCGGTGTGAGCCAGGGGCATTTTTGCGGTGACGTCTCCGATGGCATACACGCCGGGCAGGTTGGTACGCATCATGCCGTCAATGCTGATCGCTCCACGCTCGCCGGCGGGGGATTCGCCCTGCCATTCGAGGTTGTTGACCGGCGCTCTGCCCACGCTGAGCAACACTTTTTCAGCAGTGACCATAGAGCCGTCCGAGAGCAGCAGCTCCTGCTCTTCGCCAGCTTGCCTGACGCTCTGCACTCCCACGCCGGTTTTGATGGTTATACCGGATTTCTTGAGGGCCATGGTGAGGCGCCTGGAGATTTCTTCGTCCTCCAGGGCCACTATCCGCGGCAGGAACTCAATGATCTGGGTCTGGACTCCGAAGGAGTTCATGATGGAGGCGAACTCGCAGCCAATAACCCCGCCTCCCACCACAGCCAGGCTGCGGGGCAGGGTCTGGAGGTTGAGAACTCCGGTGGAGGACAGGATGTTCTGTTCGTCGATCTGGATGCCGGGAAGGCCGCGGGGCTGCGAGCCTGTGGCAATGATCAGGTATTGGGCGCCAAGCTCGGTGCCGGCGTCAGTGCGCAGCAGGTAGCCATTGTCTTGCCTGGCGACGCTGACGGCTTTTTCCAGAAACACCGGAATCTTGCGTTTGCGGAAGAGGAATTCAATGCCGCTCACAAGTTGGCCAACGATCTTTTCCTTACGCTCGAAAACCTTGCTGTAATCCAGATCCAGATTGGGTACAGAAAAGCCGAAAGAATCAGCTTCCTTCATTTCGTTCCACAGTTCTGCGCTTTTCACAAGGGCTTTGGTGGGGATGCAGCCAACATTCAGGCACACGCCCCCGATGCGCTGCTGTTCCACCAGGGCGCAGTCTATTCCATACTGGTTCAGCCGGATGGCGGTTTCATAACCCCCGGGGCCTCCTCCAATGATGAGGACCTGATAATTAGACAAAAAAACCTCCCTTATCTTTTTCTAAGTCTGCTGTTGAGAATTCCAAGTTCAAAACGGTATTTGGCGATAATCCTGCGTGAGATTACCAAACCATCCCGCCTGAGGATATCCACCAAATTCTGGTCGCTCAAAGGGTGTTTCTTATCCTCCTGTTCTATTAAATGTATTAGATGTGTCTTAACCCGTTGGCGGGAGACGCTTTCATAGTTGTCATCCCTGCCCGCGGTACTGCTGAAGAAATCCTTCAGCGCATAGATCCCGAATGGCGTCTCGGCATATTTGTGCTTCACCACCCGGGAAATGGTTGATTCGCTCACCCCGAGGTCCTGCGCTATGGAAGCGTAGGTGAGGGGCTGCATCACTCCGTTGCCTGTGTAGAAAAAATCTGGCTGATGCTTGATGATGGAAAGCGCCACGCGTTCCAGGGTTCTGGTGCGCATATAGATGCTTTTGATGAGGAATTTGGCGCTGTTGACGCGATCCCTCACAAACTGCAGGGTTTCCTTGTCGAAATAGCCCCGGTTGATCATCCTGCGGTAGCGGGGGCTGATAATGATATTTGGTGTGATATGGTCGTTGATGATCACCTCATACTTGCCGTCGATGAACTTCAAAGTGATGTCCGGATACACATAAGAGGCGTTATCGGCAAGGATGCGCAGGCCGGGTTTGGGGTCCAGCCTGGAAATCTGTTCCTTGGCAGCAAGGATGGTGTCTTCCCCCACATCAAAGTGGGAGGCTATCTTCTGGTAGCGGCGGTGGATAAGGTTTTCGAACTGGTCGGAGCACAGCCCCACCAGAATCCTGTTTTTAAGCTGCTCTTCGCTCAATTGGGACAGCAGGCATTCGCTAATGTCGCGTGCGGTGATGCCTTTTGGGGTGAGGTGCAGCATGATCTGATGCAGTTCTTCCGCTCTTTGGATGGTGATCTTGTGCATTTTAGCCAGACGTGCCAGACTGAATCCTGTGGGGAGAAAACCGTAGTTGTCGCAGGAATCCAGAATATCTGCCGCAAACTCCATCTCGTTCTCCGTCAGGGAAAGTGGGTAGAGTTGTTCCAGATACTTGTCGAGCAGATTCTCTTCATAGCGGATCAGGGATTCCCGCTGCTCGGTGTCTTGCTCTCCCTGAGACCACTCATAGCTTTGGTGATAGTCGTTCCATTGGTCCAGGATTTCTGTCAGTTCCCTCGCTTCCGAGAGGGTGGAGTTATGCTCCGGCAAATCCTCAATGTCTTCCAATGCCTGCTTGCTCTCGGGTTGGCTCCCTTCAAAACTTGATTCATCCAGACTCTCCTCTTCCTCGTCCTTGTCATCCCGAAGCTCCAGCAGGGGGTTTTGTTCCAGCTCCTGCTTGATATAGGCCTCCAGCTCCAGGATAGGCAGGGAAAGCATCTTCAGGGATTGCAGCATCTTGGGCTTGAGGGCAAGCTCCTGTTTTTGCTTGAGAGTGAGTCTTTGATCTAACATGCTTATACTTGTTGTTCAAAAGGATTGGCTAAAAACCTCTCTCCCAGATAAACCTGTCTTGCTTTTTCATCGTTGATCAGCTCCAGAGAGGATCCAGACACAATTATCTTTCCTTCGAAGATAATATAAGCGCGGTTCACTATTTTCAAAGTTTCAATTACATTGTGGTCGGTGATCATCACCCCGATGTTTTTGTCGCGCAGCTTGCGGATCATATCCTGAATGTCCGCCACCGCTATGGGATCCACTCCGGCAAAGGGTTCGTCCATAAAGATGAAGGTGGGGTTGGTCACCAAGGCTCGTGTGATCTCCAGCTTGCGCCTTTCCCCTCCAGAGAGGGTGTAGGCTTTCTGGTTGGCCAGATGGGCAAGGTTAAGCTCCTCCAGTGCCGCCTCCAGGCGCTGAAGCTGTTCTTTTTTGGGGATTTTGAGGGTCTGCAGGATGGCCATGATGTTGTCGCGCACGCTCAGCTTGGAAAAGATCGAGGGAGCCTGAGCCAGATACCCCAGGCCCATCCTGGCGCGCCGGTACATGGGATAGCGGGTTATATCCTTGTCGTCCAGCAGCACCTTGCCGCGGTTGGGCTTGGCCAGCCCCAGGATCATGTAAAAAGTGGTGGTCTTGCCCGCGCCGTTCGGCCCCAGGATACCCACCACCTCGCCCTGGGTCATATCCATGCTGAGGTCGTTGACGACGGTTCTCTTGCCATAGATCTTGATCAGGTTTTTGGCGTAAATCTTTCTTTTTTCAGTGTTGTCCATATATCCCGTTTCTTCAGGATTTATCCTGAAACTTGTAGATACCTTTGATGCCTTGCCGCATCTTCATGTCCTGTAGTTTGTTGTCTTCCCCAAACCGTGCTTCCAGATAGCTGCCGCTGGCTGAATTGATAAAGAAATCCCGTTTCTCGTTTGGGGATTGCAGATAGTAGTAATTCACAGAATTTTCCGCCTTAAAGTCCCGGATCGCCTGATCTTTGAAACCCAGATTGATGTATTCGGCGTTGACCCAGTTGCTTTTGGGCGCGTTGGGTTCCTCCGAGAACCACACCCGGCAAGAATCCACCAGCTCCGCCCCGATCAGCTTTCTTTGCTCAAAGTAGAGATAAAACTCTTTTGCTTCGGCGCTGGCATAATCCGAATCGAAGCGGGGCGCGCCGGTGAATACGGCCTTGTCCCCGTTCAGGAAGTAGAGCAGGAAATCACTGGTGGCTTTGTAGTCCCGGGTTTGGGCAAGCACGTTGAAGGTTGCCACCAGCTTGCGCTCCTCGTCAAAAAACTCGATCTTCTCCGCTTTCACCAGTAGCGTATCTTCAGCCGCAGAACGCACCACAGGGTTTTCCACCATGTAGGCATAGCCGTTTTTCCTGTCCCAGAAAGCGTAACCACAGGTGGCCGAGGCTTTTTCGTCCTTGTCGTAGGAGGATACATTCTGCCATGCCGTTACATTGTCCACCTTCTTGTTGTAGATGGCGAAGTCAGATCTGAACCACCGGAAGGAACCGCTTTTCCGTGTTTCGGTGATATAGACCTTTCCCCCTGCATTGAGCAGCTCTGGTGTCCGGTAATAGGTGAGGCTGTCCGCCTTCAGGGCCAGGGAATCGTTGTTCACCTTCACGTTGCCGTCCAGCCGCGCTATCTTCTGTTTGTCGAAGATCATTGCCCTGTTGCTGTGGAATTCGGTTTCGCCATACCAGAAGTGAACGTTTCCATACAGCTCGAGGATCTGCTCGTCCTGCACCTTGTTCAGATACAGCTTATCAGAGTGGATAACGCGGAGCTCCTCCGCCTTGTTCTTTCCCCAGAGAGGCAACAGGATCAGCAGCAACAGGCTACCAATCCAGATATTCTTCACCGAAGACCCCCTCTGCGGATATCTTTTCCATCTCGGCAAACTCCACCCGGGAGTTAGTGCGCAGATTCTCTCCCCGCAATACGTTGCCATCTCTCACCAGGGTCACTTTTCCCGGTGCGGTGAGCAAGTCCAGGTTGCGGTCCCAGACAATTTTGGAGGAAGCCACGCTGCCTCCGGGTGACTCCATTTTAACGTTTCCATTGGCAAGGATCAGGTTGCGGGCGTCATCCACGATCGTGCTGTCTGCCATCAGTTTGGATCTGTCCCCTGTCTTGGAGTCGTAGGCGGTGATGTCAACCTTGTAGGCGTTAAGGATCTTACGATCATTGAAACGTTCGATCCTGGCTGCCTTGAGGATATAGTCGATCCTGGTGCCGTTGAACTCCGTGATGGTCACGTTTTCGCTGGTCTCATCCGGAAGCCTGCGGTCCAAAGGAGGGGTGGACACGGTCAACTTATCGTCCGAGCAAGCGCTGAGTGCAAGCAGCAGCAACAAAGCCAGGCTAACTGATCTGATTGAGGTAGGCAAGCAAGGCCTGTTCATATATCCCTTTGTTGTTCAGCACCAGTTCGACGCACTCCCGCACCGCGCCATGGCCTCCCGTGTGGCTGGTAACGTAATCCGCCAGTTGCTTGATATCTTCCACGGCGTCCGCCGGACACACCGACACCGCCGCCTTGAACATCGCCGGCAGGTCGTTCCAGTCGTCTCCCATCATCAGGACGCAATCCCAATCGAGTTCCAGTTCCTGCAAAAGTTCGTTGATCTTTTGCACTTTGTGGGCAATGCCCTGGTAGAGGTACTCGATTTTCATATCCTGGCAGCGGCGCTCGAGCACGGTCGAGGTCCTTCCCGTCACCACCGCGGTGTGGACTCCGGCTTCCCTCAACAACCTGAAGCCCAGCCCGTCCTGGGAATAGAAGTTTTTCACTTCCGTTCCGGCGCTGTTGTAGATTATCTTTCCATCCGTGAGCACACCGTCGCAATCAAAGACAACGAGCTTGATCTTATCCCAGTGTACCAGGGGTTTATAGGGTTTAACAATTTTTTTAAAACTCATCTTGTCCTCCCAATTTCCTGCCGTATCCGCAGGCATTCTTCAATCAAGGGTTTAAGCTGTTCCAGGGACAGCATGCTGGCTGCGTCGCTCAGGGCCTCGCTGGGCTTGGGATGCACTTCCAGAAAGAGGCCGTCCACCCAGCCGGTGGCTACAGCCGCCTTTGCCATCATCGGCGCGTATTCCGGGCAGCCTCCCGAGGTCTTTCCCGCGCTGGGCTTTTGCAGGGAATGGGTCACATCATAGACCACGGGATGGCCGATTGCTCCCATGACCGCGAAAGACCTGAAATCGACCACCAGATCGTGATAGCCAAAGCTGCTGCCGCGTTCCGTGAGCAAGACTTGGGGCTGCTTGCCGGCTTTGAGGGCTGCCGCTTGCATGTCTTCCGGGGCCATGAACTGACCCTTTTTGAGGTTGACGATCCTGCCCGTGTCCGCCGCTGCTTTGATCAGCGCGGTTTGCCGGCAGAGGAAAGCCGGTATCTGCAGGATGTCACAGACCGCGGCCGCCATTTCCGCTTCACTTTGTTCGTGGATGTCGGTTAGCAGCGGCAGTCCATATTCCTGTTTGATCTTTTCCAGGGCGCGCAGCCCCTCCGCCATGCCGGGGCCGGCATAGGAATCTCCGCTGCTGCGATTGGCTTTGGCGTATGATGACTTGAAGATCACAGTGATCTCAAATTCCCGCTGGATCTGGAGCAGAGTTTCTGCCACCTCCCGCATCACAGCGTCTGTTTCCACAACGCAGGGACCGGCGATCAGGAAGAGTTTCCGTTTGTCGCACAGCTTTGTATATAGATCCATTTGACCTGCCTATTTAAGCGCTTTGACCTTCTCCCAGGTAAAGTTGCCGTCATCACGCCCAAAATGGCCGTATGCGGCTGTGGGTAGATAACAGGGCCTGCGCAAATCAAGGTATTCAATAATGCCTTTAACTGTCAAGTCAAAACTGGAGCGGATCAATTTCTCCAGTTCCATATCGCTCATGCTGCCGCTGCCAAAGGTGTCAACCATCAGCGACACCGGCTCCGCTTCGCCGATCACAAAGCTGAACTGCAACAGGCATTCTTCAGCCAAACCGGAGCCCACTACGCTCTTGGCGATGTGGCGGGCCATGTATGACGCGCTGCGATCCACCTTGGAGGCATCCTTGCCGGAGAAGGAGCCGCCGCCATGCTGGGCCCAGCCGCCATAGGTGTCCACAATGATCTTTCTTCCGGTCAAACCCGTATCGGAGGCGGGGCCGCCATCCTCCCACATGCCCAGGGGATTGATCTTGATCTCGTAGTCTTCAGCCCTGAAGGTGCAGTGGGAGTCGCTTTCCATCTCCGCGACAGTGGGGCGGATCACCAGCTCTGTGATTTCCTGCTTGAGGTCGCTGAATTGGGCTTCGGAGAGGGGCAGATGGTGGGTCGAGATCACCACGTTCTGCAGTGCCACAGGCTTACGCCCGCAAAAGAGCATGCTCACCTGGGACTTGGCGTCGGGCAGGATATTGCCGATCATGCCGTTCTTGCGCAACCTTGCCAGGTTTTCCAGCAGCTTGTGCGCCATGGTGATAGGCGCGGGCATCAATTGGCGTGTCTGGTTGCAGGCATAGCCGAACATCAGGCCCTGGTCGCCCGCCCCCTGGTTTTCCATGAGGGCTGTTTCCTGGCTGTGCAGCAGGTTGAGTATCTGGCAATTGGCGTCAAAGCCCAGGTTTGGATTGGTGTAGCCGATGTCGGAAATAACCTTGCGCACCAAGGGGATGACGTCGATTTTCCTGTCCACGGGGGAGGAAATCTCTCCTGAAAGCACCACCTGGTTTTTGGTGCAGAGTGTTTCGCAGGCTACCTTGGAATAGCCGCTCTGACGCAGATAGGCATCCAAAATGGAATCCGCGATCTGGTCGCAGACCTTGTCCGGGTGTCCCTCAGACACAGATTCCGAGGTGAAGGTGTATTGGTTTTTTGTGCAGGGCACGGAAGCGTGTAAAGCTGTCATCTTGTTCTCCTTATGATGAATAAATATCTTTTGCCGTCAGGGTCAGCGCCTTTACTCCGCGCAAAAAAAATCCGGCCGCTAAAGCCGGATGATACTCTTTCCGCACTTTAGCACATTTCTATCGCGGAGCAAAGAGCAAATCGCCGCAGTTTTTAAAACCCGTTCTCACGGGATATAAAACATGGTACATCTCCGGGGATTCGAACCCCGGACCCACTGATTAAGAGTCAGTTGCTCTACCAACTGAGCTAGAGATGCACTATTTCGTTCCACAAAATTGCGGGGCATTTCCCTGTCAAGAAAAAGCTTAGCTGTGACGCTCTCCCGTCCCGCGTTTATCTCTGATATGCCACATCGCTATTTCACTATCGCCAGTTTGCCTGTCTGAATGTGCTTACCCTGTTTAATCCTCACAAAATACATTCCGCTGCCAAGCTTGCGCCCGGAATCGTCCCTGGTTTCCATCCTCAACACATTCAAGCCCTTTGTTATGGAACCATAAGTCCTGGCAAATACCTTCTGCCCCCGCAAGTTATAGAGTTCCAGCTCCGCTTCTCCATCCGCTGGCAGCTTGCAGATCACTTTTATCATGCCCTTGCCCGGATTGGGGTAAATCCTCAGATTCTGCTCTGTTTCGGGGAAATATCCATGCATGAAAGCTATCGCCAGGGAGGCATCGAGCACTTGCAGGCTCTTCACCCGTCCCACATAAATGCGGTCGCCGTTAACCGAGTACGATGTTAAGACTATACTGTTACCATCCTCAACCCGTTCAACATCCCGGAAAGCAAGTTCTTCGGGAGGGGCGGCGCCGTTTAAGCCATACACACTTACGCCATCGCAACTGCCAACCAGAAGCCCATTTCCCAGTTTAGCTAAACTGGTATTGAATCGATATCTGGTTTGATAAATGTCTATCGCGGCCGCTCCGTCAGATCCCGGCTCGATGCGGGCAAGATAGCCGTTTGTGGTAATGGCATACAGATAGTCATCTATCATCAGTATTTTATAAGGGTTGATCATTGGAGTATGATAATATAGTGGAATTTCATAGCGGAAAACGGGGGCTGTCGATTCTCCAGTGTCGTAACAGTTAATGGAAAAGCGGGACCCCACCCAGAGTTTTCCATTAGCCGCTGAGGCACAATTATATTCGATGCCTTCCCGCAGTTGGCAAAGCAACACAGGCTGCTCAATATTGCTGATATCCACAACAAACAAGCCCTGATTCCTATTGCAGATATATGCCATGGCGCCATCTAAAACAATATCGGAACGCCAACTGCTATATCCTAACGCCAGGCTGGCTTTTTGAGTTTTGCTAATCAGATCGTAGAGAATCAGATAGCGGGTTGGATCACCATTCTGATACGGCTCATCCAAAGTCGTGTATAACAGGATGTCATTGTACAGGGTAACATCGTAGCCACCATTCATGCCAATTCTATATTGTAGATAAGCTGTTCCCGTTTCGTCAAAATCCAAAATATACATGCAACCGGAGATTAAACCAATTGTCCAGTTTCCCTGCGATACAATCCTGCCGATACCTTCCACCGGATAGCTGAGTTCAAAATCCGGCAAAGCATCATCAACCAGGACAGAGTAGTTCAAAGAGTGCGGGTACCGCGTCCGTATCGTAGCTAAGTTGCCATCCATACAAAAACTGGAACATGTCATGTATGGGATCGTTTCGTTGTAGCATATCTCCAGGGCGTCAAAGTCGCTAAAGTCAATTCCCAAAATCTCTTGTCCATCGTTGTATGTACACCAGAATCTATTGTTGCGGATATAGCCCTTACCCCCAGTCACTATATGTCCCAAAGGTAAAGTTGCCCCCAGATAGGGCTCCTGGATAAGATCATACACACTGAAATCATAACCGCAGCCCACTGCGAGCTTGCTGCCACTAACAGCAAAAGCGCTGCTGGCGTATTCAAATCCACTGACGAAGCGTAGCTCTCCGCTTATCCGCAGATTGCAGGGATCGCTGGTATCGACTATATCTACAACTGTGTTGCCGCAAACCAGGAAGCCATCGCCACAGGCAATGTTTGTGGGATAGTTGTTTACCCGCAGCGAATCCAGCAGTTGAGGCGCCAGAGGGTCGCTAAGCGAGTAGGAATAAAGATAGTTATCCCAAGTACTGGTGGAGTAAAGAATCCCGTCATGGATGCTTTGGCAGGCTGTATGGTTTGTCTCAATCTTTACCTTAAACTGCGGGGAAAGCGGGTTACCAAGCGAGATAATGCCATAGCAACTCCCGAAAAACAAATAGGCATATTGCCCATGGATGCTAATTGACCTTGCGGCAGCGTCTATCCCCGGAACATCGCATCCTGCCACCAGGCGTGGATTCTGCGCGTCGCTGAAATCCATTATCTGCAGGTGCCGCTCCCCTCCGATGAATAGCGCGTAATCGCCATACATGACAAAACTATTCACTTCTCCCAGGGCGTGCAGGGATTCGGAGATCATGGGGATGTGGTCTGCCCAAAGCGTCAGGCTGGCGCAGCAAAGGATAAACGCCAAAACAAAGTAACTAAATCGCATACGAACCTCTTGAATTCATCGTGCAAAATGGATTGTAATTGTCAAGAAAAAGGTGCGCAGGGTGAACCAGTCTTTTTGAACTGGCAGTGAAAAGGTGGAAAAGGCGGTTCTGCGACCGCCTGCACAAGGTGGCGGCGCTTGCCATAGCGCCGTTGGGGAATGCCACCCAGCCCAGATACAAACTACCCCAGACCCCAAAACCGTGTCATCCCGGGAAGTCGGGGCCCGGATTGCCCGGGATGACGCAGTATATACTCTGGTAGGGTCTGTTTCGGGGGAACCTTTCCACCTTCAAATATCCTGCTGATCCTGTCGATCCTGTTATCCGCGTTCTATAATCCTTTTCACCATCACAAAAAAGAACGCAAGCAATATAGAATTACATTCACCAATAACACCATCAATAATCATCATAATCCTTCATAGCGCCCTCCCTTGCTGCTCCTGCATTTGGTGCCATCATCCTTAGGTCATCCTTATAAATTATAAGGTTGACCTACGGAAAATATAGACTTAGCCCTCTCCCTCAAACGAGGGCCAACACTGTTTCAGTTGTGGATATTAAATGTCAAGGGTTACTTGTTGGCCTCCATAACTTTTCTCCTAATTAACTCTACAGATGTTAGTTAAATTGTTGTTACAGTTTGCCGGATGCAGCATTCTTCCGCACGAAGTCCCAGCGGAATTAGGGGCAGTAGCTTTGGATTTGGGTTCTTTCTTCCGCACGAAGTCCAAAGAGCCCAGGCGTCCGGTGGATCTTTGCAGCCGTGAAAGGCTCTTTGAACTCCGTGCTGGCTGAGTTTGGAATTCAACGAATCACAAAAGACTGGATCACGGGTCAAGCGGTTCACGCGGATATACGCGGATAAAAGAAAAGACGCGGATTGGCGCGGTATTGGGCTGCCGAAGTCTGTTCGGCAGAGGCAACGGAGTTGCCTGTTTGGAAGAGATCTACGATCTCTGTGGCAAACGGACTTTGCCACCCCTGGGCACTGGATCCCGGGTAAGCCACCCCAGAGGGGACCCCAGCTTCCCGGGATGACGCGGAATGTAGTATGTTGGGTGTTTGTTTCGGGGATACCTTTCACCATTTTACCCTTCCACGGAGTTTAAATAAGAATGTCAAACTTCAGATTGTAAATAACAGATTGGTGAAAGCGGATTGGTATTACCCTGCGCAAGGCTCCCAAATCGAAGTCAGGCATATTTAATGATTGACAAATTGAGCCTTAATCAAATCTTGGCGAGATAAACTTGTTGGTATCAACAAAGGGCGGGAACACCTCAAAAAAAGCCGCAGACAACGCTCGCGCCTTCTGTTGATAATAACATTTGGAGTACAGATGCGGACATTTGACGCCATTCTTCCATATCTTAAAAAGAGTTATGGGAAGATCGGGCTGGGCATCTTTATGCTGATCCTGGTGGATTTGGTGCAGTTGATAACCCCGCGGGTGATGCAATATGCCATCGACAGCATCCAGGAGCGCACGATAGACCAGAAGGGCCTGGTGTGGATGGGCCTGATCATCCTGGGCCTGGCCCTGGCGGTGATGGTCCTGCGCTTTTTCTGGCGGGTGCTGATCATCGGCAATTCCCACATGATCGAGAAGCATTTGCGGCAGGACTTTTACAACCATCTGCTGAGGCTGTCGCAAAACTTTTTCAACCGCAGCAAGACAGGCGACCTGATGGCCTATGCCACCAACGACCTGAACGCGGTGCGCATGCTGTTGGGGATGGGTCTTATCGCGTCGATGGACATCGTATTGATGACGATCGCTTCCTTTAGCTTCATGGGCGCGATAAACTGGCGTCTCACGGCCCTGGCGGTGATTCCGATGCCATTTCTGACCATCACGATCAGATACTTCGGCAGAAAGATGCACAAAAGCTTTTTCCGCGTGCAGGAGAGCTTTGCCACCCTCACCGGCAAGATTCAGGAGAGCATCTCCGGAATTCGCGTCATAAAGGCTTTCGTCCAGGAAAAGTCGGAACTGGAAAAGGTGGATGAGGTTTCTCTGGACTATGTGAACCGCAACATCTCCATGGCGAAGATTGCCGGTATCTTCCATCCTTTCATGAGTTTCGTGATCAGCATCTCGATGATCATCACCCTCTATTTCGGAGGCCGCGCCACCATCAAGGGCGACATCACCATTGGCGAGTTCATCGCTTTCTTCCAGTATCTGGGCATGCTGGTGTGGCCGATGATCGCCATTGGCTGGATCGTGGATATGTATCAGCGTGGCACAGCCTCGCTCAAGCGCCTCAACGAAATCTTCCAGGAAATGCCCGAGATCGATGACAGGGAAGCCGACGACAGCATCAAAGCCCTGGAAGGCGATATCGAAATCCGCGATCTGAGCTTCCGCTATGGGGAAGGCCTGCCCCTGATCTTTGACGGGATCAGCACCAGCATCGCCGGAGGCAAGACCCTGGCCGTTGTTGGCCCTACCGGTTGCGGCAAGACCACCCTGATCGAACTGCTGGTGAGGATTTACGAGCCTCCCCGGGGCAGCATCCTGATCGGCGGCCACGAGGTGCACCGCATTCCCCTGAATGTGTTGCGCAGGGACGTGGTTTTGGTGCCGCAGGATATCTTCCTGTTTTCGGACACCATCTCGAACAACATCCGCCTGGGAAATCCGGAAACCTCCCTGCAATATGTCTATGACGCCGCCCAGGTGGCTCAGGTCTTTGACGAGATCATGGAGTTTGACCACAAGTTCGACACCATGGTGGGAGAACGGGGCATCACCCTTTCCGGAGGCCAGAAACAACGCGTGGCAATCGCCCGGGCGCTGCTCACCAATCCCGAGGTGCTGATCCTGGACGATGCACTTTCCGCGGTGGATACCAAGACCGAGCGGCAGATCCTGGAGCGCTTGATCGAGCTTCGCAAGGGACGCACCACCATCATCATCGCCCACCGTATCTCGTCGATCCAGCACGCCGACCATATCATCGTGCTGGGCGAAGGCAAGATCGTGGAACGCGGCTCGCACGCGGAATTGCTGGCCCTCGGCGGCCTCTACAAGGGGCTCTATGAGAAGCAAAGGATCCGCGCCAGGCTGGAAGGGGAGGAAGAATGAACTTCGGTGGCGGCGGCGGACGCGGACGGGGCGGCTTCTCGGAAGACGAGCTGAAAGGCAAAATCTACGACAAACGCCTCTATGGCAAGTTGCTCTTGTATCTCAAACCCTACCTGTTTTGGGTGGTGGTATCCTTTCTGATCCTGATGGTGGTGGCGGCGGCTGAACTTATCCAACCCCTCATCCAGCGCAGCGCGATTGACGACTATATCGTCTCGGACAAACTGATCGCGGTCTTCGACAAGGAAGAGGAGATAGACGCTTTCCAGGCCAAGTATAAGATTCTCAAGCTCAAGAAATATTCGCAGAACGGGCAGTACTTTCTGATCTTCAGCGCCAACGACCAGAACAAGATCAACCGGGCTGACCTTAAAGAGCTGCAGGATAAAGGCATACTGAGCGGCAACAAGGTCTTTTTGTTGGAAGATACCCCCGCCAACCGGGCAATCCTGAACAAATATCTGCGCCAGAACACCAGACCCCGGGGGGACGAACAAGGCCTGCAGGGCTGGATCAGCCTGGGCGGAGGCAAGATCGGAGTGATGAGGGAAAACCTCAACCGGATCCCGGGATATGAACGCATCAAGGTGCGCAGCCAGGCGGCCAACAACCTGATCTGGCTGGCCCTGGTCTACCTTGTGATCAGCCTTTTGCGTCTGGCGGCTGGCTATTCCCAGAGCGTGATCACCACCACCTTCTCCCAAAGGGCGATGAACGACCTGCGCCACGACGTGTTTGCCCATCTGCAGCGCATGCCGGTGCAGTATTTCGACCAAAACCCCGTAGGCAGGCTGGTGACCAGGGTAACCAACGATATCAGGGCCATCGATGAAATGCTGGCCTCCGGCGTGATCACCCTGGTGCAGGATGTGATCCTCATCGTGGCAATCGTGGCGCTGATGCTGGCCCTCAACTGGAAGCTCGCGCTGGTCAGCTTTATCATCCTGCCCTTCGTGATTTTGATGATCCGCGAATACCGCCGGCGCACGCGGGTGATCTACCGCGAAGTGCGGAAGTATCTGGCGGCGCTCAATGCCACCCTGGCGGAGCACATCAGCGGACAGAAGATAATCCAGCTTTTCAACCAGTATTTCCATAAGAGGCAAGAGTTTTCGGATATCAACCAGAAATACTATCAGACCTCGATCAAGCAAATGAAGCTCTTTGCCTTCTTCCGTCCTATCATCCACGTTAGCTCGCAGGTTGCCGTGGCGCTGATCATCTGGTACGGTGGCGGGCAGATTCTGCGCGACTCCATCACAATCGGCCTGTTGATGGCTTTCACCGCCTATATCCAAAAGCTGTTTGAGCCGATCAACGATTTTTCGGAGAAGTTCAACGTCTTGCAGGGTGCCCTGGCAGGAGCGGAGAGAATCTTTGACCTGATGGATCTGGATCCCGAGGACTACCGGGACGAGCTGATTTCCGGCTGCAAGATGAAGGGCGAGATTGAGTTTGACCATGTGTGGCTGGCTTACAATCCCGGCGAATGGGTGCTCAAGGACATCTCGTTCAAGATCAGGCCGGGGGAAAAGATAGCCCTGGTTGGCCATACCGGCAGCGGCAAGACCTCCATAGTAAACCTGATGCTGGGGATGTATCCCTTCCAGAAGGGACGCATCCTGATCGATGGCAAGCCCCTCAGTGACTATGCCCTGGCGGATATCCGTTCCAACATCGGAATCGTTCAGCAGGATGTTTTCATCTTCAGCGGGGATATCAAGGAAAACATCGCCCTCAACAACACCAGGCTCACAAAGGAGCAGATCGTCCAGGTCGCCAAATATGTGAACGCGGACAAGTTTATCTCCAAACTCCCCGCCCAATATGACGAACCTGTGATGGAGCGGGGCGCCACCCTTTCCACCGGACAGAGACAACTGATAGCCTTTGCCCGCGTCCTGGCTTACGATCCTTCCATCTTTATCCTGGACGAAGCCACCTCGAATATCGACACCGAGACGGAAATCCTGATCCAGGACGCGCTTAAAAAGCTGATCGAAAACCGCACCTCGATCATGATCGCCCACCGCCTTTCCACCATCCAGCATGTGGACCGGATCATCGTTCTGCACAAGGGTGAGATCGTGGAGGAGGGCTCCCACTTTGATTTGCTGGACAAAAAAGGCCTCTATTATGACCTCTACCGGCTGCAATATAGTTGATGTGGAATAGTAGTGTTCCGGTGTTTGGCATAAGAAATCCAAAAAAACAGATTGACAGATTTATGCTGTGCAATACAGATAGACATTTGAGTTTAACATCCCTTGATTCATAGGAGGATCAATGAAAAAAAGATGGCTGATTATCTTGGCCCTCACTCTCGTAACAGCCATGTTTGCTAATGGTACCAATCGCTATGAAGTAGTAGCATGGCAAGAAGATTTTGAAAGCGGAGCCGAAGGCTGGACTCACCATGACGGCTCTATTTCCCCCAACAACTGGCACATCTACAACGCTGGCGGTTCTCAGGGACAAGTCTGGTGGATGGGAGACCCCGCCCTGGCGCAAGGAAACAACATCGGTGGTTACTACAATCACCAGTACCTTGTGCTGGACACCCCCGCCCGCACCCTGGCAGCCGGCAACGCCACCCTGACCTTCAAGATGGCTGTCGCGCTTGAGTCAGTAGGTGGAACAGGAGAATACAACGGATGGGATTCCTTCAACATTCGTGTTTCCACAGACAACGGCACGACCTGGACTGTGATTCCCAACAACGTTATCACTCCCGCCTATGACTTCACCTCTTCCTATGCCTTTGGTTTTGAGTTTGGTGAAGGCCCCAATATTCCCGGCTGGGGCGGCACCCATGCAGCATGGACAAACGTGACCGCCAACCTTAGTTCCTATGTTGGACAGAGTGTAAAGATCCGTTTTGCCTTTGCCTCCGACCCGGCCTACTCCACCGGAAATGAAGCCGGCCTCTTTGGCGTGATGGTTGACGACATTGCCTTTGGCGGATATACCAACAACGGTACCGACGACGGCCAGATGACCTGGGCCAGCCTGGTTCCCGTGGGTGGAGATATCTGGCACATTGCCACCGATCCATCCGCGCCGTCTCCCACTCATATCATGAAATGTCAAAACGCCAACGGGTCATACAACACCAATATGCTTAACTACCTGACCAGCCCTCTGATCACCCTGCCCCCCTCCGGAGAGATTCGCGCGGACTTCATGATCATGGGTGGTTTCAACGATCCGAACGAATTCCCGCAAGTTGACTACTGGGGATGGGAGATTTCCCCCAACGACGGAACCACCTGGTATGCCATGAGCAACCCCTATGGCAGCCCGACCGGCACTAACTACGTGTATGCCGATGCTCCGGATGTGTGGGCTTCCATGACAGCCAGTTACTCACTTGATGGCATTATCTCCGATTATGCCGGACAGGATATCAGGCTGCGCTGGTACTTCAGATCAGACGCCGACACCCCTGATGGAATCGGCATCATGATCGATGACGTGAAGATCTACAACGACATCTTCATCGCAGCCCCCGAAAACCTGGAAGCCACAGTGGAAGGAAACAACGTTACCCTCAACTGGAGCGCTCCCGGCACCGGCGGCGGCGGAGAAGCAGGCTGGTTGCACTATGACGGCGAAAACTCCGGCAACGCGATCGGCACCAACGGCGTGGCGGATTTCGACGTCGCAGCCAAATGGGATGCCGTGGGAGACTATGGCATCAGCCCCTGGGTTGGAATGCAGATCACCAAGATGATGATCTTCCCCGCCGAGCCCACCTCCCTGTGTTCCTATGCCTTGCGCATCTGGACCGGTGGCAGTGCAGAACTTGCTTATGAGCAGGCGATCACTCCCAACGCCGACCAGTGGAATGAGATCGTTCTCACCACCCCCTTCACCATCCCCGCCCAGACCCAGATCATGGCGGGCTATCGTTGCAACACCCAGGGCGGTTACCCCGCCGGTTGCGATGCCGGACCCCATGTGAACGGCTATGGCAACATGATCCGCTTCAACAATGTCTGGTCACCCCTTGTCAACCTCGGCGCCTCCCTCACCTTTAACTGGAACATCCGTATCTGGGTGCAGGACGCCGACGGCAAAGAGTATGAGATTACCAGTTATCCCAACAACGTGCAGGAAGTTTGCGATGGCGTGCTGGCCTCCAACGGAGTCCGCCAAGACCGCGACGTCACAAACTACAAGATCTTCCGCGATGGCGTGCAGATCGACCAGGTTGCCGGGAACGTGCTCACTTACACCGACACGAACGTCTCCGGCGGCATTCACACCTATCACCTCACCGCCATGTATGGTACAAACGAATCCGAAGCCTCCAATATCGTGACCGCCTTTATCCTGCCCGCAATGCATGCTGAGCTGATGCATGACGACGGCACCGCGGAAGAAGGCTTCAACGTCGGCTCCACCAAGCAGATGGCTGTGAAACACAGTTATAACGGAGCGGTGGATGTGAAATTCGTAAAGGTCTATGTCCACACTCTTGGCACAGCCGGAATCATTGTCCGTGTGTATGACAACGATGGCGCCAACGGAATGCCCGGCACCCAGCTGGTGCAGTACCAGTATCCCGCCGCTTCTGTGGTTGAGGGCTGGAACTACATCGCTCTGCCTTCGGAGCCCCCGATTCGTGTTGCTGACGGCCAGTTCTACGTTGCCATCCTGGAAACGACTAACGCTTCTCAGATCGGCCTGGACACCTCTTCAAACCAATACAGTTACAAGAAGATTACCGCCAATTGGGAACCCGTCACAACTGGCGAGATCATGCTTCGCGCGATTGTCGATTATTCTGTGTCCAACGATGACGACGTGCTGCCCGTTTGCACTCTGGATGCCAACAACTATCCCAACCCCTTCAACCCCGAAACCACCATCTCCTACAGCGTTCCCGCTGCCGGACATGCCAGCCTCAAGGTTTACAACCTCAAAGGCCAGCTGGTGCGCGAACTGGTGAATGAAACCCGGGAAGCCGGCAGGCACACCGTGGTCTGGAATGGCAAAGATGCCAACGGCAACGCAGTTTCCAGCGGTATCTATTTCTACAGCCTCACCAGCGGTGGAAAGACCGTCACCCGCAAGATGTTGCTTGCCAAATAAGATATAAACCACGAGCTTAGGCTCGCAGATAATCCCCAGGGAGTGGCCCTCAGTGGCCACTCCTTTTCTTTTGGCGTGACGGTTGGCTCCTGCCCGGATCAGTTTTTCAGTTGACGTATTTGCCCGCTGTCTATTTTGTGGATGCGCGTCCGGTAGATTCCGGTCTGAAATCATTTTTAGTTCAGGAGACAGCATGAAACGCTTCCTAATACTGATCGCCCTCTGCTTATCCCTGCTTTGGGCTCAGAAACACGATCCCAAAGCCACGGTCGGCAAGATAGAAAACAAAAGCTATTCCTACGGCGAATATGAAAAGATTCTGAGTAACTACTTCAACTACCATAGCAAACAGAGGGGCAAGGCCCTCACAGCCGAAGACAAGGCCAAGCTCAACGACCAATGCTGGGAAGAGCTGATCGCCCGCCAGATCTATGACAAAGCGATCAAGGAAGGCCGGGTCAGGATCACGGACACCGAGGTGCTGAACGAAGCCAAAAAGAATCCCCCGGCGGATGTGAAAGCCATCAAAGACCTGCAACAGAACGGCAAATTCAGCAAAAAGCTTTTTGAACAAGCGCTCAACGAAAACCAGCAGTTCCGCAAAGACATAATCGAATATGTGAAAGCCACTTATAAATACAGCAAATTGCTCAAAACCATCCGCGGCGAGGTGGATGTGAGCGTTGACAGCGTGAAAGGCGAATGGATGAAGCAACACGACACCGTGGACGCCCAGATCATCTACTTCGACCCCGGCAAGCTGGTCAAATACAAAGCCACCGAAGAGGAAGCGCTGGATTTTTACAACGCGAGAAAAGAAGAGTATCGCAAAGACAATTGCCGCCGCTATCACTATGTCAAGTTCACCAAAGCCCCTTCAGTGGAAGACTCCCTGGCCGTCAAAGCCCAAGTGGACTCCCTCTACCAGGCCCTGCTGGCAGGGGCGGATTTTGCCAAAGCCGCCGAAGAACTGTCCCAGGATCCCGGTTCCGGAAGCAAGGGAGGGGATCTGGGCTGGTTTGCCCGGGGCAGAATGGTGCCCGAGTTTGAAAACACCGCTTTCAGCACTCCGGTCGGCCAGATCGCTGCTCCTGTGCTATCCCGCTTCGGCTGGCACATCATCAAGACCACCGACAAGCGCGAGGGGGATTCCGGCGAGGAAGTGGCAGCCAGTCATATCCTTATCCGCATCGAGCCCAGCGAGGCCACCCTGCAAGCCATGAAGACAAACGCCTCCAATCTCCACAAACTTGCCAAAGAGCAGGGACTGGAACAAGCGGCCAGAAACCAGGGCTTTAATGTAGAAGAAACCACGGTCTTTCAAGAAACCGATACTTTCATCCGCAACATTGGCCGCGATGAAAACCTGGTCAAGTTTGCCTTTGCCAATCCGGTTGGCAGCCTGGCGGAACCTTTCTTCGCGCCCAGCGGCGACATCTACATCCTGGCGGTTTCCGCTGAACTGCCCGTCTATTACACGCCTTTCGAAGATCAGAAGGCGTCCATCCAAAACCAGGCCACCAAAAGCAAGCAGGGATATTATATGGACGCCTATGTGAAAAACTTCATAGCCAACCTCAACGAGGATCAATATCTGGAATTTGCCCGCCGGGACAGCATTATGGTGGTGGAGATCAGCGGTCATAAAAAAGGCGATATGGTCAGTTCCATCGGCAAGCTGGATTCCATAGATACAGCTTTGTTTTCCACTCCGGAAGGCAGTTTCGCTCAGTTGATCTCAGAGCCCGGGCGTTGGTTCCTGGTCAAAGTCACCAAGCGTTCGCTGCCCGATCTGGCCGAATGGGAAAAGGAAAAGACGGGGTTGATCAAGCAAGCGCGGGAAGATTTTCAGACCAAGCATCTCAATGATTGGTATTTTAAAGAAAGGCAAAAGCTTAGCATCACCGACAACCGCACCGATTTCTATGATCTAAGCGCTGGCAGGCAGGCACAGCAGATCAGACTGGGCGGTTGAAGGCTTCCCGATCTCTGTTTTTCCAGGCGCATCTTTACACAGGCGGGTCAGCCCGCCTGTTTCTCATTTTCCCGAATTTCCGTGACCTCATATCAGCTTGGATAACAAGCGGTAGAGAGGGATATGCGAATGCCATTCTCACGATATTGTATCAACAATCTCACTTTCCCTTAACGCCGCCCTCCCTTGCTGCTACTGGCTTTAGTGCCATCATCCTTAGGTCATCCTTATAAATTATAAGGTTGACCCAAGGAAGACCCACGCCGGGGATGGGGATGCAAATGAGGGCAATCCTCCTCCATAATATATAGGTGCTACGATCAGGCTGTGGAAAGGTGGATTGGTGAAATGGTGAAATGGTTCCACGAAACAAGTCCACCAAGCAATATTCTGTGTCATCACGGGAAGTCGGGGCCCCCTCTGGGGTGGCTTACCCGTGATCCAGTCTTTTTAGAAACAACCACCAAGCCCCGAAAAAAACCACCTACAGACTATATACTGCGTCATCCCCGGGCAAGCGCATGCTTGAGCCGTGATCCAGTCTTTTGGAAACAACCAGCCAGCCCCGAGACACCAATCCCCATAATCCCAATCCGCGCCAATCTGCGCCTTTTATCCGCGATTATCTGCGTGAACCGCTTGACCCGTGATCCAGTCTTTGATATAGAAGCCCATACGTGATAAGGAAGGCAAATCACCCTCACACCTTGATGTCCCATAGACAACCCATTGACGTCCGGGCGATAGACAGCCCAGCGATTGGTCAGCGATCAATCAGCGATCAATGAGCGATAAGCATATGAGGGGCGTGTGCGAGCCGTAACTTCGCGCCAATTATCAGATGTGACGGCAATACGATACCTCTTGCAAGCTTTTTGCTTGACACTCAATAAGCTGTGGGAAAACTTGGGATATCATGGGAAATTGGTACAAAAATATGTGTCCGGTTACATCAGGACTTACAAATAGAGAGGTTTAGATGTCCCTTTTTGATTTTTTTGGCATGATGGCCAATGACATCGCCATTGATTTGGGCACTGCCAACACGCTTGTTTACAAGAAAAGCTCTGGCATAGTGATCGATGAGCCCTCCGTGGTGGCTGTTTCCGCGGACGGCAAAAAGATAATTGCCATCGGACAGCACGCCAAAGTGATGCTGGGTAAAAACCCCGACGAAGTGCGGGTGATCAAACCCTTGAAAGATGGCGTGATAGCAGATTTCCAGGTCACCGAGCTGATGCTGCGCAATCTGATCATGCGGGCGCAGAAAAAACGCCTGCTGGTGCGCCCGAGGGTGATCGTTTGCGTTCCATCCGGAATCACCGAGGTGGAAAAGCGGGCGGTGCGCGACAGCGCCCTGCACGCGGGAGCCCGTGAAGTGTTTTTGATCTCCGAACCCGTGGCTGCCGCCATCGGCGCCGAACTGCCAATCGAACAGGCCTATGGAAATATGGTCATGGATATCGGCGGAGGCACCAGCGAGATCGGAGTTATCTCCCTCTCCCACATCGTGGTGCACAATTCGATCCGGGTGGGCGGAGACAAGATGGACCTGGACATCATCAGCTATCTGCGCAAAAAGAACAACCTGCACGTGGGTTTGCAGACCGCTGAAAAGATCAAGATGCAGATTGGCAGCGCCTATCCCCTCAAAGAGGAACTGACCATGGACGTGCGCGGCCGGGACATCGTGTCCGGCTATCCGGTGACCATCAAGATCACTTCCGAGGAAATCCGGGAAGCTCTTGCCGAAACGGTTGCCACCATGATCGACGCCATCAAGAGGCTGTTTGAGCGCACGGCTCCCGAGCTGTCCGCCGACATCGCCGAACGGGGTATCTTCCTCACCGGCGGAGGCGCGCTGCTAAAAGGCCTGGATGAGAAGATTTCCAAAACGGTTGACCTGCCCGTGTTTGTGGTTCCCGATCCCCTGGAATGCGTCGTGAAAGGCGCAGGCAAGGTGTTGGACGATGTGGACCGCTACCGGGAAGTGTTGATCAAGCGCATAGAAGACTAACCCGATTTTTCCCGTTTGAACGCGCCTGACACCATCATGCCAGCGCATAACTATTCTGCTTTGAGAGGATAAATGAAACGATTCGTTTTGCCATTGGTCCTGGTTGTGCTTTCCCTGCTCATGATGCTGGGCAGCGATGCCAGCAGGATAAACAGGGCATCCTGGCTTGGCAGGACGGTTCTTTTTCCTTTCTCCAACTCCCTGCTGCTGATCAAGGCCAATTCATCCCTCAAATCCGAGGTGGCCAGCCTGCGCGTCAAACTTGCCGACAACACCCTGCGCAATCTGGAACTGGCCAATAAACTCAAGGAATACCAGAGCAGCTCCGCCATCGATTTCGAGGTGTCCGGCCAGACGTTTGAGATTGCCGAGGTGATAGGCTATTCGGGGCAGTTTCACCAACGCAACCTGATGGTCAACAAAGGCCTGGGCAGCGGCATCAGGATGGAAAGCCCGGTGGTATCGGGCGCGGGCATTGTGGGCAAGGTGATCAGCGTGTCCGACACCTACAGCCTGATCCTCCCACTCAACAACCCCCTCTTCCAGATTCCCGTGATGGACCAGAGCACCAGCGTGCAGGGCATCCTGCAATCCGACCTCACCGGAGCCATCAGCATGAATATGATCAAACTGGGCTCGCAGATCAGCCCCGGGGACACCATCGTAACCTCCAACCTCTCCACCCTCTTTCCCAAAGGATACCCGGTGGGAACCATCGAGCGCATCAAGGAGTCGAGCGACAACCTCTTCATCAGCGCCGACATCAGCCCCTTCACGCAGGTGGAAAACCTGGAACACGTATTCATTTTGAACAGCAAAGGAAAACGATGAACAAGAGCAAAAACATCTCGCCCATCATAGTGATCAACGACTCTCGCGTGGAACGCATCCCGGTGAAAACCAAAATACTTACCGCCGAAGACAACATGGCCGACATCATCAGGGAATACGCGCTGCCGCTGATGCAGCCGGGAGACATCCTCACCATCAGCGAAAGCCCTCTGGCTATCACCCAGGGCAGGGCTATACCGGCTGACCAGATCAAGGTCGGCAAGCTGGCCAGATTTCTTTCCAAACGCGTGATGAAGGTGCCCTATGGCATCGGTTTGGGCGCTCCCACGAGCATGCAGTGCGCGATCGATGAGTGCGGCTGGCTGCGCGTCCTCTTTGCCGCGGTTGTGGGCGGATTCACCAAGCTGCTGGGGCGCTCGGGGGATTTTTACCGCCTGGCAGGAATGCAGGCGGCGCTGATCGATGCCGCGGAAACCTCGCCGGTGGAGCCTTACACCCATACCGTGATCAAGGGGCCGCTCGACCCGGGCGGGACAGCCCAGAAATTGAGCGAGGAAACCGGATACCCAATCGCCGTGATGGATATCAACGATATCGGCGGCTCCTGGATGATCGGAGCCAGCCAGGGAGTGTCCAAACACTTCCTGGAAAGAGTAATGAAAGACAACCCCCAGGGGCAGGGCGACGAACTGACCCCGCTCTGCATAGTGCGCAGACTGGATTAGGATGTTCTGGAAGCACCTCTGGACCTTTTTATTGGGCATTATCTTCATCTATGTCCAGGTGCTGATCATGCCCGCTTTTGAGTTGTTCGGAGTGATCCCCCAGATTCACATTCCCCTGCTGGTCTATTTTGTTTGGACCAGGGAGCGTAATGCCAACTTGATCATCTCTTTCCTGATTGGCTTGATCTACGACACCACCCAGCCTGCCTCCTTTGGTTTGCACGCTTTGCTCTTTGTGCTGTTGGTGGTAAGTTTGGAGGAGTTTCGCAAACCCTTTGAAGAGGACAGCCTGGTGGCCAAGATACTCACCATCCTGCTGGCCAACCTGGTCTTCCATCTCATACAGTTGCTGATCTTTGGCGTGTCCTACGAGTTCAGCTCCCGCTTGCTGGTCACCAACCTGATCGGCTTTGCCTACAATCTGCTGGTCAGTTTTGCCGTTTTTTGGGCCATGCAGTTTCTCTCCCGGCTCCGTATAGTGGTGGCGCGTGACTAAAAACGTTTCCACCCTTGTTTTCCGCATCACCCTGGGTGTGCTGCTGCTGGTTTTGGTGGTGGCACTCTTTCGCCTGCAGGTGGTGAAGGGGGCTTATTACCAACGCATCGCGGAAAGCAACTTTGTGCGCATCCGCAGGATAATTGCCACGCGGGGCGAAATCTACGACAGCAAATACCGCCCCATCGCCGCCAACATTCCCTCCCAAAACCTCTACCTCACCAGCGGAAAGATCGCCAGCACCGAAAGACTGGCCGCTTTTCTGCTGCAGAATTTTGGCATTAGCGCGGAAGAGCTAAAGGAACTGGTGTTCCAGCAGCGCTTCAAATCCTATGAGGAAATCCTTCTGGCTGTGAATGTGCCCTATGAGATGGTGCTTAGCCTGTCCGAACGGCTGGACAGATTTCCGGAGCTGGCCTTCAGGGTGGAAACCACCCGCAGCTATATGTATCCCAATCACTTCACAGGATACCTGGGCAGGATCGACCAGAAGGAGTATCAACTCTACCGCGATGAAGATTACTCTCTCAACGGCTATATCGGCAAAACCGGACTGGAACGCTATTATGAGGTGCTGCTGAGGGGCAAGGACGGCAAAGAGATCGTGCAGGTGGACGCCCAGGGCAGAAGCCTCGAGTTTTTCCGCGAAGACACCTCAATAGAGCCTCTCAACGGGCTCAGCCTGGTGCTGAGCATAGACAACGACCTGCAAAACTACGCTGATGGCATCTTCCCGGAGGGACTCAAGGGCTGCATCGTGGTCTCGGATGTGAAAACAGGCGGCATACTCGCCTACGTGAGCAAACCGGACTACGATCCCAATGTGTTCCTGCAAAGGATAAGCCCCGAGCTGTGGGCGGAGCTGAACTCCTCTTCCAGGCCACTGCTGGACAGGATAATCCATGCCGCTTATCCGCCAGGCTCGGTGTTCAAACCCGTGACCGGAGCCGAAGGCTTGGAGGCGGGCCTGATCGACCGTAACACCCGCCTGGCTGCCTGCAGGGGTGGCCTCAAGATCGGAAACCGCTTCTTCCGTTGCTGGTCCAGCGGCGGGCATGGTTCGCTGGACATCGTCAACGCGTTCAAAGTATCCTGTGACGTATTCTTCTACGATCTGATAAACAAAGCCAACCTGGACAACTTTTACAGGATGGCTGTGGCCTGCGGCGTGGTGAACAAGACCGGAATCGACCTGCCCAACGAGAGGAATGGCTTCTACCCGGATTCTCGCTACTATCAAAAAAAGCTGGGCAGAACGGCTGGATTGGCCGGCTACAAGGCCAACCTGGCCATCGGACAGGGCGAGGTGCTCACCACTCCCCTGCAGATCAACGCCTTCTTTGCCGCCATTGCCCGCAACGGACTCTGGGTTCAGCCCCATCTCCTGGTCAAAACAATGGGCAGGAGCAAGCTGGCGCGCGAGGAAGTGGTTCCCATTGCCAAACATAAGCTTCCCTGGAAGCCCAGCACCGTGCGGATTGTTCAGGATGGCCTCTGGGCTGTCTGCAACGCCCCGGGCGGCACAGCCAGGGTGGTCAGTGTGGCGGGCGCCCAATCCTATGGCAAGACTGGTTCCGCGGAAAACTATATGGGCAAGAGAACCCACGCCTGGTTTACCGGATACATCGTCAAAGAAAATCCCGAGATCGTGGTTACGGTCTTTCTGGAAAACGCCGGCGGCGGTGGAGCCATGGCCGCGCCAATTGCCAACCGGATCTTCAACTACTACATCGGCAACTACGCCAGGATCAAACAACCCGCCGTGATCCCACCCCAATTCCAGACTCCCGGCGATCTGGATACCGGTGACGCGGCCGCCACAGAAAGCGCGGAACCGGTTCCCGATCCGGCTGAGACCACCCCTGCAGGTACTGAGCGATGATCAACCGCAAAAAGTTTGACTTCGTGCTGGCGGCATACCTTCTGGCATTGATACTCTTTGGCTGCGTGGCCATCTACACCGCCTCCTGCACCACCATCGGGGAATACACCACCGTGGCCAGCAATTGGTGGAAGCAGACCATCTTTGCCGCCATCGCCATAGGCTGCATGATCCTGTTGCTCCGCCTGCCAATGCCTATCTTCGACATCATGATCCTGCCCCTCTCAATCCTGAATATCCTGGCTTTGATAGCTGTGCTGTTCACCCAGGCCATCCACGGCTCACACCGCTGGTTCAGCCTGATGGGCATCCATTACCAGCCTTCGGAAAGCGCCAAGCTGCTCACCATCATCATGACCGCCAGGGTCATTTCCAAGGAACATCTCTCCGAACTCAGGCAGCTCTTTTATGGTTTGGGAATGATTGCCCTGCCGGTAGCGCTGATCATTATCGAACCAGACCTGGGCTCCACCCTCGTCTTTGGCGTCAGCCTGCTGGCTATGCTGGTAGCCGCGGATGTACCCCTCTTTTACCTTCTGCTGATGGTCAGCCCCATCGTCAGCATTGTCTCTTCCGTCTGGTGGCCCGCAATAATAATTTGGATCCTGATCCTGGTCTTTTTGCTTTACAGATCGGGTCTTTCCTGGGTGCCGATCACCATAGCTTCGATCTCCAATATCTTCATCGCTCTGTTTATGCCCGTTTTCTGGAATGGCCTGAAAGACTATCAGCAGAACAGGATACTCACCTTTGTCGATCCCCTGCGCGACCCCTTGGGAGCCGGATATCAGATCATTCAAGCCAAGATAGCCGTGGGCAGCGGCTCGATTTTGGGCAAAGGCTGGCTGCAGGGCACCCAGAAAAACATGAATTTCCTGCCCGTGCACCATACGGACTTTATCTTCAGCGTGATCGGGGAAGAATTTGGATTTGTGGGCAGTATGCTGTTGCTGCTGCTGTTTACACTGTTCTTTTTGAGGTTGATCAGGGCTGTGGGCGAGATCAAGGTCCCGGAACGCAGGATTGCCTCTGCCGGCATCCTGGCCTACCTCATGTTTCAAACCTTTATCAACATTGGTATGAATATTGGCTTGGTTCCTGCAACAGGAATCCCATTACCCTTTATCAGCTATGGCGGATCAAACCTCCTGATCAATACCCTGTCCGTGGGGGTGGTCCTGAAATATTTAAATGAACGGGGGTTCATGAAATGAAAAAAAGCCTGCTTTTGCTGGCTGCAGCCGCGATTCTGCTGCTTTGTTCTTCATGTATAGTACATTCCAGCCTTGTCTATTTTGACAAGGACACCGAAGGTGTGCCCAACCTGCTTTCCAATCCAGGCTTCGACGCCTTTTCGCTGGATCCCGACCAGGCTCTTTTGGGGTGGTCGATCTACAGCGAAGGCGGGGGTGACAAGGCCATCTACGCCGCGATCGACCCCAAGGTCGCCTTGCAAGGCAGCACCTCTTTGCGCATTGACGCTTCCGACCAGACTGTCGTGCTCTACTCTGATGCCTTCAAGGTGCGCCGCTATGGTGGCTACTACGTGCGCTTAAACGCCAAGTCCTCAGAACCTGAAGGCCCCCAGATCACCACCCGCCTGATCACATTCTGGGAAAACGGCCGTGTCTTCAGCAGATTCAAGTCTAAAATGAAGACTTCCAACGAGTGGAGCAAAGACACCATCAGCGCGGGATTCCTGAAGCCAGGCGTAAGCTTTGGGCGCATCCAGATCGTCATCCCGCCTTTTGAAAAAGGCTCCGTCTGGTTGGATGACGCCGGCTGCTGGGAAGTGCACCACTTCAGAATCGACTGATGCGCGTTCTGATACAGAGAGTTGGCTCGGCCAGCGTGGAGGTGGAAAACCGCCTGGTTGGGAGCATCGGCCCCGGCCTGCTGTTGTTTGTCGGTTTTGGACACTCAGACAGTCCTGACCTGCTGCCCCAGGCTGTCCGCAAAATCAGTGAGATGCGCGTGTTCAGCGATGACAATGGCAAGCTGAATCTCTCGCTGCGCGACATCGGCGGCCAGGCTCTCATCGTATCCCAGTTCACCCTCTATGCCAATTGCAGCCGGGGACGCAGGCCAGACTTTACCCCCGCCGCCGACCCGGCCATAGCAGAACAGCTCTATGACAACTTTGTGGCCCTCTTTCGGGAAACCGGCATCGAAGTCCAGACCGGCATCTTTGCCGCGGATATGCGGGTAAACCTGATCAACGACGGCCCCGTCACTTTCTTTCTGGAATTCTAACCGCGCTCCTGATGCCTCATGCCCCCGTCATTACAAGCGTCAGATCAGACACTGGGTATTGTCCTGCGCAACAACCTGCCCGGCGTATTAAAAATTCAACCCTCCTTCCAAACGAGTGGATAAAATACAACACTGACTGCTATACCCCGTCTGTCCACCTTTTCGCCCCCCTTTGCATCCGGAGGCTAAACCTGTATCTTCCTGGGGTCATCCTTAACTTCGCAACCACATACCTAAGGATGATGGCCGTAACTCTTTATGCAGCAAAGGAGAGCGGCATGGGGGACAAGCGGGATTCTTTAGTAAACAATGAACATAGATGCAAATATAACAATGAATTGGCTTGAAACAAGCCAGTTATCCGCCCTTAACAATCCACCCGTTTAGTTTGCAGGAGAGCCTAATTTGCTATACTGGTGGAGGCAAATTTTAATTGACAAATCCCGCTGTATCCAATTATCTGCGGACGAGAAGGTTGCTTTGGATCAAATATCCTGCCTGCGTGGCCATTTCACAAGAATGGCCTCCTTTAGCAGCATCCAGGCAAAAACGATAACAACTGTATAAAGAACAATACCAATAAAGGAGATGTTGAGAGCCATGAGAAGAATACTCTTCGTATTTACTGCACTGCTCCTGCTAACATGGATAGGGCTGCCCGCTTCCCCTGTGAAGTTTGGCGAACGCCCTTTCATCGACATTTACAAAGTGCCGGACTCAGCCATCGAAAAAGGCCACATCCGGATCAAACTCAGCGAAAAACTATCCTCCCAGGTACAGGCTTACCGTTATGAAGAAGGAAGCCTGAAAAGCTTTGAGATCGAGGAGCTTGACGCCCTCAATCTGGAATATGGGATCACAAAGATAACACCACTCTTTGGCGATAGCTCCAAAAACCTCAAATGGGGCTGGCGCCACATCGAGTGGGGACTGCATCTGTGGTTTGAACTCGAGTATGACAGTTCAGCCGATATCCGCGACATAGTGATGGCCTATCGCGGTCTGGACCAAAGCGTTCAATGGGCTGAACCTGAGTATAGGAAACAGCTTTTAAGCCTCACCCAGGATCAGATCGCGGCCATGGAAGCCAGCCTCTCCCGCTGGACTCCGAACGATCCGCGCTACGGCGAACAGTGGCATTACCACAACACCGGCCAGACCGGCGGAACGGTGGATGCCGACATCGACCTGCCCGAAGCCTGGGACATCGAAAAAGGCCACAGCGACGTGGTGGTCTGCATCCAGGACCAGGGTGTCCAGTATGACCATCCCGACCTGGCTGCCAACATGTGGATCAACCCCGGCGAGATCGCCGGAAACGGCATAGACGATGACAACAACGGCTATGTGGACGACGTGTATGGTTACAACTTTTACCAGAGCACTTCCAATATCGTCGCGGGAGACCACGGCTGCCATGTGGCGGGAACCGTGGCGGCCGTCACAAACAACGGTGTAGGCGTCTCCGGCATTGCCGGCGGTTCCGGAACCGGCAACGGCGTGCGGCTGATGAGCACCCAGGTGTTCGCTCCCACTTCCGGAGGCGACGGTTTTGATCTGGCTCCGATTTATGCTGCCGACAACGGCGCTTGCATCTCCCAGAACAGTTGGGGCTACACAAGCGTGGGAAACTACGAGCAGTCTGTGCTTGACGCCATCGACTACTTCAACGCCAACGGCGGCGGAAGCGTGATGTCCAACGGCATCACCATCTTCGCCGCGGGCAACAATCAGTCCAGCGGCCAGTGGTATCCCGGTTGCTACAGCGGCGTTTTCGCCGTGGCAGCCACCACCCACAACGATACCAAGGCCTGGTATTCAAACTACGACACCTGGGTGGACGTCTCCGCCCCCGGCGGTGAGACCAACAGCGTCACCTCCCAGGGCGTGCTTAGCTGCTGGAGCGGAAGCAATTATGGCTTTTACCAGGGCACCTCGATGGCCTGTCCCCACGCTTCCGGCGTGGCAGCTTTGGTTGTCTCCTATGCCCACCGCAACGGCCGCACCCTCAGCAGCGCCGATGTGGAGGATATTCTGGAATCCACCGCTGACGACCATTATGCCGTGAACCAAAGCTACCTGGGTCAACTGGGCAGCGGGCGCATCAATGCCTACCAGGCCTTGCTTGCCACCGATCCCACCATGCCCTCGGTTTCCATCACCGCCCCTGCCGGTGGATCGGTGCATGACCTCAACAGCAGCATCACGATAACAGCCACCGCTTCCGACACGGACGGCTACATCACCGGCGTGGCATTTTATATTGATGATGTGTTGAAAAGCACCGACACTTCCAGCCCCTATTCCTGGGTCTGGAACACCACAGGATATGCCGGCGGCCCCCACAGCATTAAGGTGATCGCCACCGACAATAGCGGGAACACAGCCACCCGCAGCATCACGGTCACACTGCTTGCCCCTCCGGATGAAGGTTTCGAGACAGGAAACTTCACTTTGTATCCCTGGGTAAACAACAGCTCCGTGCCCTGGACGGTGCAAAGCTCAGAGGTCTTTTCCGGCACCTATGCCGCCAAGTCCGGCGCCATCTCCGACAACGGCAGCACCACCCTCAGCCTGCCTGTGGTGGTCAGCAGCGCGGGCAATCTCAGCTTCTGGTATAAGGTATCCTCCGAGAGCAACTATGACTTTCTGCGTTTCTACGTCGATGGCGTAAAGAAAGGCGAGTGGTCTGGTTCCGCAGGCTGGGCAGAGGCTTCCTACCCCTTGACGTCCGGCAGCCACACTCTGGCCTGGACCTATTCCAAAGATGGTTCCTGGGCCAATGGCAGCGACTGCGCCTGGCTGGATCACATCATCTTCCCGCCCATGGGCACCTACTATGCCCCGCCCCAGAACCTGACCGCCACTTCCGGCAACGCTGTCGTGAACCTTAACTGGCAAGCCCCTGCCACCGGAACACCAAGCAGCTACAGGGTTTACCGCGATGGCAACTATCTGGCCAGCACCGGCGGATTGACTTACTCTGATACAAACGTGGTGAACGAAACCAGCTATCAGTATTACGTAACAGCCATCTACGGCGCTGAGGAATCTGACCCCTCGAACATTGTTACAGGCTTCCCCACCACCAATCCCATCTCTACCATCATCATAGGCAACGGCAGCGAAACCCAGCCTTATCCTATAAACCGTTATTGGAACTACTCCAGCCATGAGGCTATCTATCTGGCTTCTCAGATCGGCACCGCCTGCAACATCAGGTATCTGGGCTTCCACAAGGGCAGCGGCACCGATGTAAGTCCCATCGAGGCTGTCAGCATCTATATGAAGCACACCAGCGAGTCCAGCCTGTCCAGCGGCGACTACAGTACAGACGGCTACACCCTGGTCTATAGCGGAACCTTCCCGAATACCGATACCTCCGGCTGGATGGAAGTGGAACTGGACAACCTCTTTGCCTACAACGGAACTTCCAACCTGGCTATACTCACCATCAAGGGCAATCAGAGCTATATTTCTAATTACCCCTTCTGGACATATTCCACCACTACTGCCACCCAGGCCCGCCAAAACAGAAGCGATTCATCCCAGCCCATATCACTTACGGCTTCCAACAATCTGCCCAACCTGAAGTTGCAAGCCTACGTCCCTGCCGGGCTCTATCCCGCCCGTAATCTGATCGCGGTGGGCGGAAATGGTTTGGTGATACTAAACTGGAGCGAGCCTATAAGTGGAATCCCCACCGGTTACAAAATCTACCGGAATGGCAACCTGCTCACCACCGTGACGGGGCTTACTTATACCGACAGCGCAGTTGTAAACGGCACAACCTACTCTTACTATGTGGTGGCCACCTATTCCGGTGAAGACGCAGAGCCTACCGAAACAGTCCAGGCCACGCCCAACAGCTCAGTAATCATCGGCGATGGAACCGATTCCAACAGCAACAGAGATGCCTGCCCCATCAACGTCTGGTATCAGAGCTTGCACGGACAGTCGGTTTATACTGCCGCGGAACTCAATGCCGCAGGAGTGGTTGGCCCCATCAATATCACCCAGATCGGTTTTAACGTAACAGGCCTGCCTGCCCTGGCTATGCCCAACTTCGTTGTCCGCATGGGACACACCAGCGCAACTGACGTCTCAAGCTGGATATCCACAGGCCTCACCCAGGTCTGGAGCAGCAGCTCCTACCAGCCCACAAACACCGGCTGGAATATGTACACCCTCTCCACACCCTTCCTCTGGAACGGGATAGACAACATCGTGGTGGACACCGCCTTTGGCCTGATCGGTTCCTACAGTTCCAGTGGCACCACCCAGTACACATCTGTGACCAACGGTTACCGCTATGTGCGCAGCGACAATTCTGATCAGACCAACATCTTTAGCGGCGGTTACAACTCCTCCTACCGACCCAACCTCAAGCTGACCCTGCAACCCAACCAGTCTGGCCCCGTGATCCTGGTCAATCCCACAACCCTCGCTTATGGCGATGTGGCCGTGGGCAGCACCGACACGAAGACCTTCACCATCCAAAATAGCGGCGACCAGACCCTCACCGGCACCATCACCACCCCCACGGGTTACACCGTGGCTGCGGCACGCAATTCCACGGAAGCCCCGCTGGCCGGAAAGGAAAGCCGCAACAGCCTGAGCTTCAGTATCAATGCCGGCGCAACCAAGACCTACAACCTGACTTTCGCGCCCACAGCAGCAACTTCCTACAACGGCAACGTGGTGATCGCCAACAACTCTACCAACAATACCAGCGTCAACATCGCGGTGACTGGCGCGGGCTACAATCCGCCCACCATCGATATCGACAACGACGCCCTCTATGCCTACCTGCAGGTGGGCACCGAAGGCACGGACAGCTTCACCATCACCAACACCGGAAGCCAGCCTCTCACCTTCAGCATCAGCATGACTGAACTGCCCTCCAGAGCCGGCAACCTGCTGCAAGCGGCTTCCGCTCAGGAGAAGAGCATCGCGGGCAGCACCCTCACCCTGGACGCCAGCAGCTACCTGCCCGGCACCACGGTGGACTGGACCTTCACCGCCACCAACGCCAGCACGGACGTAGAGTGGCTCAGAGACGTGATCATCAGCTTCCCCGCCGGGGTCACCGTGAACAGCGCCACCAACTTCGTGGGCGGCAGCGGCGGAGATATGACCCCGGATGTGACCAGCGGCAACGGCGTGACCATTACCTGGCACGGTGAAACCTCCTACGGCTACGGCGTAATCAAAGGAGGCGAATCCGCTTCCGCCACGGTAAATGTGACCATCGGCTCCAGCTTCGGTGGCAACCTCACCCTGCCCTGGACCCTGAACGGTGATATCTACGGTTCCGAGCCTCACACCCTCTCCGGTTCCAACGTGCTGACCCAGGATTCCCCTCCCATTCCCTGGCTGAGCGTACAGCCTCTTAGTGGCAACATCGCCGCGGGACAGAGCCTGACCATCACCGCCAACTTCTCCGCGGTCGGCATGGCTGTTGGTACCTATGAAGCGATGCTCACCATCCATTCCAACGATCCCGTCAGACCTACTCTGGACGTGAGCGCCACCATGGATGTCTGGGACGTAAGCCTGGCCCCCGAGATCGTGGTTTCGCCTCTGGCCCTGGATTTCGGCGCGGTTGAAGTCGGCACAACCAGTGTGCTGCAATTCACTGTGCAAAACACCGGCAACGCCCAATTGACAGGAACCATCAGCACTCCCTCCGGCTACAGCGTAGCCCAGGCGGGAGCCAAAGGATTTGTGGATGTTGTCCCAAGCTCCGCCTCCCCTGCACTCAAGCAAGCTCCCGGAGCCAGGTCTGCCCAGGCTGAAGTTCGCAATATTCTCACCCTCAGCGTACCAGCCGGCGCAACCATCACCTACAATCTGACCTTTGCTCCCACTGCCATGCAAAGCTATCCTGGCAACGTTATCATCAGCAGCAATGACGAGGATGAGCCTACAGTGAACATCGCCCTGACCGGCAGCGGCTACCTCAATTTGGCTGCACCTCAGGTGACGGTGCAAAAAAGCACCAACGGCGTGACCGTCTCATGGGAAGCCGTGACCAACGCCAACCGCTACCACATCTACCGCGCCACAGATCCCTATGGTGATTACGGCACCCAGCCTTTCGCCACGGTCCTGGCCCCGCAAACCAGTTGGGAAGACACAGAAGTTCTGCCCATGGCTTTCTACAAGGTCGTGGCAGCCTACGAAGATATTCCCGCCAAATAACAAACAAACCGTATAGATATCGGCCCCGCCGTCCTCTCAGGATGGGCGGGGCTTATCTTTTATAGTGGAACCATAACTATTTACCCGCACGATCTGAAAGAGAGCCTACTATAACTGGAAAACCAATCTGGCAGAAAACTGTTGACAAATCCCTGTTTATGGTTCGTATGGGTGGAATACGTACTTTTTACCGCTCAGGAGTATCCCGCTGGCAAAAGTGGGGTTCGGCGGCGGTGCATCGCATCAGAAATAATTCACAGCCCCACCAAGGGCGAAGAGAGTAAAAGATATGCGCAGATTAGCAATTCTTGTGGCCATCTGCCTGGCGCTTTTGAGCGTCGGACTCATGGCCCTGGGTCCGGATTTTGCGGACCTGCCCTTTATAGACATTTACAAGGTGCCGGATGGCGCCATGGTTCCCGGCCATATCTGGATCAGACTGAAACCGGAGCTTTCCAGCCAACTGCAAAGGCTGGAGCATACAAACGGGACACTAAGCTCCTTTGGCATTGCCGAACTGGACGAACTGAGCCGCCGGTTCGAGGTAAGCAAAATCAACCAGCTTTTTTACAGCCCTGCCCACAGGAGCGAATTCGCACAGCGGCACCGGGACTGGGGCCTGCATCTTTGGTATGAAATAAGCTTCGCCAGCAAGGCTGACATCCGCGACATTGTGATGGCCTACCGCGGCCTCGAAGGCAGCGTGGAGTGGGCTGAGCCCGAGTATAAAAAAGTGCTGTACGAATCTGTTGTGGGGCAGGATCAGGAAGCACCGGAAACACTGGACCGCTGGACCCCCAATGACCCCTATTACAGCAGCCAGTGGCATTACAACAACACCGGCCAGCAAGGCGGAACTGTCGATTGCGACATCGACCTGCCGGAAGCCTGGGACTTGGAAAAGGGACATCAGGACGTAATCGTGGCGGTTATAGACGAGGGCGTTCAGACCAACCATACTGATTTGAATAACAACATCTGGAGCGGTGTGGGTTACAACTTTGTGAGCGGCAGCTCCACCATCAACCCCGGCGACCACGGCACCCACGTGGCTGGCACCATTGCCGCGGAAAACAACAACTCCACTGGCGTTTGCGGCATCGCTGGTGGAGATGGCAATACTAAAGGCGTGAGCCTGATGTCCTGCCAGGTCTTCGACGGACAGAACCAGGGCGGCTTTGCCAACGCCCCCGTCTGGGCAGCAGACAACGGCGCGGCCGTTTCCCAAAACAGTTGGGGCTACGACCAGCCCGATGTGTACAACCAGTCCGAACTTACCGCCATCAACTATTTCAACGCCAACGGCGGCGGTACGGTTCTGAACGGCGGCATCACCATCTTCGCCGCGGGCAACGATGAAGCCGAGGGAAATTTCTATCCCGGCTGTTACAACGGCGCTTTTGCCGTGGCTGCCACCACCAACCAGGACAGAAAAGCCTATTACTCCAACTGGGGCACCTGGGTGGACATCTCCGCCCCGGGTGGAGAAACGATATATTATTCCACAAGAGGAATTCTCAGCACGATAACCGGCAACAGCTACGCCTGGTACCAGGGCACCTCGATGGCCTGCCCGCATGTGTCCGGAGCGGCGGCACTCATTATATCCTACGCCCACCGCAACGGGCTCACTCTCACCAACACGGAGCTGAAAACGATCCTGCAAAACACCGCCGACAACCATTACGGCGTGAATCCAAGCTACACCAACAAACTCGGCTCCGGACGCCTGAACCTGTACAACGCCCTGTTGGCAGTGCAGCCACCCCTCAATCCCCCTCAGAATCTAGCCGCAACCTCAACCCACGCTTCCGTCACACTCACCTGGAACGCCCCGGAAGCGATGACGCCTAACAGCTACAAAGTTTACAGAAACAGCTCCTATCTGGCTACCACAGGAAACCTCACATACACAGACCTGAACGTGACCGATGGCGTGACCTACAGCTATTATGTTGTGGCCAGCTACAACAACGGTGATTCAGGTCCTTCCAACACCGTGACCGCCACCCCCAACACCTTTCCCCCCACCAACCTCACCGCTGTGGGCGGCGACACTGTTGTCAACCTGAGCTGGACTGCTGCCGGGGGACGCGGCGCCGAAGAAGAGTTTTTAGATGAGAGGAATATCAGCGGCTACAGGATCTACCGTAATGGCAGTTCCCTCACCACGGTGACGGGCACCAGCTACTCTGACCACAGTGTGGTGAACGGCACCACCTACAGCTATTGGGTGACCACACTATATTCCAACCCCACAGGTGAATCCGCGGCCTCGAACACCGCGGAGGCCACTCCCCAGGCAGTCTCGTTTGCCGTGATAGGCAGCGGCACTGGAACCACCGCCACCACTGAGGGTTGCCCCATCAACATCTATAAGAAGAGCCTGCATGGACAGTCGGTCTATACCGCCGCGGAACTGAACGCCGCTGGCCTGTATGGCCCCACGGACATCACCCAATTGGGCTTTTACGTTGCTACGGCACCTGCTCTGGCCTTGCCTAATTTCCGGATGCGGATGAAGCACACCACAGCCACGGATGTCGCGAACTGGATCAGCGCGGATGAATTGACCACAGTGTACAGCAGCGCCTCCTATCAGCCTGTGGCAGGGGACTGGGATCTGTTGATCCTCTCCACCCCCTTTGCCTGGAATGGGATCGACAATATCGTGATCGATACCGACTTTGACCGGGTGGCCACAGAATCCGCCACTGGAACTGTGCGCTACACCAACATGAGCAATGGCTACCGCTATGGACGCAGCACCTATTCGGACATGGGTGACACCTTCACCGGTGGCCTGGTATCGGTTTACCGTCCTGATGTGAAACTGGGTTTTGTCTATGTGGAACCCGCCGGACCGGAAATCACTGTCGATCCCCTCAGCCTCAATTACGGCGAGGTGGAGGTGGGTCAGACCAGCGTAAAGCAATTCACCATCCATAGCACCGGAGACGAAACTCTCAGCGGGAGCATCACCACTCCGGCTGGCTATACGGTCTCAGTCGCGGGCAGAAAAGGCCAAAAGAACTTGGGAGAGAGCCGGAACACTCTGTCCTTCTCGCTTCCCGTAGGCACACACCAGACCTACAACCTCAGTTTCAACCCCACGGCCGTTGCCACCTATTCCGGAAATGTGACCATCAACAGCAACGATGTCGATGAAAGCACGGTGCTAATCGCCGTCACAGGCACAGGCTACACGCCCGCCAACATCTCTTTGAGCGGCAACAGCCTTTCCGCCACGCTCGTCAATGGCACCCAAGGCACGGACAGCTTCACGATCATCAATTCCGGCAGCCAGAGCCTCAGCTTCAGCCTGGCGGAATCGCCTTCCGTGACCTGGTTCAGCGCGGCGCCCTCTTCCGGAACAGTATCCGGAGGGGGAAACCAGATCATCACCGGAACTTTCTCCCCCGAGGGACTTGTTCCCGGCACCTACAACACCACTCTTCTGGTCAATTCCAACGATCCGGACAGCCCCCAGTTGCCCGTGTCCGTCCAGCTTGTGGTGCAGAACAGCAGCCCGACAATCAACGCGCCGGAATCACTGACCTTCGACATCTATGCAAATCCTTCCCTGATCGAGGACTTCAGCCCCTACGTGGATGATTTGGATTCGCAGACTTTAACGCTGGACTACAGCGGCAACAGCAACATCCTCGTCTCCATCGACGGGCTCACGGTCACCTTCAGCAGCCTCAACTATTGGACAGGAACGGAGGAGATCACCTTCTCCGTCCATGATGGCATGGCTTCTGCCTACGACACCATTTCTGTTACCATCACCCAGATCATGTATCCGCCCACGAATCTCATCGCCCAGGCTGGAAACAGGGTGGTAAACCTTAGCTGGACTGCACCCGATCCCGCCGGTGTGAGTGGCTACAGGATCTATCGCGACGGACAGGTGCTCACCGATCTGTCTGGCACCACTTATTCCGATGCCAACGTATCCAACGGAGTCACCTACCAATATTACGTCACCACGCTCTATGCCAATCCAACCGGCGAATCGGCAGCTTCCAACACAGCGGAGGCTACCCCCATGGCGATCATCAACGTCACTTTGGGTGATGGCAGCTCAGCCACAAACACAAATGAAGGCTGCCCCATCAACATCTTCAGACGGAGCCTGCACGGGCAGTCTGTCTATACCGCTGCCGAACTCAATGCCGCCGGCGTCTATGGCCCGGTGGAGATCACGGCTCTGGGATTCTACGTAGAAAGCGCTCCCAACCTTGCCCTGCCTTCCTTCGTGGTGCGCATGAAGCACACCACGGACGCCAATGTGGCCAGTTGGCAGAGCTCCACAGGCATGGTGACGGTTTACAGCGCCACGTCCTACATGCCCACTCCCGGCGGTTACGACATGCTGACTCTGGACAGTCCCTTCACCTGGAATGGAACGGACAACATTGTCATCGACACCGCTTTTAACCGGGTGAGCAGCAGAAGCTCGACAGGTACCGTGCGCTACACAGAAACCGCCAGCGGCTACCGCTACACCCGCAGCGACTACCTTAACCAGACCAATACGTTCTCCGGCGGCAGCGTATCAGTTTACCGGCCCAACGTGCAGCTTACCATCTACGGGGGTGAGCCCGCCCCACCGGAAATAACGGTCGATCCTCTGGCACTCGACTTCGGCGCAGTGAAGGTTGGCAACAGCGTAGTGCGCCAGTTCACCATCGCCAACTCCGGGGAGGAGGATCTCACCGGCTCCATCACCACTCCGGCTGGCTACGGTGTTGTCGAACAAGGCCGGAATTCGACAGATACGGGAATCCCTGGCAGATCAGGCTCCAACCTCCGCAATACCCTGGAGTTCAGTCTGGCGGGAGGTGCCAGCGCCGTTTACCAGCTTACCTTCCAGCCGCTGGAAGCTATCGCCTACAACGGCAACGTGACCATCACCAGTAACGATGCAGATGAGCCTACAGTGAACATCGCCCTGACCGGCAGCGGCTACATCCCGCCCACAGTCTCGCTGGATGCCACGGCCCTGGAAGCAACTCTGGCAGTCAACGCCCAAGGCACGGACAGTTTCAACATTGCCAACCTCGGCAGCCAAAACCTCAGCTTCACCCTCGTTGAAGACCCCGCCGTAGCCTGGTTCAGCGCCAATCCCACATCCGGCACTGTCGCCGGATATGGCAGCCAGCTTGTCACCGGTTCCTTCACCGCGGCTGGCCTCGCCCCGGGCACCTACACCGCCAACCTGTTGGTCAACACCAACGATCCGGATGACCCCCAGCTTACTCTGACCCTCTCCCTCGAGGTGCTGAACGCCCTTCCCGTCATTGATCTGCCAGCCGATTTGAGCTTCAATATGAACAGCTCCCTGGTGGAAGATTTCTCCGGCCTCGTTAGCGATCCGGATGGTCATGATCTCACCCTGGGTTACAGCGGCAACACGAACATTCTGGTCAGCATCGAAGGCTATACTGTCACCTTCTCCGCTCCGCTTGACTGGTTCGGCAGCGAGGAGATCACCTTCTCCGTCTTCGATGGCTATGATTATGCCTACGATACGGTGACGGTTACCGTGCTGCTCACCCACTTGGCAGTGCCGCAGGTGACGGTGCAAAAAAGCTCCAGCGGCGTGACCGTCTCTTGGGAAGCCGTAACCAACGCCAATTGTTACCACATCTACCGCGCCACAGACCCCTATGGTGATTACGGCACCCAGCCATTCGCCACGGTCCTGGCCCCGCAAACAAGTTGGGAAGACACAGAAGCCCTGCCCATGGCCTTCTACAAGGTCGTGGCAGCCTACGAAGACCTTCCAGTCAAATAATATCAAACCATTTCGATATAGGCCCCGCCGTCCCCTCAGGATGGGCGGGGCTTGTCTTTTTCGTAGCACCTATATATTATGAGGGGTGATTCTCATTTGCATTACCCTCTCCGGAGTGGGTCTTCCTGGGGTCAACCTTATAATTTATAAGGATGACCTAATGATGATGGCATAACCTGTTGATAATGCAAATGATAGCGAAGTTACACTTACCCGATGGGCATAGCAGTTATCCTCAGAAGGCAAATATCTGATTGAGTGGATGGTATATCGAAATATCAGAGAAACAGACAGTTTGCTTAGCTTGAACTGCTCTCAGCGTTGAAAAAGATCACAAATCTGGGAAATATGTCCTCTATCCATGGATATTTCAGAGAAAATCGCTTGATTTGCACCGATAATTGCATTAGTAAAAGCATTATAACAAATCATGCAATAGAGGTTCACACATGAGATCACGCCTAATTCGGTGTTTGTATGTGGCCATGATATCCATGACCGTATCCTTTCTGGCTGCCCAGGCAGCGCCCGCGGCAGCGGCTTTCTCCATTTCACGCAGTTCACAAGAGAGTGTCCAACTCCATTTTGAACTGCCAGGCTGGGAACTGGAACAGGTGACCAGGGACGGCCAGACCCTGCACAAGGTCAAGCTGGCCGACACGCCTTATCTTTTTATCGGGGAAGAAGAGACCCTGCCGGTCTTTGCCACCATGATCGCCATCCCCCACAGCGGCGGGGTGACCCTGAGGGTGAATGGCGGCGAGCAACGCAAGGAGCCATCGCTGCGGCTGGATTTTGACTCCACCCTGAGCGGCGAACGTATCGCCGGCAGATATTCATCCCAGCTATATCCCGCCAACTATATCCAGATCTCCGAACCTCAGGTGCTGCGCGACTTCCGCGTGGTGACCCTCAACGTCTGTCCCTTCCAGTATGACCAGGCCAAAGGTGAACTGCTGGTGCAAACCAGCCTGGATATCAGCCTGGATTTCAACAATCAGCCCTCTGTGAACGAGATAGCTCCGCCATTCAGCTACTCCCCTGCCTTCAAAAAGATCTATCAGGGCATGATTTTGAACTACAATGAGCTGGAAACGCGGGACGCGATCAGCTACTCCAGACCCCGGCTGCTGGTGATCTATGGCAACTATGGGGATACCACCTACCAGAGCAAGGTGGACGAATACGTAAGCTGGAAGAGGCAAAAAGGCTATCTGGTGGACGCTTTCAGCACCGCCACGGCGGGCACTTCCTACACCAATATCAAGACCTTCATCCAGGGCAGATATGACAATGCCAGCACCCGTCCGGACTACATTACGATAATCGGGGATGACTCCGGGACAATCGCAGTACCCACCTATAACACTTACATGGATTACTACTACACCTGGCTGGCGGGCGGGGACAATCTGGGCGACGTGGCCATCGGCAGGATTTCCGTTAACAGCACCGAGCAAATGGTGAATTATATGGGCAAAATTCGCTCTTTGGAACAAAACATCAATCTTGATTTAGCCGGCTGGCTTAACAGGATGGTACTGGTAGCCGACACCTATTCTGGTATATCTACAATATATACCAGTGAATATATCCACGACCGGTCCTTACAAGTAAACCCGGACTATACTTACACTGAAGTTTATGGGAACAGCCCATCCAATACTACGATCAACGCCGCCATCAACCAAGGCGTGGCTTTCTATAACTTTAGAGGCTGGATCAACATGAATGGCTGGCCAAACACCATGAACAACATGAGCAACGCTTACCGCTTGTTTCATGCCATATTCATCACCTGCAGCACCGGAAGTTGGGGAGGGGGAACAAGTACCACGGAGTCGGTAGTCCGTTATGGCACCGAAGCGACCCTGGGCGGAGCCGTGACCGCCATCGGGATGGCCACTTCCAGCACCCACACTCCCATGAACAACTGCCTGGACGTGGGGATATTCCACGGCATCTATCCCCTGGGCATGCGCAACATGAGCGAGGCCATGCTCTATGGCAAGCTGTATCTCTATTCCGTCTATGGGATCAACTACTCCACGCAGGCCTACAGTTTTTCCGGATACTGCAACTTGATCGGCGACCCCACCGCGCCTGTCTATGTGGGAATCCCAGATACTTTCACCGCTACAGCCCCTGCCAGCATACCCGCTGGAACCAGCAGCATGGAAGTGGTGGTGAAAGACGCCTACAACCAGCCTGTAGCCGGCGCTTCGGTGGTGTTGAGCAACCCAGCCGGACAGCAGCAGGCATTGGGTTTCAGTGACGAGCGGGGACTTGCCTTTTTGGAGTTTTCGCCCACTCAGGACGGGAGCCTGACTCTCACGATCAACAAGGACGATTACAAGCCGCTGATCAGTATTATCAACGTTAGCAGCTCAGGCGGACTGGTATTTGCCGGCGTGGAAGTTGACGACAACGGCGATGGCATCCCCAACGCCGGTGAGACTATGGATGTCTATTTCAGCCTGCGTAACACCACCTCTGCGCCGCAAAGCCCCCTGGGTAACGTGACCTGCTCTGATGCCTACGTGACGCTGAATCCCCCCAGCAGGATCGAGTTTGGGAGCATCAGCCCCAACTCCACCCTCCTGAGCACAAACGGAATAAGCCTCACGATAGCTCCCGATTGCCCTGACCAGCACCGCTTTATTCTTAGTTTTACGGACGAAGGCGGCAGCGGGCAGGAGCAGATCTCAGTTCCGGTGATTGTGAGCAACGGCAACCTCAACCTGGTGTCCCACACCTTTGTGGGAGCAACGGGAAACATTATCAATCCAGGCGACAGTTGGCCGCTCACAATAACCCTGAACAATGCCGGCAGCGCGTCTCTGAGCGATATTTACGGCACCCTCAGCTCTCAGGATTCCTTTTTCCAGATCACCGATGCGCAGGGCTATTGGGGCAACCTCCCCGCCGGAAGCTCCGCAGGCAACAACACCGATACTTTTTCGGTGACAGCCCGCAGCACCTGTGTTGATGGCATGGTGATCCCCCTGCAACTCAATCTATATAATGCGGCAGGCTACGCGGAGAGCATTCCCCTCACCTTCACCATCGGCCATACCACAGTCACCGATCCCCTGGGACAGGATGCCTATGGATATTTCATCTTTGACACTGGCGACACGGGCTATGACCAGTGCCCCACTTACCAGTGGATCGGCATTGCTCCCGCGGAAGGCGGCAGCGGTACCGCCCTCAACCTAAGCGACCCCGGCAGTTCATCCGATGAAGGTGACCAGGTTGGCGCCGTGGCTATCCAGACAGTAAACCTGCCCTTCACCTTCCAATTCTACGGGGTGGACTACACCCAGGCCTCAATCTCCTCCAATGGATTCATCGCCTTCGGGGAAACAGCCGACGCCGACTGGCGCAACTGGCGTCTGCCGGATGCCGGCGGGCCCAGCCCCATGATCGCCGTGTTCTGGGATGACCTGGATATCCAAAACGGAAGCGGTGTTTATACCTGGTACAACTCTATCCATCATTACTATGTGGTGGAATGGTACAACATGATCTCCGGTTACGACTCCACAACTCCGCAAACCTTCCAGGCCATTCTCTACGACCCCGTTTATTATCCCACCCATACCGGAGACGGGCAGATCAAGCTGCAATACAAGGATTTCAACAACATCGACCTGGGCGATGGCGACACCTATCCCCACGGCAACTACTGCACCATCGGTATCGAAGACCACACTGCGACGGTAGGTCTGGAATACACCTTTGGAAACATCTATCCCACCGCCGCGGCACCTCTAACCGATGAATCCGCGCTGTTCATAACCACCCGCCCCTTGATCCCGGATTATCCGTATGTGGTGGTGGAACAGGTTTCCGTGCTGGACACCAACGGTAACAACCATCTTGAGCCTGGCGAAGCTGCCCAGCTCTCCTTGCGCCTGGGCAACCGCGGACTGGTGAATGCCAATTCCGTGAGCGCCACCCTGAGCTCCAGCGATCCTTTTGTGACCATCTCCACCGCAAACGCCAGCTACGGCACCGTGCCTGCCCAGGGCAGTGCCTGGTCGCTCAGTAACTATGCCATCCAAGTGGCGGCCAACTGCCCGGCAGACCATCAGTTGCTCTTTGACCTTAACATCACCGGAGCAAACGGTAACTGGAACCGAAACTTCAGGCTGGGAGTATATGTGCCGGAGCTTGAATTCCGTCACCTGACAGTAAGCGATTACAGCGGCAACCAAAATGGAATCCTGGATCCAGGCGAAACCGCCACCCTGTCCATCGAGATCCATAACGTGGGGGAAATCCCCACCGCGGCTGGAACTGCCTCCCTTGGATGTTCTACTCCGGGAATCACGATAACCGATGGCAGCGACAGCTTCCCCACCCTGGCGGCAGGAGCTCATGCCACTCTTCATTTTGAGGTCTCCGCCTCCTCTTCCATGACAAACGGAACCTTGGTGACCCTGAACTTTAATGCCTTGTCTGGGGCGATAACAGCCAGCCTTACCGAGTATCTGGAGGTGGGAGCTCCGTTGGAAGTGGTAATCGGAGAGGGCGGCGAAACCCAAGGCTATCCACTGGACAGATGGTACAACTATTCCGCCCACGAGGCCATCTATCTGGCTTCCGAAATCCAAGTGCCGGGAACGCTCAAATCCATAGCGTTTTATAAAAACGACGGCAGCAACATGGATCCCATCGAAGCCGTTTCCATCTACATGAAAAACACCACCCAGTCCACCCTGGATTCAGGAAACTACAGCACAGTGGGATACACCCTGGTTTACAGCGGGCCCTTCACCAACAACGCGGTATCGGGCTGGATGGAAGTGGACCTGAACCCCATGTTCGTTTATGATGGGGTCTCCAACCTGGCGGTGCTAACTGTTAAAGGTTATCAGCAATACACTTCGAGTTACCCGCGCTGGAGCTATTCCGCCTCGCAGGGCAACCGCGCCCGCCAGAACCGCAGCGACTCATACGCACCTACCAACCTCCTGGCTACGCCGAACCTGCCCAACCTGCGTCTGAAAATATTCCCGGACTTCGATATGCTGCTACCGCCGCAAAACCTGACCGCTACAGCCAGCCACGGCTATGTGCTGCTGGATTGGGATGCTCCCGCGGGCGGCGTTCCGGACAGCTACAAAATCTATCGCAACGGCAGTGTTCTGGCCAACACGACAGACACCCAATACACCGACCTGGCTGTTACCAACGGCGTAAACTATGAGTATTATCTGACCGCGGTCTATGACGGCGAGGAATCCCCATCCACTCCCAGCGTGAACGCCACACCAAACATGAATCCCCCCACCAACCTTGCCGCCATTCCCGGAAACCAGATTGTAGATCTGACCTGGACAGCCGCCGAAGGACGCGGTGAATTGACGGCGCTGATCCCGGAAGACCGCGCCATAAGCGGCTATCGCGTCTATCGCAACGGCAGCCCCGTCACCACCGTGACCGGCACGAGCTATCGTGATATTGGGCTCACAAACGGAACCAGCTATTCATATTATGTTACCACGGTGTATGCCAGCCCCGCCGGGGAATCAGCCGCCTCCAACACAGTTAGCGCCACCCCCAACGTCATCCTCGAGGTGGTATTGGGAGACGGCACAAGCTCCACATATAACAATACGGCCTGCCCCATCAACATCACCTACAAGAGCCTGCACGGACAATCGGTCTATACGGCGGCGGAACTGAACGCCCAGGGTATAACGGGCCCCATCTACATCACCGGCCTTGCATTTTGGGTGAACACCCCGCCAGACTATATCCTTCCGAATTTCATCGTGCGCATGAAGCACACCACGGATGCCAACGTTGCCAACTGGCAGGGCGCGACCGGCATGGTGACTGTCTTCAGCTCGGAAGGCTATATGCCAACCGCCGGAGGCTGGGACATGCTCACCTTCCAGACACCCTTCCTCTGGAACGGCAGCCAGAACATCGTGGTGGACACCGCTTTCAACCTTACCGAACAATGGACGCAGTCAGGAACGGTCCGCTACACATCCATCTCCAACGGATACCGCTGCGCCCGCAATGATTACAACGACCAGACCAACGTCTTCTCAGGCAACTATACCAGCAGCAACCGCCCCAATGTGAAGCTGACCCTGGTACCCTATCAAACTGGGCCGGAGATAACTGTGACCCCTGCCAGCATCTCTTTTGGCAACGTTGCTGTTGGCTCAACATCAATTCAGCAGTTCACCATCGGCAACAGCGGAGATTCCCCTCTCACCGGCACGATCAGCACACCCGCGGGTTATACTGTTTCCCAGGCGGCAGCCGGAAACAGCCTGGATCGAAGCTCCGGCGCCGAGGCTGGCCTTGCATCCACGGAGGCAACCCGCAACACCCTGAGCTTCAACATCGCCGCCGGAGGCAGCAGGACCTATGACCTGACCTTCGCGCCAACCGCGGCAACTGCCTATAACGGCAATGTCACAATCGCCAGCAATGACAGCGACGAAGCCAACCTTAACATCCCTGTCACCGGAACGGGAATCATCGCCAGCCTGGAAACACCCGTAGTAAGCGTGATCCGCACTGGCAATAACGCCGTGCTCTCCTGGCAGGCTGTGCCAAATGCCGGAAGCTACAAGATCTGGAGCAGTAACGATCCCTACGGGACCTATACCCTGCTGGCCACGGTGACGGGCACCAGTTACACAGACAACCGCGGGCTGCCCAAAGCCTTCTACAAGGTGGTTGCTCTAAACTGAACAAAGCAAGCGATAATCCGCTATAAGGGGTGAGCCAGCTCACCCCTTTTTCTGTGCCCTGAACAACCAGGCGGGCAAGGCTCGGGTCTCCTCTTTCCCACAGCCCTTTCCAAAAGACTGGATCACGGGTCAAGCGGGTTCGCGCAGATTTACGCGGATAAATGGCGCAGATTGCCGCGGATTGGTGTAAGTTAGGGGGCTGCCGAAGTCTGTTCCGCAGAGGCAACGGAGTTGCCTGTTTGGAAGAGACCTCCGGTCTCTGTGGCAAACGGACTTTGCCACCCCCCATGGAAGGCAATCCCAGACGGCGCTATGGCAAGCGCCGCTACTTTGTACTGGCGGTCGCTGAACCGCCATTTTCACCTTTCCACGGGTGTTTCTAAAAGACTGGATCCCGGGTCAAGCTTTTTCACCCCACCGGATCGTAACCGATCCGTCGAGGACCCCGGCTTGCCCGGGATGATACAGAATATAACCTGGTGGACTTGTTTCGGGGTCGGGTGGGACTTGTTTCGGGGGCACCTTTCCACCATTTCACCTTTCCACCTCAAAAGCACCTTTCCACAAAAATACCACAACCTTCCGCATAATCCCCATACCGCCCTCCTTTGCTGCGACTGGATTCTGTGCCATCATCCTTAGGTCATCCTTATAAATTATAAGGTTGACCTAAGGAAGACTAACGTCAAAACGCCGGATGCAAATGAGAGCCACCCACGCGCGAGGGAAATGGAAGGCAGCCAGTTCATGGCCGCACATTTACGGGCAAGTATATTTATATACTTGCCCCTGAATCATTCATCCCGCCTTGCATGAAGGGATCGTAGCACCTATATATATGGGGGGAGGAAATAAAACTGGTGGAAAGGTGAAATGAGGTGTTCTGCTTTTTTTAACTTACGAGGAATTTTACAAAAGACTGGATCCCGGCTCGCAGGCCGTGATGACACGGTTTTTGGGGCTGGTGTGGTTTGCTTTGGGGCTGGATGGTTAATCCTGTACGGCGCTTTGGCAAGCGCCGCTACACTAAACTTGCGGAGGAACCTTTTGAGGCATCAGGACTTCTTTCAGTCCATCGGCGCAGAATGCATTCTGGGCAAAGAAAAAGCCGGGACATTATATCCCGGCAATTATACAATGGATTATCTTCAGATCAATTGAAGCCCTGGCTGATCGCTTCACCAAGGTCGAAGATGGGCAGGTAGATCACCACAATGATGCTGCCCACGAGGGCCGCCATGATAACGATCAACAGCGGTTCGATGAGCGAGGTTAGCCGGTCGATCACCGAATCCACCAGCTTTTCGTAGAATTGAGCGGCCTTGCCGAGCAGTTTGTCCATATCGCCGGTTTCTTCGCCGGTGGCGATCATCTGCAGCAGGGTTGGGGGAAAGATCCCGGTCTTGCGGAAAGCGTTGGCAACTCCGTAACCTTCTTTCACCATAACCCTGGCGCGGCGCACACCGCCTTCCACCACAGCGTTTTGCACCACGTTTTCCGTGAGTTCCATGGTGTCCATGATGGGCACTCCCGCCGCCATCAGAATAGAAAAGGTGCGGGAAAATTTGCTCATGATGGAGTTGCCGATCACCTTGCCGATCACCGGAATCTTGAGCTTTATCGAGTCCATGATATAGCGGCCCCGGTCGGTGAGGTTGACCAGGAAGAAGGCAACAACTATGCCAATGACGATCAGAATGGTGAGGAACACGTTGTTCACTATGAAATTACTGATCGCGATGGCAGCCCTGGTAGGGGCAGGCAATTCCGCGTTGAAATCGGCATAGACGCCCGCGAACATGGGGACGATATAATAGAACATGACCCAGACCACGAAGACGAGGAAGACCATGATAAACACCGGATACGCCATTGCGGAAATGACCTTGCGGCGGGTATCCTCGATCTTTTCCAGATAGTCGGAAAGCTCGTCCAGCACAGTGTGCAGCGTACCAGAGACCTCACCGGCTTTCACCAGCGCCACATAGAGGGGATTGAACACGCCGGGATGCTGCTCCATGGATTCCGAAAGGGAATATCCTTTACGGATATCGTCGGAGATACGGCGCAGCACTTTGGCAAATTTCTTGTTCTTCTCTTCCTTCTCCAGGTCTGTGACGGCCTTCTCGATGGTGAGTCCGGCGGAAAACATGGTGGAAAGCTGGCGGGTGAAGAACACCAGAGTTTTGAGAGACACGCCGGTGCGGATCTTGTAGATGGTGAGCATGATCTTGTCGAAGAGGGAAAGTTTTCCCTTGAAAGCGCCTTCCGCGGCAGCTTTCACGGAGATGATGGTACTTCCTTCCTTGGCAAGTTTGTCCACGGCCATATCCAGGGTATCGGCCTTGAGGATGCCCTCCACCCTGGCGCCCTTGGCGTCTTTAACGATGTAAGCAAAATTAGGCATAGCTGGGTCCCTTTACATTTATTCCACGATAGTCATCTTGATGACTTCACGGATGGTGGTGATCCCACGTTTCATCTTTTCTATGGCGGCATCATGCAGGGTGCGCATGCCGGCTCTGAGAGCGGCGTCGCGGATCAGGTCCTGATTGGCGCCTTCATAGATCAACCTGCGAATCTCGGGGTTGACGGTGAGAAGTTCGAAGATACCGATACGGCCGGCAAAGCCGGTGTTGTTGCAGTGCACGCATCCTTTTCCCAGTTTGAAATCGATCCTGGCAGCTTCTTCCGGGGTCAATCCGCAATCGCTAATTTCCTGATCGGTGGGTTTATAGTCGGAGATGCAATAAGGACAAATCTTGCGCACCAGACGCTGAGCCATAACCAGGCTGAGAGAGGAGCCCACCAGATAAGGCTTGATGCCGATGTCGATCAGACGGGTGACCGTGCTGGGGGCATCGTTGGCGTGCAGAGTGGTAAAAACAAGGTGGCCGGTGAGTGAAAACTTGATAGCGATGTCCGCGGTTTCTTCGTCGCGGATCTCACCGATGAGCACGATATCCGGGTCCTGACGCAACACGGAGCGCAGGGCGGAGCCAAAAGTGAGGCCGATCTGCTCCTTGGTCTCGATCTGGGTGATGCCTTCCAGGCGATACTCGACAGGGTCTTCCACCGTGATGATGTTGGTTTCGACATCCTGAATCTCTTTGAGGGCGGCGTGCAGGGTGGTGGATTTACCGCTTCCGGTTGGACCTGAAACAATGATGATTCCATAAGGCCTGCGGATAATGCGGGAGAAGATATCCATGTCTTCCTGCTCGAAACCCAGGGTGGAAAGCATGAAGCCAAACTCGCCTTTGTCCAGAAGACGCATCACAACTTTTTCGCCCAGCACCGTGGGAGTGATGGATACACGGACGTCCACGCTCTTCAGGGAGGTTTTAAGCGAGATATGGCCGTCCTGGGGCAGGCGGCGTTCAGCGATATTGAGCTTGGACATCACCTTGATGAGGGAGATCACGCCGGGGTGCATGCCAATGGGGGGAGTCATCACCTCACGCAGGGCGCCATCCACGCGGTAGCGCACGCGGGTATTTTTGACAAGAGGCTCAATGTGAATATCCGTGGCTCCGGATTTGATCGCTTCGTTGATGATCAAATTGACCAGCTTGACGACAGGGGCATCGGCTTCGGAGGAGGCGGAGGAAATGGTGATCTCATTTTCGTCCTCATCCACGGCGACAAAGTCGAATCCGCCAACGGCGTCTTCCACCTGGGTAGTAGTGCGGATGCTCTTGTAATACTTCTCGATGGTGTCGAGAAGCATCGTGCTGCCGATCAGTTCCGGCTTGATGTTTTTGCCCAGGATCTTTTTCAGGTTATCCAGCACGGTGAGGTTTTCGGGATCCACCAAAGCCACCACCACGCCGTCGCCTTCCTCGCGCAGGGCTATCACCCGGTTTTCGACGGCGTAGGGTTCGGGAATCTGGGAAACGATATCCAGATCGAGCTCCATCAGCTCTTTTTCGTTGACGATGGTGTAACCAAGCTGCAGATTGAGGGCTTGCAGCAGTTGCCTTTCAGTCAGGTAGCCCAGTTTGATCAGAGTTTCGCCGATCTTCAGGCCAAAATTGGATTGCTTGATCAGGGCTTCCTTGACCTGATCCTCGTTCACGTATCCTTCGTGAACGAGCACTTCGCCCAAACGGGCAAATTGTGGATTAAAGCTCATTTAGGGTCATCCTTCAACTATTATTTCAAAAAACAAGGCTGGTCCAGCCGCAAAGTGTCATATTGCTCCAGTATCAAAGTATGCGCAGGGACGGCTGAGCCATCCCCGCGCTTATGTTAATTAATTAGAAAGGAGGTCCTGGTGTCCAGTAACGGTACAGCACGACATCGGTGGAGACGGCTACATTGGCACCCAGGAGACGCGCGGTGACGGTGGCCAGAGTCTGGCCTGGCACCTCCATATTCGGGTCGCCAATTGGGATCTCCAATCTGTGGAAGCGGATTTGACCCCAAGCCCAGCCACGGTAATCGCCAGTGCCGTAACTGCCGTCATCGGTGATGATGCGCCAGGCGGGATCGGTGGGGTAATTGTTGTTATAACCGGGAATCGCCACAAACTGGCCTTTGGTGCACAGCAGCATCAGGGCGGAATTTCCAATCAGCTGGCCCTGGCCGTCGGTAAGCACCGCAAAGATATCGGTGCTCTTCCAGTCCGGCGAATTGTTACCATATACTAACATTGCCGGGTTCGCCTGAATGTCCAGACGAGGGTCGTTAAGCGGCAGGGCTACCGTTGCATAGCCATCCACCCCCTGGCCCATGCCCTCTCCTGTGCTAGCCTTGATCGTAATGACATCATTGGTGTAGATTCCGGAATAGGTGAGTGTGGTGTAGGCAACTCCAGCCAGAGAGTCATCCTCAACGCTTACGTTGCCCACAAAGGCACTACCAAAGATCTGGCAATCTGTATCGCCTGGATTGACCAGGGAGAAAAACACCGCTGTGTTACTCTGTACAGCATTACCATAGACATCCTTGACTTCAGCACCGGCTACAATCCGCCACAAACCACCGCCCATGTTCTGACCGGTGTTGAAACCGCCGATGAAGGGCAGCACAAAGGCTGGCGGACCCGCATGGATCACGATGTTCGCTTTGGTGGCATGCACCCATCTTCCGGCTTTGTTGGTAAGGGAGGCCCTGATGATCAGGATGCCGCTCTCGGTTCCGCTATTCACCGAGACCTGCGCCTCACCTCCCGTGGATACCACCATAACGCTATCTGAAACTGGTTGGCTGTTCAGGTTTGCTCCGGCCGGAGGCGTGCTGTTCATAATGCGGAAATAGACGGTATCGGGGAAATCTATCAGATTGCCGTTGATATCATTGAGCCGTACGCGCAAGACGGCCGACTCCATACCGCCGGTGTTGGCAACGGCCAACTCGAGCTGGCTTTCCTGAGTGAAGTTGATCGAATGGATATCATCCGATGTGATGTTGAATATCAACTGGGTTTGCAGGGTATCGTTGTTGGCAAAGGCCTTGATCGTAGCCGCTCCAGCTGTTAGCCCAGGTGTAAAGCGCACTCGTGCTTCGCCGTTGGGGTCGGTGTTGATCGTTATGGATTGTGAAGTGTTCACAAAGGTGCCCAGGTTGGTCTCAAAGCGGACAGGTTTGACCGGGCAGGGGTTACCGTGCATGTCGTTGAGGGTGGCACGCATGAAGATGTGGTTGGGACTGGTCACAAAACTGGTGTCCGCCTCCACCATTTCATCACCGATCTGCACAAAGGATTTCAACCCTATCAAGGCTGGCATGCCAGGGGTGATCTGAACTTCGCGGCTGCTGGAGACATTGCCGATTGCAGCCGTAACCACCGCGTTTTCAGCTCCTGGGGTCGTTGTTGCCACCGCCCCGGCATTGTACCTGGCATAGGCCCTGCCATTGAAGGTTCTGGAAACAACCGAGAGGCCAAGCACATTGCCTTGTTCATCCACAAAGCGCCCCTTGGTGCAGCTGAAGGTAATGAGCGTGTTGTTGGGAACCTGGTTACCCAGATTGTTCACCGCAATTGCGCTGATCTCCGTGGTCTGCATAACACCCATCACATAGGGATTCTGGGCAGATTGAAAACTGAGGGATACGGATTCGATGGGGGGAACATCATTGATCTGCACTGTAATGGTGGTATCCACCTCGGCAATCAGTTCGCCGTCGTCGCTATAGTTACGCACCACGGCAGTGACTTTGGCCGTACCTGTCCTGCCATCATCACACAGTGTGGTGGTTGCCACGCCGGTGCTGTCAGTGGTCACATAGCGGATGATAGTTCCCAGGGTGGTGCGAAAGTCAACTATCTGATTTGGAACTCCGCCATCCTCGCCATCTTTCACGGTTACCTTGATCTCGGCAAAGGTGATATGGTTGTCATTGTAGATGGTGTCCGGAGTGGCTGTGATATTTGTGATTACCCTCATGTCCCCCACCGGAGGAATTGTGCTGGTGGGAGGAGGGGTGCGCCTGTCGCAGGATGTGGTGAGTGTCACCAAAAGCAGCACCATAAGGGTAAGGATGGGGATAAAGCGGTTTAGCTTATTCATTACTACCTCCCCTTACTCGTTTTCTTCTTCTTCATATTCGATCAAAGTGCGGGTGAGCCGCTCATCGACTTTGGGTGTAGGGTTTATTTCTCCAATCGCAACCAGGCGGGGAGTGATCTCCATGATCAGGTCATTGTTTTCCACGACCTCATATCTATGCTGGAAAAGAGGTCCCACGATGGGAAGGTCTCCCAATAACGGAAGTTTGGAAGTCTTTTGGGTGATGCTCGCGTTGAGCAATCCACCCACGATGATCTTGTGTTCGTTTGGCACGGTGACTGTGGAGGAGATGCGGCGCACTTTGGTGCGGGGCACATAACCGCCCACCAGCTCTGTCACTGAGCTTACTTCCGGAGAAATCTGGGCAGTGATCTGGCCATTCTCGTTCACGGTGGGGATCACTTTCAACATGATACCAACCTCTTCGCGCTCAACCTGGATCTGCTTGTCATTATCGGTCACCACGAAAGGCACCACTTCACCGATGTGGATTTCCGCTTCCACGCCGTTCAAGGCAGTCACGCGGGTGTCGGTGAGCAGCTTGGCGGCGTTGTTTTCCAACAGCCAGTCGATGGTAATATCAAAAGCGGTGAGCTGACGGCTGAAATGGCCGATGTCGTCAAAGCCATTGATCCTCTGGAAATACTGCTGGTCGGGCAGGATCTCGAAGTCGGTGGGATCGCCGAAAGGAAGCCGTCCGGACTCGTCAGTGAAGTTATAGGGCAGTCCGGCGCCGGAGGCATTGACAGGATCCTCTGCAATGATGGTGGTCAGGTGGTTGAGGCGGCTCCAATCGATGCCAAATTTCTTGGAATCGGTCAGGCTGACCTCGATCAGGCGAACGCGGATTTCGATCTGCTTCTGCTCGGTGTCGATGCTTTCCACCAGTTCTTTAATGCTGTTGAAGGTATCGGGATTGCCATAGACCATCAGGGCGTTCTGCCCTTCGAGGGGGACGATCTTGCCTTCGGAATTTGCCAGCGCCTGGCTCACCTTGGCGGCATCCAGATTGTTCAAATATATAATGTTGCTTCTCTCACCTGCTTCCTCGGAGATGTTTTGCTTGGTTCCCACCAGGAAGGTGTTGTTACCGATCACGCGATAGGACAGTCCGGTGGAACGGGCTACCAGGGAAACGGCTGTTTCGATCGGAACGTCACGGATGCTGATTGTTACGCGTTTTTCCATATCTTTGTCGGTTCCGCCAGCTTGATCGGTGGCCAGCACGATGTTGGTGTTGCTGAGTCTGGCCAGGGTGCTGAGCACCGATGAGAGAGGTTCGTCGATGCTGTTTAAGGTTACGGGTTTAGTGAGTGAGCTCGTCTGAGCTCCCAGTACAGCTACTCCGAGCATAAACCCGAGTATCAGGATGCCCAGGATCAGGCGTTTGGCTGTGAAAGTATTAAACATATTATCTCCAGCTTCGTTGTATTTTTTCATTAGTAGTTATCGAGATTGTTGGAACCAGTTTTCTCTTTGCTAAAATCTGGCATGGGCGGGATCTTCTGAACTGCAAGAGTCTGAGCTCCGCCGTAATAGATGCCAATGTTTTCCTCATTGATCCAGGTAATTTTTCTACCTTCGACCACATCGCCGACTCCCGCGGTGTAGATCTTACCCATCAACTCAATGTTGACCATGCGTTTGCCGGTCTCCTTGTCGATATAGGTACCGGTGGGACGGAAGGTGTTGAAGACCATCTGCATGAATTCTTTTTCCAAGTCGAACTTATCTTTGATCACATTGCCTTGCCGCAGGGGATCACGTGTGGTTGTGAATTGGAAGAACTTGCGGTCCTGGATGGAGGACTCAATGGTCTTGATCTTGTTGAGCAGGGTGTCGGACACCGATTTCTGGGTATATTTGGATTCATCCGGGATCCCGGCCTGCTGCAGGTTCAACGCATACAAGCGGATTGCATAGGCAAGCAGCAGGATTACGATCAATGCTATTGCGAAATCTTTTACAAATCTTGCTTGCATCTTAAGCCTCCTTCGCGACCTTATAGATCGAGAGCTCCAGGGTTATTCTGTACCTGGAAATACCGCCGGCGTCCTTGCCTTTCCCCGCCGTCTGCGCTGGAGTGATATCAATATAATGGATCTTGATGATATTGTCCAGAGCTTCCAGATCGGCAATAAACTGACCCATCTGCACGTAGGTGCCTTCCAGTTCCATATTGTAAGTGGTTTCAACCAGTCCTGGAATGGCAAACTTGTTGGCATCGGAGAGCTTATTGATGGTGATCCGGTTGTTGTTCGCCATGTCGCCGATCTTTTTCTTGAACTCGTTAATCTCGTCGAAAGTGAATGATTTATCGCGGGTCAGGCTGTTGTCTATAATCAGGGAAAACTGGCTGAGCTGTTCATCCATGATCCTGGCACTGTTCAGCTTTTCCTGAGCGGTTTTGATCTTTTTATCGAGTTGGTTTATCTTGCTTTCGTTACCGTCGATCACGCTGGAAGCCAGCATGAAGAAGGCTATGGTAAGCAAGACCATGCCCAGAATGAAGACAATGTACTTCTCACGCATTATTGGCCGCTCCTTCTGCTTTCTGAAGCTTCCCGGCTGTAACACTCGATCACAAATTCCATGATCGCGGTGTCTTTGGCAAGTTGCTTGGTGATCAGGCCAGATTTGATCTGCGGGAAGTCGTTGCTGATCTCGGGATTAGCCAGCAAGCGCTGAATAAAGTCGTTGATCAGATCCAGTTCTTTCACGTTGTTATCCACTGGGGTGATACCGTTTAAAGTAAGCACTCCATTGCTATATGTAAATTTACGCACCGCCAGCGAACGGGTGATCTCATCGCTGAGAGCCACCAGCTTCTTAGCCCAGAATATCCGGTTGTTGAAAGTCTGGGCCAGGCGGTCCACATCGACCATGGAGAGGTATTCCTCACTGGCTTGAAACTGCTTGAGCTGCTCTTCGGTGGCCTTAAGGAACTTGCGGCGGTTTTCGACTTTTTTCTTGAGGATACCATTCAGATAGAACAATCCGCCAAACATGATCAGTGTACCAACCAGGTAGGCGATCACGGCATTGCGGAAAGTTTTGTTTTCCCGCTCCGTCTGAAGCTTCATTTCGCCGAATTTGTTCAGGTTGATTTTGAAGTAAAACACGTTTGTCATAACAACATCCTATTCCGTCCGCATGGCCAGGCCGATAGCCAATGCCAGCTGGGGATCTTTTTTGTCCATGAATTTTTCCGGCATCTCCACATTGATAAAGGGCATAAACACATCAGTCGGAATACTCACTTTTTCCTGGATGTACTCCTGCAAACCTTTCAGCTTGGCGGTGCCGCCCATCATATAGAGCTTGCGGATATCGCTGTTGCCCGCTTCCTTCACGTAAAACCGCAGTGAGCGGCGAATTTCTTCCACAATGGCGTCTTCGGTGGATTTTTCCGAGATGTCCAACATGCTGATCGTCTTGCTTTCGCTGATACTGGGATCGTCCAGCAAGCCCCATTTCAGCTTGTATTCATCCGCTTCCGCAAACTCCATCTGGCGTTTGCGCATAATGTCGCGGGTGAAATGATAGCCGCCATAGGGAATATCGCGGGCAAAGAACCTTGCTTCAGGCCCCCAGATGACCATATTGGTCCTGTGCGCGCCAATATTGAGCAACACATACACGCCTTCTTCAACAAAAGCGTTCAGGGCAAAGCTGTTGGCCACTGCCAGGGAATCGATATCCACGATGTTGGGAGTAAGACCGGCGCTCACCAGGGTGTTGGTGTGCTCGTTCAGCAACTCTTTTGAGGTTGCCGCCAACAGGATGTTCATGTTATTGGTCTTCTCTTCCACGCTCAGCACCTGATAATCCAGGATCATGTCCGTACCGCTGATGGGTATGTGTTTCTTGGCTTCAAAGAAGAGCGCGGATTCAAGTTCATCATCAGGCAAAAAAATCGTCTTGATCTGCTTGATGCTGGTATTGTCCCCACCAACGGAAGTCACCAGATGCTGCACTTTTTTGGGGTTGATGCGCAGGGTCTTGAAGATCTCCACCAAAACCGGCGCATAGCGATCCGGCCTAAGGTCACTGGGAATATACTCAACGCCTTGCGGAACTGTGGGACGAATCTCATAGTTCAACAGCTTGAATCCTTCGTGCAGCCTTTTCAGATGCACCACTTTCACGCTGTGGGTACCAATGTCGATTCCGACCGATTCCTTGAACTTAAACGTTTTTGTTTTCTTCATAGTTCCTCTTATCTATTGACATTTAATATGATGCTTACAGATTCTCCGGCGGACGTTTGATCACCCAGTGCAATGCCGTATATGGAGTTTCGTTGTAACGGCTGACTTCCGGGAAATCTATCGGGGAGGTATGATAAAATCTATCGTCGTAGTGGTAATTCTTCTTATAACCGGTACCTGTGCCAGTGGCGCCATCAAAGTCCCGCGTGATCAATTGGAAACCCAGCACCGGATCATTGTGCCCAACATCATAGGGACTACTGGAGCCGCCGCAAAAGTCGATCGGCTGATCCCAGACACCGTTGCTGGGATACTCGGAGTCGTTGTAGCTGCGGTGCACAAAACCTCGCCTTCTTTGAGATATCGATCCATAGACGCTGATATAACCGCGTTCCAGATATGGCCGCCGTTCCGGCCAGAGGGGATTGTACCAGGGAAAATCGATCAAGGGTGGCCAGGGATTGGCTCCCGTGGGCGGGAAGCGTCTGCGGTGCAAGTCTATCCTGGTATATAAGAAGTTGTTGATCCTCACGTCCGGCACTGACGGGTGGGGATGCTGATACTCAAAGGAAAAAACACCATCGGCGTGCGAATTGCCGTGTCCGTCCCCCAGGGCGGCCATGGCGGCATATATCCAAATCCCGCCGAAATTGTTGTCAGGCCCGCAGTTCCTGTGATAGCGCAGGGAGTCGATGGGGTCGCGGTATCCGTATTTGACCACGATCGATTTTTCTGAAACCAGCCCCACCACGTCCGTTGGGTTACTCAGAGGGCTCGCGCCACGCTGGGTGCCAGCCAGCAGGATGTCGCCGATCAGCCAGAGTGTGTCGGCGCAACCCCAGGTCTGGTAGGTACCAAATGTACCCATCAGCCACAGCTTGTTATCGACCCACTTGGATTTGTTGTGGGCAGTGCCCGAGGGTTGGGTTGACCAGATGGTGTCCCTCACGGCATATCTGTTCAAGTATTGGAAGGTGTTCGGATTGTAGGGGGGAAACGGGTTGTACACACCGCAGGTATCCACCTCCGGTGGTTGTATAGTGCCAGAATAAGCTGAATAGCTGCTGCCATTGACCACCACCATCATGATCAGGTTGGGATCATTGTTCGGCCCCACACGGTCGGCGTTGGTTTTGAGCGTGGTGGCTTCTTCAGGGAATATCGTATAGGGATATCCCTCAGCAAGCCCCCCTCGGAAAATCTGCTGTTCAGAGTATGATCCCGAAAATGACTGGATCTCACCAGCGGTGGTAACCCAGCCATAAAACGTGGGCCAACCGCCATTGCTGCCGCCGCCCGCCTGCTTGATCCAGATATCGCTGTTGCTGTGCACCCTGCCATAGATAAGGTCGGGGCCGTAAAAGTAAACCGGGGTTTCATTGGTGGATTCGTCCGTATCGGTAAAATACATGAACTTGGCGAAGGTTTCGCTCTCCAGCGTGTAAACTCCATACTTACGGATCAGGGAGAACTTGGGGCTGTAAAAAACCGAAGGGCCCGTTCCTGCCTTGGATTTAACCAGCGAACGGATCTGGGTAATCTGTTTCTGGTCTCCCATCACCACATCACTGTCAACCGCGACCAAACCCCCGCGGCTAAGCTGGGACTGGATCACAAAAGTCTTTTTTAAGGCTGAGTTTGTCACCGGCACATAGCGCACGGAAGTGCGCACGGGAACCAATATATTCCCCAGTCTCTGCGCGATTCTCTGGCCGCGAAAAGATTCACTGCGCAACAGGATCATGCTTTGCACAGATTCAAAATCATACTGGAAAGCGACCGCGTCTCGCATCGCCAGGCTGCTGAGTGTAAAACCGGACATTGCTCCGAATACCACCAACAGCATCGCTATCGCAATGTTTCCATTGGGGTTTTTAAACATCTTCAGCATGTCACCTCCTTGTCCGGAGCCGGAACTTTGATCATTTTTTCACCATCTTGGTCTTGAACTTTACCTTTCTGAAATTATTGGTTCCAGTCTTGACCCTGCCTTCCAACTCCACTTGGATGGCCAGCAAGTCCTGCTCCCGGTTAATCTTGGTAATCAAGAACTTGTCAACTATTATCTTGTCTTTGTTCTTTTTGGTAGGGAAAAGATACAGCGGCGTAGCTGGCTGGTAACCCTTGTGCAGGTAAGAACAGCGGACCGCGCCATCGTATAGATAGAACAGGGCATATTCCGATGTATTCAAGCCCCGGTCAGAAGGCGGGGTGATCCTCAAGTAGGTTCCTGAATTGGTAGCCGTGTTCATCAGTCTGAGCTGCAGGGCGTTGGTCACTCCGATAAACTCTGTATTGAGGCCAGTTCCGACCGGCACTCCGTTCTTGATCGTGCTCAGGCATTCCCAAGCTTCTTTTTGCAATTCCGCCCAGGCGTTCAGTTCTTTGTATTTACGCAAGAACAGCCCGATCCCCAAAGCGGAAATCATTATCAGCAAGGTGGAGATGACCATAACTACGATCATCTCCACAAGTGTCATTCCCCTTTCCGGGTGTCTGAAACCGGGGATCGGTTTAACTCTTTTCGTCATATGGCAAAATAATCTTCACGCATGCGGATGTAGCGTTCTTTCTTGGTTGTGGTGTCCATCCATCTGAAGGTTGCTTCCAGGATCTGGTATTTGATCACCTGTTCATTGGAGCTTTCTTCCCCATGCTTCAGTTCGATGGTCATGCGCCCTTTCAGGGTTTCGGTTTTACCGATGTCATCCAGGACATATTCCCTGGCTTGTTGAAGCTCGAACGGCCGCCTGCGCGAACTGCGGTAATACTCCATCTCCAGTTCGCCTGCCACCAGCAGCGTGGCCACTCTGTCACGATAATTGACCAGCAGTTGCTTCTCGGCATATACAACGCCGATATATACGCTGACCACCAGGATCACGATCACCAGAGTGAGCACCAGGGCCTCTACCAGGGTGAAACCGCCCTGGGCGCGCAGGAGCCCGAACGCCCTGCTGTTTGCCTTGTTGTCCATGCTTCTCTCCAAACCGGGCATCAAGAAAATCCGGCTCCGGAAGCAAACTGCTTTGGATTGTCGGCAAATTCCTCGGCGATTGTGCGTTCCACCAGATTGTTCATCACCAGGTTATACAGCGACTGGTCACGGGTCTGCATACCTTCCTTGGTGCTGGCCTGAATGATCGAGGGTATCTGATATGTTTTCTCCTCGCGGATCAGGTTGCGCACCGCGGCGTTGGCCACCATTATCTCCAGGGCGGGAACCCGGCCTTTGCCGTCCTTGGTGGGCAGCAGGGTCTGGGAAAGCACTGCTTCCAGAGATTCCGAAAGCATCGAGCGCACCTGTTGCTGTTGTTCCTTGGGAAACATGTCAATGATACGGTCGATGGATTTGGTGCAACTGCCAGTGTGCAGGGTTGCAAACACAAGGTGTCCGGTCTCGGCTGCTGTCAACGCAAGCGACACTGTCTCCAGGTCACGCATTTCACCCACCAGGATCACGTCCGGATCTTCGCGCAGGGCACTTCTTAGCGCCGCGGTGAAGCTCCAGGTATCGTGTCCCAGCTCACGCTGGTTGATCAGACTGTTCTTGCTGCGATGCACAAACTCGATGGGGTCTTCGATTGTGATGATATGACAGCTTCTGTTATCGTTGATCGAGTCGATCATGGTGGCCAGGGTGGTGGATTTTCCGCTACCCGTGGGACCGGTGACCAGAATCAGCCCTTTCTCTTTTTGGGTGAGGCGTTTCAGAATATCCGGCAAATGCAGTTCTTCATAGCTTTTGATCTCGTTGGGGATCACGCGGAAGGCTGCGGAAATGCCATTGATCTGGTGAAACGCGTTGACACGAAAGCGTACATCGTTAGTGAGCTTGGTGGAAAAGTCGATCTCCAGATTTTCCTTGAACATGGTTTGTTGAACCTCGTTCATCACTCCAAAGACCAGTTTTTCCACTTCTTCAACCGAGAGTATCGGCAGGTTCAGCCGCTTCATTTTGCCGTTGACGCGCACCATGGGGTGCGCGCCCGCGGCGATATGCAGGTCAGACGCTCCCGCTTCTGCGGTAAAGCGCAATAATTCGTGGATAGTCAACTTAAACTCTCCTGGTTATTCAGAGTCAGATTCCAGACCTCCGGTGTTCGGGTCGGTCCACTGGTCCACTCCGTAGCCATGGAATTTTGCTTCATCTACGTCATACCACACCTGTTTGTCTGCTCCGCCGGGGAAGTCTTCGGTGGATGTGGCAATGATCTTTTTGGGCGGGTTGCCGGTAACGTCGAATTTCCAGTTTTTGACAGTGCTTTCACCAAGCTTGGTCTCTTTCATCGCTCTTTCGATGGTGAAATCTGCGGTGCTTCCATTGGTTTGCATATACACGTCATAGGTTTTGCGGATTGCGCTGATGGCGGTTTGAGCCTCTGTTGAACGGGATTTTTCCACATAGCGGAGATAGCGGGGAACAGCCAGGGCTGCCAGGATGGCGACGATGATCACCACCACCAGAATCTCGATCAGGGTAAACCCCTTTTGTTGTTTCAGTTTACTGAGCATTTGTCTTCCTCCTAACGGAATGTATTTTCTCATTATCATTATTGTAAAGCACGATATGTGCCAAATCCAGGGTAAATTGTAAGTCCCTGCCGGTTCCAATAAAATTCCTTGACGCGTAGCTGTCCACTCTTTTCTTTGCGCTTGTGTAAAAATGCATATTTGTAAGGAGTATAAAATGACCCGATCCAAAAAGCTGCCGATATTGCTCATAACATTATTGAGCCTGGCGCTATGCTTTGCCGCGAAAACCCAACCCACCAAAGTTACCACCGCAAACCTGATCAACTCCGATGACGTCCTGGCCGAATATGACGGCGGAATGATCACCCGGCAGGAACTCGATAACAAAATCTCCAAACTCCCTCCCAACGCCCAGGGCAGATACAAAACCGTCGAGGGGCAGATCCAGGTGCTGGACATCATGGCGGTGGAAGCTGCCTTTATGCAGAAAGCATTGCAAATGGAAATGGATAAAGACCCGGAAGTCATGCAGAAAATCGAAACCGGCACCGACCAGTTTTTACTGCAGGAGTTTTACAAAAGAAACATCAGCGACCTGCTGGTGATCACCGAAGCAGACAAACAGAAATATTACGATGACAACAAACAGGCTTTTTACCTTTATCCCAATCTTACCATTAAATACATTCAGGCGGCTGACGAAGCCACCGCCCAAAAAGCTCTTAAAGAACTGAAAGACGGAACGCCCTTCGCGACGGTTTCGGAAAAATACAATATCAACACCTATGCCAAGGGACTCAAGGGCTTGATCAAGAACATCCGCCTTAACGGAAACATCCCCGGGATCGGCAACGATCTTGAGCTGGAACAACTCATCTCCGAAGCAGTTACCGACACCACCAGCTTTCACGGCCCGATCCAGACCGGCAGCGGCTGGCATGTCTTTACCAAACTGGAACACGTGCCCGGCAGGCAAAAATCTTTCCAGGAAGTATTGCCGGAACTTGAGCAGCGCACCCGCCCCGGCGTGGAATCCCGCATGCTGGACGACCTGACCGACAGCCTGAAGCTCAAATACAAAGTGGTTACCGACAGCACCCTGGTCAGCCAGATCGACTTGGGAGCCATGGATAAAAATGCCGACATCGAAAGCCAGATCCTGGTTTCATCTCCCAATCCCCAACTCAATATAACGATTGCCGATGTCCTGGACAGCTTCAAAAAACTCTCTCCCCAGGAACAGATGTTCATCACCAAGGGCGAGGGGCCCAGGCAACTGGTGAATCAGGAACTGGTGCGCCGCCTGCTCACCACCGAAGCAAAAGCGCAAAACTATACCAAATATCTGCAGGACAACGATGACTTCCAGCAGATGAAACGCTATTATATCCTGAACACCACCTTCCGCGCACTGGTCACGGATTCCCTGCATATTTCTTCCGAAGATACCAGGGCTTATTATGACGCGCATCTGGATGACTTTACCACTCCGGCCAACCGCTCCATCCAGGCGCTATGGTTTAAAAACGAAAAGGACGCCAAAAAAGCCCTCAAGTCTTACAATAAATATGTTAAGAAAAACAACGAGAAAGCCATCAACGAACTGATCGAAAAGAAATCGGACAAACCCAAGCTGGCTTTGCTGGACAATATCTACCATAATGGCATCATCACCGGCATCGGACCCGACAAGAGCTTTAACGACATGGTGTGGGACAATCCCATAGGCTGGGTCAGTCCGGTGTTCAAGACTTCCCGGGGAGATATCGTGTTCTTCAGGATCTTGAAGGAAACACCGCCACTGACGCAAAGCTTCACCGATATCGAACCCCGCATCTATGGCACCCTGAAAAAGGAACGCCAGGCAGCCCGCCAGGAAGAAGTTACGCAGCAACTATTTACGGAATTCAATATGGTCAAATATCCGGAACGTGTCAAGCTGGAACTTTCCGCGGAAGAGCTATTCAATCTGGCAGACAACGCGGCACGGCAACGTAACTTTAAGGATTCCATCACTTACTACGACCAGATTATCGCCAATTACCCCAACGGCGCTGACGACTATCGCGCCTCCTTCATGAAAGCCTTTACCATTGCGGAGGAACTGAAAGACGAAGCCCGCGCCATCAAACTCTTCGGAGAATTTCTCAAAAAGTATCCCAGCGGCGAATTGAACGAATCCGCACAGTTCATGCTGGACTCCCTGCAGGGCAGGGTCCCCGAGGATATCATCGGCGATTAAGCCTCACGGCAAGCTGTCTTAAACCCCGCGCAAAGCGGGGTTTTTTCTTGCCCGCTTCCCCGTATCGTTTTTTTGGGGTAACCATCTTTATATCTCCATGTCCGGCAATCGCCTGGCCACTCATTCTGCCTGCCCCTGCTCTCCCCCACCCTTCCCTGTCCCATATACCTATCATTTTGGGCCACAACAGCTTGACCAATCTTCCTTAGGTCATCCTTATAAAAGTTAAGGTTGACCTAAGGTTGACCCACGGTGGAAGCCGGGTTTGATATGAGGCCCAAGGCAGAAACCTGTGCCGGGTTCATGGCAGGTTGCCGTGGCAGGTAACTCCGTGCCGGATGCGGGAATCGCGCCAGCCTTTGGCGGCAGGCAGGAGGGAGAGGACAAAGAAATTTCTTGCCAAAAACCCCTGCTGAGAATTTATGGCTAATTCAAGATAAATATCCAAGGAATAAAGATATGGCTTCGATGTCTGATATCAGAAATGGCATGATCATTGAATGGCGCGACGACCTCTATGAGGTGGTTGAGTTTTTACATGTGAAACCCGGTAAAGGCCCTGCCTTTATGCGCACCAAACTCAAGAACGTGCGTAGCGGCAGAGTGTTGGAAAACACCTTCCGCGAGAGCGACACCTTCAACGAAGTGCGTGTGGAACGCAGGAAGATGGAGTATCTCTATCACGATGGCGCCTTCTATATCATGATGGACACCGAAACTTACGAGCAGATGCACATGGATGCCGCCACAATCGGCGATAACGACAAGCTGATGCTTGAAAACATGGAAGTGACCGTGTTGTTTGCGCCCGACGGCGAGATCATGGGCCTGGAGCTGCCGGTCACAGTGGTTCAGACCATCACGGAATGCGAACCCAACGTCAAAGGCAACACCGCCTCCGGCGGCGGTAAAAACGCGTTCACCGAAACCGGGCTGCGCCTGACTGTCCCCTTCTTTGTGGAAGTGGGCGACAAGGTCAAGATCGACACCCGTTCCGGCGAATACATTGAACGAGCTAATTAAATAAGGAAAGTCCGAACAACCGGACCATAGAGAGGAAACAATGGGAAAAGTTAAATCTTTCACCGCCAAGGTGGCCCACGAGCTTTCAACCGAAGGTAAAGTGATGTGCCCGGTGTGCAACACCGAAATGAAAAGGATCAAAGCGATAGTCAACCGCAGAAAAGGCTCCGCCGGTTGGACTCCAAAGTATGAGTTTGCCACGATCTGCAAGTGCAACGAAGCGGATTTCCTGGCAGGAAAGTCTTTATAGCAGACCTGTTTAGGTAACATATATTCGCTCTTGCCCGTCTCACAGCTTGATATCCGAAGTCTGAGGCGGGTTTTTTTTGTTGACATGAGCCGCCGGACTTAATTATTGGCTTTTATGATGGCGGGTATGCAAAAGAGCAGCGCCGGGTTGATTAGTATCTTTATCAAATATTACGATACCAGGGAGACCTGAATGCCTTCTCAAACGAAAGCGATTCTATGCCTGATAATCCTGGCCGGCTTTGTGGGATTGCTGGCCGCGATGGTGCCTCCGCACCCTTTGTGTGAAAGTTTACCGCCCGGTTTTCAAGCCACGCTGCTGGAGCCTCCCTCCCGCACATCCACAGGCAGCTTGCAGACTGTCAGGACCTTGCCCAACAATTTCCTGGTGCTCAGGGTGCAGTTTAGCGACCGCCAGTTTCAGCAAACGGCTGAGTATCCCGATTATCTTCCCCACGACTATAATTTCTTCGACCGCTGGATGGTGCATGTGAGCGACTTCTTCCTGGATGCCTCACACAGCCAGTATCTGCTGCAATACCATCTGCATCCGGATGTCATCACCCTACCCAAAACCATGGCCTACTACGGCGAGGACAGCCCGGACACCACCGACGTCAAACGGGGGGAGTTCGCCCAAACCCTGATCCAGATGGTTGATCCGGTGGTGGACTTCAGCCAGTATGGCGGGATCATTGTTTTTCACGCGGGGCCAGGCCAGGAATCGGATCTGAATAAATCCCGCACTGAAAACATCTGGTCCACCTATCTCACACGTAAACGCCTCCAATACTATCTGGATCCGGAAAACGACAGTTATGCCGGTATCCCCACCGACGACGGGGTTTTTGTGTCCAGCATGGGCATCGTTCCGGAGAGCGAATTTCAGGATTACTTCCCCGGTGAAGGCGAAGATAACGCCCCAAACTATCTTTTCAGCATGTATGGCGTGCTCGCACAGCAGGTGGGGCACATGCTGGGGCTGCCAACCCTCTATGACAACTACTCCGGCAACGGCGCATCGCAAGGCGTGGGCAACTGGGATCTGATGGGCACCGGCGTGTGGAACGCCAACGGTTATGTGCCAGCCCAGATCGGTGCCTGGGGCAGAACCCACCTGGGCTGGGAAAACCCCATTACGGTCACGGAAGACGCCTCCAACCTGCAGATCGACTACTTTCTGAACCACTCTCCCCTGGCCAAGCGGGTCTATAAAGTGCCCATATCCGCCACCGAATATTTCCTGCTGGAAAACCGCCAGCAAAACCCTGACGGCAGCGTCGATCCCATCACCAATCAGCCCAGCTATTCCTTCACCCTGCTGCCCCACGGGGAACAGGACTACTATCCCGACAATCCCAATACGCCGGAAGACGAATCGCTGATCCCCTTCTTCAATTTCATGAAAAACCGCTATCGCGACAGCGAGTGGGATTTTATGCTGCCAGGCCTTGGCGGCCCCATCCCTCCGGGCCATCCTATGCCCGTCGATGGATCGGGCATCCTGATCTGGCATATCGATGAGCATGTGATAGCCAACAATTTTGTTCCCAATTTCGACATGAATACGGTGAACGCGGATGCCTCCCACAAAGGAGTCGATCTGGAAGAGGCGGATGGCTTTCAAAACCTGGACAGTTCAGCGATCCACACCTATATGTATGGTGGTCCCTACGACGCTTTCAGGGCGGGCAACAACGACTATTTTGGCGAAGCCTCCCACAACGGCCTCATATCCCTGCCCACGGCTGCCAGTTACTACGGCGGCATTCCCCTGGAGATTTACGACATCGGCGCCAGCGGCAACCAGATGTCTTTCTCGGTCAGATTCGGCTGGAGCCTGACAACAGGCTATAGCGGCCCCAATCCTTTCGGAGCCTGCCTGGTCGAGTTTGACACGGAACCCGGAAAGGATCTGATCTATCCCCAGCCCGACGGACAGGTCTTTGCCTGGACTTACGACAGCCAGCTGTCAGGCTACAAGCAGCTTCCCGGTTTCCCCTTGCAACTCCCGCTGGATTTGGCGGCAGACTACATCTGGGATGGACAGGATTTCTATCTGCCGCTCCAAAGGGATAATCTGACCCGGCTTTGCAGGCTGGATAAGGATGGCAGCCAATACATCTATACCGACATGAGCCGTAGCTGGGCCAGCCACCCCGTGGACGGCGGCGACAAGCTGTATCTTCCCTTTAACGGAAGCAACGGCGAGGGCTGCCTGGTGGCCCTGGACAAGAACGCTCCCGGCGAGGCCCAGGTCGTTGCGGATTTTGATGCGCCCATCGTGGCCAACATGGTGCTGTTCCGTAACCAGCTATATATCACGACAGCCCAGCAAAACAACTTTTATCAATTGTGGAAATACAACACCACCAATGGCGATCTAAAAGACACTCCGCTGGGCATCCCGCCTGACTCCGTTTTGGTGGGGGTGTTCAAAGCCCCCATCCTGCCAGCCAGTCGAAGCGGGGAGCTGATCGTCCAGTTTGCCAATTCGGTTTACCTCTACGATGAGAACCTGGCTCCGGTGGAGGGATTCCCCTATGTGCACGACATGCACAGCACCGCCCCTTTGAGCATCGCGGATTGGGATGGGAACGGCATCCTGGATTTGTTAATAAGCTCGGATTCAGGTTTTGCCGTGATCGATTACTCAGGCGTCAGAATGAGCCCCGCGCAACTGGAAAGGGCAGCCTCGGACAGCCTGGCGTTTTCCGCGGGAGTTTATGCGGTGGATCTGGATGGGGACGGCAAAAATGAGATCATTGGCAATTTCTCTCACAACCGCCTGCTGATCTGGGAACATGACTTTAAGGTCAAGCGGGGCTTCCCTTCCTCGTTCAGGTTTTCCAGCCGCAACCTGCCCGTTTTGGGCCGGGACAACTCGGGAACAGCCTATGCCTGGGTCGCCGCGGACAACGGAACTGTCTTCCGCGCTCCGCTGCCCAACCTGCAGGAACAGGCTCTCGAAGGCAAGTGGCTGCATGCCTGGGCAAATCTTTCCCGCACGGCAAGCATCGATAACACAGGTTTGGTAAACCAGTTCAAGACCAGCAATGTATTTGTGGATGGGCAGGTCTATATCTATCCCAATCCATATAAGAAACTGTATGTAAACGAGGCAAGTGGCGCCGTCCTGTCGCTCAACGCGATGACCAGCCGCGATACGCAGATCACTATCAGGATTTACGATATCTCGGGAAATCTGGTGCACCAGGAAAAGCGGGAGGGCAGAGCCTATCTTGCCAACAGTGGGCCATTGGATATTTCACCCCAAAAGCTGGCATCCGGTGTTTACATCGCCGTGGTCTCAGCCGGCCTGGACACACGCCGGATCAAATTTGCCATCGAGAAGTAAGGAGTTTTAGCGTGTATAGATTATCTTTAATCGTCAGCATCTGCCTGTTGGGAATCGCCTCCCTCAGCGCTGGAATACCGGACAACGCGGGCCAGTATGGCTACCAGTTCCTGGACGTGAGCACCAATCCAGTGGCTTTGGCCCTGGCGGGACGCGGAATACACTCGCCCAACGCGTTGGCGTCTTTCATCCACCAACCCGCAAGCGGAGCCTTGAATGCCCACCGCAGCCTGGGTGCCAGCTACACAGCCTGGCTGGCAGATATAAACTACAACAACCTCTACTACTCCTATTCCACCCGCAAACAGCATTTCGGGCTGGCAATGCGGGTAATGGACTATGGCAGTCTGGAAAACAGGGACGACGCCGGAGCCATCATCGGCACCTATACTCCCCTGGATCTGGATCTGATGGCCAATTACGCGGTGAGGATCGTTCCAAGTTTGTATGTGGGTGCGAATGCGGGCGTGGTCTATGAGAAGCTGAATTCGGACTCCAGCCTGGGAGTGCATACAGATTGGGGCCTCACCTGGCTGCCTCCCCTTAAAAACACCAGCCTCTCCGCCTCCGCGCGCAATCTGGGACTGTCCACAGCCATGAATGAGGTCAAGACCAGGTTTTCCCCCAGCTTTGAGCTGGATCTGGGCCACAACTTCAGGTTTAACCGCTACGACATCATGCTGGAAGCCAGCGGGGTCAAGGCCGTGAACGAAAACTGGAAGGCAAGCGTGAGCACGGAATTTGGTTTTTACGATCAACTCGTGCTGCTGCGCCTGGGTTATAAGATCAATTATGACGCGGAAGACCTGTGCGCAGGTTTTGGACTGCGTTGGAAGAATATCGGCGTGGATTACGGCTGGGCGATGTTTTCGGACAGGCTAAACGACGTCCATTCCGTAGGACTATCCTACAATTTTTAATCGGTTGAAACAATGAAACACTGTTGTCTGATCCTGCTGCTTCTGATCCTGATCGCTGCCCCCGTTGTCGCTACGGTCATTACTCCCGGCCAGATTATCTTTAAAACCTCACTGCCCATGGAGGTGAAATCCGACCGCACCGGACTGACTGCATTCGACAGCTACCTGAACCAGCTTGACGCCCACAACCTCCGCCCCATCAAGGCAATGCACAGCCCCCAATACTTCCTGGCAACAGTAACAAACGAACCGGACTGGGATGCCTTGATCAACGGCAAACTCAGCTTTCCCGGCATCGAATATGTGCAGCCGAATTATCTCAGAAAGCTGCACGTGACACCCAACGACCCCCTCTATCACCTGCAATTCCATGACGACGTTTCCAGTCCCCAAGCCTGGAACTACGCCACCGGCAGCAAAATGGTGGTAGTGGGAGTGGTGGACTCCGGCTGCCTGATCGAACACCCCGACCTGGCTGCCAACATCTGGGTAAACCCGGGCGAGATTCCGGGAGACGGCATAGACAACGACCAAAACGGCTATATAGACGATGTGCACGGATGGGACTTCACCGATGCCCCGGAGTTTGCCGATGTCGCCATCGGCGACTATCTGGAACCCGACAACGACGTGACGGACGAGAACTTCCACGGCACCCACGTGGCCGGAATTATTGGAGCGGTCGGCAACAACGGCATCGGCATCGCGGGCGTGGCCTGGAATGTGAGCCTGATGCCCATCCGGGCAGGATTCAGAACCACCGGCGGCCAGGGCACCTTGCAGGATGACGACGCCGCTTCCGCCATCGTGTATGCCGCCGATAACGGCTGCCACGTGATCAATATGAGCTGGGGCGATCCAGCCTACTCACCCATCATCGGCGATGCCTGCGCCTATGCTTACGACAAGGGCGTCACCCTCGTCGCATCCGCGGGGAACGATCCCGGCCCCTACCTAAGTTATCCTGCCAAGTTATCCACTGTGATCGCCGTAGGATCGGTGAACCGCAGCCTCAACCTCTCCGGTTTCTCAAGCTATGGAGCGGATATGGAGCTGGTTGCCCCGGGGGATTTGATACTCAGCACCTATCGCCTGGAACCTGACCAGCTTTATTACGAGCAGAGCGGAACCTCCATGTCATCTCCCTTTGTGGCCGGAGCGGCCGCGCTGCTGCTTTCCCTGCATCCTGACCTAAGCCCGGCTGAAGTGAGAGCCCGCATGCTTTCTGCCACCGATGACCTGGGCCCCGCAGGCGTCGATACCCAGTATGGCCACGGCTTGCTAAACATCCAGAAGCTGCTTGAAAATGCCAACCCACCCCTGGTTTACATCGACAATCCTGCCGAGCATTTTGGCCTGACCGGCAGCACCAGGATTGATGGAACTGTCTGCGGCAGCGATCTCTTCCGCTACTCGGTGATGTATTCCGGCGCCAAAAATCCCACCCAGTTGGATTGGTATGACGTGACCGAACACACCAACTATCCGGTGTATCACACCAACCCGGTGATCAACGATTCTCTGGCTTACTTTTACATCCCCGAGGGCTTTCCCGAGGGAGACTACAAACTGCGCATTGAATACCACAAACGCGGCGGCGGCAAATACCCGTATTTCCGGAATCTGACCTACGACACCACCATCCCGCAGCTCAAAGAGGGCTCGCTCCAGTCTTTCAAGCGCTACGACAGGCAAAACCTGCGTTATTACATCTCCGCGGTCTTTGATGAACCAGTCATCAGCGAACTGCTGGTGCATGCCTCCGATTCCAGTCTGCACCGCTGTTACAGCACCAAACTGGACACTCTGCACGTCTGGTCTCTCCCACCCACAATTCCCGAAGGCCCAATCGGCATCGAATACAAGGCAACCAACAACAGCAACCTCAGCCTGCATTCCGGTTTGATCAACAACTTTACCAACATCGCCTACGAATCCATACCGGTGCATGGATTTGAATGGGAGGAAGTGGGAAATCCCCGCGTGCCCCTGAACTATACGTTTGATTACAATTCGGATGGCCTGCCCGAGTATCTGGCCATGGAAATCCCCGCCAGCGGCTATGGCAACGTTTCGGCTTATCAGCCCCAGCCGGGAGGGCATGTGGTAAGCCACTCCTTCAACGACAGCTTCTGGCTGTTGGGCGCCGGCGACACCAACAATACCGGGCAGGAGATCCTGATGTTGAGGGGGGACACCGCCGTGATCCTGGAAAGCCATGGCTTGAGCCAGTATCCAAACCTGCCCCTCTGGGAGGAAGCATCCGTGACCGGAGGCACCATTGCCGACTACTCTGGGGATGGCATCCAGGACCTGCTCCTGGTCAAGGACCTGCCCACACAAAGGATAATCCAGGCTTACAAGCGCAGCGGAAATACCTTTTTGGCCAAGAACAAATTGCTCAACACCAGCCCCACCAACATGCGCAACACTTTTGTGCCGACCATCACTGTAAATAATTTTGACAATGACAACTACCTTGACATTCTTACAGCCGACACCGATGGCGACGTGATGATGTTTGAGATCAGAAACGATAATCTCCACGAACTGACCTGGTCCACCCGCCTGCCTGTGGCCAATACCTACAGCATCACCAGCGGGGACTTCGATGGCAATGGGGTGCAGGACTTTATGGTGGGCGGATACTACCGGGATGTGCTGGATCCAAACCGCAATTTCTGGTATTTTGAGGGCTTCAGGAGCAACGGCAACAACTATTACAGCAGCATGGGCCATTTGATGTTCAATGAAGTGATCTCCCAAAACGCCATCCAAGCCATGGACGTGGACGACGACGGCAAGGACGAGATAATCCTGGCCATTGCGCCAAACCTCTATATTATCAAATACATAGACTACAAGTTCAAGCCAATCTTCCACGACAATAGCTATCAGACCTACAGAATCCTCGCCACGCGCGACAGCAACGGTTCGCCCTGGTTCCTCACCAATTACGAAGTTGCGCCGGATACGATCCGGGCCGTGCAGTGGAAGCGGCAGGAACCCTTCACCGGCCCTCCCAGTCCGGTTAACTTCCTCGCCACGCCAATGGATCACGCCACTGTGCACCTGACCTGGCTGACCTGCAATGCGGATTATTTCCGGCTCTACCGTCAGGATCCAGACGGACAGGTGGTCATGCTGGCAGACAATGTTGTCTCGGATAGCTATATGGATGTGGATCTTTCTGAGGGACAAACATATAAATACAGGGTCACCGCTGTAAACAACGCTTACAGTCCTCCCGAAAGCGTGCCAACCCCCTGGATCAGCGCCACCCCCAACCCGGTGCCCCAATTGGTAATGGAACGCTCCGGGATGGTCAGCGCCAACGAGATACGCGTGTTTTTCGATTGTCCCATGGCATCATCCAACCTCAATCCCACCCTCTTTTTCCTCAGCCACGGCATGGACAACCCTTCCTCCGTGAACGGCGTGGACGGCAACACCGGGCTGCATCTGCGCTTCAACAAGCCCCTGCCTGTGATCGGTGAGGATTTTACCCTGCAGATGCACAATCTGAAAAGCGCGGCAGGCATCAAGATCAATTCTTTAAGCTGCCAGTTCCCCTACTTTGAGGACACCGAGCAGCCGCGGGTGCTTTCCGCCACCGTTCAGCCCAATGGCACATCCGTTCTGATCAAGTTCAGCGAATCGCTGCTGCCGGAAAATCCCAATCCGGAGCGGCTGGACAACTATCATTTGACCTGCCCCACCACCGATGCCGACAACACCCTGCTCTCGGTGAGCCACCGCGACGACGAACTGCTGGTGACCCTTGCCGGGCCCATTAAGTTTTCCACCTCTGCCTACTATCTGCGGATCAGCAACTTACGTGATCTGGCAGGAAACGTGATCTCGCCCCAATACAACGTAGCCCGCTTCAACCTGATCAACACCAAAAACCTGGAATCCGTGGTTGTCTTCCCCAATCCGGTATTGGCAAAAGAAAACCCCTACTGCTACTTTGCCAACTTCCCGCCCCATAAAAAGGTACGCATCAAGATCTTCAGCACCAGCGGAAACCTCATCTATTCCGGCGCCATCGGGCCCTTCGATCCCCTTCAGGGTAACAATAAATGGATGTGGAACCTCAAAAACGGAGACGGCGTTAACGTCTCTTCGGGAGTCTATTTCTACTTAATCGAAATGGATGGAGACATCGCGCGCGGCAAACTCGCCATCATCCGCTGATACCAAATACTCTAATCGCTCATTTTGGCGTGTATGTTTCTCAAACTCCTGCATACCGCCCTCCTTTGCTGCTACTGGATTTGGAGCCATCATCCTTAGGTCATCCTTATAAATTATAAGGTTGACCCAAGGAAGACTAAGGCCGGGGAGGGTGATGCAAATGAGGACCATCCCCCCATATATATAGGTGCTACGATAGGTGGAAAGGTATTTTGGAGGTGGAAAGGTGGAAAGGTGAAATGGTGGAAAGGAGCCCCAAAAACAAGCCCCATCAGACTCTATACCGTGTCATCCCGGGCC